>NZ_JBEPQT010000002.1:0-697257 GCF_040547985.1 Bradyrhizobium sp. LB14.3
AGAACGGCCTCGACAAACAGTCGGTTGTCCTTGCCGCTGCGGCCCGGATCTCCCGGCTTGCCAAGACAATGCGGCTCCATCTTCGCCCATTGGGCGTCAGTCAAAACGAATCGGTCCATCCCAAGCTTGAATCACAACCAAGCCCCGATGAGAATCCTGAATCCCAACAGACCCTAGGGCATCGACCATCCGTCCAGATTTTCGGAGCGCCCGTTCGCTGTCCGCCTAGTCCGGTAACTGTGTTCCATCGCTTCGAGGTGGTGGCGCGTGAAAATGTCCGTGGCCGTTTCCAGCGCCACCCGATATCGCTCCGCCAGTTCGAGAACGAGTGTGCACTATGGTACTTAGTGTCGCTCGATGGTGTGGTGATAGCAGTGGATCGCGATTTCAAGAACGAAGTGTTTTCCAGTTTTGATCCAACCCGGTTAAGCCCTGCGACGAGTGCGGCAGGAAGCCTCTTTCCGTCTTGAAAATGCTCAACCCGCAAAACGGTAAAATAGTTCGCATGTTCAAGTGCGAATGCGGTGCGCAGACCTGGACCACAGACCTGGACCGAGGAAAAAGAGTAAGCCCCCTCGGTGACATGGTCATTCATGACCAATTCCCGCTTCTCACCATTTTGACGATCACAGGTGCCTGATTTGCGGGAACCGGAACCATCATTGTACGTTGGGCGCGAGTTCATTGGCTGGAGTATGACCATGGCGCCACGACGCAGGATCATCCAATCCTCCCCACTCGAAGTACGGCTTACCGAGGAAGCGAAGCGACTTCGCGAGAAAGCCAACACACTTCCACCGGGCGCTGCCCGCGAGGCACTGATCCGCAAGGCCCGACAAGCTGAAACCGGCTCGCACATGAGCGAGTGGCTGGCGTCTCCCGGCCTGCAGGCGCCTGAATAGGACCTCCGCCGCGCTCGTGATACGTTAGCTGCCATCAGCGGCCACGGTATCGGGCGCCGCTGACTGAGAGACGCCATAGCGCTCCCCCGCCTGCTAGCAGGGAGTGCTTGTGTGACAGAGCAATTCAGTCCCAAGACCCAGGAATTGTTGGACCGCGCTCAACGCGCGATAGCCAAGGCCATTGCACTTCGCAAATTGAGCCGCAGGCAGCGATCAGATGCCGAGCGAAAAACGTTCGAGCTTGAAATGACGATGTATCGTGAGCGGGCGCAACAGCTGCAAAATAAGAACTAGGGCTGCGGGGCTTGACGACGGTTGCGGTGCCGGAGTCTGATCGGCCGGGTGACAACATCAGCGCGACATCGACGAGCTCGCGCGCATGGAGCGCATCTGCCTGGATCTGGCGGAGGAGAGCACTCTGTCCCTTGAGCGCGTCGCCCTGATCGAGATGCCGGCCGGTACGGTGCCGCGGCAGCCGAGCCCGCAAGCCCGCTAAGCGTTCAGACTTCCCATGGTCTTCCCAATCCAAATTACTGGGAAGATCGGGCTTTGCATTTCTGCCGTAAGTACTTGAAATCGCTGGTCGGGGCAGCTGGATTCGAACCAACGACCTGCAGTACCCAAAACTGCCGCGCTACCAGGCTGCGCTATACCCCGAATGTCCGGCGAGCCCCGTCGATACACGCTTCCCAAAGCGCCAGCAAGCTTTCCAAGGCGCCCCCGCAAGCTTCCTAAAAAGACCGCCAGGGACGGGGGCAATAACCCCTTCCCGCCTACTTGCTACCGAACAGCGGGTGGCCGACGCGATCGCCGGCGCGGATGCCGTATTTTTGCGCCGTCCCCGCCACCACCTCCAGAACGGCGCGCGCGGGCCCCCTGGATGAGATGATCCTGGTCGACATCGGCTCGGTATTTTCGGCGATGCGCAGGATGCGGCCGTCGGCGCGAATGAAGATCATGTCGAGCGACACATAGGTGTTCTTCATCCACATCGAGACTTCCTGCTCGGGATTGAAGTCGAACAGCATGCCTTTGCCGTCGGCCAATTCCTTGCGGTACATCAGGCCAGTCTGCTTCTCCTCCTCCGTCGTCGCGATTTCGACCGAGAACACCTGCACACCGTTTTTGGTGACGATCTCGAGCGGCTGGAAGCTGGCGGCGCGGACGGGTGCGCTCGCGACGGCACAGCCGGCGACGACGAGGATGGCGGCAAGCCACCCCTTCGCAACGGCGAAGACGGCCTTTCGATCGAAATTCATGGACGGCACTCGAGGCGTGGGACTGGGCCAGTCCTTACGCGGCGGTCGCCGGAAAAGCCAGAGGCGCGCCGGTCAGCCAACGCGCCTCTGCTCACGATCGCGGGAATTGGAATTAGTGGGACGAGACCGGCGACCCCGTCTCGGGATGGATCTCGGCCGCCATCATGCCCTTGGAGCCGGGCCCGAAGCGGACCAGGACATACTGGCCGGGCCGCAGTTCGGTCATGCCGAAGCGGCGCAGTGTCTCCATGTGCACGAAGATGTCGGGCGTGCCCTCGCCGCAGGTCAGGAAGCCGAAACCGCGCAGCCGGTTGAACCATTTGACCTGGGCTCGCTCCAGCCCGCTGGTCGCGGTGACCGAGACATGGGTGCGCGGCGGCAGCATCTGCGCCGGATGGATCGCGGTCGATTCGTCCATCGAAACCACGCGGAAGGCCTGGTAGCCCTTGGCGCGCTGGATGCACTCGACGACGATGCGGGCGCCCTCGTAAGCGGTCTGGAAGCCGTCACGCCTAAGCACAGTAACGTGCAGAAGCACGTCGGGCCAGCCATTGTCGGGAACGATGAAGCCGTAGCCCTTTGAGGCATCGAACCATTTGATAACGCCGTGAACCGCGACGAGATTGGCGCTGCCCTCACCAAGTTCGGTGAAGGGACTAAGCGCGCTGTCGCGACCACCACCGCCGTGTTCGCCCACGGAGGGAACTCCGACCTTCTTGGACTCAAATCCGTCCGACGACCCCATAACCCCGGACCCCACACATGCCATGCGACCCGCCTGAATAGCGGCGCCGAATCACGCGTCTTTAGAGAATCTAGAGAATCTTCCCAACAGAGAATCTTCTCAACTCGACGCGACGCGAATCTTTCGACTCAAAAGATAACACTCCCGGTTGCGACGCATAGACAAAAAAGAGATTCGCCGGAACCTATGAACAGCTTGCACGGCCGCGAATCAAACTACCGCCTCAATTAGCGACAAAGGGCCCGAGCGTTTCGCCGATGTCGTGGCGGATCACGAGGTCGGCGATATCGTCCTGCTCGGTCGGCTCCCGGTTGATGATCACCAGACGTGCACCTGATCTCTTCGCCATCATCGGAAAGCCCGCGGCCGGCCATACCACCAGCGAGGAACCGGTCGCGATGAAGAGGTCGCAGGCTTGCGACAAAGCGGTTGCACGCTGCATTTCGTCCTCGGGCATCATCTGGCCGAAGGAGATCGTGGCAGTCTTCACCGGCTCGTCGCACGCGGTGCAGTTGGGCGCGGCGCCCGCCTCGTCGAAGCGGCGCTTCACCCAGTCGAGCGGATAGGCCTGCCCGCACCCGATGCAGCGCGCATAAGTGGTGTTGCCGTGAAGTTCGATCACGTGCTCTGCAGCGAAGCCCGAGGCCTGGTGCAGATTGTCGATATTCTGGGTGATGATCGCGGGAACCTTGCCTGCGCGGTAGAGCGCGGCGAGCGCGCGATGGCCGCGGCCAGGCTTGGCGGCCGCGAAGACCTCCTCCATCGCAAAGCGCCGGCGCCAGGATTCGTCACGCGCCTCCGGGCTGGCGACGAACTCATCGAACGGGATCGGACGGTTGCGCGTCCAAATTCCGCCCGGCGAGCGGAAGTCGGGGATGCCGCATTCGGTCGAGATGCCGGCGCCGGTGAACGGCACGATCCGTTTGGCCTCGGCGATCATGTCGCCGAGACATTCGACGCCGCTGCGAAGATCCGATGCAATCAACGCCGCCTCCCGTTTGTTTTGCCTTTTTGTTTTGCCGGTTTGTTTTACTGATTAATTTTGCTGATTTGTTTTGCGCTAGCTGCAATGTGCGCAAGCGACAAGACTGTTGACGCTCTTATCCACTGCCCCGCAAGCGTGGTCGGCAATTCTTTCCGCCCTTCGCATATCACAATCCTGCAATGCCTCCTCCCCATTGACGCCCCAATCAGAAGCGCCAATGCATATGTTGACGCGACTCAACGCGATTGCGGCGGCAGTGCTTGAGTTCAGGAGTGTACACATACTCCACGTGTAGAGGGGATTTGACATGACCGAGGACGAACAACGCAAAATCCGCGAACGCGAAGAGATCGCCGCCCGTGTCGCCGCCTTCCGTGCCACGCAGGAAAAATTCAAGCGCGAGCGTGAAGAGTATTTCGTGTCGACGCTCGACAATGCCCGCAAGGTGGAGCGGCCCTCGCTCTGGCCGTAAGACACCAGATCACCATCCATGAAAAAAGCCCGGAGCATTGCCCCGGGCTTTTCATTTGGTCCAGCCGTTACCAGTGACGGTAATAATGGTGGCGGCGATAGTACGGTCCGCCGCCATAATAGGCGTACGGGCCAGGGCCGTAACCATAGGCCGGGCGACCATAGTAGCCATACCCCGGGCCGTAGCCGTAGCCGTAAGGATGGGACGCTGCGACAGCGCCCGCGGTGATAGCGCCGGCAGCCAAGCCAAACGCGAGGCCCGGGCCGATGCCGCGACCACGCGCCTCGGCGGGCGCAGGCGCAGCAATCGCGGTCACGCCGACGGCCGCAACGGTAGCCAAAATTGCCAATGTCTTCTTCATGATCTCCTCCGTGATATTCGCCGGGGCAACGCCGCCGCCGCGCGATGGTTGCGCGCAGGCTGCGGAACTCAGCGCCGTCAAAAAGTTACGAAACGAGGGGAACGAAATCGATCGGGCGCGATTGCACCTGCAAGTGCGGAAGCCTCCGCTATCCGGTTGAGGCAACAGCACGAAGACCCCCGTCAGTATCTTCGCGATGCTGGCGGGGTTTTCAGTTTCACGGGAGGCAAATGGCAGCGGACGATCATTGCTGCCAAGGGGCGGATGATCGAGGAGGAAAAAATGCCAATATCCGCGCTGCTGGCCCGAATTCGCAGGCTTCTTCCCGGATCCGGCAACGAGCATTACGACGAGATCGTCCGCAATTTCGGTGTCGGCACGCTGCGTCCGCCGCCGACGCCAATGAGCGACGGCGAGCTGGCGCGGGCCATTGCCGAGTTTCTGAAAGAGACACCGTCGAGCTCATCCGTGGCGACCCTAGGCCGGCGGATCGACCCCTCCTCGCCGCTCTGACGCCACTCTCGAACGGGAACTCTCGCAGGCCCGGAACGGGGGGCGCATACGCACGTTGAGCTTGCCTT
Organism: Bradyrhizobium sp. LB14.3; assembly: GCF_040547985.1. Lineage (NCBI taxonomy): Bacteria > Pseudomonadati > Pseudomonadota > Alphaproteobacteria > Hyphomicrobiales > Nitrobacteraceae > Bradyrhizobium > Bradyrhizobium sp. LB14.3. The sequence goes on from NZ_JBEPQT010000002.1 coordinate 5,306, forward strand.
CACGACAGGAGACACGACATGCCCGTTTGGCTTGAAGTTCTAGTCAACCTGTCCGGCTATGCCGGCTTCGTGGCGCTCGCAAACCGCGGTGTCGCGTATCCGGATAGTTCCGTCGACGAGCGCTAGTTGGCGTGCGGCGCCTGGCCTGCCGTGCGCATCAGCCTGTCAGCCTTGACCGCGACGCGCGTGTCTTCGAGCTGCGGGCGCAGCGAGAAGCTGATCACCACGAAAGCGAGACAGAACAGCGTGCCGACGATGGCGATGCGCCGGTAGGTGTGGCGGTCGCCTTGATAAAAGGACGGTTCTGAAAATGGTGTCATGAATTCGTTCTTGGCAAAATTGGTTCTTGGCAAAGTCGTTGCCTGTCTTCGCCGGACAGACCTATCCCAAGTAGAGGCAAGCGCAACGCGATTGGGTTTTTAACCTAACCGAATAGGGTTATCGGCTTTCCGGCAAGCTTCCGTTAGGAGTTTGCGAAGCGTCTTTAGAACTCGGCGAGCCGCTTCAAGCTGGCGCGAAACCCGAGGCTGCGATGGCCTGCGACCAGCACGGTGCCGAACACCTCGGCCGCGTCGTCGCTGAACGTCCCGGAGAAGCCGCTCGTCGCCTCCTCGCCGCCGAACAGCGGCCGGGTGAGGCCATCGGCGAACGGCGTATGCTGGTTGGTGGCAAGCTCGCCCTTCCAAGTGCCGTCCTTCGAAGAGTCGTTCTTCGACGTGCCGCGGCCGATCGTGTAGGAGCCGCGCGACCAGAAGTAAGGGCCGCCACCGAGCAGCAGGCCGTCCCGCAAGATCAGCACGCCGCTGTCGCGGCCCTTTACGCCGTCGAGCATGTGGATGTGGATGGAATAAAGCCCGTTCTTCATGTTGCGTCCGCCGCGGGAGCAACGATAGCGCCGGACAGGGAGAGCGTCGAGACGATGATGAGACGATTCGCGCGTTTGCCGACCGGCTTTGTTCCAGCTTCGCCTGCCTTTCGTTCTCAAAGAACGAATCGGAATAGACGAAACCACGCGAAGCAACCCTTAACAATTCGTTTGCACGCGAACGAGCGCACCATCGCAACCGAGCGCTCGATCACATCGTGTCGTCTGATTTCGATCGCGGCGACGCCTGCGGCACTGACGACCTGTCTTTGCGCAACCGCGGATGCCGGTCGTACCAAAACACTTTTGCGATCCCAGCGAATATCTCGAGAAACCAGCACGCATCCATGTCGCGCCTCCCTCGCCTCATCTTGTAACGAGGACGCAAGGACCGGACCGTGCGAAGCATCACGCCGGCTTGGCTTGGAGACGCGTGTCCCACATCGATACAGAAGCCATGGCTTGTTCTGCATCCGACTCCATTTCGTTCGCAAAGAACGAATCGGAGTCGAGAAAATCAGCGCAAAACGATTCCTAACGATCAGTGAAGTCGGGCGCAGTTGCCCGTGATCAGCGAAATAGCGCGACGCTCGTCACGCCGCTCGCTTCGCCGACTCCTTCTCCGAAAACTCCTTCTCCGAAAAGCAGTCGAGGATCTGGATGCGGAGCTCTTCCGCGGCCGGGCCCTCGAGCTTCCTGAGTTGATTCCAGAGCCTGATCACTTCGCGTTGTTTCTCGACAGTCATGGGCACACCTCCAAAAGAGATGAGTCACCAGAACAACATAAGAACAAAAAGTCCAGTCCCTCCCCGCGAAATTCGCCGGGCACATTGCCTTGAACCATCCATCGCGCTGGCGCGGTTGCTTTTTGGAGTTTCAACCTTAGGTTTGAGAGACGGCTGGCGGCCAGGCGCTGAAATCCCAACGCCGTCAGCCACGAGAACCCCGTGCGCGAGCGCGGGGTTTTTCTTGCGGGAACGCAGTTCGGCCCTCCCCGTTACACTCCCGGAGCGAGGGGACCGTGATCAGAAAATACTACGCCGTCGAAGTGGTGCGTCAGATCGAGGAGACCGTGGAGATCATGGTCGAGGCGCCGGACGAGACCAGTGCACACCATGCAGCGCTTGCGCACCTGAAGGCGCGCGGCTCCGAATATCAGTGGCTCAATCCCAAATGCGATTTCGTCGTCTGGCGCGAGCGCCAGGTCGATACGCCGGCGATCATCGACGTGTCGACAAAGCCGGAGTAGCGGCCGGAACGTTTGTCCCGCTGCACGTTGTCCTGGCGAATTCAGTGGTGCTGGCGGCGTGTCGCGACGCGGCCGTCCAGCTCGACGAGCCCCGGTCCGAAGGTCCGGGGTTTTTCTTTGACGACTCCGTCAGACCGGCAAATTGTCGGTCATCCCCGGCGGCACTTCGCCTTGCTTGCGCCGCTCGGCGAGCAGCTCCTTCTCGGCCTCGTACCAGAAGGTGTCCATCGTCCCCGCGGGCTCGCCGGCCTCTTTCCAGAGGTGATAGGCGCGGTTTCGAATCTCTTCCTCGCTTAAGCTGGCCATAGGGTTTCCTCCCTGTCGGAAGCAAAGCCTGACACAGCCCGAGAGTTCCTTCTAGCCCGCGCCATCACACGGCGCTCGTTGCGGCGCTTCGCGAAGCAAGCCGCCGCAACGAAAATGCCAGCGCCTTGGACGGGCGCTCATTTTAGACGGAGTGCTCTTTAAACAGAGTCCTTGGCCACCTTCAGCGGCGAGGCCTTCACCGACTTGCTCGCCGGCTTCGCCGCGAACTGCATCGGCTCCTTGGTGAAGGGATTGACGCCCATGCGGGCTTCGGTCGCAGGCTTGTTCACCACCGACATCTTCGCGAAGCCGGGAATGACGAACTCGCCGGATTCGTTGAGCTCTTTATAGCCAACCGTCGCCATGTACTCGATGACCGACTTCACGTCGTTCTTCGACAGCTGCGTGCCCTCGGCAATTGCATCAATCAATTGGGTCTTCGTCATCTTCGCCATGTCTGAATTTCCTTCTGTGCGCGTGAGCAGGCTTTGCTCAGGAGGCGGTCCGACCGCGCAACGCGCTTCTGATTCATGCCAACTTTCATGAAGTGACGGGGCTTAGAACCCATCGAGGCCTAAAACGCAAGCAGGGTTCTGCGGGGGGCCCGACCGCCCCCGAAAAGATGCCGCAGCCAGCGCCGCTACTGGATTGAACCATTCGCCGGCTGAGGCGTCTAACTCTTTGAAGTCCCCAAGCTTCACCCCATCAGAGAGCCCCGCTTTCCCCCAGGCGGGGCTTTCGCTTTTTCCGGGACCGGCGGCGTCATGCCGATCAGGCCGGACCCGAGCTCTGCGCCCGAGCCACGCGGACGACCATCACAAGGCAGGTTCTCTTTTCAGGCCATCTCCTGCATAATGGGGCATGGCAAAAACAAAAGTGACCTTCAAAACCGTCCGCATTGCAGACAACGACTGGAAAATCCTGGCGGATTACCCGGGCAGCGAACAGCGCGAAATCAAGGGCTTCACCAGCAAGGCAGATGCCGACGACTGGATCAACGGAGATCGCAAGATCGCGTGGCTCCGCTCCCAAGGGTACGCCAAGTGAACTGAGCATCAAGTGACCTGCGTATCAGGTGACCTGCCTCGCGGAGTCATCTCGTCGTGAAACCTGTGTCTGGGCATGCCCCGTTGAGACTTCAGTAACCTAACCCCGCCAAGCTCCTCGCAGTATCGTTGCGTTGGAGTACCCCACAGTGCTGGATTTTAACGAGCTGCGTGAACTCGCGGCTGACGTTCGCGTGTTTGTCGACATTGCCGAAGACAAGGCCGAAGCGCTTCGCGCCGTCATCACGGCCTATGACGTGGTGCTGGCGATCTTCCCGTCCGAACAGGGCATGGGCCTCCACGTCATCAAGGGCGGCGAGATCCTGGACCAGATTGCAAAATCACGAACCCATGTGATGTACAGCCACACGGCCATCGCGGTTCCCGACCTGGAGCACGCGGAAGTGCTCAAGCAACTGACGGCGCCCATCACGCAACGGATCGCAGCCTAGCTGCAGACGAGAATTTCTTTGCTCCGGAACGCCCGGTTTAGGAACCGGGCTTCTGCGCTCCCGTTGGCGCACACAACCAACCAGGAGTTTGAGATGAAGAAGCTTATCATTGCGACCGCCGCCCTCGGCCTCATGTGCGGCTCAGCCTTTGCCCAGACCCAGACCGGCCCCGCTGCGCAGACCGACAACATGCAGAAGCCCGGCATGTCCAACTCGAACAAGGGCACGATGACCAGAGGCACGACCGGCATGAGCCATGACCGCATGAACAAGGGCGGAATGGTGAGGCCCGACGCCTCCGGCCAGGGTGGCTCCGGCCCCGGCAGCGACCAGGGCGGCACCAAGACCCGCAGCAACATGAAGTAAGCCAGGCTCCTGTACGGCTTGCCTTTCGGCCGCGTAGCTTTCCACAAAGCGGCGCGGCCGTTTCATAGCGAGGGTCTGACGGGGACTGATGTCTCGCCGCAAGACCGACCTCATCCTGAGGGCCCGCCGCAGGCGGGCGTCTCGAAGGATGCGCCACGAGCGAGCCATCCACCAAGTGTTTCTTCAGACGCGATAGCTCACTCTCGAAGCTTTTGGAAACCTGTCGAGCGAAGCCGCGTTGTCCAACGCACTGCCGGGTGACAGCCGGACGCAATGGGGATGTTGGACGCGGCGCATTTTTCCGGTTTCTGCCCGCGACATCAACGCATCGGTACGCGCTGACAACTAACCTGTTCCCGGCAAGTGCACCCTCACCAAATGCATCCTTGCAATGCACTCCTAACAATAATGGGCGCACCGGAACGGTCAGTTCTCACGCGAGTTAGCTCATCTCCAGACAAGGAGATCGTCATGAGCGTTGAAGGTAAAGTGAAGGAAGGCGCCGGGTACATCAAAGAAGAGATGAACGAACACGGCAAGTCCCCTGAGAGCCAGAAGAAGGCTCAAGAGGGTCGTGACTTGCGCAACGAAGGCCGCATCGAAGACGGCAAGCCGCCGAAGACGACGAAGCCCGGCACCGGTCACTAGAACGCTTTCGAACGAGAGTGGATAGCGGTTCGCGTGAATTTTCGAAAACCGCCCCTGGCAATGTCAGGGGCGGTTTTTCAGATCAGCATCGCCTCCATGGCCATTCCGATCAGGGCAACCGCGACCAGGCCGCCAATGACTGAGGCGAACAAATTGACGATCCACGCCTGACGGAAAGATCAACATCCAGCACTGTCACCTTAATTGCCAGGTCACTTCGGTAGACCGCGAATTGCTAGCTTGGCGACGACAAGGACAACGAAGACAGGCGCCCCGTAAACGATTGCATTCACGGCCCAAGCGATGGCTACGCCCAAGAAAACGGAACCGCCTACCGCTCCCCAGAAAAGGTAAGCTGCGGAGATGCCGGGCATCTCCCACGCCATCACAGCGATGGAGTGGTCGGTTAGCTGCTCCATGACGAGCAGCACCGTCGAGACGAGCGCCCCGATTGCCAATGTAATGATGAGAATGGATTTCGTTGTTTTCAAAAACCCAACAGCCCCATCACTGTCGGAATCATGAAAAAGGCTGCCAGGCCGAGGAGGCCTCCTACGGCAACCTTCACCCAACGCGGTTGGATTTTCGGGTCGAGCCATGTCGCAAGTTTGACCCAGAGCGCATACGCCCATCCAGCAACAATCGAGTGGATAAGTGCGAACAGAAGCTCGCCTAGAATATTGGCCATAGCGGTTAGTCGCGTCATCTCCGCAGGAGTTCATCTGCCAACGCCTTAATCAGCCCTGTGGGAAGGCTCCAAAACACGGCGCATGATTTCCACTAACTCACATCTCCAACCTTTTCACCATCGTGGTGATTCCACCCCTGGAGCAGCGACGAATGAGGTGGTCCCGGTTGTCTGATAAGTTGGGTACCCTGCTCGCTCCGCGAGCTTCGGGGCCACGCCTGACGGATAAGTCAATATGATGCACTCACCGTCTCTGCCGTGTCGCACTTGAGGGGGTGCAGTCCAGTGCATTAAATTCATTTGCGATCGCCACCTTGCGGCCCTGCGGCTTTGGTCCACCCGCCATTTCCTCCTCACGTGCATGTGCACGCGGCCCCTGCCACTCCTCCAACTTTCCTGCTATTTGCTACCCGCCGTCCCGGCCCGAACCAAAGGGAGCAACAACCATGCGATACCTCCACACCATGCTGCGCGTGCGCAATCTCGATGTCGCGCTGAAGTTTTACCAGGATGCGCTGGGACTGAAGGAGGTGCGGCGGATCGAGAACGACAAGGCGCGCTTCACGCTGGTGTTCCTGTGCTCGTCGGACGATCTCGAGGCGCTGAAGAAGCAGCCGCAATCGCGCGGCGCGCCGCTGGTCGAGCTGACCTGGAATTGGGACGAGGAGAAATATGGCGAGGACCGCTTCTTCGGCCACCTCGCCTATGAGGTCGACGACATCTACGCCACCTGCGAGAAGCTGCAAAAGGCCGGCGTCACCATCAACCGTCCCCCGCGCGACGGCAACATGGCCTTCGTCCGCTCGCCGGATTTGCACTCGATCGAGATCTTGCAGAAGGGCGAGCCGAAGGCGCCGCAGGAGCCGTGGTCCTCGATGCCCAACACCGGCCACTGGTAAGCCTGCCTCTTTGGAACCAGCACCCGCCCCCTGCGTTCTCTCTTCGACAATGCAATTTGGAGGAGGACGCAATGGGACGAGGATTATTGCTTTGGATGGTTGGCGTGCCGATCCCGGTGATCATTCTGCTGTGGCTGTTCTTCGGCCACTGACGTAGGGCTCACTTGCGACAGGCTTGCTTGCAATGAAAGCTCCGCCTTGCGCGGAGCTTTTTGCATGAGGACCTTTTGCATGAGGACCTTTTGTATGAGGACCTTTTTGCATAAGGGGCTCGGCGCAATCGCGCATCGCTCGCCGCGGCAAATTCCGCTATCACCCGCGCCGAAAGAAACGCCGCGGGAGGATGATGTGCCGGACCAAAAACTGACGATCTGGGGCCGCGCCAATTCGGTCAACGTGCAGAAGGTGCTGTGGTGCCTCACCGAGCTCAGCCTGCCCTATGAGCGCATCGACGCCGGCATGGCTTTTGGCAAGACCCGCGAGGCCGACTACCTCGCGATGAATCCTAACGCGCGGATCCCGACGCTGGTCGAGGGTGACTTCGCGCTGTGGGAGTCCAATTCCATCATGCGCTATCTCTGCCTCGCGCACGGGCGCGGCACGCCGATCTATCCCGACGCGCCGACGCTGCGCGCCAGTGTCGACCGCTGGCTCGACTGGACGCTGTCGATGGTGCAGCCGGTCGACCGTCCGGTGTTCTGGGGCATCGTGCGCACGCCGCCCGCCGAGCGAGACATGATCAGGGTGCAGCAGGATGCCGATGCCGCCGCCGAGGTCTGGGCCATCGCCGACGGCCTGCTCGCCACGCGCCCGTTCATGGACGGCGATGCGTTCACGCTCGCCGACATCGCGATCGGCGCCTATGCGCGGCGCTGGCTCGGCGTCGAAGGCATCACGCGCCCCGCGCAGCCGCATCTGACGCGCTGGCTCGCCGAACTCGGCAAGCGGCCCGGTTTTGCGCAATATGTGGCCCCGCCGATGTCGTGAGCCGCTGACGCGGCTTAAAGTCCGTTGAGAGCACGATGAATCGCCATTTTGCCGCGCGCCGCCGGGACTTGACGGCTACTGTGCATGGGGTTGTTTTCGCGTTTTTTGTTTTGGGGGCCCTAGCGCCAGCCGCGCTCGACCAGCAGCACGCCGACGATCACCACGAGCGACACGACCGCGGTGGCGAGCTTTGCCGTCCAGCTCAGGCCGCGGCCGACCCACCACAGCAGCGCGCAATACATCACGAACGGGACGATGATCTCGGGCCGCATGATATCGGGCGGCATGCGGCCTCAGCGCCTGACCGTGGTCTCGACGCTGATCGAGCCGCCGATCTTGACGCAGGTCCCGGTGCTCTCGACCATATAGAAGCCACGGCCATAGGAGGCGCAGGAGCCCGCCTTCGCCGTCCCGCCCGCGCCCTTCAGCGGCAAGGCCTTGCCGGCCTGTGGGCGCTCCGCGGGCGGAAGACGCAAGGCCTCTGCCGCGGACGCGGATGTACCTAGCAACGAGACGAGGATGAGGAGCAGCGCACGCATGCGGGCCGTTCTAGCCCGGACCGGCGCCACGCGCCATCGGGTCGCTTCGCCCGCGGTCAGATGAACTTGATGCCGGCCGATTTGCCGCGGCGCCAGACCACCTGGCAGCTCCGCCCGGTCCGCGCATCGCGTGCGAAGGCCATCCGGATCGTGCCCGGGAGCTGGCTCGCATCCTCGTCCATCGTGATCTTCGCGCCGGTATCGGAGATATCCTGGACCAGGCATTGCCGTGCCGCGAACCCGCCGTCGAGCGTGATCCAGGCGTGCTGCGACAGCGACTTGCGGGCCGCGCGCTTCTTGGGCTGTGGCATAGGCTCAAATTCTCCCCTTCCAGCGCTAGCCCAGGGAACCTAAGAAACCGTTGAATTCGCCCCCCGAATGATCCCGGGGGCGGCTGTCCACCGGCCCAAAAGAGCGTTCCCGAACGGCTTGCCCAGGGCGCCAAAGGCCATTATAGGTTCGCCCGCTGCAGCCGCCGGGCACGACTCGGGCGGTCAGTGGCCGTGCCGCGAAAAGCGACGGGGCCCTGGGTTTGCTCCCTTCGTCTATCGGTTAGGACGCCACCCTTTCACGGTGGAGAGAGCGGTTCGATTCCGCTAGGGAGCGCCAACAATTTCAATGGCTTACCTCCCTCGCCCGCCAATATGTCCAACGTTTGGCCAATAAACTTATGCGCACAGCTACTGAGCTGGAGGCCATCTGTCGTGAGTTGGCAGACACCACAGCCGACCCAGCGTGGCGCCCTGTTGGAGATCGCGGACAATTTAGGACCACCTGAGGCGCGCGCCCCCTAAACAAGCACTGCCTAAAAACTAGCTGTATAACATATACCGACATCTAGATGCTGAAGAGGCTCAAATCAGCCGGCCAACCACCCCCGCAAATTTCCCAATGTGCAAAGGCCAACCCGCGTGAACCCGAACTTCGCGGTGCGTTGCTAATTGGGTGCAAGTTCGCCCTGATCTCCCACGGCCATTCCGGCCGCCGGAGAGCAAAAGATGACGCACGAAATCACCTGCAAAGAGTGCTGCGGAACAGGCCAGGAAATTCAAATGCGGGCCGTCCGCGTTGGTTCGAAGCTAACCAATCCTGAGCCGTGTCCGCACTGCAAAGATACCGGCAAGCAACCCTCCTAAGGTCACTCTAGAGAGGCCCGCCAGCGTGAACCGGCGGGCCTCCGTGATCAATTCGCGCGAGCGCCGGGTGCGATCTCCATTCGCGCAAGCTTACTGTCCTCGCAGTCTTGCCGAGCGTGGCCTAGGATCAGCGCACCGAGCGTCACCATGTAATCAGCCGGCACGATGAGCTTGATCTGCATGGTGCTGTAGCCGTCGCCGTCGATCGTCGGGAGGCTGAAGATCAGGCGCTGGTTCGCGCCGAGGCTATCGATGCGGGCGAGCTCGCCGACGAACATATCGGGCGCTTGGTCGATAAGGCGGTGGGTCATGGGGTATCTCTTTAGCTTGGCTTGTCACAGCCGTTGCCCGAAGGCGGCCCGGGCAGCCGGGGGGTGACAACGTGCTAAAGAGACACGTCGGCGCGCTTTTAAGCCTCTCGGCTCTGGACATGACGCACCGCCCCCGGCATAAAGGCCAGCTTGAGGTGCGCCCGCCAAGGCGCTCCTAGGCGACGTAGGAAACCCGCCAAGGTCTCCACCGAGCGCTATAGGCCGCAAACCCCGCCAAGGGTCGCAGGCCGCATCTTTAGTCCGGGTTGTCACACCCGCGGACACTGCACCACTGATTTGGTTAAAAAAATCCACCCCTTTCGGGGCGCTTCGGCGCGCTTCTTGCCATAGAGACCTCCCAAGCATGGAGGCGTGCACCGATGGCACAACGAGCTCGTATTCTCAGACGCCCAAGGCCCAGTTTGAAGCATATCGCGCGCGAGCTGGTCAGATTGCTGGACGCGATCGACGAGCTTGAAGACCTGAAACAAAGGGTCCAGATCGCCGAGGCCGCGCGGGTCCTGCATTAGGGCGCCGGAAAGTCCGTTGTCGCGTTAAGACAGTCCCCCGCGCGGTTGCTGGCCGCATTAGTCCCAAAGGCCCCGGGTGACAATGTCGCCTCGTGTCCCGCTTCCGTTGTCGAACAGGGATTCATCCAAAGACACCAGCGGGCTATCGCCGAACTTGGCGTACTTGGTCGGGAACATCTTGTTGTGCGAGGCCACGTAGGATTTGACGCGGGCTCTAACGTCTTCACGCCTCAAAGCTCCGGTCAGCAGATCCTCGAAGATCGCGCTGACAACATCGTCCTTATCGGGGAAGGTCGCTGGCGGCATGGCGCGGATAGAATAGTAGTCGTTCTTTTGCTCACCCTTATTCTCATTGTGGACGCGGAGCCAACGGGTACGAAGTGCGCGCGATCGTGAACCTTCAAATGACCTTGGCAGCGAGCATGTTTAGTTCAGGATCTTCGCGCCTGGCCCGCGTGAGAGCGTGATGGGCCAGTAGCCGAGTTGGTCTTCCGGCTGACGTCAGAGAACTGATCGTAGCTCCTCGTTCGAGAGCAGCTTTCACCTTTACCAGCACCTGCGGTTTGACAAGGCCGCCAGTCTTGTACCGAAGGAAGTGACACATATTGCATTTCCGGATCACGCTGCCTTTGTCAAAGTTCAGCCGCTGGTGGTCCGCAAAGGGATGCCCAAATTTGCAGTGCGTTTTGATTCGGTTGTGCGCCCCCCTGCGCTGGCGAGCAATTTCCGCATTCGCAGCGCGGAGCGACCGAGCTTCCTGAACAAATGCGGGATGGGTCTGCAAATAAAGATCGAGGCTGGCGGCCCTCACTCCGATTTCCCGAGGCGTTTTTCCCGCCCGAAGCTCGGCCATCACTCGTGCTGCCGTCCTGTCTCTGATGCTGTACAGCGTCGCTCCCATGCTCGCCTCCACAAAGCGCAGAATTGCACTGCGGAAGGACGCGCCTGAGTCGAGGCGTCGCAAGGGCGGCGGAGGGTCAATCCACCGGGAATGCAGCTTACTCTCGCCCTCCGGTTGCGGTCACTTGTAGCTCGCCGGCTTCGACCGGCCGTGCGACACGTCGATGACTTTCCCGCCGATATCGGTCGGCGTCATGCCGAACCTGAACGTGACCTTCGGATCTGCAACGCCATAAAGGTGGTACATGTTGGCGCTGTCCACCTTGCGCGACTCCGCGGGGTATAGCTCAAGGGCCTCGCACTCAGAGCCCAGAAGCTGGTTCTTGATGCTCTGAAAGAGCCGCCATTCCCTGATGATCGGCTCGCCGTCATGTCTCTCGATGCGCAGCTTAAACCAACCGCTCCCAAGGTGGTACTTCAGGACCAGGAAGAGCGAATTTTGCCAGTGCTCGGCCACGTTCTCCACGGCGAGCAACTTGACCGCGTCCTCGCGGGCGCAACTGTGCTCCTTCATCAAAAGCGCGATGTCATCCTCGGAAAGGGTCTTGGGCTTGATACGCTCAAGCGGCTCCCAGGTTGTCGGCCTTGCGCACCACGGCCAAGCGCCGCAGCACGTCGCCTGTATCCTCGATGCGGTAGCCGTCCGCCTCGAAGTCCTTGCGCTCGGCAGCCTCCAGCTCGGTCTCGATCAAAGTCCGCAACTCGATATGCGCGGCGATATGATCAGAGGCGACCACCATCAGAAGAGACCAGAACGTGAGATCGGCCGAACGAACCTCGACCAGATCACCCATCGTGAACTTGGCTGCGATCTGCTTAAAGAAGCCATCGCTCTTCACGTCCGCGATCGTCTCCTCGGGACGCATCGTATAGCTCCATTCGCAGCGTGCGAACGAGGCACCGACGAAGCGCTTGAGATCGGCCAGGGCCTTCTTCACAGCCGGCTTGTCATCAGACTTCAGGGCGGCCATATCGGCGTGGAGGCGGTTCTTGGCCGCGGCGTTCTGCTCTGCCCGAAAGCTGGTTTCTGCTGCCGTCCTGTCACTTCCCTCGCACGAGTGCTTCAAGGCGCCACTTCAGCGAGATGATAGCCCGCAAAGCCGAATCGACCCGCTCATGGCCGTCCGCCGGCAGGTTGGCGTTGCCGTAGAAGGCCTTGGGGCTTTCCTTGACCTCTTCCTCAAGCCGGTGACGTATTCGGTTGCAGTGTCGAAAGCAGTCGTCATTTTCATTTCTCCTGTTGGTCATCGGAAACCGCCGACGCGGTAAATCAGGCGGTCGCCTGACCGTATCGTTTCCATGTTCCTGGTGAGCCCGCCGACACGCACAGGGTGCCGCGATAGTCTCCGGCTTGTGGATCGCCATATTCAATATCGTCGCCGACCAGCCACGAGCCGCCGGTTGGCGTAGTCGATGCACTCAACGAAACCCGCTGCGCCCTGAACTTCCGCATGGCGACGCCGTTCGTGCCGAGATCGAGACGAACCGGCAGAATGTTGAGGCCGCTGTAGGCTGTCGGAACGTATGTCGCGTTGGTCGTGTTGCCCTCAAACAGCCGGACGCAGCCATAGGCAGTTGATGAGCCCATGAAATAGCCAATGCTGATGACGCCGGCCACGTGATTGCGCGAGACCTCTACATCACCGCAAGCGGCATCGACATGAACGCCGTAGGATTGGAAGCTGTCGCCAGAGGTTCCAAGCCGGTTGTGTCTGATGTTGTGGCGCAGGCCCGCCTGAGCATATATGCCGGCAGCGGTCGCGCCCACGCCATTTGACCAGCACCAGTTATATTCGCACGTGATTTCCTCCGGGACAGTCGTTGCCCCGATGAAGATACCATCCAGGTAATTGCCCGGAACTTCGTTCTTGGTCACTAAGACGCTGGTCGCTTGCTCAGCAAGAGTGATGCCGTGCAGATGACCAGGGATGTAGCAGTTGCGGACGGTCCCCCCAATCATCCGACGCAGAAGGATGCCGTCAGCAGCGCTGGCAATTAAGTTGCCAAGCGTGCGGATGTTCTCGATTACAACATCCGTGGTGTTAAGTGGACTGGTATAGGGCGAATAGCTAAGGCGAAGTGTGTCCCGCCTCCACTTCCACCCGTCATCACGAAGCAAACAAGAACAAACCTCAGACATAGACGATCTCGCAAGGATCGCGTGACGCCGTGCCCCCCTTGCGGGGGTGCGGCGTCACACGCCCTCTGTTACGAGCAAAAGAAAGACGTACGGCCGAACGTAACGGCTTGGCGCATTACTCGGCCTCACACCGGGGTTAGTCCGAGTCTGCGCCCGCTTCGAGGGAAACTTCGCAAAAGCCGAAGCCTTGCGATCTGATGGTGTGGGTGTAGGTTGGCGAGATGATGTTCGATGCGATCAACGGCATGCTGCTCGACATGCTGGCCGCAATCGGAAGAAAAGATTTTGAAGATCGCCGCCGCCGACAGGCGCAGGGCATCAGCAAGGCGATGACCGAAGGCAAATTCAAAGGCCGCCCCGAGAACACCGAGCGCAACAGCGACATCGCCAACATGCTCGCCGAGGGCAAGTCGTGGAACACCATACAGCGCGTCACCAACTGTTCCCGCGCTACCATCGCGAAGGTCGCCGCCAAGCGGTCGTCGGCTGAGAGAGCGCTGGCGTGAGGCTGATCTATCGGGAAGGCCGCATCGAAATCTGGTCGGTTGGCGGCGAGTTCTGGGTCTATGGCTGCACCCGCAGCGGCGACCCCATCGTGTGCCCGAACTTGGGCATGGCGCAACGAGATCGCGGCCCGCTAGACAGCGCCGCGAGGCCTTCCGACGCCAGCGAGATCATTGCTCGAAACGCCAAGGGGAGCCGTACTCCCCCCGGCCAACCATCTATTGGATCGAGCGTGAGGAAATAGAGTTCCTGCCCTCGGCTCAGAACGTCCGCTCTCTCGGCAATTTCCGATTTTCTCTTTTTATGTTTGTTATGTTTGGGAATTTTGTCGCGCATCCCGCTCGTCGTTCGGATGCCGCGCCAGATCATCAGCGCGCCTCGCCTGTGCGTTGGTTTGCTCGGCGCATGACGACGTGCGCTTGAACCAACGACACATGGACAGGCTTCGTTGAGCGGTCCGCCAAGACCCGCAACCCGGCAGCTTCTGCCGCGTTTGTGCGGAGATGCTTGCGCCTGAATCGCGGCAAGATAGCCATAAAGGCTCAGCCGCCTACCGTGCTAGCCACATCACAGCGCCCCGACAGAAGTTGAAGGCGAGACGTCCATAGAAAAGGCTGCTCTCTGGCTCTGACGCAGCCAGGCGGTACGAACTGCCGAGAGCTCGGACAAACTCGATCATCCCCATGAATTCATGGAGCGTCGGCACCAAATGAATGCTCGCGAGCTGCAGCAGCAGGGCTTCAATGCCGATGGTGCTCATGACGGGCCTGCTCCTGCGCGCGGCAGCGGCATGAATTGCGCGAGATAAGCGCTCCGCCATTGATACGGCGTGTCGCCGACAAAGCGCTTGAACACCGTGGTGAAATGCGCCTGGGTCTGGAAGCCCACGGTCAAGGCGATATCGACCAGGGTGACTTCGGCCTGTTTGAGCAGCTCCTGGGCGCGTTCGATACGCCGCCTCAGCAGATATTCGTGCGGCCGAACGCCGACGGCCGCGCGGAACTGTGCGGCGAAATGCATCCTGCTCAGCCCGGCGACGGCGGCCATGCCCTGAAGCGTCATTTTGGCAGGCAGATTCTCGTCGATATATTGCAGGACGCGCTTGAGACGCCAACTCTGCAGCGACCGTACGGGCCGGCCGGCGCCCTCCTCGTGAATGGCGTCGGCCGGGTCGAGCTCGGCCCGTGCGCTGGAGGCCTGCCGGCTGAACGTCCGGGTGAGGATCGCAAGCCGCAGGGCGTCGGCCATGATGGCGGAATGGGCGTCGTGCGTGGCTTCGGTCACTGCGAGCGCATCGGAAAGGCGCCGCATAACCGGATCGGTGAATTCTTCCGCCGCAAACGCCCGTTCGCTCTCGGCAGGCGGCCCCGCAAGAAGTTTTGCGGAGAGCCTGAAGCCAGGCCCGCGAACGGCGGAACGTTCGACGTCTGCCGCATGCTCGACCGCCAGGGCCATGTCCAGATGGACGAAGGACAGCATTGACCCGCCTTCATCGAACCGGCCAGGGAGTTTCGATAGCCCGAGCCGATCGCGATCGATTGCCGAGATATCGATCGCGCGAACGTCATGATCCTTGATTGCCTGTGAGCGTGACATCTGCAGCGACATCGTCGAATCTCCTTGTTCCCGTTTTCGATCCGGCCAGGCCTGACTGCCTTGCCCGAATGTCATGGGAACAGCGTAATTCGGCGGTGCGTGCGATCCATTCTACGCGCGGGTGCGTCGATAGGTTCTCAGGTTGACCGCATCATACCTAGGTATGATCGCAACACGCTCGTCGGGTGAGCGCACTGGCGCGACGCCTCACCGGCATCGCGGATGCGGCAGGACTTGCGGCGTGACGCGCCTGCGGTAAGTTGACGCGCTTTTTGCGCACCATCCACCGGTGGGACCACGCGAGCGCCCCGATTTTTCCGGGGAATGCCACCTGCCGGCGCTTTCGTCGGATTGAGCGGCGCGACAGGTCTTCCACGAGAGCACGAAAATCGTGCGGCTGGATGTTGTGAACGCGATCAAATCGCGGCATCAACGCTGCTGATATGAGAAGAACGACTTCCAGCGACGATGACGACTCATGATCGGACCACGGGCTCATCCATGAGCCGCGCCGGCTTGCGGTTCTGGTCCGCCGTCCTCGCCTTTGCGGTTTTCCTGGTTGACGTGCTGACGCCGCTCGAGGGCGCGGTGGCGGTTCTCTACGTCGTGGCGATCCTGCTCGCAGCGAAGACCAACCGGCGCGACGACACCATCGTCGCCGCAGCTGGCTGCATAGCCCTGACGATAACCGCCTATCTGCTGTCGCACGATCTGCGGACCATCGCCTCGCCCGCGCTTCGCGTGCTGGTGAGCCTCGCGGCAATCGGGATCACGACCCTGCTGGCGCTGCAGAATCACGCGGCAACGAAGCGCCTCGCGGCGCAGGCGCGCCTGCTCAACCTCTCGCACGACATGATCTTCGTCAGGGATTGCGGCGGCGTGATCACCTACTGGAACAAGACGGCCGAGCAGATCTACGGCTGGTCGGACGACGAGGCGCTCGGGCAGCTCGCCGACGAGCTCCTGCAGACCAGATATCCCGACCGGCGCGAGGTCATCGAAGCGGGCCTGCTCGACACCGGTCGATGGGAAGGCCGCGTGCAGCAGCGAACGAAAGACGGCGTCGCCCTGACCGTCGATGCCCGATGGGCCTTGCAGCACGACCGTCTCGGCAAGCCCGTCGGGGTCCTTGAAACGCACACCGACGTCACCGACCGCATGGCCGCACACAGCGCGCTGGTGCAGAGCGAGCAGCGATACCGCCGGATGTTCGACGCAAGCCGGATCGGCGTGGTCGAAGAGGACTGGAGCGAACTCCGAACCGCGCTGCAATCGCTGAAGACCGCAGGAGCCGGCCTGCGCGACCATCTGGCGCGACACCCCGATTTCGTCCGGCATGCCCGCCGGCTCGCTGGAATCACCGACGTCAATCCGGCCCTGCAGGAGATGGCAGGGGCAAACGGCGCCGCGATGTTCATCGAGAATGCGGACCGGCTTCTCGGCGAGAACGACCGGAATTTCCTCGGCGCATTGGTCGCGTTTGCGGAAGGCGAGCCGTTCTACGAAGGCGAGACCGAGCTCGTCAGGCTCGACGGACGCAAGGTTCCCGTGCTGTTTACGATCGCCTTTCCCTCCGGGCCCGACGGCGATCGCAACGTGCTCGCCTTCGTCATCGACATCACCGAGCGCAGGCAGGCGCAGGATGCGTTGCTCGCGGCGCAGGCCGAACTCGCTCATGCCGCGCGCGTCGCCACCCTCGGCGAGCTCACCGCCTCCATTGCCCACGAGGTCAACCAGCCGCTGGCGGCAATCGTCACCAGTGGCGAGGCTGGCCTGCGCTGGCTGCGGCGCGAGGTGCCTGATCTGGACGAGGTTGGAGCCACGATCGTTCAAATCGTCGCGGAAGGCCGCCGTGCCAGCGAGATCGTGGCGCGCATCCGGACTTTCCTGAAGAAGGCCCCTGCCGAGCAGGACAGTCTCGATATCGCAGAGATCATCCAGGAAGCGGCCCTTCTGGTCGCACGGGAACTCGCGAATGATGACGTCGTCCTCACAGTCGAGACGGAACCTGGCCTCAAGCCAATCCGCGGCGACCGGATCCAGCTTCAGCAGGTGCTCGTCAACCTGCTGGTCAATGCCGGCCAGGCCATGTCGGACCAGCGCAAATCCCGCGCTGTCAGGCTGCGCACCAGCGATGTCGACGGCGAAAGCCTCGCCATCATGGTGCAAGACAGCGGCCCCGGCATCCTTCCCGACGATCTGCCGCGCCTGTTTGATCCGTTCTTCACGACGAAGCGCGGCGGAATGGGCATGGGACTTGCGATCTGCCGAACGACGGCGGAAGCTCACGGCGGCCAGTTGTCCGCCGAGAGTACGCCCGGCGCGGGAGCGACATTCCGCCTGACACTGCCATACAGCCAAGAAAAAACTCGACCATGACACGACCAGATCACTCGCAACCGCCGGGCGGATCCCTCAACTCCGTCGTCATCATCGTTGATGATGATGCGGGGATCCGCGCCTCGCTCGACAGCCTGTTCCGATCCGTCGGCCTCGAGACGCGCCTGTTCGGCTCGCCGGCCGAACTGCTCGGCGGCTCGCTGCCCGACGGCCCTGGCTGCATCGTGCTGGACATCCGCCTTCCCGGTGTGAGCGGGCTCGATCTGCAGAGCCAGCTCGTCCGGCAGGGCATCAGCTATCCGATCATCTTCATGACGGGCCATGGGGACATTCCGATGTCCGTCCGTGCCATGAAGGCCG
Source organism: Bradyrhizobium sp. LB14.3 (assembly GCF_040547985.1). Classification (NCBI taxonomy): domain Bacteria; kingdom Pseudomonadati; phylum Pseudomonadota; class Alphaproteobacteria; order Hyphomicrobiales; family Nitrobacteraceae; genus Bradyrhizobium; species Bradyrhizobium sp. LB14.3. The sequence continues at coordinate 23,168 of NZ_JBEPQT010000002.1, forward strand.
GCGCCGTCGATTTTCTCTCCAAGCCATTTCGCGACCAGGACATGCTCGACGCAGTGACGGCGGCGCTCGAGCGCGATGCACAGCACCGGACCGAAGCCGCGACCAAGGAGGACATCCGCGCCCAGTACGAGACCCTGACGGCGCGCGAGCGCGAGGTGATGGGCCATGTCACCGCCGGCCTAATGAATAAGCAGGTCGCCGCCCTGATCGGCCTCAGCGAGATCACGGTCAAGATCCACCGGGGGAACGTCATGCGCAAAATGGGGGTCCGGTCGTTCGCCGACCTCGTTCGTAAGGCCGAGGCGCTCGGAGTTTCCCAGACCCGCAGGACTACGGACCAAACCTGAGTATAATTCCGGCGGGACTGCCCCGGGTGCATAAAGCCTCATCGGCCGCGCAAAGGGAGATGCTCTCCTTGCGGAACACCGCGGTCAGGATTGTGCGCCCATGGCCAAGACCCCGGTGATTGCGATCGTGGACGACGACGAAGGCGTTCGCGCGTCGCTGGCGAGCCTCGTGCGTTCGGTCGGCTATGAGGCGCAGGCCTACGAAAACGGCATGGACTTCCTGCGGAAGGCGCCAGGAGACGATCCGGCATGCATGATCGCCGACGTCCAGATGCCTGTCATCACCGGCGATGAGCTGCAGGCCCGGCTGGTTGCCGCAGGCCGCAATTTCCCGATCATCTTCATGACGGCGTTTCCGAGCGAATCCGTGCGTCAGCGCGTGATGGCGGCAGGCGCGCATTGCTTTCTCGGCAAGCCCTCCAGCGGCGACGAAATCATCCGCTGCCTCGAAGAGGCGCTGGCGGGCCACGGCCGCAATAGTCCGGCCCGCGGCTGAGCGGACGACAGCCCTTTTCTCGCGACCCAACGTGCATTCCGGCAACCAGATTGGTGAACCGGAAATACCGGCGAACCCGGCACATCTCATACTCGGAGGCGTATCACGACAGTGGCAGCGCCGACCGCTCTGCCGGGAGGATCTCGCGCGATGCAAATCAATGCCGATGCTGCCGCCGAGGCGCGCCCGTTGGTCTTCGCCGGCTTTCCGGCGAGCTCCTGGGCCTTTGCGCTGCGGGTGTGGCTCGCGATGCTTCTCGCGCTCTATGTGAGCTTCTGGCTCGAGCTTGAATCGCCCTCGTCGTCAGCCCTCACGGTAGCGATCCTGGCACTGCCCACGCGCGGTCAAGGCATGGAAAAGGCCGGTTACCGGCTGCTTGCAACCGGCATCGGCGTGGCGGCATCGATCGCGATCGCCAGCATGTTTTCCCAAACCGACGGTCTCCTGCTCGCGGTGCTCGGCATTTGGGTTGGCCTTTGCGTCTACGTCGTCGGGATGCTCGACGGCAATCGCGCTTATGCAGCGTCTCTCTGCTGCACCACGGTCGCACTGATTGCTATTCAGCAGATCGACAACCCGCTCAGGGTATTCCCGACCGGCATCGCGCGCGGCGCCGCCATCGGCATCGGCGTCCTTGCGGTGGCGCTGGTCAACGAGGTGCTGGCCGCGCCGGACTACCATCCGGTTCTGGCAAGCCGCCTGGAGGCGCTGCGCCGCCGCGTCTTGGACTTCGCGCAAGGCGCCGATCGCGGTGAAGCTTCATACGTACCGATCGCGGCAGGTCTTTTGCACGATATCGCGGCGCTGCGTCCGGAGATCGCCAGCCTCGCGACGGAGTCAAGCAACGGCTCGGCGAGAACCGCGGCCGCGCGCTCGGTGCTCGTCGATCTCGTCAGCGCGTTGTCTCTCGCCCGCATGCTCGCAGCGCTATCCGTCGCTTCCGTCGCGGCCAGGGACGATCCGCATCACGGCAGATCGGCCCTGATGACGATCTGCCGGACTTACCTTCGCAGCGACATCGACCGCAAGAACGCAGACGTGCGCCGCAGCCTCAATGCACTGCACGACGGAAGGTACCCCTCCCACGCGTGGCGTGCGCCCCTGTATCGCTCGCGCCGCATCGCGGCCGAAAGCGGCGCGCGGGCGGCGATCTATTTCGCGCTGGGCGCGGGCTTCTTCATGCTGGCGGGCTGGCCCGCTACCGAGCTCTGCCTTTCGCTGGTCGCGGTCATTACGGGCCTCGGCTCGACGTCCCCCGAGCCACGCAGTTTCACCATGACGGCAATGATGGCAACGCCGATCGCGTGCGTGCTGGCCGGCGTCCTGAAATACCTCGTTTTCAACGGCGTATCCGAGTTCCAACTGCTGGCGATCGGTCTTGCGCCCGTCGTCATCAGCCTTGCGCTGCTGATATCGCTGCCAAGCCGCATATTGTCACCACTGGGACGCCTCACACTGGTGTTCACGCTCGCCACCCTCACGCCGACCAACCCTCAGAGCTACGATCCAGAGGTGTTTCTGGTGACGTGCCTCTTTGTCTGTCTGTCTTCAGCCCTGGTCTTGGCGGCGCAGCTTTTGCTCCCTCCCCTGTCGGGCGAGCAGCGGATCGGGCTGTTGCTGGAAGAGGCAAAGCGCGAGCTAGATCACCTGGACAGCGGGCGAACCCGGCATCTCGCACCCGGGGAAGCCACGTTTCGCGATGCGGCACGGATCGAGCAGATCGTAACGGCCAAGGGCGCTTCCCCGATTGCCGATCAGACCGTCGCCGAAGCGATGCACTGTTTCGACAGGGCGGCGATTCTGCGGCGATGCCGCGCGGAAATAGAGCGGCTAAAGGCAGGACCGCTTGCCGGTGCCGCGCGTGCCGCTGAAACAGCAGTTGCGCTGCGGAGCGGTGCAGCGATCCTCGGGGCTGCCGAGGCGCTGCGCCAAGCGGCAGCTCAAAGCGGCCTGTCTGCCGATGCGGCTCTTGCCGTGCTCGTCCCTGCGAGCATTACGTTCGGAGCGCCGCAGACTCTCACCGGCCCCAGCCAAGAGAAGCGGTCATGATGAACACGTATCGGGACCTCGTCTTCGGTGGCGTGCTCATTGCTCCCATCGTCTCCTATGCGGCTATCGCGCTGATCGCGTTCCTGATGCTTCGGCCGGTGCTGCGCCTCATCGGATTTGCGGAATGTTTCAGTAACCCGTCACTGGCCGAGCTCAGCCTCTATGTGGCGATGTTCGGTCTGTTGGCATTGTTTTTCTAGGAGAAGAGTCATGGCTAGCGCCCTTCCCCAAGATACCTCTCGACTGTTCTATGACGAAACGCGGGGCGGAGCACAGCGGGGTGCCTCCGACACCGTTGATCGATCCGGCCTCGACGAACCCGAGGCGCGCGACACCAGAAATCGGAGCGCCGACGACAAAGCGCCCTGGCAGGCGCCGCCCCCCGCGATGCCACGACGCAATCCCCTCGGACGGTTCAAGGCCGGCGTCGGCAGGCATCTTGCGACCCTCGCAATCGCGCTGGTCGCCGTCCTGATATCGGTCGCGACGTGGCAGCATTACGTCACCGCGCCCTGGACGCGGAATGGCAGCGTGCGCGTCCAGGTCGCCAATGTCGCGCCGCAAGTTTCAGGCAAGATCGTGGAGCTGCGGGTGGCCGACAACCAGTTCGTCCACAAGGGCGACGTCCTCTACATCGTCGACCCGTTCGACTTCGACGTTGCCGTCCGCGTCGGCAAGGCCGTCCTCGACCAACGGGCGGCGGACCTGGAGGTCAAGCAAGCCCAGTTCAACCGGCGCCAGCATCTGTCCAATCTTGCGACGACACCCGAAGAACAGCAGATCTTTGCAGGCAACGCAGCGCAGGCAAAGGCCGCCTACGAGGCGGCAGCGCACCAGCTTGCACAGGCGGAACTAAATCTGAAACGGACCAGCGTGACCAGTCCCGTCGATGGCTACGTCACCAATCTCCTGCTGCGCGCAGGAGACTATGCCGCCACTGGCGTCAGCAACATTTCAATCATCGACTCCAACAGTTTCTGGATCGACGGCTATTTTGAGGAGACCAAGATGGCCCGAGTCTGCGTCGGCGATCGCGCCGAAGCGCAACTGGTCGGCTACTCGAAGCCGATTCTGGGGCATGTGAAGACCGTGACGCGCGGTATCAGCGTGTCGAACGCCGCCACGGGCACGCAGGGCTTGCCCAACGTCGACCCCATCTACACGTGGGTGCGGCTTGCGCAGCGCGTTCCGGTTCGCGTCGCCATCGACGCGGTGCCGCCGGAGGTGCCGCTAGTCTCCGGCATGACGGCGACGGTGACGATCCGGCAGCCCTCGAGCGAACCCCAAACCCCGTTTGAACGGTTGCGCGCGAATTTCGTCGATCCCGTCGCCGATCTGTTCGGCGCGGGACATCCGCCTCGCGCGAACTGCCTTCAAGCCACATCCCAGCAGCGCCCCGAGGTGGAAGCGGTTCCGTATTCGCGCGAACTCGTGGCTCCCCCGGCGGACACGATCGCACCCGGCCTCGGCGCCTCGCCACGCCTGCCCTGAATCGCACGAAGAAGCCCGGCCGGGGAGACGGTACCGCATGCACCTCTCGTCCGGTGGTGCCGCGCCTAACATCAGACATCACTAGACATGTACTTGATCTCTTTGGCTCAATTGAACTTTTCGCGACATGCGGTCGCACCTCTCGCATTTACAAAATCTAATACCGCTTAAGCTTCCTTAACGAGCCTTTCGACAAGGTCGCACCTATCGTTCGAACATGGATCATTTGCATTCAGCAGCCGTCGCGACGGCAGCAGAATCCAGGATACGGGGACGAACGATGCTCACTGATATGCAAGCGGCCGGCGCCCGGGTGACGTATCAACCCAGCCAACGCGAACCGGATTCTCCGCAAGAGTCTCGCGCAATTTCCCTCGAACGCAGGTGGCGCCAGCCTAACCAACGTGCCGGCACCGCGTCCGAGGACATTACGATCTCGCGTTGGACCTCTGCGCAAACGGCCAGAAGGCACGAAGAAGCCCGGACGCCTTGCGACCGATACTTCCTGGCCATCGCCTTAAAGACAACACGCGTCAAACTGACCAGAGGCCGTCACACCGTCTTCGACGGCGTCATGCCGGCAGGCACGCTGTATATCGGCGCACCGTCGCAGCAGCTCAGTGCGCAGTTCTACGCGCCGTGCGATTTCCTGCACTTCCACGTCTCCGCCGGCGGTTATTTTTCGCCTCTGCGGCCTGGAGCAGGACCCACCGCGCCGGAAGGCCTCAACGACCTCGTCCTGCTCCGCGACCCGTTTGCCGAGCAGCTCGCGAAAGCGCTGACCGAACGCGGCCATTGGGCCGACCGGGAATTCGCGCGCTGCATCGGTCAGACGCTAGCAATGCACATTGCCCGGCGCGAACTCCCGCACGCGAAAGTCAATGCGTTGCCGAAATGGCGGCTGCGGCGCATCGAAGAGTATGTCGGGACGCACTTCGACCACTGCATCACCCTGTCCGAGCTTGCCAAGGTCGCGGGACTGTCCCGGATGCACTTCGCGGCGCAGTTTCGCGCCGCCACTGGATACCGACCGCGGGAATACCTGCTGCATCAGCGCATCGAGCGTGCGAAATCGCTGCTATCGAATTCCGAAACGGCCCTGGTCGAGGTGGCGCTGACCGTCGGCTTTTGCACGCAGGCGCATTTCTCGACCGTCTTCAGGCGGATCACGGGCGAAACTCCCGCGCGCTGGCGATGCGCCAGCCGGAACGCGTCGGCTCCCTCCAGATTCGCCGGCAGCGATCTGGCTTCGACCTGCAAGGCCGTGTCTTGCGTGCTGCCCGCGGGCTTCACGTGAATCATGCGAAATGAGAAACAGCCGGGGTTCGTGAAATACTTCGGCAGCGGGATTGGCGATGCTGCTCGTGTTAGGTGACTGAGACCCCCAAGTCACGGCTCGAGCCTTTCTCCTCCCTGGGCATACGAGCATTTTGGGGCCGTCCTCCCCCCAAGGACGGCCCCTCTTTTTCGACGACGCGATCGACGGCATCGTCTCTCTTGTCGCGTTTAGGCGCTCAGGTGAGGCGCAACCCAGGCGCGGACGCCCTGAAGACTCCTGAAATCATCCAGAGAGCGAGCCGGAAGTCCGGCCGCGATTTCCGCGGCCATGCTGCTCAGCGCATGTCCCGGCCCCAGATCGAGAAATCCCGTCGCACCCGCTTCGACACAGGCTTGCAGGCAATCTGCCCACTGCACGGTGTGCGAGATCTGTGCGGCAAGCTTGTCGAGACCGCTCTCGGCCGAGACGACCGGACTGGCATCTATTCCGCTCAGAATGCGCGCACCGATCCTCGGCGGGAAGACCACCGGTGCCAGGCGCAAGGTTTCACGAAAGACGGCGGACGCCGCGGCGAGCCGTTTGGTGTGGGAGGCAACCTCGACCGGTAACGTGACGATCCTTGCGGCGTGCATGGCCCGCGCGTCGATGGCAATCCCGCTCAGCGCCTCACGGCCGCCGCCGATGACAAAGGCGTCGCCCGGATTGACGATGGCGATCGCTGCGCCGTGGCACTCGCAAAGGCGACCGATCGCGTCTGGCGAAAGGCCGCGGACGAAGATCAGCCCGTCGCCCGCGCGCGTAGCCGCATCCATGGCCTCTGCGCGGCGCGCCACGAGATCGAGTGTGGTGGTAGCATCGAACAAGCCGCCCACACCCCAGGCGGCGACCTCGCCGACGCTATAGCCGGCAATGATGACGCCATGTGGGATGACCTCCGCGAGCGCGCGCGCCGCAGCGAGCGACTGCAAGGTGCAGAGAATCTGGCCGGCACGGTTGCGATGCATGGCCTCATAGGCTTCGCCGCGCACCAAATCGCGCGGATCCCTGCCGCCGAGCAATGCGGCCGCGTGCCCAAACAGCTGCGCGGCTTCCGGCGCATCGCCCGTGAGAGCGAACATGTCCCGATGCTGCCTGCCTTGCCCCGCGCAAAGGATCGCAAGCGTCATGGTCCCGGCCTAATGAGGAAAGAGCAGCGCGATCGCGATCGCCAGGGTCACGGCGCTGAATCCGGTGCTGGCGATGACCATGGACCCTGCCCTTGCGGAATCCAGCCGGTAGTTGACTGCGAATAAGATTCCAAAAAAGCCCGAGGGGATGGCGGCGAGCAGAATAGCCGTTTTCGCAGCATCCTGCGTGATCGGAATGACGCAAATGACCGCAACCGCCAACAGCGGGCGCCCGATGTCCGAGGCCACCGTTGCAGCGGTGATCTTCCAATCCAGCCGAAACGACTGCGCCGACAGAATGGCTCCTGTGAGGAACAGGGCGACGCCGGCGGCCGAACTTCCGATCAGCGCGAGGCTCGCATGCGCAAGCGCGTCGAGGCTCACATCCGACAACGAGAACAGGATGCCAAGCCCGGGCGCGAGCACCACCGGTTTGGTGATCGCACGCCGGATTGCCGTCAGGACCTGCAGCGTCGCCATTTGCTCGCCGCGAGCCTTGGCGGCGCCCATTTCCGCGATGATCAACGTTAGCGGACTGATGAGAATCGAGCCCGCCGCCAATGCAACGGCAACCGGGACAGTGCCGGCCGGCCCCACGACCGACGTCATGATCGGAAGGCCCACGCCGGCGAGATTCGGAAAGCCGATCGTCAACGCCTGTAACGATGCTTCCGACCGGGAGACCTTGGAGAATCCACGTGCGGCAAAATACCAGGCGATATAGAGCAGCAGCATCGTCACGCCGAGCACCAGGAAGAGCGGGATCTGCTCGATCATCTCGCGGCGCGACGCCGAGGCGGTCGCGGCGAACAGCGAGGCCGGCAACGCAAAGTCCATCACGAGTGCGTTGAGGGCGTCGACGTGAAGGTTGTCGACGATATGAAATTTTCCGGCGGCGTATCCCAACAGCAGAACGAAGAAGACCGGCACCAGCGCCATCAGGATCGCGTTAGACATCGTGGAACCGGCCTTTCGTGGGCGTCGACGAAGAGCGTCATTGCGAGCAGGTCGGCCGATCCACCCGGGCTGAGACGGCGGGCGACGAAGCTTTCGTGGATCGATTGCGCCCGCGCACGCCAGCCGGGCGCGCGGACGCCGCCTGAAGCGATGAAGCTCCGCGCCTCGTCATGCGCGAAGCGGAGGCCGTCGAGCCCGCCGCGATGTAGAAGATTGGTGTCTTCGACGGATGCGATCAGGGCGAAGCACGCTTCAACCCGAGCGGCTTCCACATCCTGCGGCACGACAGACGTTGCTCTGCGCAGGGACGGCAAGCCGATCCGGTACACGCTGGGAAATCCCGTCGCGGCCTCGATGCGCGCACCGCCCGCGCGAAAGCGGCGGCGGGCCACGCTGCCGTGACTGTGCAGCAGCACTGGACCATCGAGTATGCTGTCGCCCCACAGGCGCGCCACGACATCGCCGAGCGGAAGCGCGGGATCGACCAACCCGCCGGCTCTCGCGCCGGCCGCCGCGCACAGCAAGCCGAGTCCGAAGATCGCGCCACGATGCGTGTTGACCCCCGCAGTCGCCGCCAGCATGGCGCGCTCCGCTTCAAGGCCGATGATGCGAAGCCGCCCCATGCCGCAGCCATGCGCGCCCGCATCGGCCAGGCGTTGCAGATAGGGTCTGATGGCCGCGGCGCTGCGACGAAACGTGGCCGCATCCATGTCGTCGTGACTGCCATTGTCGACATGGCTCACGAGCCCCGGCTTCGGCCAGGTTTCGAGCTCCTGGACGAGGCAATCGGCGGCGACAGCGCCGACCGCGGAGACATCGGGCTCGATCAGCGCCCGGCGCAGAACCGGCCGTTCCACGCCTCTTGCAGCCGTGGTGATCATGATCCCCTAGCTCTCGAAATGAATTGCTGCCTGCCGAGCAAGACCACCCGCTCGATGCTCTTGACCAGAAGCTCGCCCGCGCCGCCGTGGAATTCGCGCCAGTTGACCGCGGCGCCGTCGGCGCCCATCAGCTCGCCATCAAGCCGCATCGGCGCGTCGGTCTCGACCGCGGCGACTTCGGCAACGAAACGATCGATGTCGGTTTCACCTTGAAACTCGAACAGGACATCGAGGTCGGAACGACCGGTGACGTAGTCGAGCCCGGTCAACGACTGCCAGGCCAGGCTGCCGAAGACGCGCGCGTCCACCGCATGGCGAAGCGCCAGCCCGTCGAGCCGGTCGAGCGTCGGCCACCAGTTGCGCGGCGCGTAAGCCCGCGCCTGCCGCAACAATGGCGGCCTCGCGACCGAGGCGACGTGGTCGATATCAACCATAAGGCAGATCCGTTTCTTGCCGGCCGAGGGCGGCAAGGGCAGGCCCAGCGCGAGGCCGCCTGCCTCGCATGGCAAAGCGCGACGCCTGATCGTCGGCCATCGCATTTTGGGCCAGCGCGCGAGAAGGGAATCGGCTGCGAGATCGTCGCGCGCGTCCAGCATCGCGCGCCATCCCGCGGGGCTGACGAAGACGAGGTCATGACGACCCGGTGGATGCTCACCGTGCTTGCAGGGCCAGGTCACGAACACGCTCCGCAATCTCGGCGGCCTTGAGCCGGCCGCCACGCTCCTTGCCGAGCGCATCCCGCCGGTCCTGCGCGGCCGGCATGTCGGCGAGCAACGCCTCCAGCTGGTCGGCGAGCGAACCGGCATTGCTCCATGTCATGTGAACGGCGCCCATCTGCGCAAGATTGGACAAGCCCGGCGCGAACACCGGCGTCGACTTCGCCTTCTCCTGCAGCGCCTCCATCGACAGCTTGGTGACCTTCGCCATCGACGGCAGGTCCATCACCGCGGGATCGGCCCCGGGCAATCCGACCAGCACGCGCGTTGCAAGGCCTGTCGCAAGCAGGGCACCCGCCGCCGAATGACCGTACAGGAGGCCGATGGTCGGGCGACCGTTCATGTCCGCATGGATCAGCACCTTCGCCAGATGCGCGAGAAATTCATTCAGCCCGAGCAGCTCGTCGCGCTTGCTCATGCGCTGGCTGTCGCTGTCGACCAGCACCAGGATCGGACCGGAATTCCGGCCGATCGACTCCAGGACATGGCCTGACAATCTGATCGCCTCGTCGACGCCCAGCGCAGTCCGGTCTGCAACGCCAAGCACGAGCATCCGGCCACCGGATCGCAGCGTCGCCGAGCCGAGGATGACGCCCTTGTCGCGCCTCACCTCGTGGCCGTCGGGAAAGAGCGAGGCGATAATATCATCGAGCGTCACGGCTGGTCCTCCCGATCCGGTTGGCAGGGGCAATGAACTCATCGGCCGGCAGCTCGGGAACGGCTTGAGCATCCGCGATGCCTTCCACCGTCCAGATGTCGACGGCATCCGCGCAGGCACCGAAGCTGCGCAGCCGGCCAGCAAGCCGATCCTGTTCGGCCTTCAACCTGTCGAGACCGAAAGGTCCGACCAGGCCGAGCAGTTCCAGCGCGGCCTCGCGAAAATCCTGCACATTGTCGTCGGCGAATGCATCAGCGGCGCCGAGCAGACGGCGATGCTTGCCGCCCATGGTACGCCAGACCAAAGCGCGATCGCGGGAGTCGAATTCCTCAACGCCGCGATTGGTCTCGATGACTTCCGGGCCCGACACCGCGATGCGCCCCGGCTCGGAGACGGCGAGCGCGGAGCAACAGCCTGCGATCAGGCCGCCGCCGCCATAGCATCCGGACCTGCCGCCGATCAGACCGATGACCTTCACGCCGGCGCTACGCGCCTCCATCACGGCGCGCATGATCTCGGCGATGGCAAGCTCGCCGGCATTGGCTTCCTGCAACCGGACGCCGCCGGTATCGAACAGGATCAGCACAGGAATCGAGCCGATCTGGCGCGCGGCGCGGAGCAGCCCAGTCAGCTTGGCGCCGTGCACCTCCCCGAAGGCGCCGCCCATGAAACGGCCCTCTTGCGCGGCGACGAACACGGGCGAGCCATCGAGGCGGCCGTGACCGACGACGATGCCGTCGTCGAACTGCTCGGGTAGATCGAAGATCTTCAGATGCAGGCTGACCTCGCGCTGCTCCGGCCCGATGAACTCGACGAAGCTGCCGGCATCGAGCAGCAGCTCCAGCCGCGTGCGGGCCGACGCCTCGTAGAAGCTGGTGCTGCGGGCCCGTTCGGCCGGGGCGATGTCCTTGAGTTGCGCGGTCATTGGTCGTTCTCCGCTATCAATCGCACCGCCTGCGCCAGCCGAAGCGAGACGGTATCGGGACGCGCGCCGCCGTCGTTGATCGAGAACTTCAGCCCGCCGGGTGAATAGCGCTCGACGAAATCGCCGATCACGGCACTCCAGACCTCACCGAAGCCGACCGCCGCGGTCTTGATCTCGATGGCGCATTCCGCGTCCGGCAGCACACGCTCCACCAGCACCTCGAGGTTGCCCGAGGCGACCACGCCGACAATCGCACTTCGCCTGGCGCCGTCCGCGCGGGAGTGGACCGGATGTCGAAAGCTGAGATCTTCCATGGTGCGTCCTCACCAGTTCCTGAATTTCGACGGAGGTGCGTATAAGCCGCCTGACCAGCGCACGAGGTCCTTGATCGAGCGCGCCGCCAGCAGGCTGCGATCCGCATCGAGCGGATTAATACCGAGATCCTCCGGCCGGCGGATCACGCCGCGCTCGCGCAAGCGCGAGACCATGCCGCGGTCCCGCCGACGGCCGACATCGGTATAGCCGGCAACGCCGCGAATGGCCTGCTCGCGCTCCTGCGCGGTGCGGCACAGCAACAGGTTCGCGACGCCCTCTTCGGTGACGATGTGCGTGACGTCGTCGCCGTAGATCATGACCGGCGCGAGATCGAGCTTCAGCTTCTCGGCGAGCTCGATCGCATCGAGCTCCTCGACGAACAGCGGCACGTTCTTGTCGCCGAACGTCTCGCCGATCTGCACGACCAGCTTGCGGCCACGGCGCATCAGCGCCGTGCCGTCCGGATCGGCCTCCGCTCCGGCCTTCAGCCAGGGCTCACTCGGATGACGCCGCCCACGGGCATCCGCCCCCATGTTCGGGGCGCCGCCGAAGCCTGCAATGCGCGAGGTGGTGACGGTCGACGAATTACCTTGCAGATCGATCTGCAGCGTGGAGCCAATGAACATGTCGCAGGCATAGAGCCCGACGGTCTGACAGAAGGCGCGATTGGAGCGCAACGAACCGTCGGAACCGGTGAAGTAGATGTCGGAGCGGGCGCGGATGTAATCGTCCATGCCGACCTCCGACCCGAACGAGTGGATCTGCCGCACCCAGCCGGACTCGATTGCGGGAATGAGCGCGGGATGCGGATTCAGCGCGAAGTGCGTCGCGATCCTGCCCTTCAGCCCCAGCCTCTCGCCGAATGTCGGCAGCAACAGCTCGATCGCGGCCGTGCTGAAGCCGATGCCGTGATTGAGCCGCTGCACACCATAAGGTGCATAGACCGCCTTGATCGCGAGCATCGCCGTCAGTATCTGGCCTTCCGTGATCGCAGCCGGATCGCGCGTGAACAGCGGCTCGACGAAGAACGGCTTGTCGGCCCTGACGATGAAGTGGACCCGGTCGGCCGGGATATCGACCCGCGGCACGGTCTCGACGATCTCGTTGACCTGGGCGATTACCACACCGTCCTTGAACGCCGTCGCCTCCACGACGGTGGGCGTGTCCTCGGTGTTCGGGCCGGTGTAGAGATTTCCGTCGCGGTCCGCGCTGACGGCTGCAATCAGCGCGACGTGCGGCGTGAGGTCAATGAAGTAGCGGGCGAACAGCTCGAGATAGGTGTGAACCGCGCCCAGCTCGATCTTGCCGCCGAACAGCATGCGCGCAATGCGTGCCGATTGCGGCCCTGAATAGGCATAGTCCAGCCGCTTCGCAACGCCGCGGTCGAAGAGGTCCAGATGTTCGGGGAGAACGACACCCGACTGCACCATATGCAGATCGTTGACCTTGGAGAGATCGACCGCCAGCAGCGCGCGGCTCAAGAGATCCGCCTGCTTCTGGTTGTCGCCCTCCAGGCAAACCCGGTCGCCCGACCGGATCACGGCCTCCAGCAGGCGCGTCACGTCGTGCGCTTCGACGATCTTGCCGCGGGCAAGGCCAGCTCCCGCCGCAATGCGCGCATCGCGCGCGGCTCGATTGTTCTGCCAGCTCGTCATGACCGTCATTCCCTCAGACCGGCGCCGCACAGAAGCATCAGCGCTTCTTCGATTGCATTCGTGAATTTAGGGACAGTCGGGACGGCGGGAGGGTTGTAACTCCCGCCGTCCTTCCTTCTGCCGGTCGTCCGTGCGTCAGGACCAGCGAAGGGTGATCAGCGCGTAACCGGCGGCTGGATACTGCGCGCGGCGCGGATGATGACCGCCGCCACTTCCTTCGGATGCGACTCGTACACCGAGTGGCTGGCGCCCGGGATCACGGTGGTCTGGCTCTTGGCGCGCTCGTAGTACCAACGCTCCAGATCCGGACTGATGATCTGGTCGTTACCGGCGACGATGCCCCAGCTCGGCTTGGTCTTCCACGCCGCCGCCTTCAGCGGCGTGCTGAAGACCTGGGTCGCGGCCGGGACCTGCGAGCGCGCGACGAACTCGGCCCGCTCGCGCGGCAGATCCGGCGCGAACAGTTTCGGGAATTGCACGGGATCGAGATAGGTGAACTTGTCGGGCGTCACCTTGATGACGCCTTCGGTCTTCCCGAGCACGCTCGGCGTCTTCTTGCCCAGCGCCGATTCGTCCTCTCCGACGTCAGGCGCATGTGCGGCGACGTAGACAAGACCAACGACGTTGGGATGAACGCCGGCCTCGGTGATGATCGAGCCACCGTAGCTGTGACCGACGAGAAGCGTCGGGCCATCCTGCAGATCGAGAATGCGCTTGGCCGCAGTGACGTCGTCCGCGAACGAGGTCTCGGGCTCCTGCACCATGGTGACGCGGAAGCCTTCCCTGGTCAGGATCTCGTAGACCGGCTTCCAGCCGGACCCATCCACCCAGGCGCCGTGCACAAGGACGATGTTCTTCAGGGGTTCCGCGCTTGCGGGAGCAACGGTCGAGAACAGGGAGAGAGCGGCGGCAAAGGCGAGGCCGGCGTTGAGGTGTTTCATGTCGAGATCACTCCGGGTTGGAATGACGCGACACTAGTTTCGAGCCTTGCTGGCGTATTTCCGCAAACAACTATCCTTGCCACTTCGCACGCCGGGACGCGCGAGCTGCGGCGATTGCCGCTCGAACATTCTCCGGACGCGGCCGGTTGAGAGGGGCATTTCTGACGGAACGGCCTCTCGTCACGCACACTGACATTCTTGACATGATCTCTCGCAAGCGTGAACGGCGGAGCGTTCGGACACGAAAGACGCTCGATGGGGGCTCTGTCATTCACGACAAGGTTCCTGACCTCACTCAAACTCCAAGCATAGGACCGAACAATGACATCCATCGCAAAGTACAGCGCCGCCCTCTTCGCACTGCTGTGCGCAACGATGCCGGCTCGTTCCGGAACCTGCACGGATGACATCGCGCACACCCAGGCCCAGCTCGATCTGGCCATAGAAAAGGACGCGGGCTCCCACGGCTGGCAGCCGGAGAGCCTCAGCGCGCTGCGCGGCCATCAACCCACGCCCCGCTCGCTCGCGGAAGCAGCAGGTGGCAACGGCGTCGATTTCACCGACGCGCTCGACGCGCTCGATCGCGCGCGCACCGCCAATCGCGGCGGCGACATCGCCGCGTGCGGCCGGGAGATCGCGCACGCGCGGGCCATTCTGAGATAGCGAAAGCACTTTCAGGGCCGACGACGAGGCGGCCCGCCAAAATGGTCGCGCGAGAGCGAATGCGGCGCACGAAGCGCCTCGCCGTCGTGCAGCCGAGCAGCAGGACGTGCGTTCTGGAAATACCCGCGCTAGCGCGGTTTCCTATTGTTCGATCGCAGTAGCCGGAGCTTTCATCCATGCGACAACAGCATTCAACATACAACGGTGTGATGCTTGCGACCGCCATACTGGGGCTGGTCCCGGCTGCGGCCATCGCGCAAACAACGGTGCCGGGCATGCAGCCGCCTACGGGCATGCTTGCGACGTCACCCCTGAACCCGCAATCCACGCGGCCGGTGGGCATCCCGCTGGGATCGACCGAAATCGCAACCCCCGGCATTTCCCCGATCAATCCTGTGCAAAGCACGATGGGCTGCGCCGGGTCCGGCAACGCCGCATCGACCGGAGCATTGTTCGACGGCGGCGGGTTGTCCGGCACCTCATCGACCAATTGCGCCGGCAGCACCGCAGCGGTCTCATCCCTGCCCTCGACGTCGACGGTCGGCCGCGTCGGAATTCCGCTGGGCGCGACTGAAATCGGCGGCGCCGGAATCAGTCCGCCCGTGCCGGTGGCCGGCCCCACGTCCTTGAACGGCACGACCTCGATCGACGGCTCCGGCAATCCCCAAGATCAAGGAGGATCATCACCGTGAAACGGAACCTCACCGTTGCGCTTGTTACTCTCGTTGCGGTCATGGTCGGCGCCGGATTCTGGTTCTTCGGCACCGACCGCACGCCGGGCGTGGCAGCCGCACCCGTGGCCGCTGCCGTGCCGGTGGTCGCCGCCACGGTCACGGGCAAGGACGTTCCGATCTATCTGCGCGGCATCGGCACGGTGATCGCCTACAACACCGACGTCGTGCGCAGCCAGATCCAGGGGCAGATCGTCAAGATCGCCTTCACGGAAGGACAGACCGTCAAGGCCGGCGATCTCCTGGCCCAGATCGACCCGCGTCCTTACGAAGCGCAGATCGAGCAGCTCACGGCCAATCGCGACAGAGACCAGGCGCAACTCACGAACGCCGAGGCCAATCTCTCCCGCTACAATCAGCTCGGGGACAAGGGCTATGCGACCCCGCAACTGATCGAGACGCAGACGGCGCAGGTGGCGCAGCTCAAGGCCGCCGTGAAGGCGGACCAGGCCCAGATCGACGAGGCGAACGTCCAGCTCAGCTATACCCGCCTGTCGTCGGCCGTTCCCGGCATCACCGGCGTTCGCCAGATCGATGTCGGCAATGTCATTCATCCGACCGATGCCAACGGCCTCGTCGTCGTCACCCAGATCGAGCCGATCTCGCTGCTGTTCACCCTGCCGCAGGCAGACCTGCCCATAATTCAGGAGCACGCCGCAAAGGGCTCCCTGAAGGTCGTCGCCTACAGCCAGGACAACAAGACGAAGCTCGACGAAGGCACGCTGCTACTGGTCAACAACGAAATCGCAGGAACGACCGGCACCGTCCAGCTCAAGGCCGTGTTCCCGAACCATGAGCACCGGCTGTGGCCGGGCCAGCTGGTGAATGCGCGCCTGCTGCTCGAGATTCAGAAGGATGCGCTCACTGTCGCCGGCTCGGCCGTGCAGCAGGGCCCGAACGGCACCTATGTCTATGTCGTGACCGACGGCCAGACGGCCGCCTTGCGTCCCGTTCACGTCGTACAGATCCGCGATGGCCAGGCCCTGATCGACCAGGGGCTGAAATCAGGTGACGTTGTCGTGATCGACGGCCAGTACCGGCTCGCGGAAGGCAGTCGCGTTCGCGAGCTGCATGGCAACGCGGCGCGCGAAGCCGACCTGCAAAGCGCCGTGCAGGACGCAATCCCATGAACCTCTCCGCGCCCTTCATCCTGCGGCCGATCGCAACCGCTCTGCTGATGGCGGGCTTGCTGCTGTGTGGCCTTGCGGCCTATCCGCTACTGCCGGTCGGCGCCTTGCCGAACGTCAACTACCCGACTATCCAGATCTCGGCGCAACTGCCCGGCGCCGACCCGGGAACGATCGCCTCGTCGCTGGCGACGCCGCTCGAACAGCAGCTCAGCCAGATCCCCGGCGTCACCCAGCTCACCTCGTCCAGTGCGCTCGGCGTGGCCCAGCTCACGGTGCAATTCGAGCTGTCGCGCACGGTGGACAGCGCGGCGGTGGACGTGCTGGCCGCGATCAACGCCGCGAGCCCGTTCCTGCCGCCAAACATCCCCTACCCGCCGACGATCCGGAAGGTGAATCCGGCGGAGACGCCGATCATGCTGATCGCGCTGACGTCGGACTCGCTGCCGCTGACCACGGTCGATGCCTATGCGGAAAACATCCTGCTTCCGAAGATATCGCAGGTGCCAGGCGTGGGCCTGGTCGGAATCGGCGGCCAGCAGAAACCCGCGATCCGTGTTCGCGTCAATCCGCAGGCGCTTGCCGCGCGCGGCATCGGCCTTGAAGACGTCCGCAGCGTGATCGCCGGCGCCAATGTCGACCTGCCCAAGGGCACGCTCAACAGCCCGCGCGTTACATATACGCTGAACACCAACGATCAGTTGCTCAAGCCCGCCGCCTATGAAGACCTCATCATCGCCTATCGCAACGGTTCGCCGGTGCGGATACGCGACATCGGCACGGCGATCGAGGGGCCGGAGAACGACCTCCTGGCCGGCTGGTACGGTAAGGATCCCGCCGTCATTCTGGCGGTCCAGCGCGTTCCCGGCGCCAACGTCATCGAGACCGTCGACCGCATCAAGAAGCTGCTGCCGCAACTGCAGGCCTCCGTTCCGCCCGCGATCAAGGTGACGATCGCCGCCGACCGGACCGCCACCATCCGCGCCGCAGTCTCCGACGTTCAATTCACGCTGATGCTGACGGTCGCGCTGGTGGTGATGGTCATATTCCTCTTCCTGCGGAATTTCTGGGCCACCATCATTCCGGCAATCACGGTTCCCCTGTCGCTGGTCGGCACGTTCGCGGTCCTGTACGTGCTCGGCTATAGCCTGGACAACCTCTCGCTGATGGCGCTCTCGATCGCGGTGGGCTTCGTGGTCGACGATGCAGTCGTCGTGATCGAGAACATCGTGCGCCATCTCGAGCAGGGCATGACGCCGATGGAGGCCGCGCTCAAGGGCTCCGGCGAGATCGGCTTCACGATCGTCTCCATCACCCTGTCGCTGATCGCGGTGTTCATCCCGCTGTTTCTGATGGGCGGTTACGTTGGCAAGCTGTTCCAGGAATTCGCGATCACGATTACCGCCGCGCTGCTGCTGTCGCTCATCATCTCGCTGACGCTGACGCCGATGATGTGCGCGCGGCTCCTGAAGGACGACTCGCGGAGAAAGCACGGCCGAATTTACCTCATCTTCGAACGTGGTTTCGATGCCCTGCTCGCGCTCTATGCGAGAGGCCTGCGAATCGTGCTGCGCCATCGCTTCGTGACGCTGCTGGTGATGCTCTCAACCGTCGCGCTGACCGGCTATCTGTACGTGATCATTCCCAAGGGTTTCTTCCCGCAACAGGACACCGGGCAAATTGTCGGCATCACCGAAGCCGCACAGGACATCTCCTTCTCTGCGATGTCCGAGCGACAGCAAGCGATCGTTGACATCCTCTCAAGGGATCCGGCGGTACAGTCGGTGGCGAGTTATATCGGCCCGGGCGGCCCGACCGCGACGCTCAACCAGGGACGCATCTTCATCGTCCTGAAGCCGAAGCCCGAGCGCAAGGCCAGCGCCGATCGGGTGATCGAGCGGCTGGGGCCCCAGCTCGCCCACATCCAGGGCATCAGGCTTTACATGCAGGCCGCCCAGGACATCACCATCGGCGCACGGCTGTCGAAGACGCAGTATCAGTACACGCTGACAGATGCCGATTCCAACGAGCTCACCAACTGGTCGGCGACCTTCCTGGCAAAACTCCGCGCGCTCGACCTCATCACCGACGTCGCGAGCGACCAGGCCAATGCCGGCCCGAGGCTGGAGGTCACCGTCAATCGCGAGGTCGCATCGAGCTTCGGTATCCTGCCCACGACGATCGACAATGCCCTCGACGACGCCTTCGGCCAGCGCATCGTTTCCACGATGTTCACCTCGCTGAACCAGTACCATGTCGTGATGGAGGTCGATCCGCGTTTCCAGTATGGCCCCGAGGCGCTCAAGGACATCTACCTGAACTCGGCCACCGGCCAGCAGGTCCCCTTGAGCACGCTGGTTCACAGCGTCATCAAGCCCGCGCCGATCCTCATCAATCATCAGAGCCTGTTTCCCTCGGTGACGATCTCGTTCAACCTGAAGCCCGGCATCGCACTGGGCGATGCGGTGACGGCGATCCAGAATATCGAGAGGAGCACCGGCAAGCCCGCCTCGCTCTCGACCTCGTTCCAGGGCAACGCGCAGGCGTTCCAATCCTCCCTGTCAGGCACGCCGTTGCTGATCGGGGCCGCCCTAATCGTGATCTACATCATCCTCGGCGTACTCTATGAAAGCCTGATCCACCCGATCACGATCCTGTCGACGCTGCCTTCGGCCGGCATCGGCGCACTCCTGCTGCTGCTGGCAGTCCACATGGATCTCAGCGTCATCGCCATCATCGGCATCATCCTGCTGATCGGCATCGTCAAGAAGAACGGCATCATGCTGGTCGATTTCGCCCTCCAGGTGGAGCGCCAGCACGGACTCAGCCCCGAAGAGGCGATCTACCAGGCCTGCACGCTGCGCTTCCGCCCGATCCTGATGACGACGATGGCCGCGCTGCTGGGCGGCGTGCCGCTGATGATCGGCTCCGGCACCGGCGCGGAGCTGCGCCAGCCGCTCGGCTACACGATCGTCGGTGGCCTGATGCTGTCGCAGGTCCTGACGCTCTACACGACGCCCGTCGTCTATCTCTATCTCGACCGGCTCGGCAACCGGCTGACCGGGCGGAAGCCACGGGCGACCGAGACATCCGCGCCATCCACGAGCGAAGCAGATTCGGGATTGCGCCATGAATCCGCTTGAGCAGGTCACCGCCGGCATGATGCCGGCTCGATTTCGGATTCGTGCGTTTTGACAAAGCGTCGACGAAAACGCAGAAGACCGCTCTTCGGCGGGGCGGTAAACCGTTTGCATGACGCTCGAACGCCTGGATGGCTCTAACCCCGTACAGCCCCAGCGATGGTGGCGCCGTGTGCTGCCGATCCAGACAATACAGGATCGCATTCTCCTGTGGGCTTGGGGCAGCCTTGTTTTGACCCTGCTGTCCTTCGCCTGCTCACTGCTCGGAGACAATTTCACGGCGATCGCTTTCGCCGCTTTTCTGGCCGCTTCGCTGACGCTCGTCGGCGCGATCATGGACATCACGGCCCTGAAGAAGGCCCATGTCCAGCTAGAACGGAGCGAGCAGCGCTACCGCCATTTGTTCAGCCGCATGCCGATCGCATTCCGGCAGCTCGATGCCAGCAGGCTGGTCGTGCTGTTCCGGAAATTGCGCGCCGAAGGCGTCAAGGATCTCGGCGCCTATTTCGACAGCCATCCCGAATTCCTCCGAACTTGCATGGACGCGCTCTCGTTTCAGGAGGCCAACGAACGGGCCATCCACATGTTCGGCGGCGGCGCCGGCGACTATGTCGGACGTTCCATGGCCGAGACCTGGAGGGATCGTCCCGATACATTCCGGCGCGCCATGGAATCCCGTTACCGCGGTGAGACGAATTTCGAGGAAGAGACCAGGATGGTCACGTGGGACGGCCGCGTCGTCGACGTTCTCTTCACGACGGCCCGGGTCGGCCCCATCAACGATCTCGAAGTCAGCCTGGTCGGCACCATCGACATCTCACAGCGTGTTCGCGCCCAGCAGAAACTCCAGCAAGTACAGGCTGAGTTCGCGCATGCCGCGCGAGTCTCGATGCTAGGTGAACTCACCGCGTCGATCGCCCACGAAGTCAACCAGCCCCTGGCCGCGATCGCCACCAACGGCGCAGCCGGGCTGCGATGGCTGAACAGGCCCACGCCCGATATCGTTGAGATCAGCAAGACAATCGAGAACATCGTTGTGGATACCCAGCGCGCCGCGAACATCGTGGCGCGCGTTCACGGGATGGCTTCGCGGAAAGCGCCCGAGCAGGCATTGCTATCGTTCGACGAGATCATTCGGGAAGTGCTTCTGTTCCTTCGACACGAGATGGAATCCCGCGGCGTGACGATCCTGCATCGGCCTGATCCGGGCACGCCGCAGGTGCTCGGTGACCGTACCCAACTCCAGCAGGTCATCGTCAATCTGGCCATCAACGCGGTGCAGGCGATGACGCAAGCGGGATATGACGATCGCAGGATCATCATCAGCACGGTCATACAGGACGCGGCCACGCTGTACTGCTCCCTGGAAGACAACGGTCCCGGCATCGCCGCCGAACATGTCGACCGGCTGTTTGAGAGCTTTTTCACGACCAAGGAGAGCGGAATGGGCATGGGATTGCCGATCTGCCGGTCGATCGTCGAAGCGCATGGAGGCCGGATCGGCGCCGAGGGCCATGGCGCGAATGGCGGCGCCCGCTTCTGGTTCACGCTGCCGATATCCGTTTCGCCGGCGGATTCGCGGCGCTGCGATCTCCAGGCCCATACGTGATCGCGACGTCCGGCGCGGCTGCTATTCCCCGGTAGCGGCCGAACGCGCGAGGCGGATCGGGACGCCCTTGTATGACGGCGTGAAGCTCAGGGGATCACGGGCATAGAGCGGCACCAGCGGATTGGTCTCCGGATAGTACGCCGCGCAGCAGCCGGTCGGAAAGGAATAGGCCACCACGCGGAAGTTGCGCACGATCCGCTCGGCGCCGTCGGTCGAGGCAGTGGTCAGGTCGACGCGGTCGCCGTCGGCAAGCCCGCGCTTCCTCAGCTCGTATTCGTTGAGGAAGATCACGTCGCGCTGGCCGAACACGCCGCGATAACGGTCGGACAGCGAGTAGAGCGTGGTGTTGTACTGGTCGTGGCTGCGGATGGTGGTGAGCCACAGGGACTCCGGATCGTTCTGCGGCGGATCCTCGCCGCAGCCCGGGAAGACCAAAAAGTTTGCCTTGCCCGACGGCGTCGCCCAGATGCGCTCGCGCGCGGTCGAGGTGAGATGGAAGCCACCTGGGACGCGGATGCGGGCGTTGTAGCCCTGGAAGATGGGGAACACCGCCTCGATCGCATCGCGAATGCGGTCGTAATCAGTCACGAAGCCGTCCCAATCGACCACCGTGCGCTTGCCCAGCGTCGCCTTGGCAACGCCGGCGACGATCGCGATCTCGCTGAGGAGATGCTCCGATGCCGGCTTGTTGCGGCCGCCGGACGCATGCACCATCGACATCGAATCCTCCACCGTGATCGACTGCGGCCCGGATTCCTGCACATCGATCTCGGTGCGCCCGAGGCACGGCAGGATCAGGGCGGCCCGGCCATGAATCAAATGGCTGCGGTTGAGCTTGGTCGAGACGTGGACGGTCAGATCGAGCTTGCCGAGCGCCGCCTGGGTCGCCTGCCAGTCCGGAATGGCCGCAGCGAAATTGCCGCCCATCGCGAAGAATGCCTTCACCTCGCCGCGGATCATGGCTTCCAGCGCGGTCACCACGTTGTGCCCCGGCGCGGCCGGAGGCTTGAAGCCGAAGCGTTGCTCAAGGCGGTTGAGGAAATCCGCCTTGGGGACCTCAGTGATCCCCACGGTCCGATCGCCCTGCACGTTGGAATGACCGCGAACCGGACAGACGCCGGCGCCTTCGCGCCCGACATTGCCGCGCAGCAGCGCGAGATTGGCGATCTGCTGGACGTTGTTCGCGCCGCGCCAGTGCTGGGTGATGCCCATGCCGTAGACGAGGATGGCGCGCTCGGCCTTCATATAGGCGCCGGCCGCATATTCCATGTCCTCGCGCGTCAGGCCGGACTGACGTTCGATGTCTGGCCATTGCGTGCGCTTGAGATCGTCGATCAACGCTTCAACGCCGACGGTGTGGCCGCGAATGAAATCCCAGTCCAGGATCTCGGGCTGCTCGGCGGCACGAGCGGCCTCGTCGGCTTCCACCAGAATCTTCATGATTCCCTTGAGCACGGCGACGTCGCCGCCGACCCGCACCTGGAGCAGTTTTGAGCTGATCGTCGTCGACGACAGCGTGATCATCTCGACCGCGCTCTGCGGTGCCTGGAAACGTTCCAGCGCCCGCTCACGGAACGGGTTGAACGAGACTATGGAGGCGCCGCGGCGTGCCGCATTGCGCAGGCTGGTCATCATCCGCGGGCTGTTGGTGCCCGGATTCTGACCGAAGATGAAGATGCAGTCAGCCTTGTCGAAATCCTCAAGCAGCACGGTGCCTTTGCCGACGCCGAGCGAGTACGGCAGGCCGACGCTGGTCGCCTCGTGGCACATGTTCGAGCAGTCGGGGAAGTTGTTGGTACCGTATTCGCGCACGAAAAGCTGATAGAGGAAGGCGGCTTCGTTCGAGGTCCGCCCGGACGTGTAGAACTCCGCCATGTTCGGATCCGGCAAGGCCCGAAGCTCGCGACCGATCATGTCGAATGCATCGCTCCACTCCACCGGGAGATAACGGTCGGATGCGGCGTCGTAAGCCACCGGATGGGTGAGCCGCCCGACCATTTCGAGATCGTAATCGTTCCAGCTCGCGAGCTCCGTGACGGTATGCTCGGCGAAGAATTCCGGCGTGCAGCGCTTCGATGTCGTCTCCCAGGCGATCGCCTTGCCGCCGTTCTCACAAAATTCGAAAGACGAGGTGTGCTTCGGATCGGGCCAGGCACAGCCGGGGCAATCAAAGCCCTCCGGCTGATTCATCCGGCTCAGCGTCGCTGCGCCCTTCAGCGGCGCCCGCTGCACCAGAAGCGCCTCGCTGAGCGCCTTGAGTGCGCCCCAGCCGCCGGCAGGTTCACGATAGGGCCGAACCGATTTCGTGGTCATCTCGATATCTCTCGATATGGCAATTCTCCGGTTCAGTTAAGGATCGCGCGGGCAGAGCCGTCTTTTCAAAACGAAGCCGAATTTCGCAATTGCACACGTTCGGTCCCGGGCGGCCGGCCGCAGCAGCCATGCATTCCGGCAAAAAGAGCACCGTTCGCGGAAGCAGAAACGGCAACCGGAAACTAGATTTGTCGGCCAGAGCCCCGTCGCTACGGAGGGCTTTCGACATTTTTCAGGAGCGACCCAATATGTTCTCAAGACGTGATTTGCTGGCCATGTCCGCGGCAGGCGCCGCCATGGTCGGTTCCAGCGCGCAGGCCGCAACCTTCGGCAATCCGGACGAGCCGCCGCAAGGGGCCGTGAATGCCAAAAGCCCGGGAAGCCTGACCGATCCCGGTCCGCAAAATCCTGAATTGGCCAAGCAATTCCCCTCCGCGCAAACCCCGCCGCCAACCGATGTTGGCGGCCTGCCGATGGATTGGGCCTCGTTCAACAATGCGCCGAGGCGCATCCAGAATGGCGGCTGGGCACGGCAGGTCACCGTCGAGGATTTCGCCATCTCGAAGGAGATCTCCGGCGTGAACATGCGGCTGTCCGCCGGCGGCATCCGCGAGCTGCATTGGCATCAGGCGGCCGAATGGGCGATCATGACCTACGGCAGCTGCCGCATCACCGTGCTCGACACGCAAGGACGCCCCTATGTCGGCGACCTCAAAGCCGGCGACCTCTGGTATTTCCCACCGGGCGCGCCGCATTCGCTGCAGGGCCTGGGGCCCGACGGCTGCGAATTCGTAATCTGTTTCGACGACGGCCACGCCAATGAGTTCAACACGCTGCTCGTGACGGACTGGCTCGCCCATACGCCGCCCGAAGTGTTGGCGAAGAATTTCGGCGTCCCGGCTGACGCGTTCGCGAAGATCCCGCTGCACAATCGCTGGATCTTCCAGGGCACGGTGCCCGGCGATCTCGCCGCCGATCGTGCCGCAATCGCCAAGCATGCCGAAGCACCGCCCTATCCGTTCATCCATTCGCTCGGCAGTTCGGCGCCGGTAAAGGAGAGTTCCGCCGGCAGCATCCGCGTCGCCGACAGCAGCAACTTCAAGGTGGCCACCACCGTCGCCGCGGCGCTGGTGACGATGCCGCCGGGAGCAGTCCGGGAGATGCACTGGCATCCGAACGCCGACGAGTGGCAGTACTATATCAAGGGCAAGGCGCGGATGACGGTGTTCGACACCGGCCCCAACGCGCTGACGACGGATTTCTCGGCCGGCGACATCGGCTATGTCCGGCGCAATCTCGGCCATTATGTCGAGAATGTCGGCGACACCGAATTGCAGTTCGTCGGCGTGTTCCGTGCGCCCCGCTACGAGGAGGTGTCCCTTTCCAACTGGCTGACGCACACGCCCGCCAGGCTGGTCGCCCAGCATTTCAACATCGACGAGAAGCTGGTCGCCCAATGGCCGGACAACAGCCCCGGCGTCATGCCCAAAT
This sequence comes from Bradyrhizobium sp. LB14.3, assembly GCF_040547985.1. Taxonomy (NCBI): domain Bacteria; kingdom Pseudomonadati; phylum Pseudomonadota; class Alphaproteobacteria; order Hyphomicrobiales; family Nitrobacteraceae; genus Bradyrhizobium; species Bradyrhizobium sp. LB14.3. The sequence continues at coordinate 48,118 of NZ_JBEPQT010000002.1, forward strand.
CCTGAACCAGACCTCTGACAAGGGGGCCTGAACGAGAAAGGCGCCAAAGCCGGCGCCTTTCTTTTCGTCCATGGCGGCCCGCTGCAACTTCGAGCGTGCAGCCGTCAGTAGTGATCGGCCGCAGGCGCCGGCTTGCCGCGGAAGACGCGATATCCGACGGCGACATAGAGCAGCATCAGCGGAAATACGAACAGGCCGGCGCCCCAGAACATGAAGGCGAGACTTGCATGAGGCGCCGCGGCCTCGTCAATCGTGACAACGAACGGAATCATGTAGGGCCAGAACGACAGAGCGAGCGTGGCGAAAGCCGCCACGAAGATCAGCGCGACCATATGGAACGGCCAATAATCGTCATGGACGAGGATGCCCTTGGCCAGCATCGCGGCGGCGCCGGCGCCGATCGCGGGAAACACGAGCAGATAGGGCCGGTCGGTCCAGCGCTGCAGAATCGGAAGATGTTCGGCAAGCGCATACGCAAAGACGACGACCAGGAACACCAGGACGCCGATCGCCAGCGGCGGGATATGGCGCCGTGCGGCATCCCGAACGGGGCCATCGCTCTTCCTCACCAGCCAGCAGGCGCCGAGCAGCGAATAGCCGAAGCAGAGCCCGATCCCGCACAGGGCGGAAAAGGCGGTCAGCCAGCCGAACGTTCCGCCGGCATAATCGCCGTTGGAGAACTGAAGTCCTTCGACGAGAGCACCGACCATCGCGCCCTGCATGAAGCTGGCCGCAAACGAGCCCGCGACGAAGCTGACGTCCCAGACCCAGCGCGACCGGAGCGCCTTGCCGCGAAACTCGAAGGCCACGCCGCGCAGGATCAATCCGAGCAGCATTACGACGACAGGGATATAGAAGGCCGACATCACCATGGCGTAGACCACGGGGAACGAGCCCCACATGATCACGCCCGTGACGATCAGCCAGGTTTCATTGCCGTCCCAGACCGGAGCGACCGTGCTCAGCATGGCATCCCGCTTCGCCTCGCTGCCAGCCACGCCGAACAGCATGCCGACGCCGAGATCGAACCCGTCGAGGAGGAGATAGATCAGAATGCTGATGGCAAGAAGGGCAAGCCAGTACATCACCATGGCTATTCTCTCGCCTCGAGATAGCTGCGCGCGGCCGGCACCTGATCGGCGAGCGACATCGGCCGATTGGGCACGGGAACGTGGAGTGGCTTGCCGCCGAGTCCCGCCGGGCCGGCACGCAGCAGCCGATAGATGTAATACGTCCCGAACGAGAAGATGAAGGCGTAGACCGCGACGAACAGGATCAGGGAAGCCATCGCAGCCGACGCGGTCAGGAACGGCGTCACGGCGTCCGCAGTGCGCAATACGCCGTAGATAGTCCACGGCTGGCGCCCCACTTCCGCGGTGTACCAGCCAGTGAGGATCGCGATCCAGGGCAGTGGGAAGCTGAGGAAGATGCCCCACAGCAGCAGGCGGCTCCGATCGAGCCGATGCTTGAGGCCGAGCCAGGTCCCGAGCCAGGCCAGCCCTAGCATCACGAAACCGCAGCCGACCATGATGCGGAAAGCGAAGAACGGGATCGCCACCGGCGGCCGGTCTTGCGGCGCGAAGCTGGTCAGGCCGACCTCCTTCGACGTCAGGCTCATGCTGCCGATGATGCTCCCGAGCACGGGAATCGAAATCGCGTATTTGTTCGATTCAGTGCTCGAATCGGGAATTGCGATCAGCACCTCCGAGGCCGGCTGCTCGTCATGCCAGCGTGCCTCGATCGCGGCGAACTTGGCCGGCTGGTAGTCGTGGACATAGTCGCCGACGAGATGCCCGATGAAGAGCTGGGCCGGCAGCAGCACCGCCGCGAGCGCAAGGCCCATCCGCAGCATCACGTGCGCCTCGGCGCGATAGGTCCGCCGCAGCAGATACCACGCGCCGGTCGCCGCCACGCAGAACGCGCCGGTCAGGTAGGACGCGAGCAGCATGTGCGGAAATCGGACCCAGACCACGCGATTGAAGATGATCTGCGCCCAGTCATCAGGCACGAACTGGCCGTTCTGCAGGACGTAGCCGGTCGGCACCTGCATCCAGCTGTTGTTGACCATGATCCAGAAAGCCGACAGCGTGGTTCCGAGCGCGACCATCGCGGTCGAGAACAGGTAGAACCACGGCGGCACCCGGGGACGACCGAAGATGAGGATGCCAAAGAAGCCCGCCTCCAGCATGAAGGCGGTGAATGTTTCATAGGACAGAAGCGGGCCCTGGATCGGACCCGACATCTTCGAGAGCACGCTCCAGTTCGTCCCGAACTGAAACGCCATCACCACGCCCGATACGACGCCCATGCCGAATGCCGCGCCGAAGATCTTCAGCCAGAACTCGAACAGGGTCCGGTAGACGGGCTTGCCACTGGACTGGTGCATCGCTTCCAGCACGGTGAGCCAGGCGGCAAGCCCGATCGTGAATGCCGGAAAGATGATGTGGAACGAGATGGTGAAGGCGAATTGCAGCCGCGACAGGAGGAGTGCCGTCGGATCCATCGGATAGTCTCCCGTTCGCTCACGCCCGATTCGCGGCCATTGGCGCGCGTGCCGCCGGCTGCGGAATGTTGTCGACCTTGAGGACCTCCGCCGTCGCCGCGCGAATCTGGCGGCAGAAATCCGCGTCGTCGATCAGCGACACGCCATAGGACGGGACGATCTGCTTGAGCTTCGGCAGCCAGGCGCTCGCCGTCAGCTCGCCGGCAAAGCACTTCTCCAGCACGCTGATCGCGATGAAGGCGGCGGTGGAGGCACCCGGCGAGGCGCCGAGAAGGGCGACCAGAGAATGATCGTTCGCGCCGACGAGCTCGGTCCCGAACTCGAGCAGACCGCCGCGCTTGACATCGGGCTTGATGATCTGGACGCGCTGGCCCGCGACCTGCAGCCTCCAGTCCTTCGGGTCCGCCTTGGGGAAATATTCGTCGAGCGCCGCGAGCCGGTGTCCCTCGGATTGCAGCACCTGCCCGACCAGATATTCGGTGAGATCGAAATTGTCCCGCGCCACCGAAAGCAGCGGCTTGACGTTGGCGGGACGAATGGACTCGAAGAGATCCAGCAACGAGCCGTGCTTGAGGAACTTGCTCGAGAAGCCCGCATAGGGGCCGAACAGCAACGAGTGCTTGCCGCCGATCACGCGCGTGTCGAGGTGCGGCACCGACATCGGCGGGGATCCGACCGCGGCCTTGCCGTAGACCTTGGCATGATGTCGCTTGTTGATCTCCGGATCATCGCAGCGCAGCCAGATCCCACTGACCGGAAAACCGCCATAGCCGCGTCCTTCCGGGATACCGGATTTCTCCAGCAGCGGCAGCGCACCGCCGCCGGCACCGATGAAGACGAATTTCGCGCGAACCGAACGCGTCTCGCCGCTCGCGGTGTCCCGTACCTCGATCCGCCACCGGCCGCCCTGCTCCCGGTCAAGACCGGTGACACAGCTGTTGTAGTGGACCGTGCAGCCCGGCTGACTGACAAGATGCCCGATCAGCAGATGCGTCAGCGCGCCGTAATCGACGTCGGTACCGGTGGTGATCCGCGTTGCGGCAACCGGTTCGTCGCCACTCCTTCCGTCCATCACCAGCGGCGTCCATTCGGCGATCTGACTGGGATCCTCGGTATGCTCCATGCTCTCATAGCAATGATGGGCCGACATCGCCTTGAACCGCTTTCGGAGAAACGCGACGTTCTCCGCCCCGTGCACAAAACTCATGTGTGGCACCGGATGAATGAAGGACCTGGGATCCACGATCGCTCCCCGCCCGATCAGGTAGGACCAGAACTGTCGGGACAGATCGAACTCGACGTTGACCTGGAGCGCCTTGGAGATGTCGACGCTGCCGTCGGGCCGCAGCGGCGTGTAGTTCATCTCGCAGTTTGCCGCATGGCCGGTACCGGCATTGTTCCAGGAGTCGGAGCTTTCCCGCGCGCAATCCCCGAGGATCTCGAACGTCTGGATCGACAGCGAGGGTTCGAGCTCCTTGAGAAAGACACCGAGGGTCGCGCTCATGATGCCGGCGCCAATGAGGACGACGTCGGTTTCGCGGTCGGAAGCTGTTGACATGGCTCTTTCCTTCGTTGGCTATTGCTGTTCCAGATGGTTCGATCAGGCCCGCGCCGATTGCCGCGCTTTGGCGCGGAACGGCACGTCCGCTCCCGGCCGCAGGATCACGTAGGCACGGCGCCAGGACGAATCGTCGGTCAATTTCCAGCTGTGCCCGGAGCCTGCGGTATCTTCGGCCAGCAGGACGTTGCCAGGGTGGATCAGGAAGTGGTGGCCGTCACGCGTCTGGAAATCGAGTGTACCGCTCAGCGTGATCACGAGCTGCCGGATCGGCGCAGTGTGCCAGGCGAAGGCCCCGCCTGATTCCGTCTCCTGGAAGGAGATGCTGACGGCATCGATCTTGCCGGTCAGGAAGTCGCCACGCTGGCCCGGCTCCAGCTCGAGAAAGCCGTCCTCGAAATGCGAGTTGTTATCCTTGCCGGTCCATAGACGCACACAGCGGATCATTGTGTCTCTCCTTGCATTGTTGCTGCATTGCCCGAGCGAGATTGTGCGCGCCGGATCATGGCTCTTGCTCCCTTCAAACGGCTTTCGCGCCGATCGCCAGCGGCACCTTGATCTCGGCAACGTAGGGCTTGACCATCTTGGCGGGATCCACGATACGGTCGAACTCCGACTCGGTCACGAAGCCGAGCTTCAGCGCCGCCGACTTCAGCGTGAGATCGTTGTCCGTCGCGTAATGCGCGATCCGCGACGCCTTGTCGTAGCCGATCACCGGAGCCAGTGCCGTCACGAGCATCAGCGACCTCTCGACATACTCCTGGATCTTCTTGCGGTTCGGCTCGGTACCTTCGACGAGGAAGGTACGGAAATTCGTGCAGCCGTCGGTGAGAATGGTGACGGACTGCGCGATGTTGTGGATGATCAGCGGCTTGTAGACGTTCATCTGCAAAAAACCTCCGGCGCCGCCGAACCCGACGGCGACATCGTTCGCCATCACCTGCACGGCGATCATGGTCAGCGCCTCAGCCTGCGTCGGATTGACCTTGCCCGGCATGATCGACGAGCCGGGCTCGTTCTCGGGTATCCTCAGTTCGGCAAAGCCTGCGCGCGGACCGCAGGACAACAGGCGGATGTCGTTTGCGATCTTGTAGAGCGAGCCGGCGAGCGTGCGCAGCGTGCCGGAAAGCTGCACCAGCGCGTCGTGCGCGCCCTGCACTGCGAACTTGTTCGGCGCACTGACGAAGGGCAGGCCCGTCAAGCGCGCGATCTCGGCGGCGACGGCCTCTGCAAAGCCCGGCGCGGCGTTGATCCCGGTGCCAACGGCCGTGCCACCCAGCGCTAGACGGTAGACACCCTTGAGCGTGTCGTCGATACGCGCCAGATTGTCAGCGAGCATGACGGCGTAGCCGGACCACTCCTGACCGAGCGTCAGCGGAGTGGCGTCCTGCATGTGGGTTCGGCCGATCTTGACAATGTCGTCCCACTGGCTCGACTTTGCCGCGATCGCGTCATGCAGAGCCTCGACTGAGGGAACGAGGCGCTCCGTCACGTTCAGCGCGGCCGCGATGTACATGGCCGAAGGAAAGCTGTCGTTCGACGATTGCGACATGTTGACGTGGTCGTTCGGATGAACCGGCAGCTTGCTGCCGAGCGCGGTGCCCGCGAGCTGGCAGCATCGATTCGAGATCACCTCGTTCACGTTCATGTTGAACTGCGTTCCGCTGCCCGTCATCCAGACGTGAAGGGGAAACATGTCGTGATGCTGGCCCGCGAGAATCTCGTCGCAGACGTGGACGATCAGCTTGTGGATCTTGCCGTCGAGACGACCGCCGGCATAATTCGCGTTCGCCGCCGCCTTCTTCAGGATCGCGTAGGACTGGATCATTTCGCGCGGCATCAGGTCCCGGCCGATGCTGAAATGCTCCAGCGAGCGCTGCGTCTGCGCACCCCAGAGCTTGTTCGCGGGAACGTTCACTTCACCCAGGCTGTCTGTCTCTTTGCGGAGGTCGCTCATCCTTGCCTCTCGTGGCAGTTGATGTCGGAAAGTACCTTGGCGGTACTGATCGAAAGTGTACGAACGGCACGGTGAGCACGCTTCCGCGAACGAACGTGCTTTTGCCGAATGGCATGGTGGGCGCCTCGGCCTGCAGCAAGCGAGCCCTGCGAATGAAGGCTAGAAAGGTTGGCAAGGCTTCAGTGCGGATGGCTTGGATACCGGCACAGCCAGAGAACCCATGCCGACGACGCGATCGGCAGAGCGAGGCTCCATGTTCCCAGCCATTTCGTTACGCAACCACCGACGGCGGCCCCGAGCAGGAACATCAGGCAGAGCGCAAGCATGGTTCCGGCGCCGCGCTCCGCATCGCGATCGGACGCCGCAACGAACTGATCGATGGCGCGGAGCATGTTCCCAGTAACGGTCACCGAGAGATACTTCCAGCGGCCGACCTCTCTAAAACTCGCCGATTGCAGCGCGACGCCAAAGGAGATGATAAGGATCACGATCTCATCAGGAAGGCGATGAAGCATCAGCATCGCCGCCGCCAGGCAGACGATCTCTCCGACGAGGCAGCGTCGCGCCGCCCGGCTGCGGGCCGCCACCAGCGCTCCCAGGATGAAGGCAGCCAGCGGAAGGAGATGATGGAGCGCGCGCTGCCATTGTCCGGACTGGGCAAAGACTCCGAGGAAGACGACATTGCCGGTCTGCGAATTCGCGAAGACGCCGAGCGAGAGCCACGTAAAAGCGTCGAGGAAGCCTCCCGACATGCAGAGCAGAGAGGCAACCAGCAACGATCGTTCCGGAGCGTGAATCTCGACGCGTGTCCCGGCCAAAGGCTCCGTTGTTACGGCTTGCATCACCATGTTCGCCGGTAGGCGGATATCAGCGGCCGGCGCGCGGCACGGCCTCGTCAGGCAGCAGAACGCGGCGCGGATGCGTGAAGACGCCGTATCCGTCATCACGGGCGACGGCGAGAAGCGTGATCCCCGCCTCGTTCGCGGTCTGGATGGCAAGCGCGGTCGGCGCGGAAACGGCGACAACGACTGGCACGCCCATCATCGCGGCCTTCTGCACCATTTCCACTGAAACGCGGCTCGTCAGCAGCACGGCGCCGTCGCGGGCCGAGTTGCCGTCGCGGACCATTGCACCGGCGAGCTTGTCGAGCGCGTTGTGCCGGCCGACATCCTCCCTGACCAAGGTAATGCCGGTGCCCGGATGCCAGAAGGCTGCTGCGTGAACGGACCTCGTCTGTTGATTCAACGTCTGGAGAGGAGACAGCGCCTGCATGGCATTCAGCAGGTCCCGCGCGTGAAAGGCAATGCCCGGGCCCCCGACCCGCGACGGAGTGCGACGCGCCTGTTCGAGGCTTTCGATGCCGCATAACCCGCACCCGACCGGCCCGCTGATGGCGCGCCGGCGAGCGGCCAGGGCCGCCGCGCGGTCGCCATCGAGCCACATCCGCACTTCCATGCCGAGCTCGTTCGAGATCAGCTCGATGCTCCTGATCTCGCTCGCACGATCGACGATGGCCTCGGTGAGGCTGAAGCCGACACCAAAGTCCTCCAGATCGGCCGGCGTCCCCATCATCACGGCATGCGTTGATCCGTTATAGGTAAGCGCGATGGCGCTCTCCTCGGCCACCAATCGCGACGTCGATGTCGTGCGGCCGCCGCGCCAGGCGATCTCCCGGTGCCGCGTGAATGTCGAACCTGTCATCATGGCTCACACCGTCGCCGGCTCGGCCGAATGCCGCGAGGCCCGGCTCCGGAGCGCGAGCCCGAATGCAATGAAAGCCCAACCTTGGAAGACCAGATCGACGACCAGCATCGCACCGAGCAGCCAGAGGCCAATGGCAGGCCAGACCGCAACCAGTATCACGCCGACGCAGAACGTCACAACGCCGGCAGCCACGATCCAGCGCCAGCCTGCAGCCGGCCGTATATGGAAGCCTGCCCAGATCCGCGTCACCCCGGCAGCGACCAGGAAAGCGCACATTACGAGCGACAGCGAGAACGAGGCCAGCGGCGGATCGTAGAGGATGACGGCTCCGGCAGCGGCATAGACGATTCCGGCGAGCAGCCAGCACAGGAAGCCACGCAGGCCGTGCACCGAAAAGGCATGTACGAACTGGGAGATCCCGGCGACTGCCATCGTGGCGCCAATGACGAGCACGGAGGCGAGGCTCGCCGCCATCAGATTGGCCGACGCAATGCCGCCAAGGATCAGTTCACCGCCCCCCAGCGCAACGAACCAGCCTCACTTTCCGGCGATTGCGTGAATGGCCCTTCCGAGCGACGCTTTCGAGTTCGACATATCCGTCATGGCGTGATCCTTGTACGTATGACCGGCCTGCCGGTCATAAATGCGGTCAAGCGTATAGATATCTGCGTCCAGTCATCTTTCGCGGATGCAGCGACATTGTTTCATCCGCACGATGCTGGCCCGGCGCGCCCGCCTGTTCGATCAATTCGAAGACAATCAACCACCAACACGCGGAAGCGAGGGTCTCCCTCGCTTCCGCGCCGCCGCAACGATCGGCCGGCGCTTTCCGGCCGCATGATATACCCAGTGCTTACGAGTTCGGACCGCCTCGGCCCGTCTCATACAGGAACCAGATCCGCCGCTCCGTCTCGTCGATCCAGTTTTCCAGCAGGCTTGCAGTCGCGACGTCGCCGTATTCGTCGCAGAGCTCGTGGACCCGGCGCATTTCCCGTGTCAACTGTTGGTTGTCGCTGCGCAACTCGGCCAGCATGTCCTGCGGATCGACATAATCGGCGTCGTTGTCGAGAATGCGCTGCTCACGCGCTATCTGGCCGATCGAGCGCAGCGTCGTTCCGCCGATCTTGCGGGCCCGCTCGGCAATATCGTCAGTCATGGCAAAAATCTGCTCGGCCTGCTCGTCGAGCAGCAGATGATAGTCGCGGAAATGCCTGCCCGACACGTGCCAGTGAAAGTTCTTGGTCTTCATGTACAGCGCGAAGACATCCGCCAGCAGCGCTCTCAGGGCGGCTGGAACGTCACGGTTCGCATTGGCCCCGAGATCCGTCGGGCTTTGGAGGTCTGCCTTGGTCATTGCCGTCATCCTTGCTGGAGGTTGAAAGACTTTAGCCGCGCGTTTCGCCGTCGCGCGAAGCCCTCATTCTGCGGGCGTCGTCCTGTTCCGAGGTGGAAAGAGTGCGATCGCACCGAACACGCCGTCGCGGCGGATCAATGCGTGGAACAGCCCGGCCGCCAGATGCAGCAACACGAGGGCAAAGAACGCTAAGCCCAGATAGACGTGGGCCTGCCACAGCAGCGTGTGCACGGGGTCGCTCTGCGGCAGCAACGCCGGAATTCGGACTCCGCCGTACAGGACGACCGGATAGGCCGCGGCCCAAAGCATGCCGATGCCCAGCAACGGCATAATGATCATGAAGCCATAGAGGAGCAGATGCGACAATCTCGCTCCCAGCTTTATCGCCGGCGGAAGATCAGCCGGCAACTGCGGCGCGCCGTAGTGGCGCCGCAGAGCCAGCCTGATCACGACGAGAACCAGAAGCGTGAGGCCGAGCGTCTTGTGGATCAGGATCAGCGGCAGATATGTCGGCGTCACCGTGGACACCATGCCGACGCCGATGAAGAACATGGCAATGATACAGGCCGCCATCAGCCAGTGCAGGAGCCTCTGAACCAGGGCGAAACGATGAGGAGCAATGCTCATGGCTTGGTGGTCTCAGTTCGCGGATAGTCGCCGGCTTCGGCCGCGCGTAAATCGTAGGACTTGCGGTAGACCGACGAGCGCGCAGCCGGGAAAGGATCGTCCGACACCCGGATTCCCCGCGGCAGCACGGTCGGGTCGAAGTTGATGTCGCGGCAAGGCCCATCCTGCTCCGGCTCGATCCGCTGCGCGATGAGCGTTCCGACCTGCACCGTGCGGCGGTTCTCCGGCCAGGCCTTGCTCGGGTCCGCGGTCGGATCGCCGGGATCGGCGACCGTCGTGACCATGGTCCAGCGTGGCGCGCCGGCGGTCCGGACCCGCTCCGTTATCTCCCGCTCGAGAAAATTCGGACCGTGCGTTTCCAGCTCAGCTTGCGAAACCGGAACGATCTGTGCCGTCGGCAGCAGCGACCACCGAACTGCATGCTCGCCGCCCTTCGCGTCCGTGAAGATGAAGCTGTTGAGCCCATGGTAAGGCTCTTCCGCATAACTGCCGGTCCAGGGCGCCGTCTTGGCCCAGGCCGCGAAGGCGGCGAATTCCGGATTTGCCTGGATGAAAATCTGCATCGCCTCCGGATCCTTCTTGCCGGATGCAATCAGCAGGTCGTGAAAGGCCTGCGGCGTGGACACTGCAAAGAACGGCGGGTTGATCATCGCCATCCGCCACTCTTCGCCGTCCGCCGCTGCAATCTGCAATCCCAAACCGCGCACGCGGACAGTTGCATCCACGGCGTTCGGATCGGTGGTGCCGAGATTGAAGCGCCCCAGAGCCGGATAGGTGCCCCGTTCAAAGACCCTGGCCCGCGAGAGCTCCACACCGTCTCCGTTCGCCTCGAAGATGCCGGTGAAGCAGATCCCCTTCGCATGATTTCGGCGGTGCCCGAGCGGCGCGCCGCTCGGAGGCGTCAGCGCCCCGATCATCCGCTCCGGCGTCAGGCGCCCGGGTGAGAGCCAGCCTGCGGTGTAGGCGAACGCGGCAGCGCCGCCCCCGAGGACGGCCGCGATCAACACGAGCGATCCGAGTCCCGAACGCGGCAGGTTGCCCGACTGATTCATCCGCTTCTCCTTGCAATACGCGAGCTACCGCAGACCGCTCACACGGTCCGTTCCATCGAGCGGCTCAGGTTCCTTGTAGCCGGCGGCCGCGGCCACGATCTTCTGAAACCCAACGCGAATTTCGCGAAGGCACGTTCAGGGTTGTCCGGCAGCGGGAGGCCCGTCCTGTCCCGCCTTCGGGCTTTTTCGAAATATTTCGTGCGATCTGAAAATTAGCCGCCGGGCTCGAAAGACCCGTCTTGCGCCCGGCCGTATTTCTGAGGCTCTTCGCGCAAGGCCAGCGGCCGATTGCCGAGCGACGACCTGTCGCGACGGCGCTGGCGTCTTTGCGGGAGGTGGAATGCAATTGGGGTTCGAATGAGCAAAGTGATCATCGTCACGGGAGCTGCGAACAGCATCGGACGAAGCACCTGCAAGAAATTGGCCCAGGCCGGCCACACGGTCTACGTTTCAATGCGGGAAACGGATGGCCACGATGAGCACGGCGTCGCGGGGCCGGAAGCCGAGGCCGGCAAGCACGGCGGGGATCTCCGAACCATCGCGTTCGACTTCTCTTCGGAAGCCTCCGTAAACTCGGCCATCGATGCCATCGTCGCCGAGAACAACCGCCTCGATGTGATCGTGCACAACGCCCGCCAGGTCCTCTACGGACCGGTGGAGGCCTTTACACCGGACCAGCTTGCCGAGCTCTACGACACCAACGTGCTGAATGCGCAACGGCTCAATCGGGCCGCATTGCCACAGTTGCGCAAGCAGGGCCAAGGCCTGCTGATATGGGTCTCGTCGAGCAGCGCGCGTGGCGGCTCGGTTCCTTTCCTCGGCGCCTATGCTTCGTCAAAGGCCGCCCTTGACGCGCTGGCGCTCGGTTATGCCGGCGAGCTCGCGCGTTGGGGCGTCGAGACGACCATCGTCGTCCCCAGCGCGCTCGGACCCGGCCACTACATTCGCTCCGGCCGGCCGCTGGACACCGTTCGGGCCGAGGAATACGCGGATGGTCCGACGGCCGATTTGAGCGAGGTCGCGTTATCGGCGCTTGCGCAGCTCTCGGCGAAGGATCGAACTCCCCAAGACGTCGCGACCGCCATAGCCGATGTCGTCGACATGCCATTCGGACAGCGTCCGCTACGCGCTCATTTCGGTCCGGACGACGACGGAGCCGCAACCGTCGACGCCATCGCCGACAGCGCCCGCGCGGAACTGCTCCGCCGCATCGGACTGGAAGACATTCTCAAGCCGACATTCATCGGATAGGACGTCCCGAAAGATTCAGGATTGACTTCGAGCCCCAGACGAAAGTGATAGGCTCTGATCCTTTACCCTGAAACTGCCGGATGTTACCTTTCGCGGGCCACTACGTTCACACGTCTTGGTGTGCTTCCAAGTCATAGAACGTGACGAGTCGTGCGCCGGGTTGATATCCCCAAATGGCCCCCGCTGGCAAAGCAACAACGTGATGACCCCCGCTGACCGCTGCGCTCAGGACGAAGCCTCCCGGGAGATCTTCGTCTTCGGGCCGTTTCGCCTCGACCCATCGCGGCGGCTGATTGAAAGAGACGGAGGCCCGCTGCAACTGTCGGGTCGCGCATTCGACATCCTGCTCGCCCTGGTGCGGCAGGCCGGCAACGTCGTCAGCAAGACGGATCTGATCGCCAAGGCGTGGCCAGGCACTGAAGTCGAGGAAAACATCCTGCGTGTCCATGTCGCCGCACTCCGCAAGGCACTCGGAGACGGCAACGACGGCGTCAGGTATCTGAGCACGGTCTCCGGGCAAGGCTACTGCTTCGTCGCTGCGGTCTCGCACCCGGAACAGAGGCAATCTGCACCGACCGACCCGGTTTACGTCCACAACCTGCCGGCGCCTCCCCGGCAGATGGTAGGGCGCGAGCAAGCCATCCAGGACATCTCAGAAAAACTGAGAGCTCAACGCTTCGTCACCGTCGTCGGCCCGGGCGGCATCGGCAAGACCACGGTTGTCGTTTCCGCAGGCCACGCCCTGCTCGATGAATTCGTCGGTCATGTCCACTTCGTCGATCTCGGCAAGACCGGCAACGCCGCTCCGGTGCCGGCAATCGTCGCATCTTCACTTGGACTGCTGATCCGATCGAATGATCCCACGAGCAACCTCGCGGCATTCCTGCGCAACAGGCGCATGCTGCTCATTCTGGATTGCTGCGAGCCCGTCATCGAGGCAGCGGCGGCGCTTGCCGAGCGGCTCTACCAGGCAGCGCCGGAGCTGCACATCCTGGCCACGAGCCGGGAGCTGCTGCGCGTCGAAGGCGAATTCACATACCGTCTCCCGCCGCTGCCGAGCCCGCCGGAGAGGGCCGTTCTGACGGCCGCGAACGCCCTCGCCTATGCTTCCGTGAAACTCTTCGTCGAGCGCGCGACTGCGGGAGGCGGCGAGTTCGCGCTGTCGGATGCGAACGCCTCTGATGTCGGCAACCTTTGCCGCCGGCTCGACGGCATCCCGCTCGCCATCGAGCTCACCGCTGCCCATGTGGGCGTATACGGCGCGAGAGCGATGGTCCAGCTCCTCGACCAGCACCTCAATCTGCTATGGGAGGGACGGCGCACCGCACTGCCCCGACACCGGACGCTGCGCGCAACCATCGAATGGAGCTACAATCTACTGAGCGAATCGGAACGCGTGATCCTCGGCCGGCTGTCAGTGTTCGTCGGCAGCATGACCCTGGATGCCGCGCGGTCGATTGCCGCGACCACGGAGGACGACGACACGATCCTGGCGATCATCGACAGCCTCATCGCCAAGTCGATGCTCGCACTGAACATCGGCTCGCAACCGACCCGCTACCGCCTTGCGGACTCGACCCGGGCATACGCGCAAGAGAAACTTGCCGCCAGCGGGGACGCCGGCGCGATCTCGCGACGTCACACCTGCTACTTTCACGGCCTCCTTGAAAAGATCGGCGGCGAAGCGAACCGAGACCTCTCGGCGGCTGCCGAGGAATTTGGCAACGTCCGTGCCGCGCTGACGTGGTGCTTCTCCGATCAGGGAGACCGCAGAGCCGGCGTGGCCCTCGCCGCGGCGTCAGTACCGCTATTCTTCAAGCTGTCGCTCCTGGCAGAATGCGAGTTCTGGGTCACCCGCGCCATCGAAGCACTCGATGAGACCAATGGAAACATCAAGCAGGGCCTCGTCCTTCACGCTACGCTTGTGGCCGCCCGCATGCTCACGGGACAGCTGGATGAATTGGGCGCAAATCACCTCCACCGGGCGATCGAGCTGACGGAAACGATCGGCGACATACAAGGGCAGATCCGCCTGATCGATCAGTTGCATTTGCTGCAATTGTTCGTCGGCAAGTATGATGAGGCATTGGGCACTGCCAAACGCGGCGAAGCCATTGCTCTCGCCAGCAACGATTCCATTGCGGTGGCGCGCATGCGCGTGTTGCTCAGCATCTCCTGCCAATATCTCGGAAAGTTCGCAGCCTCTCGCTCATACATCGAATCGGCGTTGCTGCATCCGGACCTGGGTGGGGACGTCCCTAGCAGACTTACGCTCGAATATCCCAAACGCGCTCAGATCACCCTTGCACGCGTCCTCTGGCTTCAGGGACATTCGGATCAGGCGACGCAAATGGTGCGCCGCGCCATCTCGGACGTCATAGCAGCGAACCATCCGGTGATGTTCTGCCGGGCACTGCCATGGGCATTCGGCGTCTTCTTCTGGAATGGCGAAACGGAGGATTGCGAAGACCATATCGACAGATTCATCGTGGAGGCTCGAAGGCACAACCTCGCCATCCTCCAGATGGTAGGCGAGGCCATGAAGGGGATTACGCTGCTGGCTGGGAGCGAGACCGGCATCGGGCTCGCGATGTTGAAAGGTTCGATCGAGAAGCTGCAGAGCCTGAGTTTCGGTGCGGTGGCAGGGCTTCGCATGCCTCTCGCCGAAGCCCTGGTGGCGACAGGTCATGGCGACGAAGCTCTGGACACCATTGATCAGGCGATCGCCCAGTCCCGGCGCTGCAACTTCATGATGGACATGCCCGACATGTTGCGCACAAGAGCGGAAGCGCTGATGCACAAGAGTAATCCGGATTTTTCGCAAGCCGAGCTGAGCCTCGTGCAAGCGCTCGACATCGCCCGCCATCAGGGAGCGCTGGGCTATGAGCTTCGCGCGGCGATTGCGCTCGCGAGATTATGGCAGCGAGGCGGGCGGCACCAGCAGGCGCACGATATGCTTGCGTCCGTCTATCAGCAGTTTACCGAGGGATTCCAGACACGCAGCCTCGTGACGGCAAGGGGCTTGCTTGCCGAGCTGAGCCCGCCACGCTCGTGCTCGTTTGCGGCCAAATGACCGCCGTGCAATCGCGATAGTGGGGTGCAGTCTCGAACGACTCGTGCGGGCTGCCGGTCCCCGCTGCGCATGCAATGAGACGTCGGCGCGCGGCACAAGCGGCCTTACACGCGAATTGTGGAACGTTCCAGAGCACGGGGATGCGGCGCTCACCGAGGCCGCACCGGCATCCGATGAGTTAAATCGGATGTCGCTCCCCGGGGCTTCGCCTACGACCCCAGCTTCGCCAGCATTGCGCGCGCGTCGCGGAAGTCTGCTGTCTCGAAGCCTTCGGTGACCTTGCCGTATGCGGACGCCAGAACATGGCGCGCATCGGCCGGACGCCCCTCGCTCATCCGCAATCGCGCCATGCTGATCGCCGTCCTGAGCTCCCAGAACAACGCGCCCTGGCTCCGGGCCACTTCGGACGCCCTGTCGAAGGCCTGCGCGGCAGAGATCGTCGAGCGGCGCTCGCCGGGAAGCAGCAGCAATTCGCCCTTGATGCGCCAGAGTTCGGCGACATACCACCCCTCGTCCCTCGCCTCGCATCGCGCGAGCGCCTCGTCGGCGGTCGCAAGCCCCTGTGACACCTCGCCGGCTTCGCCGAGACATACCGCGAGTTCGCCGAGCATAAGCAGAAAGCGCGGCAGGTGACGCGCCTCGCGGGCAAGCTCGAGCGTCTTGCGCAGCAACGGCAATCCGGTCGCAAGGTCGCCCCGGCGCGCGATCAACAGGCCCTTGAAGGCGCGCGCCCACAGATTCCACAAGCGGATCGGGTGGCGCTCGGTATGTTCGAGCAGCATCGTGCAATAGCGCT
Organism: Bradyrhizobium sp. LB14.3; assembly: GCF_040547985.1. Lineage (NCBI taxonomy): Bacteria > Pseudomonadati > Pseudomonadota > Alphaproteobacteria > Hyphomicrobiales > Nitrobacteraceae > Bradyrhizobium > Bradyrhizobium sp. LB14.3. The sequence goes on from NZ_JBEPQT010000002.1 coordinate 63,993, forward strand.
CGGCCGCGTCGAGATCGCCGGTCAGGAGGGCAATCGGGCAAGCACCCTGGCCGAGGACGCTGCAGAAAGTGAGAGCGTGACCACTGGTCCGGCCTTCCTCGACGTTGTGCTCGACGACGCTCAAGGCCTGATCCGCGAGGCCGAGCAGCCACAGTATCCGCGCCTGGAAGTAGCGCGTCGAGACCCGCAGATCGAAGCGGAACCGGATGACCTGAGGCTTGGCCGCCAGATCCGAGAGGCGAGACAGGGTTCGCCCGATATGATCATAGGCCTGCCGCTGATCGCCGAGATAGTGCAGCGTCGTCGCAAGCAGCCGGTCGGCCATCATCCGGTCGACTGGATTGCCGGAATCAGCCACGACCGCCGCGAAGCGATGCGCAAATTCGAGCGCCCTGCGGAATCCGCCGTTGTTGAACTGATCGATGCAGAGTCCCCAAAGCGCGCGCAACAGATAGTCCCTGTCCCCGAGCTGTTCGGCAAGCCGAAGGGTCTCAGCCCAGGCGGGACCGGCCTCCCGGGCCCTTCCAACACCGTACATCAGCGACCAGCCGCGCGCGGCCGACAGCTGCATACGAAGCCGCGGCGCGTTCGAGGCCGTCGGATCGAGGCGCGCCAGGGCGAGTTCGGTCCGCTCGCGGCATTCGGTGAGGAGCGACAACTGCACCCAGAGTGGGACCGCAGCCGCCGTCAAGGCCGCCCCAAGTTGCGAGTCTCCGCCGGACGAGAAGGCCCAATCGAGGCTCGTGCGGACGTTGTCGATGTGCCGGCCATAGATGGCGAGCCACTCCGCCTGCGGCCTTACTTCGCTGTCTGCTTCGGCGCGGGCAAAGACTCCGCAATAGTATTTCGCCTCGCGGCAGGCCGCGTCGGGATGTTCGCCGGCGGCGTGCAGCTTCTCCAATGCATAGGCACGTGTTGTATCCAGCAAGCGATAATGAGGACTGTCGCCGCGAATATCAGCGAGAACGAGCGACTTTACCACCAGCCGGGCAAGCTGGCCGGTCACGTCGCTGATGCCCTCGCCGGCGACCGCGATCACTGCATCGAGCTCGAATTCGCCAGCGAATATGCCGAGCTGCCGGAGAAGCCACGCCTCGTCGTCCGGCAACAGGTCATAGCTCCAGTCGAGCGTTGCGCGCAGCGTTTGCTGTCTCGGCAACGCTGTGCGCCGTCCGGTCGTCAGAAATTTGAACCTGTCATCGAGAAGTGCGGCGATCTTCGGCGGGCTGAGCATGACTGCGCGCGCCGCTGCAAACTCGATGGCAAGCGGAATGCCGTCGAGGCGCCGGCAGATGGTTGCGACGGCGCTAATGTTCTCCTCGTCGGACGCGAAGCTTGAACCCAGCGCCTTCGCCCTGCTCGTGAATAATTCCACTGCGCTGTACGCAGAAGCGCCGGCGGATTCGAACCGGGATTCAGGCGGCACATCCAGAGGGGGCACGCGGTAGACATGCTCCCCCTCGATGCGCAGCGCCTCCCGGCTCGTCGCAACAATGAACGTCCCGGAACAGCGGCTGACAATCAGCTCGGCCGCAACCGCCACGGCATCAATGACATGTTCGCAATTATCGAGAATGAGCAGCAATGGCCGATGGCCGATTGCACGCGCGATGGCATCAGGCGAAATCTCCTCGCCCTCGAGCTTGACGCCGAGCACGCCGGCGATGACCGAGCAGACGAGCTTGGGATCAGACAGCGAGGCCAGCTCGACCAGCAACCGGTCAGCCACAAAGCCGGGCGGAGGCGTCCTGGCGGCCTCGAGTGCCAGCGACGTCTTCCCAATGCCGCCAGGCCCGACCAGGCTCACGATGCGATAGGCCGACAGTAGCCGCCACAAATGTACGATCGCAGCCGTTCGGCCGATGAGATCGAAAGCTGCGTTGGGAATGTTGATCGACGGCGGCAAGCCGGTTGCGACAGATTGTGGCGGGGTGTCGATGTGCTGGATCTGCCACGCTCCCAGCAAACGATAACCGCGGCCGACGGCGGTTGACAGCATGTCGCGGTCAGGACCAAGCGCCTTTCGGATCGCCGCGATATGCACGCGAAGTGCGCTCTCTTCGACAAAGACGCCCCGCCAGACGCGTTCCGTTAAATCTTTCTTGGTGACGAGATGGCCCTGCGCCAGCACCAATTCGGCAAGAATCTCAAAGGCGCGTCCCCCCAAGGGAACGAGCTCTCTCGTCAAGCGCAATTCGCGTCTGGCAAGATCTATTTCCCATTCCCGGCAAATGTAGACGGTACGCCGGCCTGGCTCAGCCATCATTGGGACAGCCCAAGCGGTTTCATCATTTTCTACCCAGCTTACCATCAATTCTTTCGAAAGACACGGGTAGCCGGGCGGCGCAGCCGCCCCACTCCCGTCTTGCAATGCGCGCTGTTTAGCAGCCGCGGCAGATCGATCCTTCCAGCATCTTCTCGAGCCGGGCGTCTTCCTTGTCGATGGTCTGGTCCGTGCCGAGCAACGGCCCCTTAGTCGCGTGACCACCACTGCCCGAAGACGGAAGCGCGGTGCCGAGCGAATTCGTTCCTGGTGCGGCGGCGCTCGTACCGAGCGCACCGCCGCTCTCCATCGACATATGCGATCCCATGCCACCGCGGGCAGACGCGGTGCCCGAGAGCGCAACGCTGGCGAGGATACAAACAACAGCAAATGATCTCATTGCTCACACTCCAGATGTTCACACTATCTGCCTTCCAGAAACGGACACTGGACGCGTTTGACCACGCACAATCGCGCGAGAATTCTGACAACGAAGACAGAATCTTCCCGCAAGAGTGATGCACATACGCCGGGGTTTTCCACCAGGACGACCTACATAACCATCAAGAACAATTTCGGAAACGCCACTAGCCGAGCAGCGATCATCGCGAAGCGACTCTCCGCACAGAGCAAACAATGGAGAAACGCTATGAGCGTATTCAGAATCCTAATCGCCGCTGCGCTACTCTCAACGGCAACGATATCATCCGCATCCGCAGCCTGGTCCTTCGCCGATCAGGAGCCAGCCGCCTTTGCATCGATGTACCCCGATCGCGACGTGCTGAATGGTGGCGCGCTGACGCCGGCCGGGCGAATGGGCCTCGAGCGGCCCGGTGGCGCCGCGCCCGTCTTCGCCGCGGGCCACCTTCACAACCGCAACTGGCACCGATGACGGAACACGGCAATCGAGCATCCTGCGTTCTGCCAGGTGCAAATGATGGTGTCCGCAGTCCGGGAGTGCGACCGCGCCATGCGGCGCACCTGCCGGCTTCGAAGCAAGGCCGATCACATCGATTCCGACAACTGCAAAACTTAACAGTTCTTCGGCATCTGGAAACGTGCAATGCGCTCGCAATCTTGGCGCGCCCTCGGCACGGAAAGCATTCGCCTGACTAGTGCGCGAACCTCTTTGTCGGATGGGCCGTCGATGTCTGAGGTCAACGCGCCGCGACGACTCCGTGCAAAGGCGAAAATGTTCGTTCGATCAACACTGCGGATCCGGCGCGCACATGCACATGTCCCGTGAGCGGGCCGAGACGTTCCCGGCGTCGCTTTCTCAAGGAGATGTTCGATGACTACACTGAAGCTCTTGTCGGCCGGATTCGTGGTCGCAGCCATGATTGCCTCCCCCGTGATGGCTCGCGAAGGCAACGCGAAGCGTACCAATGTCGACGCTTATGCGTCGGCTCAGCGCGTTCCGGTCACCTCCAAGCACGGCTGCGCCCGTGCTCCCGACGTCGGCGCTTACGCAACCGCTCCCTGGCGCCGACCGCCCTGCGAGCCCACGTCGGGCTACTGAGTTCCCGAACCGGAGCAAGTCCGGTTGACGCCGACTGGAAATTGATCCTCTCAACGTTTCGGATTTTGGCCCCTCGGCGGTAGGAAGGACGGCGGCTCACTCAGGCCGCCGTTCTTGCGACTGGTGCACGTCTCCTCGAAGCATCGTGCCTCGGAGTTGTTGCGCTGACGTCTCCCGGCGATGTGAGCGAATGATGCCTTCACTGATGGCATCAGCCTCCTTCCGAACGACTCTCGCAATCTGACCCACGCCCGACCTCGTCACGAATTCGTGTATCGAACACGAACGCGTCGGGTGCCAGCATCGACGATGAACGAAGCGCCGGCGACTGAGTGGGCCTTCTTGACACGCCGACAATCTCCCCTGTAGGAGACCCAAGCGCATTGACGCTTTCAAATTCTGCCAAGGGGCGGTGATCTCAAGGGCGAGCTCGTGATTTCCGCCGGATCACGGCAGCGAAATTGATTCACGGACCCCCGATGTCATCGCCGACTGATCGCACTTACTCTTTCGGACATTGGCTGATCGATTGCCAGCGAAGAGAGCTGAGATACGACAACGTCGCGGTGCCAATCGGCAGCCGCGCATTCGAGATTCTCGAGAAGCTGGTCGGCTCAGTGGGTCTCCTGGTTACCAAAGACGATTTGATCGGGAGCGTCTGGTCGGGCCTGACCGTTGAAGACAATACGCTTCAGGTTCATATTTCGGCCGTCCGCAAGGCGTTCGGCGAGGATCGCAATCTCCTCAAAACGATTTCGGGTCGCGGCTATAGTCTCGCCGGAACCTGGCGAAGTGGGCATCTGGATCACGCCGCAGCCACGCCTGTCGCTGTGCCGGCCGATGCGCCCTTCTCCAGCAACCTGCCTAGCATCCGCGCGCCTCTCATCGGTCGCGAGGACTGTCTGAGCCAATTGGCCGATGTGTCGTCGGCGTTTCGGGCCGTGACCCTGGTCGGGCCCGGCGGTATCGGAAAGACGAAGCTGGCAATCGAGCTCGCGCGCAGCGTCGCCTCCACTTTCAACGATTCCGTTGTGCTGGTCGAGCTCGCGACCCTGCAGGATGCGGCACTTGCGGCATCCGCATGCGCCCGTGCACTCAAGCTCGTCTCGAATGACAAGGAAGTCTCGGCCGCGAGCATTGCCCAAGGCATCGGGACCCGCCGTCTGCTTCTTGTCCTGGACAATTGCGAGCATGTGATCGAAGCGGCCGCGCAGATCGCCGGCGCCGTGCTGCGCTATTGTCCGAACGCCACGGTCCTCGCGACCAGCCGCGAAGGCCTCCGTATCGATGGCGAATACGTTGCGGCCATTCCGGCGCTCTCGGTTCCTGGTGCCGATGTGCACGATCCCGACCTGCTGCTCCGGGAAAGCGCTGTGCAGCTGTTCGTCGCACGAACGCGGGCCTTGCGCGCAAGCTTCGCCGCAGGCGCTGAGGAGCTTCAGAAGGTCGCCGCCATCTGTCGTCGGCTTGACGGCATTCCGCTCGCATTGGAATTTGCCGCGGCCCGGACCGCCAATCTCGGCGTAAACACCGTATTGCTTCGCCTCGACAAGCGCTTCGAACTCCTCAACGGCGGCCGCCGCGATCAGTTGCCACGCCACCAGACCCTGCGGGCGACACTGGACTGGAGCTATGACCTCTTGCCCCCGGCAGAGCAGAACCTACTTTGCCAACTCGCGGTGTTTCCTGCCGGCTTCACGCTCGATGCAGCCAGCGCGATGATGAACGACACTTTGTCCCGGTCGGACGTCATCGAAACCCTGTTCAATCTGGTCGGGAAATCGCTAGTGTCGCTCGACCCCTCGTTCGAAGGACGATGGCGCCTCCTGGAGAGCACCCGCGCCTATGCGCTGGAGAAGCTCGCGGACGCAGGCCTCGTCGAACAGGCGGCCAAACGGCAGGCCGGCTTTCTCAGGCAGATCATCGCGCCGCTCGGCGATGCCTCTCCTGCTCCCGACGACATCTCCCGTTTCGCCCAGGAGATCGGAAACGTGCATGCGGCGCTCGATTGGGCGTTCTCGCCCGGTGGCGATACCGCGCTGGGAATCGAGCTGACGGCCGGTTTCGTTCCGGTATGGATGCAGCTGCTGTCCTTCGTGGAATGTTCGACACGGATTGAGCATGCGCTTGCACATTTCAGTCCCGGGTTCAGCTGCGTTCCGAAGCTGAAGGCGCAGCTCTGTGTCGCCCTGGGATTCTCACTTCTCAACACGACGGGATCGGCGGATCGCATGAAGGCGGCACTGAGCATCGGCCTCGTGCTCGCCGAGGAATTGTCCGATCTCGAACTTCAGCTCAAGGCGGTCTGGACTTTGTGGAGCTATAACCTCAACTCTGGTCAATATGCAGCGGCCAAGGAGGTCGGCGAACGCTACCTCGAGATCGCACTGCGCACGGAAAATACCGCCAACGAGGCGGTAGGCCGTCGCCTGATCGGCGCCGCCAGCCATTTCTTTGGCGCGCAGGAGGATGCGCGGCGCGAACTGACTCTGTCGCTGGACCAATCGGCTCACGGATTGAACGGCGGTGTGAACCAGATGTGGTTTCTGCTGAACCAGAGCGTTCTTGCCAAGGCGATGTTGGCGCGCGTCCTGCTGTTGCAGGGAAAGATCGCCCAGGGCAGATCCCTGGCCGCCGAATGCCTCCAGGAGGCCCAGCGTGAGAAGGACAAGCTTGCAATCGCCTACGCACTCCGGAATGCCGTCTGCCCCATCGCGCTGATGACGCATGATCTCGCTGCCGCTGATCAGGCGATATCCTCCCTTCTCGAGCTCGTCACACGCGAGGGGATAGCTTTCTGGACCAGCTGGACGTCTTGCCTGAAGGGACAATTGCTGGTCCTGCAAGGCAATCACGACGACGGAATTGCTCTGCTGCGCAGCGGCCTGAAAGCGCGGACCGAGAACGGATGGCTGATGCGCAATCCCGAGTTTCTCGGATCGCTCGCCGAAGGCCTGCTCGCGAGCGGCGAGGCTGCGCAGGCACTGGGCGCGGTGGAAGAGGCCTTTTCGATATCGCGGCAAGGCCGCCAGTTGTGGTGCCTTGCCGACCTGTTGAGGATCAAGGCTGAAATTCTCCTGGCCAATAATCCATCCGATCTCTCGCGATCGGAATTGCTGTTTGCCGAGGGACTATCTGTGGCCCGAGACCAGCAATGCCGCTTCTACGAGCTGAAGGTTGCGGCGGCGTGGGCAAGGATCATGGCTGGATCGAACCGTCAGCAGACTGCCCTTGATCTCGTCGGTCCGGTCAGTGCTCTGTTCGATCAGGAGATCGATCTTCCCGCGCTCGCCTTCGCCCGCGCTCTGGCTGAAATACCGGGCATCTCACTTTCGACATGCGACAGCGACCGGCCCGCGTCTTGCACCTGCCACTAGGTTGCTAGGCTCGGCCGAGACAACTTGTCCTGCACTGCCAAAATGACCCATCACTCCATCTTGCGGACTTGCTCGATGAACATCTCTCGACGACAGATTCTGGCCGGCATCGGCGCTTCGGTGTTTTCGCCCGGCCTGATCCGTGCGCAGGGCACTCGACCGATCAGGATCGGCGAGATCAACTCCTATAGCAGCGCACCTGCGTTCACCCTGCCCTATCGTCGCGGCTGGCAGCTGGCGGTCGAGCAGGTCAACGCGAAAGCAGGCCTTCTCGGGCGAGAGCTGCAGGTCATCAGCCGGGACGACGAAGGCAAACCCAGCGTCGCAATCCGCGCGGCGGAAGAGCTCGTGCGCAGGAACGAGGTCGATCTGCTGGCAGGTGCCTATCTGTCGCATGTGGGCCTCGCGGTCAGCGACTTTGCCCGGCAGAATCGAGTCTTGTTCGTCGCAAGCGAGCCGCTCACGGATGCCCTCGTCTGGGAGCGGGGACATCGATATTCCTACAGGCTCCGCCCCTCGACATACATGCTGGCAGCGATGCTGGGGGAGGAGGCAGCACAACTCAAGGCGACACGATGGGCGACGATCGCTCCGAACTACGAGTACGGGCAGTCGGCCGTGAGGTGGTTCATGCAGCTTCTCAGCCAACGTCGACCCGACGTCCAGTTCGTTGGCAGTCAGTGGCCGCCCTTGGGCGCCATCGACGCCGGCATTGTCGTGAACGCCCTCGCTCAGCAGAATCCCGAAGCGATCCTCAATGTCACCTTCGGGCCCGATCTCACGAAATTCGTCCGGCAAGGTAATGATCGCGGCCTGTTCGAAGGGCGAGACGTCGTGTCGTTCACGACAGGCGAGCCCGAATACCTCCATCCGCTCGGAGAGGACGCGCCGAAAGGATGGATCGTGACCGGATACCCCGTGACCGAGATCCTGGATCAGGCCAACAGCTCCTTCGCGTCGGCCTATTCCTTGCGATATGGCGAGCCTCCCACCATGGGCTCCGTGGTCGGTCACGCCATGATCAGCTCCATCGTCGCTCCGATCGAGCGCCTCGGGAGCCTCGATACGGAAACGATGGCGGACGGGTTTGGCAATGCCAGCTTTGATACGCCGTTTGGACCGGCGGCCTGGCGTTCCATCGACCATCAGAGCACGATGGGGACATTCGTCGGCCGCACCACGGTCAGGGGCAACAAGGCGGTCATGGTGGACTGGAAATATAAGGACGGTGGAACGATGCTTCCGCCGGATGCCGAAGTCCGCAAGCTGCGCCCGGCAACATGACGGGCGAATGCGGTGTGATGCAATGACACGGAAGCCCTGCAATTCCGCCTCAGCATCCCGGCGGAAGGATCGGCGACACGCCCGGCGTCGGTGCTGCGCCTGAGGCGTTGGCCGGCAACACCGTCGCAGGCTCCGCCAGATTCATCGAGACCCCTTCCGCGCAGGCCGAGCTGTTTGGGCTGGGCACAACGGCGACGTTCGGGTCTATGCCAGTGCCGCCGGCGCCGCCGGTGTCCGCCAGGATCGTGCCAGGCGCGGGGCTTGCAGCCACTTGCGGTACCGAAAGCGGCAGGGACGCAGCGCTTGTCACCTGCCCTCCCGGCGTTGAGCTGCATGCGACACTCGTACCTGTTCCCACCGGCGTAGCGGCGGAGACAGTCCCGATGGAGCTGCCGTTCTGTCCCATGGCCAGCAGGATCGGAGCTGCGATGCCCGATGTCGAAAGGCCCGTGGCCGATACCGTCGGAGTCGCCGGCACCGGCGCCGGCGATGACGACGATGGAGCGCAGACGACGACCGTCCCCGGCGTGGTCGGATCCGAAGCGAGCGGAACAGGCGCCAGCGTCGTATCCGGAGCACCCGGCACGGTCGTCGCCGAAAACGGTCCCGGACTGTTGAGCGGCGAAATCACGATCGCGCCCGGCACCGTCGGCAGATCCATTGCCGTGCTGCCGGTCGTTGCGACCTGTGCGTGGCCCGGAGAACCGGCGAGCAGGAGAGCCATCACCGTTGCGAGCGCGATCCGCATCATTTCCGTGTCCCTAACTCACCTCGGTCTTGCGAACGGTGACCTTGCTGCCCTCCGCCAGACTGACCGCCGGATTGAGCACGACCTGATCGCCGGCCTGCACGCCGTCTCGTACTTCCACCGTGGTACCGAAGTCCCGGGAGATCGAGACCTGCTGAAATTGAACCGTGCCGTTCCGTACGACCACGACATGGAGGCCGTTCTGATCGAAGACGAGCGCGTCGGAGGGAATCGTCACTGATGGCGTCCTGCGCGGGATTGACAATTCGACGGTGCAATAGATCCCGGGACTGAGCAGGCCATCGGGATTGGGGACGTCGATCTCGGTCAGCAGCGTCCGGCTACCCGGCTGCAGCGCGGTCGCGATCCGCGTAACCTTGCCAGCAAACGTCCGCCCCGGAATCTCGGGGACGCGGATTTCCGCATCGACGCCCGGCCCAACTCCGAACGCCTCGTCCTGCGGTACGAAAACCTGAGTTCGGACCACGTCGGAATGCATCATCGTGAACATGAAGGTGGAGCCTGCTTGCACCAAGCTGCCATTGTCGACGTTGCGCTGGGTGACCACGCCGTCGAACGGCGCCACCACGCGCTGGTAAGCCTTCTCCTGTTGGAGGACGCGAATCTGCGCCTCCTGCGCCGTGATGTTCGACTGGGCGACGCCCACCGCACCCTGCTGCGCGCGCAGGGTGAGTCGATCGTTGTCGCCCTGTTGCGCCGTCAACCAGCCTTGCTTGACGAGATTGCTGTCCCGCGAATTGGTGACGTCGGCCAGCTCCTGGCTCGCCTGCGCCTGCTGAAGGGCAGCCTGGTCCTGGGCGAGCGTCGCCTGCGCCTGCGCGATCTGCTGGTCCAGCTCGGGCGCGGTGATTTCCGCGAGGAGATCGCTCTTCTTGACCCGATCGCCGATATCGACATAGCGCTTCTCGATATAGCCGCTGGTCCGCGCGAAAATGTTGGCCGCTTCGAACGCAGTCGTCGTCGCCGGCAAGCTCACCTTCATGATGTTGCCGCTTGGCTTGACTGTCGCCACCCGAACTTCCGGAACGTTGGTCCGAACCTGCTCTGCCACCGCGGCAACGTCACGCGCGGCCTCGTAGTGCCGCCAGCCGCCGATGCCGAGACCGCCCGCAAGCAGCAGGAGCACACCTCCCCCGAGCAGCGCGCCACCGTAACGGCGTCCGGATCGTGCGCTCTTGCCCGGCAGCTCCACGACCCGGAGGCTCTCTGCCCCCGGGCGGTCTCGAGCCCCCTCGTCATCGGTCCTTGCGCGAACATCACTCATTCCGGTTGCTCCTCGAATACGCCGTGGCGAGGCTTGCCGTCATTACCCTTGCGCAGCACGGCGAAGAGATAAGGCACGATCAGCAAGGTTGTCGGGGTTGCGAACAGCAGGCCGCCGATGACTGCCCGCGCGAGCGCGGCATTCTGCTCCTCGCCCGGCCCGCCGATCGCCATCGGGATCATGCCCACGATCATCGCGGCCGCGGTCATCAGGACGGGCCGGATCCTCGTTCGGCCCGCGCTGAGCGCCGCCTGGAAGGCGGTGTGTCCCTTCAACTGCTCGTCACGCGCGAAGGTCACGAGCAGGATGGAGTTTGCCGAGGCAACGCCGATCGCCATGATGGCTCCCATCAGCGAGGGCACGTTCAGCGTGGTACCGGTGATGAACAGCATCGTTACAATGCCGCAGAATGTCGCCGGCAGCGCCAGGATGACGACGAAAGGATCGCCAAAATTCTGGTAGTTCACGACCATCAGCAGGTAGACCAGGATGGCGGCGAACAGCAGTCCGATTCCAAGATCGCGGAACGACTGATGCATGCTCTGGATCTGTCCCAGAACCTGAATCGAATTGCCCGGCTGCAACTGCTTCTGGAGGTTTGACGTCACCTTCTCGATATCGGCCGCGACGCTGCCGAGATCCCGGCCTTGGACGCTCGCATAGACGTCGAACACCGACTGGACATTCACCTGGTTCGAATTGGTGGGAACGGTGCCCCGCTTGAAGGTGGCGACATTGCTGAGCAGGCCGGGCACCGTCTGCCCGCTTGCGGCAAGCGAGGCCGACACCGGCGTGTTGCTCAGTGCGTTTAGCGAGTTGGCCCTGTATTCGGGCGTCTGCACAGCCAGGTAATACGGGATGCCTGATGTCGGATCGGTCCAGAAATTCGGCGAGACCTGCGCGGACGAGCTGAGGCTGACATTGATGTTGGTCGCCACCGTGCTCGCATTGAGACCCAGCTGCGCCGCGCGGGTGCGGTCAATGTCGGCATAGAACGCCGGAGCATCGACCTCCTGCTGCAGATGCGCGTCGACTATTCCGGGGATCTCCGCCAGTCTCTTCTGCAGCTCCTTGGCCACGGCCAGGTTGTTAGCGCCGTACCCGACCGTGCGGACATCGATCTGCGCCGGGAGACCGAAGTTCAGGATCTGCGTGACGATGTCGGCCGCCTGGAAATAGAAGGTGTCCTCCGGGAATGCCGATGGCAGCACCTGCCGCAGCTTCCTGACGTAATCCGCAGTCGGCTTGTGCCCGTCCTTCAGCGACACCAGAATTGTGCCGTCGTTCACCCCGATCGTGGAGCCGTCGGTGAATGCGAGATTGTAGGCCCGCGCCGGGAGACCGATATTGTCGACGATCAGCGCCCGGTCATGCTCCGGAATGACTTCACGGATCTTGTCCTCGACCGCCTGGAAGATCGCCTCGGTGCGCTCGATGCGCGTGCCCGCGGGCGCGCGGACATGAAGCTGGATCTGGCCGCCGTCGATCAGGGGATAGAAATCCCTGCCGACATAGGCGAACATGGTGGCTCCGAGCGCCAGCACCAGCACGGCGACGACGGGTACGACGGCGCGAAGCCGCAGCACTTTCAGCAGGAGATCCGAGTAACCATCGCGCAGGCGCTCGAAGCCGCGCTCGAATGCTGCGGAGGCGCGCGCGAAGATCCCCGACGGGCGCTCGCCCTCACCATGGCGTCGCTCCCCCTTCAGCAGCAGGCCGATGGTGATCGGCGTGAGCGTCCGCGATAGCCCGTAGGACGCCAGCATTGCGAACACCACGGCGAGGCCAAGCGGCGTGAACAAATATTTGGCCGGCCCCTCCAGAAATACGACCGAGGTGAACACGCAGCTGATCGCGAGCGTCGACACCAGCGTCGGCACCGCAATCTCGGCGGCGCCATGCAGGGTCGCTTCCGACAACGGCATGCCTTCCTCGGTCCAGAGCCGGTGCGTGTTCTCGATCGTCACCGTCGAATCGTCGACGAGGATACCGACCGCCAAGGCAAGCCCGCCGAGTGTCATCGTGTTGAGGGTCTCGCCGAGGAAATAGAGGACGATCAGCGAGGACAGCATCGCCAGCGGGATCGAGATCAGGACAACCAGCGTCGATCGCCACGATCCCAGAAACACCAGGATCATCAGCGCTGTCAGGCCAGCGGCGATAGCACCTTCGCGCAGCACGCCATTGACCGAATGGGTGACGAATATCGACTGATCGAACAGCTCGTTGATCTTCAGCCCCGCCGGAGCCGACGCGCGGATCGACGTCAACGCCGCCTTCACGCCATTTACGACGGCGAGCGTAGAGGCATTTCCGTTCTTGATAACGCTGAGCAGGACCGCGCGGTGGCCGTCCTCGCGCACGATGTTCTGCTGGACCTGAGCGCCGTCGCGGACCTGGGCGACATCCTTCAGGAAGATCGTGGCCCCGTTCGCGAACTTGACCGGGATCATGTTGAGATCCTGGATCGTGCCCGGCGTCGCGTTGGTGCGAACAGTGTACTGGGTGTCCCCGATCTTCGTCGTACCGGTCGGCAACGTCAGATTCTGGGTGTTCACCGCATTGACGATGTCGAGCGGCGTCAATCCGCGCGACAGCAACTTGTTTGGATCGATGTCGACCATGATCTGGCGGTATTTGCCGCCGGCAGGTGTGGGCAAGGTCACGCCTGGAACGGGAGCCAGCTGCTGACGGACCCGGTAGATGCCGAAGTCGTAGAGTTGCTGCTCATTGAGACTGTTCGACTCGAGGCTGAGCTGGAGCACTGGCACGCTCGAGGCATTGAACTGCACGATGATCGGCGGCTGGATGCCCGGCGGCATCAGGGCGCGGATGGCATTGGTCCCCGAGACGATCTGCGCGATAGCAAGATCGAGATTGACGTCCGGCTGAAAGTAGATCTTCTGAATCGACAGCCCGTTGAGGGTCTGCGCCTCGATGTTCTTGATACCGCTGACGTTGGCGCTGATCGAATACTGGCTGTAGGTACTGACGCGCTGCTCCATCTCCGGCGTCGAGAGGCCGGTGTAGCTCCAGATGACCGTAACGACGGGGATCCGAATCTCCGGGAAGATATCTGTCGGCATCGACCGGATCGCGATGCCGCCGAGAAACAGGATCAGCGCCGCAAGCACATAGAATGTGTGCGGAAGCCGGAGCGCGAAGCGAACAATTCCCATGGTGGTCTGCCTGGAGCGAGTTACGCCGGATCGTCGAACAGATGAGAACGGTCGGCCCCGCGTTCAAATGAAAACGAATTCAAACTCTCCATGCGGTGCCGCGTGGCGCATCCTGCGCAGCGAGCGTCACCGCCCGCTTGACCTTGGCGAAGGCGCGCATCTCGATCTGCCGAACCCGTTCGCTGGATATGGACAATTCGTGGGCCAGCTGATCGAGCGTAACAGGGCATTCCCTCAGCCGCCGCGCCTCGAAGACGTGACGTTCCCGCGCCGCAAGCCCGCCCAACGCAATATGCAAGGCTTTGGCACGATGCTCCGTCTGCTCGTGATCGGCCAGCACCGTCTCAGCGTCGACCGCCCCGTCGACCAGTAAGGCTTCCAGCTCGGTTCCACTGTCGTCGTCGCCGACGCGCGCATTCAGCGACAAGTCGCCATGCAGCCGCGCGTCCATCTCAATCACGTCACGCGCGGTCACCGCAAGCTTCGCGGCAATCAATTCGGCGACGTCGGGTGTGAGCCCGGTCATCACGCTGCCAGTGGCTTTCCTGATCTCGCTGCGGAGTTTGAAGAATAGCTTCTTCTGCGCGGCGGTCGTCCCGATCTTGACGAGGGACCAGGACCGCAGGATGTACTCGTGAATGGCGGCCTTGATCCACCAGACCGCATAGGTCGAGAATCGCGCGCCGCGGCCGGGCTCGAAGCGTGACGCCGCAATCACGAGGCCCAGATTCGCCTCTGCGATCAGATCGACCAGCGGAAGGCTGTATCCCTTGTAGCCGCGCGCCAGCTTGGCCGCGAGCCTGAGATGGCTGGTGACGAGCGCATCCGCCGCGCTCTTGTCCCGCGTCTGCTGCCAGCGATGTGCAAGCTGCTGCTCCTGTCCCGGCTCGAGAAGCTCGTAGCGCCTGATCGCCGCGGAATACGCGGTGAGGAATGGCACCGGCACCGGTGCAAGCGACGCGGCGGGGGGATTGTTGCTCGTAACTTCGTGGCTAGTCTGCATCTGTCACTCCCACACTCCAGGCCGGTTGGTCGATCTCGAAAGCATCGCGCGTCATTTGGCTCATCCCATCTCGTCCGCGTCTGCGTGCAGCAATGTCCGCGACCGGCGTGTGGCGGCCCTGCCCGTCAGTCCGGTCCGAGCAAGGATCTCGATCCGCCCTCCGGGCGCCGGACCGATGATCAGCCGAAAGCCATGCAGCTTGACGATGGCGGCGACCAGGCTCAGTCCGAGCCCGACGCCCGGCGTGTTGCGCATCTTCTCGGAGCGATAGAACCGCCGCAGCACTGCCTCACGCTCCTGCTCGCTGATGCCGGGGCCGGTGTCGCGTATGCGCACGAGCGCCGTGTCGTCCTCCGCCTCCAGAGCGAGTTCCACCCGTCCGCCTGATGGCGTGAACTTGACGGCATTGTCCACGAGATTGGCGACCGCCTCGAACAGCAGGTCCCGGTCGCCCCACACCTGCACATTACGCTCGATGACGACACCGAGCGCCATGCGCTTGTCCTCGGCGATCGGCTCATAGACGTCGCACACCTCCCTCAGGATCTCGTCGAGCGCGACGTCGCCAAAGCCGGCCGTGCGACGGTTGTTCTCGATCTCGGTCAGGCGCAGCAGGGCGGTGACAATCGCGAGCGACTGGTCGATGCCGGCGATAGCCTTATCGACAATCTCCTGGAGCTCTTCCAGCGTTGCCGCATGCGTTCGCCCACGCTCCAGCGCAAGACGAACGCGCGTCAGCGGAGTTCTGAGATCGTGAGCGATGTCGTTGCCGACGCCGGCAAGCGCATTGATCATAGTCTCCATCTCGTCGAGCATGCCGTTCACGATCCTGGCCAACCGCGCGAAGGAATCGTCCGTGCCGCCCTCCGGAAGCCGCTCGCGCAGCTCGCCGGCCACGATCCGTTGGACCCGCTGGTTGACCTCCTCGACGCGCCTCTGGGCGCGGACGCTCAGCCAGACTCCGGCCAGCAGGCAGAGGCTGAAGGCCGGCAGCAGGCCCAGAGCCAGGGCCTCCCCCACGACGCTCGATATCTCGCGCGTCTCGTCCACGTTCCGTCCCATCACGAGGACATCGCCGTCATCGAGACGCCTACCGACCGCCCTGACGACCGGAACATGGACCGCCGGCTTTTCGAGCAGATCCAACCGCACGCCCTGCACTGCTCCGTCCAGCCCCAGCTCACGCGGCACGCGGTCGATGTTGCCGGCAAGCCTGGCGCCGGCGGCATCGAACAGTCCCGCGTACTGCACGCCCCTGGAATCCTGCGCGAGATGATCCGCGATGGCGCTGATGCGGCGAGCCGGCGGCAGGTCTGCGATGAAGTGAATTTGCGTGGCGATCATGCGATCGGATCGCGCGACCAGATAATCGTCGAGCTTCCAGTAGATGAACGCGAACAGGCCGGCCACGAACAGCGCAAACGCGGCGGCCACAGCCAGAGCCCAGAGGAACGTGCTGGAGCGGATCAACTGTATCTGGTGCATCGTCCGTCCCTATTGCCGCGAGCGCAGGACGAAGCCGGAGCCTCGAACGTTGTGGATGAGCTGCATCTCTCCGGGACCGTCGACCTTGTGGCGAAGCCGGCCCATATGCACGTCGATCAGGTTCGTGGTCGCCGGAACGAACTTGTAATTCCAGACCTCCTCGAGCAGCATCGCGCGCGTCAGCAACTGATCGTTCCGGCGCATCATGTATTCGAGCAGGCGGAATTCACGCGGCAGCAGGTCGAGCTTGCGTTCGCCGCGTTGCGCGGTCCGCTCGATCAAATCGAGCTCGAGCGGCCCGACATGCAGCATGGTCTCGCGGCTGTCGGTCGGACGGCGCAGAAGCGCCTCGATCCGTGCGACCAGCTCGATGATCGCGAACGGCTTTGTGAGATAATCGTCTCCCCCCATGCGCAGTCCGCGCACCCGGTCGTCCACAGCGCCGAGCGCGCTCAGAACCAGGACGGGCGTCCTGACATGGTCCCTGCGCAGCGCCTCGATGACAGTCAGCCCGTCGATTCCCGGCAACATGCGATCGACGATCATGGCATCCGGGCTCGACGCGCGGGCACGGTCGAGACCGTCGACACCGTCGCCGGCCCACTGCACCTCGAAGCCGCGATCGGCGAGCTCGGCGACAATCGCCTCGGCGGTTTCGACATCGTCCTCGATCAGGAGAATCCTGCTCATGATCTTCGCTCCACGTTCCGCGCGGCGTTTTGGCGCGCGGTGAGGAAGCATCGGTTCAGCGGCGCGCAGCGTCATGTTCGGCGTCCGCGCACGCCGAACCCGCGACCCTGGCGCCGCCTGATACCGGCCACTCGCTGTGGTGCGAGATAGGCTTGCCGCACGGGCGCTGCCATTGAATTCCAGTTCATGTTGCGGACGGCTCGCCTCACGAGCAGCGCAAATGCAAGGACGATACGTGTTGCCAATGTCGTGATCCTCTTGCGGGCTCCGCTGCGAACTGCGCTGGATCGAACATATGCCCTTAACGCACGCGCTGTAGTTTCAGGGGCCACGGATGTTGTACATTCGCACGATCGTGGTTGCGACGCCGCATCGGCTCACACGCCGTTGAACGCGAGTGAGCAATTCGTGCGTTTGAATCGTGCCCGATCATTCGTACCTCGATGGCGAGCCGGCTTGGTTCGGCCTGATGTCATCAATGGAGAGAGCGAATGACCACGTCCAAACTGTTGTCGATGGGACTGATTGCAGCAGCCATGCTCGGCGGGCCCGTGATGGCGCGCGAGCATCACGGCGTCGTGCGGCAGCCCGCCGTGGAAGCCGATACGGTCGCAACGAGCGCGCCCTTCTATTATCCAGGCGAACGCGCCTGCGTTCCGGCGCCGCGCGTCGGCGCCTTCGCCACTGCGCCGTGGACCGGCAACAACGTGCCTTGCGAGCCCGGCACGGGCAGCCTCTGATCGCGCCGACGCGTCCGTGCGGATGACGCCGCCGGCCGCCGTATATCGAATGACAGGGAGCGGGTTGGTCCATTCAGCCCGCTCCCTTCGTACGCCGCCACCACGCGCGGCCCGATCACCTTCGCGCGGAGCGTGCCTGATGTATGACGCCGAATTCAGTGGGATTCCCGTGCATCGCTCCTACCTCTCTTGCATCACACGCCCAGTCATCAGCAGCCTCGCGCGCACGGCATGACGCGGAAGCGGGCTCAGGGATGGCCGGGCAGCTCAACACGAGAGGAGCTTTCCATGAAACGAGCCATCATGATTCTGGCAACAGCAGCACTCGCTTCGACGCTAGCCGTCAGCGCGGCCGACGCGCACGGCGGCGGCGATGGCGGCGGCGGCCACGGCGGCTTCGGCGGCGGTGCACACGCCGGCTTTGGCGGCGGCGCGCACTTCGGCGGCATGGGGCATGAGGGCGGATTCGGTGGCGGTGCTCGGTTCGGCGGCGAGCATCTCGGCTTCGACGGCCATGCCGCAACCGGCGGCCTTCGCCAGCACGCGTTTCACCACTATGACCGCTACCGCTCTGGATATGGATTCTACGGCGCCTATCCGGATTGCTACGATTGGTACGAGCTGCATCCCGGCCAGCCGTTGCCGCTGAGCTGCAGCTAGATCCGCGCGCACAACGCCGATCGGTTCGGATCGCACAGCGTTGCGGTCCGGGCCGATCGAGCTGCGCAGTTCATAGCGTGGCTGTCGGCACGCGATGTGCCCGCAGACCACAACGGCAATGGCGGCTCCAGCCTGCAGCCTCCACTGGAGCCGTTTTCTTGCCTGCTGGCAGGGCGAAACACCGCGAGATTGAGGAACGCCACAAGAAAACGCCGCCCGCTTAAAATAAAGCGCAGGCGGCGGCGTTCCAGCCCCGAGAGGGATGAGCAAAATCCCGGATATCCATTGGTCTGAACGGTCAGAGTAAAGGTTCAGTCTGGTCCAGAATGGCCACGCACGTCTGCCTGTGAGGCAGAACGACTGCGGATATGGTGGCTCGCTGCTCGGCCTGAATTGTCAGCGCTGAACCCAATGGCTGGCCTTAAGTTCCGGCGTCCAGGAAGCGAAAACGGTGAGTGGACCTTAGTGGGCTTTGTGGCGCGCGCGAATGTCTCTAAGCTTTGCCCCAATGGGAGGCTGCCGATGTCCGACGATCCGATGCCGTACGAAAAGGCGATTGAGGAGACCGCAAAGACGACCGGGATGATGGTCGACCTTGTGCGGGACGGCGCCCGGGCGATCAGCCCGACCGTCGCGGACGCGTACAACTTCCTGATGGGTGACCGATTATCACACGCCCGTAAACGAAATTTGGATGCGATCGCGAGGGAGACCGATGGGCTCGGTCCGACATGCTGCCGCCCGCGTCGCCGTAGAAAGTGGTCTGCGGTTTAACGGCGGGGGAGCCTCTGAATGCTTCGAAACTGTCGTTGCCACCTTCGGCGTGGCCGGACATGTTGCCTCCGGCATCGCCGTAGAAAGTGATATGCGGTGCAACTGCGCCAAGGGCAGGAGCGGCCTCACCAGTGTCATCGCCGCCGCGCGCGTAGCCGGACATGTTTCCGCCAGCGTCCCCATAGAAGGTGCTGTCGGTGAAGGCGAGATCCGTGAAGCGATCGTTGCCGCCAACAGCATGATCGAGCATATCCCGACCCGCGTCCCCAACGAAGTTGTTGATGGAGTTCACACCACCGGAAAAGGTGTCGTTGCCCCCGGTGGCGTGATCGCGAATGTCCTGACCCGCATCGCCGACAAGAAAGTTGGTTGCGTTCGCGAGGCCAATCAAAACGTCATCGGTACCCACCTGATGGTCAATGAGACTCCCAGGAATAATTGGAATGCGCTTGGCCATGAACACCTCCCGTTAAACGTCCCATTTTTCAAATGCAAACCTGCATGCCGGCGGAAACGAGGGGTTTCGCGCAATGAACCGAGCAAATCGGATGGCTTCGCTGAAGCGAATGTGCCGGATGAGCCGTCGCTGACAGCCTGTGCTGCGCCAGACTCCGGGGCGCAGCATGAGAAAGCTCTCAGGCGCATCTTCCGAACGGTCAGCCTCCGCTTGGCCGGACTAAGCTCTTTGTCGGATCGATCTCTTTTGGAGCATATGCAGGCACCTTGGCGATCTTGCCGTGTGAATAAAGAGCGCGATGACGCGTGATCTTGCCCAGTGCCCAGTGCCCAGTGCCCAGTGCCCAGTGCCCAGAAATTGTATACTTCTAGATTTAAAAGTATATGGCGAATTTAATCAAAATATAATACAGCCTTTAATTAATACGGCCTTTAATTGAGGTCCGTGATGGCCCTTGAATGAGGCGGGCCTATCGGAAGACCGACTGTAAATCCGTCGCGCGTTGACGCTTGGTCCGAATTCGCAGCGGCTGATGTCCGATAAGGCCGTGGCCCGCTGGCAACCGCGGCCTGCCAGTTAGCCTGAGCACGTGATCCTCCAGCGATTTCGTGTGCAGGAACTTCAGAACGCGGGCATCCAAGGGCTCGAGGCTCTGCAGCAGCTTGATGAATTCCGGCCGAACCCGTTCCGACCGACTGGGGTCCACCGCATTCGCCAGCAGGCGAGACCAGAGGGAGCGAAGCTCGTCTCGGCTCTCTGCCTCCGCCGCGCTAAGGAGCGGAATTGCGATTTGCTCCGGCGTGGCTGGCGGTGATGACACATTCAGCGCCAACGTGGCGAATTCCGACCTGATCTTCTACGGCGACGCGGGCGGCAACATGTCGGACCGTTGCGCGGGCGGCAACGATACATTCACGACGACCGGCTTTGAGAACAACAACCATTTCTACGGCGACGCCGGGGGCAGCATGACCGGCCGCGCCGTGGGCGGCGATGACACCTTCACGGTGAGCGGCTTGAACCCCTTTAGTTTTTTCTACGGCGACGCCGGTGGCGACATGTCGGATTATAGCCGGGGCGGCAATGACACGTTCACGACGAGCGGAATTGCCACCGATTTCGTGAACACCTTCTATGGTGACGCCGGGGGCAATATGTCTGGTCATGCCACGGGCGGAAACGATGCCTTCACGGCCGGCGGAGGTCGAAACACCTTCTTCGGGGACGCCAGTGGAACCATGTCTGATGACACCCAGGGCGGCAGCGACACTTTCATGGGTGGTGCGCCAGCGGGCACGCGCGGCGTAAATTTGGCATACGGCGACGCGCTGGCGATGTCCGGCAACGCTCAGGGTGGCAATGACACGTTAATCGCAGGTGACGATGCGACCCTGCAACCGGCCGGCACATTCGACAATACCCTGATCGGCGATGCACAGACCATGTCCGACTATGCCTGCGGCGGAAATGACAAGCTAGTCAGTGGTACTGGAAACGATGACATGTGGGGTGATGCGCAGTCCATTCTTGGCAAAGCGCGAGGCGGCGACGACACGTTCCGTTTCAATTTCAACAGCGGTCACGACAGGATCGAGGATTTTGGTCAGGGCGCACAAGGCGTGGCAGGATCAAATTCGGGGACCGACCACATTGATGTGAGCGCCTTGGGAATCACAAATCTCAGTCAGCTCAGCATCTCTGCTTTCGATCCAACAACTCACGAAAGCACGATCGCGTTCAGTCCTGGCAACGACGTCATTGTGCATAGCCAAGTCGCACTCACGTCGCACGATTTCCTTTTTGCATAGAGCTTTTGGGGGCTGCACCTGATCCCGTGGCAGTGCACGCCGCGTCGCGCGCGTTGCGAACGTTTTCGACGATGGCGAGCAGAAGAGGGAGGGGACTAAAGATCAGCCCCGACAGCCTGACCTGCACGACGACCAAGTTCGCCCTCGCCCTTTGCGCGCTGGCTATGCTGGTACTGCTAGGATGACGCGATCGTGAGATCGCGGGCCTGATAATCGCGGCGCTATGCCGCGCGCTCCGGTCGGCGCATTTACCAGAAATTTACCCCTGCTCGCGAGCGCCGGTATCATTTGCTTAGAATTTGATCGCTACCGTGGATCTACGGAAATATTCCGAAACACGATTGGCGCCCATGTCCGTCGCAGACTTCCTCAGGCAGCGTGCAGTGCAAGTCACCGTAAGCGGCAGCTACTCGCTGCCGCGCTGGTACGATTGCGAGGGCAAGCTCCGCACCTTCGCCTGCCGCACCAGCCGCGTCTCGCCCTTCCGCATGATGGTCGACGTTCCCGTGGTCGGCAAGATCGGCGAGCGCGTGACCTCCTACTTCCAGGATTTTGGTGAATTCCAGTGCACCATCAGCGCGACGCTGAAATCGGGTTTCCTGATGGAGCTCGACATGACGCGAGCCCGGCGCGCCTGGATGTCGGAAAAGCTGACCTGGCTCGAGAAGAAGCAGAAGGACGCCAGCGTCCTGGAGCTGCGGAATGACGCGCGCTTCGTTCCGCAGGTCGCCCATACTTTCCTGGCGCTTGCCGACGGCAGCACCCATGCCTGCTTCATCATCGACGTTTCCACGGCCGGCGTTGCGATATCCAGCGAGTACGACCCGCCGATGGGAACGCCGCTTGCGGTCGGCGCCTGCGTCGGGCGCGTGATCCGCAAATTCGAGCACGGCTTTGCGGTCAAATTCGCCGAAAGGCAATCGCGGGACGACCTCGTCCGGCTGATTGTCCGTACGCCCATGCTGCAATCGGCCTGATCCTCCGCCTCGCTGCCCTATCGCGGCCCCATTCCGGGATCAGCTTTTGAGGGTCCGCCCTTGTGCCGGACGTCATTTGCAGACTTGCGATCGGGGGACCGAATGGCAGTCGACAAGATCGGACTCGACAAGATCACCTGGGACAGGGTCGGCCGGGTCACCGAGCCTGGACGCTACATGTACACGTTCGGCTGGCTCACCATCACCGCCGGCGATCTCGATATCTGGAAGCAATACCCGCAGGCCGCGTTCACGCTGATGGCGGAACATTCCGAGCCGGACGCATCCATCGGCGAAGAATTCCACCTCGGCGCCTTCGACATCGCGCCCAACGCACCGTCCCCGTTCACCACCCACTGAAGGCCGCAATCGCGGGCACCGATCTGAACGGGAACGCATGGCATGGGCGTTGCTTTATCAATGCCATGATACAGATCCCCGGCGTTGATCAGGCCTTCCTGCTGCTGCTCATCGTGTTCTGCCTGGGCATGTGCCTCGTGCGCGTCTTCTGGGAGCTTGAGCAGGTCCGGGCACGCCGGATCGCGTCGCCACCCCCGCGAACGCACGACGAAGCGTGACCAGGCCGGCCCGCCCCGGCCCCGCGTGCTCTGGACTTGCCGCGGGGACACGTGCATCGTGAATCGAAGAAACCTGCGCATTTCGTTGATCTGGCTCATCAATCGCGCCGCGATATCTGGCGCGCGATCGTTGCCATGGATAACGAACATGTCCCGCCATGCAATTGATCGGGCTCCGTATTCCGGACCTCACCGGCGGCGCGGATGAACGCAGGCTGTCACGCTTGTTAAGCGAGCCGACAGCAGGCGCATGACACATGGTCGCATTGGTGAATGTAGATAAGCGGATCAAGGGAACCTATTTTCGGCGCCGATGTACCTGATTGAAGCGTTACCCACCGTCATCGGAACGGCCGCCATCGCCCCGGCGCTGCTGATGCTGTGGCTTGTCATCGCCGCCGAGGAACGCCCGGGACCGCCGGCCCAGGTCTGGACCGCGTTCCTGCTCGGCGCAGCCAGCATTTCGCTGCTGGGCCTCGCCCGCGCTCCTTTCGCCAAGATGGTCGCGGCCCCGGACAACCCGTGGGCGGCGCTGGCGATGCATTCGATCTTCGGCGTCGCGCTGCCGGAGGAAGCCGTCAAGGTGATCGCCATCGTGCTGGTCGCCTCGACCAAGCGGCGGACCTTCGCCAATCCGATGGACACCGTGGTCTATGGTGCCGCGGTTGGCCTCGGCTTTGCCGCCTACGAGAACCTCGCCTATCTCGTCCAGCACGCCGAGATGTGGCGCTCGCTGGCCGCCTTGCGCAGCGTGCTGACCGTGCCGTTCCACGGCGCGCTCGGCATCATCGCCGGCGCCTATCTGACCATCGCGCGTGCCGGCACGGCGCTGGGTGCGAACCGCCATCATCGCGACTGGGCCCGCCTCTCCAGCCGCCTGCTGATCTTCGCAGGCCCGCTCGCCCTGCATTCGGCCTTCGACTTCCCGCTGCTGACCCTGCAGCGCATGCCGGATCTCGATCCGACGCTGCGGATGTGGCTGGGCGGCGCGAGCCTGCTGATCGGCTTCAGCTCGATCGCCTTCGCCATCCGCCTGGTGCGGCGCGTCGCGCGCCATCACGCGCCCCGGACCGACGTCGCGCGCGAGCGGCTGAGCCAACTGCGCCGGATGTGGGCGCTGCTGCTCGCCGGCGGCGGCGTCGGCTTTCTCGGGCTCGCCTTCGTGCTGACCTCGATTCATCACTGGCTCGTCAACCCCGAGCGCAATCTGACGCTGGCCCTGATTCCGATCGGCCTGGTCTCGATCCTGCTAGGCCTCGCACTTCTGATCGTCACGACCGCGATCTATGTTCTCGGCCGCAACCGCATCCGCACCAGCGGGGAAGGTTTTTCGTCAGCGCACGGCGGCGGCTGAACCGCGGGATGGCAAGCGCGGTGTGCGCGTACTAGATTGAGCGCACGCCTGTCGATCTGGAGCCCGCCGATGACATCACCTGAGGATTTTTCCCGGCTGCAATCCGCCATGAGCCGAACGGTCAAGGCACATTGGAAAGCCTTCCTGTTCGAAGGAATCCTGCTTGTCGTTCTCGGCGTTGCCGCACTGATCCTGCCGCCGCTCGCAAGCCTTGCGATTACGATCTTCCTTGGCTGGATGTTCCTGGTCAGCGGCATCGGCGGATTGATCGCGACCTTTTGGGCACGCAGCACGCCGGGCTTCTGGTGGTCGCTGATCTCCGCCGCGCTCGCCGTGCTCGCCGGCATGTTGCTGCTGGCGCGGCCGATGCAGGCGGTGCTGACGCTGACCATCGTGCTCGGCGCCTATTTCCTCGCCGAGGGCGTCGCCACCATCATGTACGCGCTGCAGCACCGGCGCGAGTCGGGCGGCCGCTGGTCGTGGCTCCTGATCGCGGGCCTCGTCGACATCGCGATCTCGTTCATGGTGATCACGGGACTGCCGAGCTCGGCGGAATGGGCGATCGGCATCCTCGTCGGCATCAACCTGCTGTTCGGGGGCGCCACCCTGATCGGCATGGCTTTGGCGGCACGCAAAAGCAACAGTTGAGGCGCCCCGTGGCCCTCACCTCGCTTGGGGGGTGACAACCCGCCGATCGCGCGCTATATGACTGACCATGATCACCGTCGCCACCAGCTTTTATTGGTATTTTAGCTACGACAGCTCGCTGGCGGTGGGAGGATCACGCTCAATCTGACAAATTGCAGCATCTAGTCCGAACAGCCGCCAGACCTGGCGGCTTTTTTATTGGCCGGCAGGTTCTCAAAATGACAGGAGCCCGCCGTGCTGAGCACGACCGACGATCTTCGTATCCGCGAACTGAAAGAGCTGAGCACGCCGGAAGAGGTGATGCGGGAAGTCCCGCGCACGCTCACCGCGACGCGCGTGGTGATGGCCGCGCGCAACGCCATCCATGCGATCCTCAATGGCCAGGACGACCGGCTTCTTGTCGTGGTCGGCCCCTGCTCGGTGCATGATCCCAGGGCCGCGCTCGAATACGCCGAGCACCTCGCGAGCTTGCGCGAAGAGCTCGCCGACCAGATCGAGATCGTGATGCGGGTCTATTTCGAGAAGCCGCGCACCACTGTCGGCTGGAAGGGCCTGATCAACGATCCTGATTTGGACGGCAGCTTCGACATCAACAGGGGTCTGCGGCTGGCGCGCAACGTGCTCTCTGCGGTCAATAATCTCGGCCTGCCCGCAGGCACCGAATTCCTCGACATGACGACGCCTCAATACATCGCCGACCTCGTGTCCTGGGCCGCGATCGGCGCCCGCACGACCGAGAGCCAGATCCATCGCGAGCTGGCCTCGGGGCTGTCCTGCCCGGTCGGCTTCAAGAACGGCACCGACGGCAACGTGCGAATCGCGGCGGACGCGGTGAAGTCGGCCTCGCATCCGCATCATTTCATGGCGGTGACCAAGCTCGGCCGCTCGGCGATCGCCTCGACCGCGGGCAACGAGGATTGTCACATCATCCTGCGCGGCGGCAGCAAGCAGAACTACGATGCGGCAAGCGTCGCGGAGGCGTGCAACGATCTGGCGAAAGCGAGCGTCGCGCCGCTCGTGATGGTCGATGCGAGCCACGCCAATTCGAGCAAGAAGCCGGAAAACCAGCCGCTTGTGACGGCCGACATCGCCGGGCAGATTTCCGGCGGCGAGAACCGCATCATGGGGGTGATGATCGAGAGCAATCTCGTCGCCGGGCGCCAGGACGTGGTACCGGGCAAGCCGCTCACCTATGGCCAGAGCATCACGGACGGATGCATCGACTGGGCGACCACGGCAACCGTACTCGAGCAGCTCGCTGACGCGGTCGAGATCCGCCGCAACACCAAAAGCGCCGGACTGCACGAGCGTACAGCGTAGTGCCAAAGCAAACGCGGGCGGGGTGAGGCTGTCGCACCCTGCCCGCTGCTCCGGCGCCTAGCAGCCGCGGCAGATGCTCTTGATCTTTTTGTCGAGCGCCTGATTTTCCTTGCTGAGGGGATCGTTCGGGTCGCTCAGGTTCTTCTCGTTCGGTACGTCGCCGGCGCGCGGCTGGCGATGGCCCACCGGCGCCTGTGGCAGCGATCCGGAGGCCGCCCCGCCGGACGTGGATCCCTTGGTGCCGCCGGTCTGCGCAACCGCCGCGCCGCCGAGCAAGACCACGAGCGATACTGCCACCATGATCTTCTTCATGTCTCTCCTCCATTCCTCAAGCCGGCGTCTCCTCTGCCACCGCTCAGTTCTCGGGCGGATAGAGATGAATGTCGCCGCAATAATCCACGATACGATAGCGCGTTTCCGACGCCGCATCACCCGCATCAGGTGCGGTATTTTGCATCGGCAACACGTAATTCGGCCCCACCGGCGACTTGCCGGCGCCGCCGGGAATGTCGATGACATAGTCAGGCTGACACAGCCCTGACACCCGTCCGCGCAGCTGCCGCATGAGGTCCTGCCCCTCGGCGAGCGTCGTTCGCAGATGCGCGGTGCCGGGCGCGAGATCGCCGTGATGCAGATAATAGGGCTTGATCCGGCATTCGACGAAAGCTCGCATCAAATCCGACAGAGCGGTCAAATTGTCATTGACGCCGCGCAAAAGCACGGACTGGCTCACCATGGGAATTCCGGCATCGACCAGCCGCGCGCAGGCGGCGCGCGCCGGCCCCGTCAGTTCGCGCGCATGGTTGGCATGCAGCGCCACCCAGGTGGTCGCGCCCTGAACCTTCAGCGCCGCGACCATCTCGTCGCTGATGCGCGCGGGATCGGCCACCGGCACGCGGGTATGAAGGCGGATGATCTTGACGTGATCGATGCCGGCAAGATCGGCCATGATCTCGCTCATTCGCCGCGACGACAGCATCAGGGGATCGCCGCCGGTCAGGATCACCTCCCAGACCTCGCTGTGCGAACGGATGTAGTCGATCGCCGCGCGATAAGCGCCGTCCGAGAGCGCGTTCTCCTTGCCGGGCCCGACCATCTCGCGGCGGAAGCAGAAGCGGCAATAGACCGCGCAGACGTGAACAAGCTTGAACAGAACGCGGTCGGGATAGCGATGCACGATCCCGGGGACCGGCGAGTGCGGATGATCGCCGATCGGATCGGCGTTCTCGCCCGGCTGCATCTCCAGCTCCGCGGCAGTCGGAACGAATTGCCGCGCGATCGGATCGTCGGGACTGGATTTGTCGATCAGTTCGACCAACGCCGGCGTAATCGCAACTGCGTAGCGCGCGGCGACACGTTCGAGCGCGGGTAGCGCTTCGGCAGATACAAGCTGCTCGGCCACAAGTTCGGCCGGCTCGCGCAATGTGCGTGCAAGGTTGGTCTTCGTCATGTCTCACTTAACATTTCATTTGCAGGCGGCGTCCAGACCACCTGATCAATTCGCGATGCGCCGCTCGCCAGCATCACCAGCCGGTCGAAGCCGAGCGCGACGCCGCTCGCCTCCGGCATTGCGGCGACCGCGGCCAGAAAGTCCTCGTCCAGCGGATAGGCCTCGCCGTAGCGGCGCTGCTTCTCAGCCATGGAGTCCGTAAAGCGCTTGCGCTGCTCGTCTGCGTCGGTCAATTCGCCGAAGCCGTTGGCGAGTTCCACGCCACAGGCATAGACCTCGAACCGCTCGGCAACGCGGGGATCACCAGCCTTCACACGCGCCAGCGCCGCCTCTGGAGATGGGTATTCGAACAGAATGGTCAAACGCCCCTGCCCCAGATGCGGCTCGACATGCTCGACCAGGACCTTGCTGAAGATGTCTGACCAGGTGTCGTCCCCGGCCACACGGACCTTGCCGGCAGCCGCCTGAGCGAGCGCGGCGCGGTCGCCTTGGTCGCCGGAAATGGTCGCAAGCAGATCGATCCCCGCAAACTGCTCGAAGGCGCCGGCAACCGTCATGAGCTCCGGCTCGGCGAAGGGATCGGCGGTGCGGCCGCGGAAGGCGAAGGTGCCGATACCGGTCGCCTGCGCCGCGCGGGCGATGAGAACGACGCAATCGGCCATGATGGCGTCATAGGGGGCGTCTGCCCGATACCATTCCAGCATAGTGAATTCGGGCAGATGCAGGTCGCCCCGTTCGCGGTCGCGGAACACCCGGGCGAATTCGAAAATCCGGGTCTCCCCGGCCGCCAGCAGCTTCTTGCAGGCGAATTCCGGCGAGGTCCGCAAGTATCGGCTGGCATGGCTGCCGTCGGGCCGCATGATCTCCGTCCGGGGGGCATGCAGATGGGTCTCGTTGCCCGGGGAGACCTGCAGGACGGAGGTTTCGACCTCGACAAAGCCCTGCTCGACGAAAAAGCCCCGGAGAGCGCCGGTGATGGCCCCCCTGGCCTGAAGGAACGGCCGGCGGTCGAGATGCCGCCCGGGCGACCAGAACGGTGAGATCGGCTTGTCCCCAGCCATTAACCGGCCGCCCCCGCTTTGAGCAAAATGCTGGCATCCACCGGCAAAATCAGTATGTTGCGGCCCGAAACGGTCGCCGAGGTCCGATTTGAGACCCCGAGTCCCCCCGAGATTTGATCACGTCCTGGCCGGAGCCGGGCCAAGCAAGCAGGAAATTTAGCTTTGAGAGTCATCGCCAGTTCTATTCGCAAGGGCAACGTGATCGAGCAAGACGGCAAGCTATATGTCGTCGTGACCGCCGAGAACATCCATCCCGGCAAGGGCACCCCGGTCAGCCAGATCGAAATGCGCCGAATCTCGGACGGGGTAAAGATCTCGGAGCGCTACAAGACCACCGATCAGGTCGAGAAGGCCACGATCGAAGAGCGCAACTTCACCTTCCTCTATGAAGATGGTGAGGGCTTCCACTTCATGAACCCGGAGACCTATGACCAGGTCCAGGTGTCCAAGGACGTGATCGGCGACGCCGCGGCCTATCTTCAGGAGAGCATGACGGTCAAATTGTCGACCCATGACGTCAACGTGGTGTCGATCGCGTTGCCGCAGCGCGTGACGCTGGAAGTGGTCGAGACAGAGCCCGTGACCAAGGGCCAGACCGCCTCTTCGTCCTACAAGCCCGCGATTTTGTCCAACGGCGTGCGCACCACCGTGCCGCCGCACATCGCGGTCGGCACCCGCATCGTGGTGATGACTGAAGACGGCTCCTACTCCGAGCGCGCCAAGGACTGACGGGGAACAGAGCGAGCGCAACAGGTGCCGCCGGGAGGCGAGACAGTGGTAGGGAAGGGTTTCCGCTTCGTCTCGCAACTTCTGGCGTCGCTTTCGCTCCTCATTGCCTCTCCGCTCGCTGCGGATGAACTCCGCAGCCCCTCGCTCTCGGCGCTGCGCGTCGATTGGCGCGCGGCGCTCGACCAGCTCCGCACCGAAATCAACGCCCGTCCCCGGGCCGCGGACGATTTCATCTTCGCACCTCGTCGTTCGGTGCCGCGCTACGATCCGCGCGCGATGCCGGCGCTGGTGCAGCTCAACGCGATCTCCTCACAATTCTTCACCGGCATCGCCCGCAGCTCCGTGCCCGTGCTGCTGCCGTTCGACGCCGCCGCCTATTTCGAGGCGCTGCGCAATGGCGCGCCGGCGACACTCGCGCTGTCGCGCTACCAGTCTGACTTCAATTCTGTCGACATGTTCGATGCCGGCCCCGCCGGCTACAGCGCAACCTTCTCATTCGAGCCCGGCGCCGGCGACGGCATGCCGAGCCGGGTGTTCGCAAGGCCGGTCGAGGTGCAGATCACGGGATCGGCGCTCGTCTACGACGTCGCCGATCCCTCGGGCGGCAAGGGCGAGCAGGTCAAACCGCTCGCAGCGCTTTATCCGGACCTGCGCAAGTTCATACGGGAAGGCTATGTGCGCTACGCTTTCACCCGTTTCGGCGTCGCCTATGTGGTGTCGATCCAATGCCTCGACAGCGTCGCCAAGCCGCGGCGGCTTGCCTGCAAGGAAGCCTATCCGGTCGCCGAGCGTTTCCTGAAGGCGCTGCACGTTGCCGGCGGCCAGCGCATGCGGCCGCTGACGGACATTGCTTCCAACATTCTCGATCGTCCCACGCAGCGTTCCCCGGACTTCACCTACCGGCCAAGCGGCGACATCATCCCGAACACCGGCTATCGCAAGCAGGGTGGACATCCCGATGTGATGGCCTATGCGCAGATCCGCTTTCCTCTCGAGAAGGCGCCCGCGTTCGTACGCTCGCAATCCTATGCCAAGCGCGACAAGATGGAGAGCACGACCGGCTATCCCTGGCGCGACAATTTCTGCGAATCCCGCAGTTTCGAGGTCTGGCAATGCGGCGGGGGTTATGGTCACCAGGGCGAGGACATCCGCGCGGCCGAATGCCCGCCGCCCGGCGAAGGCCGCGAAGCCTGCGATCACAAGCAGCGTGGCGTCGTCGCGGTGCGCGATGCGAGGGTCATTCGCGCCTCCAAGGACCAGGCCGCCACGCTTCAGGTCAACAGCCGGACCGAGCACATCCGCTTCCGCTACATGCATATGAACCCCCAGGCGATGAACGCCGACGGCCTGCTCAATGGCCGCATCGTCTCGGAGGGCGAAAAGATCGGCGTGGTCTCGAACTATCTCGACCATCCCGCCGGCACCTCGATGCACCTGCATTTCGACGTGCAGGTGTTCACCCGCGACGGCTGGATCTGGGTCAGTCCTTACGTCACGCTGGTCTCGGCTTATGAGCGCCTGATCCGCGCCCGCGGCCGCGAGGTCGGCCCGGAGATCGCGGGTGCTCCGCAGCCGGTCGCACATGCGCTGCCGGAGGACGTGATCAAGCCGGACCTGCGCGAAGGATCGGGCGGCGAAGAGAATTGACGGCTTGCTCGTTCCAATGCCGGGCAGTGCAAAAGCGTGTTGTCGCACACCTCGCCGGCTCGAAGGCCGAAGGAACAGGGTTGATGAGTGTCGGACTGATTGGTCTTCTCGACGATATCGCGGCGATTGCAAAGGTGGCAGCAGCCTCGCTCGACGATGTAGCGAGCCAAGCGGCCAAGGCGGGAGCAAAGGCGGCTGGCGTGGTCATCGATGATGCCGCCGTCACGCCGAACTACGTGATCGGCTTTGCCTCGAAACGCGAACTGCCGATCGTGGGTAAGATTGCTGTTGGGTCGCTGCGTAATAAATTGCTGATACTGTTGCCCACTGCTCTGTTGCTGGGTTATTTCCTTCCCGCCGCGGTGACGCCGCTGCTCATGCTGGGCGGAGCCTTTCTCTGCTACGAGGGTGCCGAGAAGGTGCTCGGAGCCGTGATGCCGCATCATGCGCGCCACCACGAAGCTCAGCTCCAGCCGATTGCGTTGAATGCGCGGTCGGTCGAGGACGAGAAGGTCGCGAGCGCCATCAAGACGGATTTCATCCTGTCGGCGGAGATCATGGCGATCACGCTGGCGGCCATCCCGGCGGGCAACATCTGGACGCAGGCGCTCGTGCTGGCGCTCGTCGCCATTTTCATCACAGTTGGAGTCTACGGCGTGGTTGCCCTGATCGTGAAGGCGGACGATGTCGGCGTGGCCCTTGCGCGGTATGACGGCGCATCGGTCATTGGCGGCGCAATCCGCTTGCTTGGACGTGCGCTCGTCCGCGGCATGCCTACCTTCCTGGCGGTGCTGAGTACCATCGGCACGGCGGCGATGATCTGGGTCGGCGGCGGCATCATCCTGCACGGCATCGAGCAATACGGTCCACCCGTGGTCGGCCACACTGTCCATGCCGTTACCGAGGCTGCCGCGCACCTCCTTCCCTCCATTGCCGGCATCGTCGAATGGTTGGTCGTGGCAGCCATCTCAGGCGTCATTGGACTCCTTGTCGGCGCAGCTGCGATTCCTGTCGTCGAATACGGTCTTTCACCGGTATGGAAACGGTTGAAGCGATCGCAGCCGACTTGAACAACGGCGGTTTCGGATTGCGAGTGCCAGCTACTCCAGCAACGTCGTCAGCTGCGCGCCCTCGTCCGCCACGAATACCGCGATCAATTCCGCCGGCTCCGTGGTGCTGGCATTGGCCGAGACCAAATGGGTCGAGCCGGGCGGCTCGAAGAAGGACTGGCCGACGCCAAACGTCTCGACCGGACCGCCGCCGAGCTGGGAGCGGATCTCGCCCTTGGTGATGTAGGCGGTGACCGAGCCTGCGTGACGATGTGGCCGCGAGAACCCGCCGGGACCATAGAACACACGCAAGATGGTGACGCGCTTGCCCGGCACGTTCGGCAGCGCGTAGGAGCCAATCGGTTCGACTTTGTCGAGCGGCGAACTTTCGGCGGCGGTGGCACAAAGCGGCGCCAGCGCGCCTGAAACAGCATCCATCGTCACCGGTAACGCCTTGCCGATCGCAAGCGCGCAGGCAAGCCCGCCGGCGACGGTAATCGCGATCGAACGCGATGGCACCCGGCACTGCGTTGTGGCCAAATTCATTGCAGTCATGACAACCTCCCTTCGTTGCAATCAGGACGCCGCGGCATTCGCTGCGACCGGCCGCTTCGCCGGCGTCCAGCGAAACGCTGCGCCAAAACGGTTCCAGACGTTGATCGAGGCGACCGCCGAGGTCAGGTAGGTCAGCTCGGTCTCGGAGAATTCACCGCTCGCTTCGGCGTACACGTCTTCGCCGACGCCATCAGGCAGCAACGTTAGCGCCTCGGCCCAAGCCAACGCGGCGCGCTCGCGCGCGGAGAAGATCGGCGCCTCGCGCCAGACCGCGACCAGATTGAGCTTGTCGACGGGCACGCCGATCCGCTCAGAAAGCAGGATGTGATGCTGCACGCAGAACGCGCAGCCGTTGATCTGCGAGGCACGCAGCTTGACGAGCTCGAGGAGCTGCTTGTCGAGGCCGACCTTGGCCTCGAGCTGTCCCAGCGCCAGCACGAGATCATAGACGTCGGGCGCGATCTGCTTGAAATCCTCGTAT
Source organism: Bradyrhizobium sp. LB14.3 (assembly GCF_040547985.1). NCBI lineage: Bacteria > Pseudomonadati > Pseudomonadota > Alphaproteobacteria > Hyphomicrobiales > Nitrobacteraceae > Bradyrhizobium > Bradyrhizobium sp. LB14.3. The sequence goes on from NZ_JBEPQT010000002.1 coordinate 97,114, forward strand.
TCGCTGCGGGCGTGTGACATTGCCGTTCACCTCGTGATATTGTAAGAGCGGTGACACATTATAAGAGCTCTTACATGGCGCGCAAGCCGGCCGATATCACGAGATCGCAACCCCGGCGGAAGGCACCCACGGCCGCCCCGGTGGTGCGCGTGCCAGCCCCCGGGGAAGGCAAGCGCGGCGAGCAAGGTTATCTCGGCTATCTGCTGCGCCAGGCCCACGCCGCGGTCCGTCTGACGACGGAACGGTCGCTGGCCGATCTAGGCGTGACGTCGCCGCAATTCGCGGTGCTGACCATGCTCAATGCCTATCCGGGACTGTCCGGCGCCGATGTCGCCCGTCTCACCTTCCTGACGCCCCAGACTGTGGGCGTCATCATCCGTAATCTCGAACGTGACGGCGCGATTGTGATGACGCCGCATCCTGTCCACGGCCGTATCCAGCAATGGACGCTGACGTCGCGCGGGGCGACGCTTTTGAAGGCGTGCCGGGAACGGGTGATCGCGCTGGAGAAGCGCCTCGCTCGGGATTTGGATACCAAGGCGGAAACCGCGATCCGGCGCTGGCTCGCGGGAATCGCGGCGGATCTACAGGAGGATTAAGCGATCTGCGATTGCCGCGGGCGCGTCTAGCTAGTCGCCGTCTCCCTCGCCGCAGCCGCGATCGTAATCCGAGAAGTCGCTGACGGCGCCGTCGCCTCGAATGCAGCGGCCAAATTTCTCGACAATAATCATCAGGATCACGACGAACAGCCCCGCGCCAAACGGCCAGGGATTAGTACGGATGATGTCGAACAGCTCTCGCATATTCGCATTATGCGCGGATGGAAAGACCGTAAAGTGACAGGCTTAAATTGAGGATATCCACCCGTTACAGGAACGCCCTACCTGCCCTTCAACACTTTCTTAACCTCGCCATCAGACCAGGTTTCGCCCGCTGCAATCACCCGCACGCGGCTTTGGTCCGCCGCGTTCACCAGCTCATGCGAACTCACCCGGTGGCCGCTTGGCTCCAGATGCAGATCGGTCTCAGGCTTCCAGCTCAGCGTGGTCGCGAGATCGCCGGGAAAGATCTGCCATTGTGATCCGTCATCCAGCTCGACCACATGGCTTTCCGTATGCGCGTTTATCTTCATTCCACCCCAAATTCTCGATGAACGGACTGCGTGCGGCGGCGGGCCCCGGCGATCGGCCGGGGCCCCGCTCCGTCAGTCGTTGTCGTGATGAATCACGGTCTTGCTGCGGTTGCCGAGCTCATCTTCCTTCTTGATCACCGTGGTGCGGTCGGCAGGCTCGCGCTCCTTGACGACCGTGGTGCGGTCGCGGTCGCGGTCCCGCTCACGATATTCGTGAGATTGTCCGACCGTCACGCCGGCACCGACCGGACCGACGTGAACGCCGACTTCGTCGGCAAATGCAGGCGCGGCGATGGCGGTGACCATGGCGGCGGCAAACAGATATTTCCTCATCTTCTCCTCCTCAATTTGGTGCGGGGAAAATGCGGGAGTGCGACAGTTTGTTCCGGCGAAAGCATGGAAGGCGGCTTGTTCCTCCAGTTCCAGGAACCGGGTCACAAGCGCCATGTTTCTCGCTAGACTAGGTTCATGAAACAAGCTGATTCCTCGGCCCATCGTGGCCGCCGCGCTCTGCTTCGATCCACGCTCGGCGCAGCCGCACTCATCGCCATCCCAACGCGCATCCTGGCCGCGCCTCGGGGCTTCGAGGAATGGCGGGAGGGTTTTCGCGCCCGTGCCATGGCGAAGGGAATTTCGGCCGCGACCTGGCAGCGCGCGATGGCGCGGGTCGAGCCCGACATGAGCGTGTTCAAGCAGATGCGCAACCAGCCCGAATTCCATGAGCAGGTCTGGCAATACATCAACCGCCGCGTCTCCGACTGGCGCATCATCAACGGCAAGATCGCGCTGAAAAACAACGAGGCGCTGCTCGCGCGCATCGAGCGCGATTTCGGCGTCGAGCGCGGCACGCTGCTGGCGCTGTGGGGCGTCGAGTCCGCCTATGGCGATCCGCTGGTGCAGCAGAATCACATGACGCCGGTATTTCCCTCGCTCGCCGCGCTCGCCTGGAATGAGCCGCGGCGCAAGGCTTATTGGGAGACCGAGCTGATCAACGCGCTACGCATCGTCGACAAGGGCTGGAGCACGCCGGAGCAGATGCAGGGATCCTGGGCCGGCGCGATGGGGCATTCGCAATGGATGCCGGAGGTCTGGCTCAATGTCGGCATCGACTATGATGGTGACGGCAAGGTGTCACCGTTCGGCAAGCCCGACGACGCGCTGGGCTCGACCGCAAAATATCTGGTCAACCGCGGCAAGTGGCACCGCGGCGAGCATTGGGGCTACGAGGTGCGCGCATCCGGCGAGGCGAGCGGCACCCGGACCTATGCGGCCTGGCAGGCGGCCGGCGTCACCCGCGCCGACGGCCAGCCGTTTCCGCAACCCTCCGCGTCCGCGCAGATGTGGACGCCGGTTGCGGGCGGACCGACCTTCCTGCTGGGACCGAATTTCAACGCGGTGAAAAGCTACAATCCCTCGATGAACTATGCGCTGGCGATCTGTCATCTCGGTGACCGCTGCCTCGGCGGGCCGCCCTTCATCCAGCCCTTCCCCGGCTCTGAGCGCGCGCTGACACTCGCAGAAGTGCAGGAGATGCAGACGCGCCTGACCAAGGCCGGTTTCGACACCGGCGGCACCGACGGTCGGGTCGGCAACGACACCATGAAGGCGATCAAGGATTTCCAGCAGCGCGCGGGGATCGCGCCTGCGGACGGCTATGGCGGGCTGAAGGTGCTGGCGAAGTTGCGCCAGGGGTCGTAGCCGGCTCAGTGCCGGTACTGCGGCTCCTCGGCATCGAGCTGGCGGCGGATCGCGGCAAGATGCAACCGCGCGGATTCGGAATCGCCTTCGCGCATCTGCCTGTAGGTTTCGGCCGCAATCGCGGCATCGACCGGCAGAACTTTCCTTCCCGTCGACATCGCCAGCACCTGTACCTCGGCGGCGCGTTCGAGGTAGTAGAGATCGTCCCAGGCTTCCGCGATAGTCGGCGCCAACACCATCACACCGTGATGCTTCATGAAGACGATGTCGGCATCGCCGACGGCCGACGCTATGCGCGCGCCTTCGCTGTTGTCGAGCGCAAGGCCGTTGTAGTCGCGGTCCACGGCCGTGCGACCGTAGAATTTCAGCGCGGTCTGGCCGGCCCAGATCAGGGGATCGCCCTCCGTCATCGACAGCGCCGTGGCGTAGGGCATGTGGGTGTGGAAGGCGACCTTGGCGCGCGGCAGGCGCTTGTGCATCTCGGCATGAATGTAGAACGCGGTCGCCTCGGGCACGCCCTCGCCGTCGAGCACGTTGCCGTGGAAGTCGCAGATCAGCAGTTTTGACGCGGTCAGCTCGCGGAAGGCGTAGCCGTAAGGGTTGACGAGAAACAGATCGTCATGGCCCGGCACCACGGCCGAGAAGTGGTTGCAGATGCCCTCCTCGAAGCCGTTGCGCGCCGCCATGCGGAAGCAGGCAGCGAGATCCTCGCGCGCGCTGCGGATCGCGTCGCTGACGAGATCCGGACGGTTCGAGCGGAATGGCGCCGGCGTGGATGACGAAGAGTGAAGGCTGTGCGCCATGGCGGGAGGACACCTCTGTCGGTCGGGAGAGCTGCCCGCGTTGTACAGCGGCTGCGCCTGCGCGTCAGCCCCTGCGGGCGCCACCCTGCCCTTCGCAGCCCGCGCGGCGGCTTATTGCCGCCGAGGCACGCCGCCGGCGTTCATGCCGCCGTCGATGACGAGCTCGCTGCCGGTGACGTAGCGCGAGGCATCGGAGGCCAGATACAGCACGCCAGAGGCAATCTCGGCGGCCTGGCCAGCACGGCCAAGCGGCGTGACGACGCGCGCACGCTCGTCCGGATCGATCGGCGCGTTGCCCTGGTTACCGGTCGCGCCGGTCGGGATCTTGCCCCAGATCGGCGTGTCGATGATGCCGGGATGGACGGAGTTGACGCGGATGCCGTCACCGGCGGCCGCACACTCCATCGCGATCGATTTTGCGAACAGCCGCACGCCACCCTTGGTCGCCGAATAGGCCGACAGCCCGGGCGAGCCGCGCAAGCCTGCGAGCGAGGACATCATGACGATCGAGCCGCCGCCGGTTTTGCGCATCAAGGGCAGGCAATGTTTGACGGAGAGAAACACGCCGTCGAGATTAATGGCGTTCTGCTTGCGCCAGTCACCGAGTGTCATGTCGACGATCGAGGGCACAGCAATGCCGATGCCGGCATTGGAGACCATGATGTCGAGCCGGCCATGGCGCTTTGCGATATCAGCGACGATCTCGATCCAACGCTCTTCGCTGGTGACGTCCTGCTCCAGGAAAATCGCCTTGCCGCCGGCCTTGGTGATGCGACTGGCGAGTTCGGGGCCGCGCAACTCGTCGATGTCGGTGGCAATGACGGTGGCGCCCTCGCGCGCGAACAGCTCGACGATGGCTTCGCCAATTCCGGATGCGCCGCCGGTCACCAGCGCGACCTTGCCCTCAACCTGCCCTGCCATGTTCACTCCCTTTTTTGTTGTTTGCTTTTTGGTTGTTTGCCGGACCTATCTAATCATGGATGGCCCTTGGTCGGGTAGCGCGACGTCGATGACGCGGAATTGCACGCGCTCCGCGCCCTGGTAGCGATCGACCGACAATGATCCCGCGACATGCAATTGCTGGCCGCGATTGGCAACAAGCGCGTTGCCGAGCTTCTGTCCGATCGAACGGAACGCGATGCCGTTGACGATAGCACCGTCGCCCGACTTGAAGCGCAGCCTCAAATGCGCCTGTCCGACCTCGTCGGCATAGACGAGCTGATGCGCCGGCAGCGCCAGCACGGCTTCCGGATTGCCGCTGCCGAAGGGACCTGCACGGTTGAGCGTGGCGGCAAGCTCCGTCGTCACCGCGCGCGCGGAGACCGCGCCGTCGATGTAGAGCTCGTTGACGTGGCGGGCCTCGGCAACATCGCGTGCCAACGCATTCTCGAGGTAGGCGCGGAATTCGGCGAGCTTCTCCTTCCGCAGCGTCACGCCCGCAGCCATCGCGTGGCCGCCGCCCTTGAGCAGAATACCATCGGTCACTGCCTGCCGAACCGCCTTGCCGATGTCGACGCCGGCGATCGAGCGACCCGAGCCGGTACCGATGCCGCCGGGCTCCAGCGCGATCGCGAAGGCGGGTCGCGAGAACTTCTCCTTCAACCGGGACGCGACAAGACCGACCACGCCGGGATGCCAGCCTTCGGAGGCCGTGACGATGATGCCGAGCTTGTCCTCGAACCCGATCGAGGCGAGTGCCTCGGCTTCGGCCTGCGCTTCGGCCCCCTGCTCGATGACGCGGCGCTCGCTGTTGAGGCGGTCGAGCTCGGCGGCGATCCGCGCGGCCTCGACGCTGTCGCCTTCGAGCAAGAGCCGCACGCCGAGGTCGGCGCGGCCGATGCGACCGCCGGCATTGATGCGCGGCCCCAGCATGAATCCGAGATGCCAAGCCTCCGGTGGGCCGTTGAGCCGCGACACGTCCATCAGCGCGGTGTGGCCGACATGGTCGCGCCGCCGCATCGCGATCAGGCCCTTGGCGACGAAAGCGCGGTTGAGACCGATCAGCGGCGCGACGTCGGCAACCGTGCCGAGCGCGACGTGATGCAGCATGCCGAGCAGATCAGGCTCAGGCAGCCCCGCACTCCAGAAGCCGCGCCGGCGCAGCTCGCGATTGACCGCGACCAGCGTCACCAGCACGAGGCCAACGGCGGCGAGATGACCGAGGCCGGAGAGATCGTCGAGCCGGTTCGGATTGACCAGCGCATCGACCTCCGGAAGCACGTCGCCGGCCTGGTGGTGGTCGATCACGACAACGGACATGCCGAGACGTTTTGCCTCGGCGAGCGGCTCGATGCTGGTGGTGCCGCAATCGACGGTGACGAGCAGCGTGGCGCCCTTCGCGGCCAGCCCGCGAACCGCTTCGACGTTGGGGCCGTAACCTTCAAAGATGCGGTCGGGAATGTGGATCAGCGGATCGAGACCGCAATGGCGCAGATGCCAGGTCAACAGCGCCGCCGAGGTCGCGCCGTCGACGTCATAGTCGCCGAAGATCGCAATCTTCTCGCCATTCGCGGCGGCATCCGCGATCCGCTTCGCGGCGGCTTCCATCTCGGTCACCGTGAACGGATCCGGCATGAGCTTGCGGATGGTCGGATCGAGGAAATCGGCGACCGCATCGGTGTCGACGCCGCGGCCCGCCAGCACCCGCGCCAGCAGCTCGGGCAATTGGTGCTGCTGCACGATGGCGAGCGCCTTGGCCGCCCCGCGCGCGTCCAGCCGGTCGCGCCAGAGCTTGTCGGTGAGCGAGCGTGCCACTCCCAGGAACGCCTGGGGTGCTTCGACAGGCAAGGCGGTGGCGGGCGGCGTCATGAATAGCTATCGGTTTGAGGAACCTGGGAGCCGGAGCCATCGCATCGCCCGGCCAGCGGGACGATTGACCCGGAATCGCCCGGGCTTTGCAATGTCTGCGCCGCACAAAGCGGTGGATTGCCGCTTTGCTACGCGGACTGACTATCATTTGAGCATTCCGCAAAACAGCAAATTAAGCAGGCGTTAGGCGGAATCTTCGAAAAAGACTCGTATTCGATCTGTCAGTGATTGTTCCGGGCTCGTTGCAGATCGGACCTCATTGCCAACGGAAGTCCCCCGATGTCTGCTGCGCTGGGTCTCAAAGCCAAGCCGATCGCCACCGAACCCGCCGACGATGATTCCGACATCTCCGCGCTGATCAACCGCCTCACGGCGGAGGTCAACCAGATCGCGGTCGACAAGACCAAGGCGATCCAGCAGATCACCAACCAGATGAAGATGCTGGCGCTGAACGCGCTGATCGAGAGCTCGCGCGCGGGCGCGCAGGGTGCGGGCTTCGCAGTGGTGGCGCAGGAGGTGCGCGGCGTCGGCCAGCAGGTCGAGACCATCGCCCGCGAGCTCGAAAGCCAACTGACGAAACGCACCGGCGATCTCGTCTCCTCGATCGACCGGATGAGCCAGCGCTCGCGCGGCGAGCGCATGGTCGATCTGTCGCTCAACGCCATCGAGCTGATCGACCGTAACCTCTATGAAAGGACCTGCGACGTGCGCTGGTGGGCGACCGATTCCGCTGTCGTCGATTGCGCGGCCTCGCCCGGCACCGCTGCCGTGTCCCATGCCTCGCAGCGCCTCGGCGTGATCCTCGGTGCTTACACCGTCTATCTCGACCTCTGGCTCTGCGACCTCGACGGCAATGTCATCGCCAACGGCCGCGCCGACCGCTTTCGCGCCGTGGGCCAGAACGTCGCCCACACCAAATGGTTTCGCGAAGCGAAGACCCTGCGCTCCGGCGACGACTATGTCGCCGGCGACGTCGAGAACCAGCCGCTGCTCGGCAATGCGCAGGTCGCGACCTATTGCGCCAGCGTCCGCGCCGGCGGCCAGGCCAACGGCGCGCCGATCGGCGTGCTCGCCATACATTTCGACTGGGAGGCACAGGCCCGCTCCATCGTGCAAGGCGTGCGCGTCGGCGACAGCGACAAGGCGCGCGTGCTGCTGGTCGATTCCAATCTTCGCATCATCGCCGCCTCGGACGGCCAGGGCATTTTGAGCGAGCGCGTACGGCTCTCGCTCAACGGCCAGCGCTCCGGCTTCTACCAGGATCGCTCCGGCGCGCTGGTCGCGTTCCATGCGACGCCCGGCTACGAGACGTATCGGGGGCTCGGCTGGTACGGCATGATCGTCTGCGGGGCGTAGTGCCAATCGGTCAAGCCGACGACGGTCCGGCTCGCCTGCCAGACAAAAAAACCGGAAAACAACCCAAAACAACCCCATGCAAAGTAGCGCAGGGTGCAGGCATGATGCATGCTCACGCTGCATAAGCGTTTGATACGTCAGGCAGAACGATGGCAGCTGCGCATCGCCCGCGAGATGCGGCGATCATATGCCTTCATCAGTTGAAGTGACCGATGCATGGATCACGACACCATGCTGCTCGGCGATCGTCGCGACGGCCTGGACAGGCGGCATGCCTCCGCTGTGTCGTCCAAGCTCGTCGAAGGCGGCAAACATGCGATCGAGACCGGCGCCCGGCATCGCGAACACCAGCAGGCGCGCCGTATCCGTGCCGACATTGCGATAGCCGTGACGCCGATGGCGCGGAGCGAAAAGAAATGCACCGGTGCCAAGACGCAACGGACCGGTCGCACCTTCGATGTCCATAACCACCTCGCCGCTCAGCACATAGAATGCCTCGTCCTCGCGGCTGTGCGTATGCGCTGGCGCCCCGCGACCCGGCGGCACGATCGATTCCCACACGGAGAATTGTTGGCCGGTATCGCTCGCCATCGCCTTGTAGCTATGCGTCACACCGAGCACGTCGAGCGTGGGTCCGCTCCCCGGCGCCCGGAACAACGCGCTCAATGACGGATAATTGCGAGTTGCATCGCTGCTCATGGCAGTTCCCTCCAAGGATCGGGTTGCGATGCGCTGTCTTCCAGCGAAAACGAACCCGCCCGACGCCATAACGTTCCGCACCCGAAGATGGGCTTCGCCCACCGATGTCGCGCAGCGGAACCGGCGTATCCCCTGCTGGAACGGCACTTGCCGCACCTCCAGCGCTTCCCAAATGAACGGGTGGTCGCACCGCTTGAATTCCGAAAAAGCGGGAGGCCCGTCTCAGGATCTCCTTCGAGGAGACCAACATGCCGTCACCGGCGCCCACAAACGAAACAGAACGGCTCGCCGCCCTGCGCGCACTCGACATCATCGACAGTGCGCCGGAGGCCGCTTACGACGAAATTACCGAGCTTGCGGCGCAACTCTGCGGCTGCCCGATCTCCTATATCAGCTTCATCGATGACGACCGGCGGTGGCTCAAGGCGAGATATGGTCTGCCGGCCGAAGTCACCGACGCACCACGCGAGAGCGCCATCTGCGCAACGACAATTTGCGGCGCCGAACTGCTCGTCATTCCCGACTTGAAACAGGATCCGCGATTTCAGAACAGTCCGATGGTCGCGCTAAGGCCATCCTGCCGGTTCTATTGCGGCATGCCGCTGATTACCGATGAAGGCTATGCGCTCGGAACGCTCTGTGTGATGGACTTCGAGCCGCGGCAGCTGTCCTTCGGGCAGACGGAAGCGCTGCGAATGCTTTCGCATCAGGTGCTGGCGCAACTGGAGCTCCGCCGCAAGCTGCTCGAGTACGGCCAGACCATCAGGGAGCTCGAGCAGGCACGACTGGAGGCCGCTGCCGAGCGCGCGCGTGCTGAAGCCCTGCTGCGCAATGTCCTGCCGACGTCGATCGCCGACGAACTCAAGCGCAGCGGCAGGGTCCAGCCCAGATACACGCGATCGGCGACCATCCTGTTCGCAGATATCCAGGGCTTTACGCTGCTGGCCGAACGGACCGAGCCGGCCCGGCTCATCAATCTCCTCGATGAGTATTTCTCGACCCTGGACGAAATCGGCGCCCGATATGGTCTCGAGAAGGTCAAGACCATAGGCGACGCCTACATGGCGGTGGCCGGCGTGCTATCGCCCGGCCGGCGGCACTCGATTGATGTTTGCCTGGCGGCGCTGCAGATGCGCGCCCGGCTTGATCGCCTGAAGGCGCAATACGAAGCAGTTGGCGAACATGGCCCGCAACTGCGCATTGGTATCCATACCGGGCCCGTCATTTCTGGCGTCGTCGGCCTGCGCAGGATGACCTTCGACATCTGGGGCGATGCAGTCAACACCGCATGGTTCATGGAAGCGTCTGGAGTCGCAGGACGGATCAACGTGTCGGAAACTGTGGCCGGACATGTCCACGGGCTGTTCGCGCTGGAGTCACGCGGCGCTGTCGAGGCCAAGCACGAACGCGCCCATCAAATGTTCTTCCTCAATGGCTTGAAGACCGAGTATTCGCGCGATGGCGACGGCCATTTGCCGAATGACCAGTTTCTTGCCGAGTATCACCGTATCGGCGGTTCCCGGTTGGCGCCGGATTGACGGGAGCGCGCATGGTCCGTCTGATACGTGGGGCAAAACAGCGGCAACCTGAGATCGTCGTGCAGTCCGCAAACGCGGCCGTTCACCTCGTCTAAAGACAGGCGCCTGCGTGGACACCCCGACGATGCGACGCTTATGTGCGCGTCTCCGCGACGTGGGCTGACGTCGCCAAAAGGGGAATAATCCCTTACCAATTGTCGTATCGCGACGAAATCTCTGGAGCATTTTCCGGCAAGGCAGGCCCGTTACAGGCAAGAGCTTGCCCCATTGCTCGGGTAAGAGTCGCTTCGCATTGCGTTCATCAACGTGAGAGCGTGAGTACCCGTTGGCTTTGACCATCCCACACTCGCAAAATACCGAGGAGACATGCCATGAAGATCGTCGTGATCGGCGGGACCGGATTGATCGGATCCAAGCTCGTAGCGAAGCTCAAGCAGCAGGGCCACGAGGCCGTGGCAGCTTCGCCGAAATCAGGCGTCAACGCCGTGACCGGGGAAGGCCTCGCAGCAGTGCTGGCGGGCGCGGATGTCGTCGTTGACGTCGCTAACGCGCCGTCGTGGGAGCCTGCCGCCGTGCTGGAATTCTTCGAGCGTTCGAGCAAGAACCTCGCCGCGACCGAGGCGGCCGCCGCCGTGAAGCATCACGTGGCGCTCTCGATCGTGGGAACCGATCGATCGCCCGACATCGCCTATTTTCGTGCAAAACTCGCGCAGGAGACCATCGTCAAGGCATCTCCGGTGCCCTACTCGATCGTCCGCGCCACCCAGTTCTTCGAATTCCTCGGCGCCATCGGCGATATGGGTGCGACCGAGGACCGGATTGTCGTTCCATCGGCGTTGTTTCAGCCGATCGCGGCCGAGGACGTCGCCGATCGCCTCGCGGAGGTCGCGATGGGCCAGCCGCTCAACGGCACGATCGATATCGCAGGGCCCGAGAAGGCTCCCTTCAATGAATTTATCGCACGGCGCCTGAAGGCGTCTGGCGACGCCCGACCTGTGGTGGGAGATCCAAAAGCAACCTATTACGGCGCTCCCATTGACGACAGATCGCTGAACCCGCTCGGCGAGGCGCGGCTCGGAAAAACCCCGCTCGCGACATGGCTCGAGACGCTCTGAAGACTCGCAAGTCCCACAGATCACGACAGAAACGGCAATAAAGGGAATCCCATGCGCAGATTGCTGATCGCAACGGCGATTTATACCGCATCTCTCCTGACGGCACACGCCGCCGAGACCGCTACGCCATCGGCCAAGGTGACGGTCGTGTTCGATCAGGCGCTGCCGAATGTCCCCGGCAAGAGCATGAAGGGCGTGCTGGTCGAATACGGCCCTGGAGGCTCCTCGCCGGCCCACATGCACCCGCGCTCCGCATTCATCTATGCCACCATCCTGGAAGGAGCGATCCGCAGTCAGGTCAATGACGAGCCTGCCAAGGTTTATCACAAGGGAGAGAACTTTTCTGAAAAGCCCGGCGACCGCCATTCCGTCAGCGCCAACGCCAGCGACACCGAGCCCGCGAAGCTGCTGGCGGTCTTTGTGGTGGATACAGCGGATAAGGAGCTCGTGACGCCTGTCGCGAAGTAACGCCAGGTCAGCGCGTGCAATCAGGCAGCGCGCGGCGCGGCCATCTCCGCCGCGAGCAACACCGCGGCGCGGCTGGCGCCGATCGACGCAGTGCCCTGGCCCGCGATGTCGTAGGCAGTGCCGTGCGCCGGCGTGCAGATCGGGAACGGAAAGCCGCCGAGCAACGTCACGCCGCGATCGAAACCCATCAGCTTCATCGCGATCTGGCCCTGGTCGTGATACATCGTCAGCACCGCATCGAAGGCGCCGCCCTTGGCGCGCAGGAACACGGTGTCGGCGGGAAACGGTCCCTCCACGGCGATGCCATCGCGCTGGCCGGCTGCGACGACCGGCGCAATAACATCGATCTCCTCACGGCCGAAATTGCCTCCGTCGCCGGCATGCGGATTGAGCCCGGCGACCGCGATGCGCGGCCGCGCGAAGCCTGCATTGCGCATGCAGGAATCGGTCAGCTTGAGCGCGCGATGGATGCGTTCGCTGGACAGTCGCGCGGCAACGTCCTTGAGCGGGATGTGGGACGTCACGCGTGCGTTCCAGAGTCGGTCCAGCACATTGAATTCGCTTGCGGGGGTCTTGAGTCCGACCACTTCCGCAGAGAACGCGATCTCGTCGTCATACTCGGCGCGGGCGAGCCGCATCGCCTGCTTGTTGAACGGGGTGAAGCAAACGGCATCGACGCGGTTGTCGCGGCCGAGTTCGAGCGCGTGCTTGTAGTTGGCAAGCGCGAACCTGCCGCCGGCAAGGCTGGCAACTCCCCGCTGGACGTCGTTGGGATCGAGGTGGCCGAGATCGACGAACAGCGTCTCGCCCTTCGCTGCGCGGAAGTCGGCTCCCTGCTCCATTGTCTTCAGCTCGGGCTTGACGCCGGCAATGCGCGCGCCCTGGTCGAAGATGCGGCGGTCACCGACCACGACGATCCGGCTGCAGGCGCGGATATCGTCCTGCACCACGAGCCTTGCAGTCAGCTCCGGGCTGATGCCGGCGGGATCTCCCATTGCCAGTGCAATGAGCGGCTTTGCGGTCATATGATCACCTTCTCTCGAGCTGTCTCTTGAGCTGTCTCTTGAGCTTTCTCTTGGGCCGTTGTCCCGGTCGCGGCAGATGCGGGTTTGCGCCAGAGGCGCGGGAGCTGCAGCACGAGCGGAAGCAGCAACAGCGCGATGCCGGCCACGATCAGGCACGTCACCAGCTTGTTGGCAAAGAAGATTCCGAGCGATCCCTTGGACATCAGCATCGACTGCCGAAACGCGTCCTCGGCCTTGTCGCCGATGACGATCGCGAGCACGAGTGGCGCCAGCGGATAGAACAGCTTCTTGAAGAGATAACCGACGATGCCAAAGCCGAGCATCATGACGACGTCGAGATAGGAGTTCGACACCGAATAGGCGCCGACGACGCAGATGATCACGATCAGCGGCGCGATGATCACGAAGGGAATCCGCATCAGGGCGGCGAAGACCGGGACGGTCAGCAGCACCAGCGCGACGGCGACGATGTTGCCGACATACATCGAGGCGATCAGGCCCCAGACAAAGTCCTTCTGGTCGACAAACAGCATCGGCCCGGGATTGAGACCCCAGATCATCAGCCCGCCCATCATGACTGCCGCGGTCGCCGAGCCGGGAATGCCGAGCGAAAGCATCGGCAGCAGCGCGCTGGTGCCGGCGGCGTGATCTGCCGTCTCCGGCGAGATGATGCCTTCGACCTCTCCGGTGCCGAAGTATTTGCCACGGCGCGAGAAGCGGCGGGCAATGCCGTAGCTCATGAAGGATGCCGCGGTCGGGCCGCCCGGCGTGATCCCCATCCAGCACCCGATCGCCGCGCTGCGCAGCAACGCAACACTATGCCGTGGCAGGCGGCCGATCGCGCGAAACACCTCGCGCCACTCGATCTTCGAGGAGACCGCGCGGGCATGAAATTCTTCCTCGACCGCGACCAGCAGCTCGCCGATGCCGAACAGGCCCATCACGGCGACGACGAAATTCACGCCCTTGACCAGCTCGTCAACGCCCATGGTGAGCCGCACGCTGCCGGAGACGGTGTCGATGCCGATCGCGGCAATGGCAAAACCGATCGCGAGCGCCACGATGGTCTTGATCGGCGCCGCGCCGCCCATGCCGACGAAGCTCGCGAAGGCGAGGAAGTAGACCGCAAAATATTCCGCCGGCCCGAAGGCAAGCGCGACCTGCGCCACCCAGGATGCGAGGAAGGTGATCAGGATGACGCCGATCAGCGCACCGAACGCCGCCGAGCCGAAGGCGGTCGCGAGCGCCGTGGTCGGCCGGCCGTCGCGGGCCATCGGATAGCCGTCGAAGGTGGTCGCGACCGACGACGGCTCGCCCGGAATGTTGAACAGGATCGAGGTGACCGAGCCGCCGAACAGCGCGCCCCAGTACATGCTGGAGAGCAGGATAATCGCCGACACCGGCTGCATGCCGAAGGTCAGCGGCAGCAGCAGCGACACCCCATTCGGCGCACCAAGCCCTGGCAGCACGCCGACGAGAATACCGAGCAGCACGCCGACAACCATCAGCACCAGATGCGGCACTGTGATCGCGATGCTGAAGCCGTGAAGGAGTTCCCCAAAATTGTCCATCGGCCTCTCCGTCAGAAGCCAAGCGCCGCGGCGAGCGCGCCGTGCGGCAAGCTCACCTGGAACATGCGCTCGAACACGGCATAGAGCGCGAGCGCCGTTGCCGCCGCCATGGCCAGAGCACGCGGCACGGATTGGTACTTGGGGATCGCAAGCACTGCGAAGACATAGAGCGACGAGGCGACGTACATCCCGGCCAAGGGGATCGCGGCAACGAAAATCGCGGCCGGCACGAACAGGCCGGCAAGCCGGCGCAGCTCGATCGGCGTGATCGCGATGGGAACATTTGCGAGCGCCGTGGCCGGCAGAACGCCTCGCACCAGATTGTAGAGGCTTCCGAGCACGATGATGATTCCGGTCAGGAACGGGAACGTCCCGGCATCCACGCCCGCGCTGGACCAGCCGATGCCGTTGTCGAGGCTGGAAACAACGACGGCCACACCAAAGCTGCCGGTGAGGATGGCGGTCGCAAGTTCAAGCGCACGGCGTGAGATCATCGAGGGCTCCGGTCCGTCACGAGATGTCAGAACATCATTGCGGTGTCACCGCCTTACTTGACCAACCAGCCCTGCTCGCTCGCAACCAGCCTGACGCGCTCGAGGTCCTCCTTGATGAAATTGTCGAACTCGGTGCCGGTCAGGAACGTGTCGATCTGGGAGCTCTTCTCGATGTAGTCCTTCCAATCCAGCGTCGCCTGCACCTTCTTCATCAAGTCGATATAGAACGCGGCCTGGTCCGGAGTGACCTTGCCGGGCAACCACACCGTCCGCGGCTGCTCATATTGCTTGATGTCGAGGCCCTGTTCGACACAGGTCGGAACGTCGCCCCAGCCTTCGGTCGCGGTGATCTTCGCGCCCTGCGGCAGTCGCTTCGGACTGAAAACGCAAAGCGGGCGCTGCGTTCCACCGCGCCATTGCCCGAGGCTCTCGCTGGGATTGTTGACGTGGGAGTCGAGGTGTCCGCCGGCGAGCTGCACGGCAGCTTCGGCGCCGCTCTTGAACGGGATGTAGGTCATCTTGACATGACCTGCCTTCTCGATCATGCGGGTCAGCACCTCGTCGGTATCCTTCGACTGAGCGCCGCCCATCTTGAATTCGCCCGATGCGGCCGCCTTCAGATAGTCGCCCGTCGTCTTGAAAGGCGAGTCCTGCTTGACCCAGAGCAGGAACTCGTCCTGCGCCATCGCCGCGATCGGGGTGAGATCGGTGTAGTTGAAGGCGACCCTGGAGACGAGCGGCTGCTGCCAGGCATTCGACGTGCCGAAGATCACCTTGTAGGGATCGCCGGCGGACGCCTTGCCGTAGACATAGCCTTCCGCGCCGCTGCCACCGCCCTTGTTGACGACGACGATCGGCTGCTCCGTCAGCTTGTGCTTGGTGATGATGTTCTGCACGGCGCGCGCGAGATTGTCGGTGCCGCCGCCGGGCCCGGCGGTCGCCACGAACTCGATCGGCTTTTGCGGCTGCCAGGCCGAGAGCGCCGGCATCGTGCCGGCGAGCAGGGTTGCGGCTGCGGAGAGCAGAAATGTTGACGTCCGACCCATGATGTCCTCCAGCTGATTTTTGTCTTTTGTTCTTGTCGTTTTCGACGTCCGGTCAGGCGACGCGTTCCTCGCGTCTTCCTGCTGCCAGGACGATTGCGCCTTCTTGTTCGAGCGCTTCGATCTGCTTCTGGTCGAACCCGTGCTCGGCCAGCACCTCGCGCGTATGCTCACCGTAGACCGGCGCGCCCGTACGCACTTTGCCTGGGGTCTCCGAAAACTTGACGGGAAGACCGATCGTCATCACCGGACCGAGCGTGGAGTGCTCGACCTCGACGACCATCTCGCGCGCCAGCGTCTGCGGATCGCTGAGCGCCTCCAGCATGTCGTGCACGGGTCCGCACGGAACACCCTTCTCGTCCAGCGCCGCGAGCCAGTGCGCCCGCGTCTGGGTGCGGAAGCGCTCGCTCAGGACGGCTTCGAGTTCCTTCAAATGCGCCATGCGGTCGGCCCCGGTGACGAAGCGCGGATCGGCGGCGAGTTCACTCGCGCCGAGGGCCTCTAGCATCAACAGCCAGTGCTTCTTGTTGGCGCCGCCGACCACGAGCCAGCCGTCCGAGGCCTCGAACGCCTGATACGGCGCATTGAGCGGATGCGCAGAGCCCATCGCGCGCGGCGCGGTGCCCGCGGCCAGCGCAATGGTCGATTGCCAATAGGTCTGCACCAGCGCGGCCTCATAGAGCGAGGTCTCGACCCACTGCCCTTCGCCGGTCTTGAGGCGGTGCGTATACGCCGCGAGGATTCCCATGCTCGCGAGCAGGCCGGCGGTGATGTCGGACAGCGGCGGACCGCACTTCACGGGCGGACCGTCGGGACGTTCGCCGGTAAAGCTCATGATGCCGCTCATGGCCTGGGCGACCAGATCGAAGCCGCGGCGGTGCTTGTAAGGACCGGTACGGCCGAAGCCCGACAGCGAGCAATAGATCAGCGCCGGGAATTTTTCGTGCAGCGCCTCGTATCCGAAGCCGAGGCGCTCCATCGCGCCGGGCGCAAAGTTCTCGACCAGCACGTCGGCGTCCGCGATCAGCCGTCGCAGCACCGCTTTGCCGCCGTCGGTCTTGAGGTCCAGAACGATGCCGCGCTTGTTGCGGTTCATCATCAGGAAGGAGGCCGCCTCATCGCCGATCTTCGGCGGGACCGAATGGCGGGTATCGTCGCCGTTCGGCGATTTCTCGATCTTGATGACGTCGGCGCCCATGTCGGCCAGCATCAGGGTGCAGGTCGGCCCGGCCATGACATGGGTGAGATCGATGACCTTGAGGCCGGCAAGCGGCCCCGAACGGCGGGAATTGGATTGCGATCGATCGCTTTGCATCGGCCCGTCCTATTGGCCGCGCCATTGCGGCGCGCGCTTGGTGAGGAAAGCATCGAGCCCTTCGCGAAAATCCTGGCTCGTGTAGCACATCAGGATGAGGTCTTCGCCCTCGTCCCGCGTCAGCCGCCTTTGCAGGCGCGCCACGGCCTGCTTGGTCGCATTCAGCGTCAGCGGCGCATGACTGGCGACGAGCCGCGCGACCTCGTCGGCACGCCGGTCGAGCGCGGCAAGATCCTCGACGACCTCGCCGAGCAGCCCGACGCTTGCGGCCTCCGTGGCGTCAACGAGGCGCGCGGTGAAGATCAGATCCTTGACGCGCGCGGCGCCGATCAGCGCCGTGAGACGGCTGACATTGGACATCGACAGGCAATTGCCCAGTGTCCGGGCGATGGGAAAGCCGATTTTCGCGCTTCTGGTGCCGATGCGAAGGTCACAGGCCGCCGCAATGCCCGCACCGCCGCCGGTGCAGAACCCGTTGATCGCCGCGATCGTCGGCACCCGGCACGCCTCGAGCGTGGTCAGCACCCGATCGATCCGGTTCTCGTAGTCGATCGCGTCCTGCGGCGACTTGAACTCGCGGAACTGATTGATGTCGGTGCCCGAGGCAAACGCCTTGTCGCCGGCCCCGCGCAGCACCAGCACCTTGATCGCATGATCGTCATTGACCTCTTCGCAGATCGCGGCGAGCCGCTCGTACATCGCGAAGGTGAAGGCGTTGCGCGCCTGCGGTCGGTTGAAAGT
The DNA here is from genome assembly GCF_040547985.1 of Bradyrhizobium sp. LB14.3. NCBI lineage: Bacteria > Pseudomonadati > Pseudomonadota > Alphaproteobacteria > Hyphomicrobiales > Nitrobacteraceae > Bradyrhizobium > Bradyrhizobium sp. LB14.3. The sequence continues at coordinate 114,920 of NZ_JBEPQT010000002.1, forward strand.
GATCCGCCCGATGCCGTCCTGGCGCTCGAAAACGAGGTCTTCCGCCTCGACCTGCTGGTCCATTTCCTCATGTCCTTCTGTTTTTTACATTTTTGAATGCAAAATTATCGTTTTTCAAGCTAAAACTTGCAATACTGCGCATGTATCTTCGATTTTGCATTCAAATGGACCTGAGACCCATGCTTCATGAGGACGTCGTCGGCCGTATCCGCGCCATCCTGCTCGACGGCGAAATCCCGCCGGGCGCGCGGATTCCCGAGCGCGAGCTGTGCGAGCGGCTCGAGATTTCGCGCACACCGCTGCGCGAGGCGCTCAAGGTGCTCGCAGCCGAAGGGCTCGTGCAGCTCCTGCCCCATCGCGGCTCGCGCGCCGCGAAACTGACCGACAAGGACATGCGCGACCTGTTCGAGGTCTGCCAGGGTCTCGAGGCGCTCGCCGGCGAGCTCGCCTGCGAACGCATCACCGATGCCGAGATCGACGCGATCGCCGCCGCGCACGCGGACATGGTGCGGCATTATCGCGAGGGCGATTTGATCCAGTACTATCGCGGCAACCGCGCCATTCACGAAGGCATCGTCGCTGCGGCCGGAAACCCGGTGCTTGCGGGGCTGTATACGTCCGTGACCGCGCGCATCCGCCGCGCGCGCTATGTCACGCCGATGACGCCGCAGCGTTGGGCATTTGCCGTCAGCGAGCACGAGGCGATCCTGAACGCGCTGCAGCGGCGCGATGGCGCCGGCCTCTCGCACATCCTGCGTGCGCATCTGCGCCACAAGCGCGAAGAGGTCTTGCAGGCGGGCTTTGCAGAGACGGAAGGCAATGACCTCACGCTGAGAATAGCGTAAGACAGCGTTCGCGACCTAAAAAATCTTACCGTCCGATCGCATCGCGTGGTTAGACGACATAATCGCGACACAATCATTGATTGCATTGCGGCAGGCTTGACCGGATCGTGCTGACGACAAAAGTCAGCGACGAACGTCTTTTGTCGCGCGCCGGAATTGCACCGCCAACTGCGACAAGCCGCGATCATCCGCAAACCAATTCCACTTGCTAGCGTGTCTGAACCGGCGCAGCATCTCACCGCTGGCTTCAGGCCGACATAACGCGCGACAAATTCGCGCAGCTCAAAAGAATAAAGTGGAGGAAACGAATGACACTCAATGTCTCACGTCGATCCCTGCTGTCGCTTGGCGCCGGACTTGGCGCCAGCGCCATGTTCGGCAGCAGCGCGATGGCGCGCGCTCCCAAGCTCGGCACGCAAACGCCCTACTGGCACCGCTTCGTGCTCGGCGACGCAGAAGTCACCGTCGTCTCCGACGGACCGCTGCCGCTCGGCGATCCCTCCGGCACCTTCACCGGCGTTTCCAAGGAAGAGGTGAAGAAGATGCTGTCCGACAATTTCCTGTCGCCGGACAATGTCGTGCTGGAGCAGAACTCGCCGATCGTGAACACGGGCGACAAGCTCATCCTGTTCGATACCGGCATGGGCTCATCCAAGATGTTCGGCGCCACCACCGGCCGGCAGCAGAAGAGCATGACCGAGGCCGGCATCAAGCCTGGTGACATCGATGCGGTGGTCTGCTCGCATGCCCATATCGACCACATCGGGGGCATCGTGGACGACGGCGGCAAGCCGCTGTTTCCGAACGCGCAGATCTACATTTCGCAGACCGATTTCGACTTCTGGACCGACGAAAGCAAGCTGGGGAGTCCGGTCAAGGACTTCGTCGTTCACGCCCGCAAGAACCTGCTGCCGGTCCGTGACCGCATCGTGTTCTTCAAGGACGGCCAGGAATTCCTGCCCGGCATACAGGCGATCGCAGCGCCCGGTCACACCGTCGGCCACACCATCTTCATGGTCTCGTCGGCCGGCAAGTCCTTCGCCTTCCTCGGCGATCTCTCACATCATCCCGTGCTGCTGCTCGAGCGTCCCCGGATGGAATTTTCCTACGACACCGACCCGAAGCAGGCGGCCGAGTCGCGCGTGAAACTGCTGACTATGCTTGCGGCGAACAAGACGCCTGTGATGTCCTATCACTTCGCCTGGCCCGGCTATGGCCATGTCGCCAAGGCCGGTGAAGGCTTCCACTATTATCCCGAACCGATGCAGATGACGTTGTAGATCGTCGGATCAGGTTCGGGTGGCGCACGCGCCGCCCGGACCATCCGAACGATCACCGCCGTCCGGCCGACCGGCAAAGAACTGCAATTCGTGAGGCCTCCGGCGGCGTTGGCAAACGGGCATTTTGGGGCTGCTGAACTGCACTTACTAGTTGCAAATGAAGCTAATTTCACGCGGTTGTGTTTGGGAGCGTCAATGTCCCGCGAGAACGATGGTTTTGTCTTCCATCGTGACCTGCTCCAAGGGGTCCAGGACGTTGTCTATCGGGCCATCAACTTCTTTGTCACATGGGACAAACTGCCGACCCTGCTCGGAGCTGCCAATCTTTCGGCGTTCCGCGACCGGCTGCGGAAGCACAATCTGCACCATACCGGCTACGGCACGACATTGCCTGGCTGGAGCACGGGCAATGACCGGTGGCGCTCCGCCGACGGCTCCTTCAACAGCCTCGACCATCCGCGCATGGGGATGGCTGGTGCCCGGTTCGGACGCAATTTCGCGCTGCCGGAATGCGTGCCGGACAGCGTAGACGATCTGCTCGAACCCAATCCGCGCGTGATTTCGAAGGAATTGCTGGCGCGCGACGAATTTATTCCCGCGACCAGCCTCAATCTGCTGGCTGCGGCCTGGATCCAGTTCGAAACCCATAACTGGTTCAGCCACGGGGTGCCTGGGTCGGGAAGCGAGTTCAAAGTCCCGCTCAAGCCGGGCGACACTTGGCCCAAGGAGGAGCGGATCGACGGCTGCATGAAGATCCGTCGGACCGTTTGCGACGAGACGCCACGTGAACCATGGCTCGGCGCGATCCCCACGTTCCGCAACCTCAACTCGCACTGGTGGGACGCCGGACAGATCTACGGCAGCGACCGCGCGAGGCAGATGCAGATCCGTTCCGGGCTCGATGGAAAGATCACGGTCGGCGATGATGGGATGCTTCCAGCCGATCCAGTCCATCCGGGCGCCGATCTCACCGGCTTCAATGACAATTGGTGGGTCGGGCTCAGCCTGCTGCACAACCTCTTCGCACGCGAGCACAATATCATCTGCGACGGCTTGAAGACGCGGTATCCGACCTGGGATGACGAGGAGCTATTCCAGCGTGCGCGCCTGATCAACGCGGCCCTGATCGCCAAGATCCACACCGTCGAATGGACGCCAGGCATCCTCGGCCATCCTGCGCTGGACTTCAGCATGCACGCCAATTGGTCGGGGATACCGTATCGGGTGCTGCGCGCGGTGCTCGGCAAGAACAGCGAAGCCGCCTATGGCATCATCGGTTCTCCGACGGAGCAGCACAGCGCGCCCTACGCCATGACTGAGGAATTCACCGCCGTCTACCGCCTGCACCCGCTGATCCCGGACGACATGGATGTGCGGCGGCTCGAAGCCGCAGAGGTCGAACACTGCAAGCTGGTCGATATGCAGGGAGGCGTCTCCCGCAAGTTCATGGAGACGCACGGCTTCGCCAACCTGATGTACTCCTTCGGCACCGCTCATCCCGGCGCCATTCGCCTCCATAATTATCCCAACTTCCTGCGCCAGTTCACGAAAGACGGCCAGCCGTTGCTCGATGTGGCCGCGATCGATATCATGCGCGACCGCGAGCGCGGCGTGCCGCGCTACAACCGTTTCCGCGAGCTGGTCGGAAAGAAGCGGGTCAAGACATTCGAGGAAATCACCAGCATCCCCGGCGCGGCCAGGAAGATGCGCGCGATCTACAAGGGCGACGTCGATCGCGTTGATCTGATGGTCGGACTATTGGCCGAGGACCTGCCGGACGGTTTTGGCTTCAGCGATACCGCCTTCCGCATCTTCATACTGATGGCATCGCGGCGTCTCAAGAGCGACCGGTTTTTCACCGACGACTACCGGGCGGAAGTCTACACCAACTTCGGTCTGGACTGGATCCACAACAACGGAATGAAATCGGTCCTGCTGCGGCATGTGCCGCAACTCGGACCGGCGCTCGAGGGCGTAAACAACGCCTTTGCTCCCTGGCACGTGCTGCAAGGCTGAGCCATGGCCTTCATATTCAGCATCCGGGCCTCGTCCGCCTCGCATGGGTGTCAGCCGCCCTAGCACCCGAGCTTGTCGGCGATGCCGCCAAAATCCTTCGCGACGATGTCCCAATTGCCAGTCGCCTCGAAGTCGACTTTCTGGAGCGGACCGTATTCGGTCGGCCGCGCCACGAAGGCGGTCTTCAGACCATTCTTCTGCGCGGCGGCGAGATCGCCGTTGTGGGCGGCGACCATCATCACCTGCTCCGGCTTGAGGCACAGCAGGCACGCGGCGCCGAGATAGGCCTCAGAGTCGGGCTTGTAGTGCTCGAACAGTTCGGCCGACATGATGAGGTCCCAGGGAAGCCCTGCGAATTTCGCCATGTTGGTCAGCAGCGCGACATTGCCGTTCGACAGCGGCGAGATCACGAATTTCGACTTCAGCCGCGTCAGACCGGCGACGCTGTCGGGCCACGGGTGCAGGCGGTGCCAACCCTTGGTGAGGTGATCGAGATCGGCTTCGGTCAGGTCTTTGATCGAAAATTGCGCGACCAGCTTTTCGAGCGAGCGGCGATGCAGATCATCTAACATGACATAGCCGCGCTCGGGATGTTTGCGCACGTCGTCCATCGAGGCCATGTACATGCCGCGCCAGCCGTCGACCAACGCGGTCCAGTCGGCGGCGATGCCGCGGCCCTTCGCCCACCACATGAAATCGGTGATCAGGCTGGTGCGCCAGTCCACGACGGTGCCGAACACGTCGAACACCAGGGCTTTGACGGCGGTGAGGTCAGACATCGACGCTTCCCTGTGTATTGCTTGTTCTTGGTCATGCCGGGGCGCCGCGAGGCGCAGGCCCGGAATGACGGCCGCACGTTGTGACTTAGTCCAGGTGGAACTTCGCCAGCTCGCGGTGCTCGGCCTTGATGTAGCGCACGGTGCCGGTGACGGAGCGCATCACGACCGTCTCGGTCTCGATCACGCCATCCTTGCGGAATTTGACGCCCGAGAGCAGCGAGCCCGTGGTGACGCCGGTGGCGGCGAACAGGCAGTCGCCGCGGGCCATGTCCTCAATGCCGTAGATCATCTTGGGATCGTTGACGCCCATCTTGGCGGCACGCTCGCGCTTCTCGTCGGAGTCGAGGATGAGGCGGCACTGCATCTGGCCGCCGATGCAGCGCAGCGCCACGGCCGCGAGCACACCTTCCGGCGCACCGCCGGTGCCGAGATACATATCGACGCCGGTATTGTCGGGGTCGGCGCAATGGATCACGCCGGCGACATCGCCGTCCGTGATCAGACGCACGGCGGCACCCGTCGAGCGCACGCTCTCGATGATGCTGGCATGGCGCGGACGGTCGAGCACGAGAACGGTGATGCCGTCCGGCTGGACACCCTTGGCCTTGGCGAGGCGGCGGACGTTGTCAGCCGGCGTGGCATCGAGATCGACGACGCCCTTGGCGTAGCCGGGGCCGATCGCAAGCTTCTGCATGTAGACGTCGGGCGCGTGCAGCAGCGTGCCGCCGTCGGCCATTGCCATGGTGGCAATCGAGCCCGGCATGGCCTTGGCGCACAGCGTGGTGCCTTCGAGCGGGTCGACCGCGATGTCGACTTTCGGGCCGGCGTTCATGCCGACCTTCTCGCCGATGAAGAGCATCGGCGCCTCGTCGCGCTCACCCTCGCCGATCACGATGGTGCCTTCGATCGGCAGCTTGTTGAGCTCGCGCCGCATCGCGTCCACCGCGGCCTGGTCGGCAGCCTTCTCATTGCCGTGCCCGCGCAGACGCGCCGAAGACACCGCCGCCCGCTCCGTCACGCGCACGATCTCCAGCGTGAGAATCCGCTCGAGCAACGCTTGCGGCGGGACTGAAATATGGGTCGACATCGGCTAACTCCTTCGCAACAGTTTGGACGGAAATCTCCACCCGCATCAACTCGTAACACCCACAGTTCGTTCGAACCGTGTCATTGTTTAAGCATGCTCTTCCCGGAAAACCGCTTCACACTTTTCCGGAGCATGCCTAGTTCTTCTCGATCCGGATCACCTGCGGCCGTCCGCTGATCACCTTGTCGCGCTGCACGGCCGCGAGCGCGCGGCGCACGGCGTCCTCGTGCGTGGCATAGGTGATCAGGATGACGGGCACCGGGACCGCCTTGCCGTTTGCCGGCGCAGCGCCGCCATTGGGGTGGCGCTGCACGATCGACTCGATCGAAATCTTCTGCTCCGCGAGCCGGGTCGCGATCGCAGCCGCGGTGCCCGGGAAATCGCGTGCCAGAAGGCGGATGTAGTAGCCGCCCTCGTGGCGCTCCATCGGCGCCTTCTTGGTATCGCGCAGCTGCGAAATCGGCCGGCCGAACGGATTGGCGCGAATGCCGCGCGCGACATCGGCGACGTCGGCAACGACGGCGGATGCGGTCGCCGCGCCGCCGGCACCGGGGCCGACCAGCGTGATCGGCGGGATGCCCTCGCCGTCGATCGTGACCGCATTGGTGACACCCATCACTTGTGCGATCGAGGAGGATTTTGGAACCATGGTCGGATGCACGCGCTGTTCGATGCCCTTGGCGGTGCGAACCGCGACGCCGAGCAGCTTGAGCCGGTAACCGAGATCGTCAGCGGCACGGAGATCTTCCGGCGCGATGGAGGAGATGCCTTCGACATACACCGCGCTTTGAGCAACTTTCGTGCCGAAAGCGAGGCTGGCAAGAATAGCGAGTTTTTGCGCGGTGTCGTGGCCGTCGACATCGAAGGACGGATTGGCCTCGGCATAGCCGAGCCGCTGCGCATCCTTCAGGCATTCGGCGAACGACAGGCCCTCCTGCTCCATCCGGGTCAGGATGTAATTGCAGGTGCCGTTGAGGATGCCGTAGACGCGGTTGATGTCGGTTCCGGCAAGACCCTCGCGTAACGTTTTGATGACGGGGATCGCGGCGCCGACCGCTGCCTCGAAATTCAGCGCGCCGCCGTGCTTTTCAGCGGCTTTTGCCAGCTTGAGGCCGTGCTTGGCGAGCAGCGCCTTGTTGGCGGTGACGACGGACTTGCCGGCGCTGAGCGCGGCTTCGACCGCCGCCAGCGCGGGATCGCCGGAGCCGCCCATCAGCTCGACGAAGCAGTCGATGCCGGGATGCGTGGCGAGGGCAAGCGGATCCTTGACCCATTCGATGCCGCGCAGGTCGACGGCGCGCTTCTTGGCCTTCGAGCGCGCGGTGACGGCGACGACGCGGATGCCGCGTCCGCTGCGGCCCGCGAGCACGCGGGCCTGCGTTTCAATCAAACGGACAACTTCGGCGCCCACGGTGCCGAGCCCCGCTATGCCCACTTTCAGGGGTGCAACCATGATGCTTCAGAAAACCTGCGGAAGAGAACTTAACGCCGATTGGCGAGCGGAACGACGTTGTGCAACGTTTCGATGCCGCTTTCAAGGAAGCGGCGCACGCCGCGCGCGGCCTGCCTGATCCGTTGCTCGTTTTCCACCATGGCGATGCGGATATATCCTTCACCATGCTCGCCGAAGCCGACGCCGGGCGAGACCGCGACGCCGGATTTCTCCACCATCAGGGTCGCGAACTGCATGCTGCCGACGGTGCGGAAGGCTTCCGGCAGCGGCACCCAGGCGAACATCGAGGCCTCCGGCGGCGGGATCTCCCAGCCGGCACGGCCGAACGATTCCACCAGCGCGTCGCGCCGCTTGCGGTAAGTGTCGCGCATCTCCCTGATGCAATCGTCGGGGCCGTTCAGCGCGGCGGTCGCGGCGACCTGCACCGGCGTGAACGCGCCGTAGTCGAGATAGGATTTGACGCGCGCGAGCGCCGCGATCACGCGCTCATTGCCGACCGCAAAGCCCATGCGCCAGCCGGCCATCGAATAGGTCTTCGACATCGAGGTGAACTCGACGGTGACGTCCATCGCGCCGGGCACCTGCAGCACCGAGGGCGGTGGGTTGTTTTCGTCGAAATAGACCTCGGCGTAAGCAAGATCGGACAGGATCAGGATTTCGTGCTTCTTCGCAAACGCGACCAGGTCCTTGTAGAAGTCAAGGCTCGCGACATAGGCGGTCGGGTTCGACGGGTAACAGACGACCAGCGCCAGCGGCTTCGGAATCGAGTGGACGATCGCACGCTCCACCGCCTCGAAGAACTGCGGGGTTGGCTCCGAAGGCACCGAGCGGATCACGCCGCCCGCCATCAAAAAGCCGAAGGCGTGAATCGGATAGCTCGGGTTCGGGCAGAGGATGACGTCGCCGGGCGCAGTGATCGCCTGCGCCACGTTGGCAAAGCCCTCCTTGGAGCCGAGCGTCGCCACGACCTGGGTGTCGGGATTGAGCTTCACGCCAAAGCGGCGGGCGTAGTAGCCGGCCTGGGCCTTGCGCAAGCCGTTGATGCCACGAGAGGCCGAGTAGCGGTCGGTGCGCGGCTTGCCCAATGTCTCCTTCAGCTTCTCCAGCACGTGCGCTGGCGCCGGCAGGTCCGGATTGCCCATGCCGAGGTCGATGATGTCGGCGCCGGCATTCCGCGCGGCCGCCTTGGCCCGGTTCACCTGCTCGAACACGTAAGGCGGAAGGCGGCGGATGCGGTAAAATTCTTCCATGGCTCTCTCGGCTCCGGGCAACCGGTCAGGACAGAATCGACAGGCCATAACGACCATGCGAAAAGGCGCCCGCCTCGTTCACGAAAATCACTCAAAATCAAAAGCTTAGAGCAATCATCGACGGCGGTGGCTGAAGTCGTTCGCCCTGACTCTCGGCTGAACTGAGGTCTTTTAGCACGGCAAGGCGGAGGCGCCAGCGATTACCTTGCAGCGCCTTACTTCGCGTCCTTGCCGGCAACGGCCTGACGGTCGCGCGCGGCAGCGAGCTCGGCCTCGATCTTGGCGCGTTGGTCCGGCGGGATGACCGCCTGATCGCGATCCGGCGGCAGGTCGTGCACCGGCAGATAGCTGCCGGGCTCCCTGGGATGCGCTTGCGCATCGGCGGGCGTCATGTCCGCGAGCTGGCTCGAGCAGCCGCCCATGGCAAGCGCCGCCATCACCAGCGCGCCACAGATCAGCCGCGACTTTTGCAGGTCCCTCAACGCCAACACTTGGGAAATCCCCTACTCGTCCCAAAGCACGGCCCCGGCAACCTTACCGAGGTCCGCACCCAAGCTCAAACCATTGCTGCCCAAATGGCGCGAGCGAGAAAACAGCCCGGGACCACCAAGCCGAGCGGTGCGGCTCGATTGTGACGGAACCAAGAAAATTTGTCGCACTGCAACACATCTTCGAGAGTGTTTAACGCCAAACATGCGAGCTTCGCGGTGACGAATACGGAATGAATCGTTACTGTTCTGCTCATGAGCATGGCCACGACCGACACGCCCAAACCCGACACGAAGTTCGATGCGGAAGCCTTCGCGATGAATGTCGCGCGGGCGATGGAAAGCGGCGGCAAGGCGCTCGCTGCGTACCTCAAGCCCCGCGAGAGCGGCGAGGTGCAGGATCGTCCGCCGGCCGAGCTTACCGAGGTCGTCAAGACCTTCACCGCGGTCGCCGAATACTGGCTGTCGGATACATCACGCGCGTCCGATCTCCAGACCAGGCTCGCCAAGGACTATCTGGACCTCTGGGGCTCGGCGGCGCGCCGCATGGCTGGCCAGGACGTTCCGCCCGCGATCGCGCCCTCGCCGCGCGACAAGCGCTTTGCCGATCCGGAATGGAAGTCGAACCAGTTCTTCGATTTCGTGATGCAGCTCTATCTGCTCACGACCAAATTCGCGCATGAGCTGGTGCGCGACGCCGAGGGGCTCGATCCGCAGACCCGCCGCAAAGCGGAGTTCTACATCCAGCAGGTCACCAACGCGCTGTCGCCGTCCAACTTCGTGCTGACCAATCCGGAAGTGCTGCGCGCGACGGTGGCCAGCAACGGCGAAAATCTCGCGCGCGGCCTGAAGATGCTGGCCGAGGACATCGCAGCCGGCAAGGGCGTCCTGAAGATCCGACAGTCCAATCCGGACAATCTCGTCGTCGGCGTCAACATGGCGACGACGCCGGGCAAAGTGATCTACCAGAACGAGATGATGCAGCTGATCCAGTATTCTCCGACCACGGAGAATGTGCTGCGCACGCCGCTCCTGATCATCCCGCCCTGGATCAACAAGTTCTACATCCTCGATCTCAAGCCGGAGAAATCCTACATCAAGTGGTGCGTCGACCAGGGCGTCACCGTGTTCGTGATCTCATGGGTCAATCCCGACAAGCGGCTCGGCACCAAGAGCTGGGAAGACTACATGAAGGAAGGCCCGCTCACGGCGATGGACGTGATCGAGAAGGTCACTGGCGAGATGAAGGTGCACACCGCCGGCTATTGCGTCGGCGGCACCATGCTCGCGACGACGCTGGCCTGGCTCGCCGAGAAGCGCCGCCAGCGCGTGGCGTCCGCGACGTTCTTCGCGGCACAGGTCGACTTCACCCATGCGGGCGACCTTCTCGTGTTCGTCGACGAGGAGCAGATCGCTGCGCTGGAGCAGGACATGAAGGCGGCCGGCGTGCTCGAAGGGTCCAAGATGGCGATGGCCTTCAACATGCTGCGCTCCAACGATTTGATCTGGTCCTATGTCGTCAGCAATTACCTCAAAGGCCAGCAGCCGAGCGCGTTCGACCTGCTGCACTGGAATTCGGACGCCACGCGCATGACGGCGTCGAACCATTCCTACTATCTGCGCAATTGCTATCTGGAGAACCGGCTGTCGACCGGCACGATGGTGCTCGACAACACCCTGCTCGACCTCTCCAAGGTCATGGTGCCCGTCTACAATCTTGCCACCCGCGAAGACCACATCGCGCCGGCGGAATCGGTGCTGTACGGCTCGCAGTTCTTCGGCGGTCCGGTGAAATATGTGCTGTCCGGCTCGGGCCACATCGCCGGCGTCGTCAACCCGCCCGCCTCGAACAAGTACCAGTACTGGACCAACGACAACGTCAAGGACGTCAACGTCGCCGAGTGGATGAAAGGCGCGGTCGAGCACAAGGGCTCGTGGTGGCCGGACTGGCGCCAATGGCTTGGCACACTCGATCCCGCGGAGGTGCCGGCGCGCACGGTCGGCAGCGAAGCGCTGCCTCCGATCGAGGACGCCCCCGGCAGCTATGTCAGAGTTCGCGCATAGTGGAGAATTCTTTGCGCATGGCGCAATCTTGCGCGCTTGTATAAGCTCGCTCTCAACACAGCGACGACAGAGGGGACCGGGTTATGACGCGTGAACTGTTCTGGCTGACACTGACGGTGGTCCTGACCGGAATCCTCTGGATTCCCTACACCATCAACCGCTGCCAGATTCGCGGTCTCGGTGGCGCGATGGCCAATCCCTCGCGCGCCGACAAGCCGCAGTCGGAATGGGCGAACCGCCTGATGTTCGCGCATGACAATGCCGTCGAGAACCTCGTGCTGTTCGCACCGCTGGTGCTGATCCTGAACGCCATCGACTATTCCTCGAAATGGACGGTGCTTGCTTGCGCCGTCTATTTCTGGTCGCGCGTCGCGCATCTGATCGTCTATGCGCTCGGGATCCCGATCTTCCGCACGTTGGCCTTCACCGTCGGCTTCGTCGCACAGGCGGTGCTGGCGGTGGCGATCTTCAAGGCGGTTTGAGATCAGGCCCTGCTTTGAGATCAGGCCTTGCGAACGACGAGATGCAGCATGTTCGCCGGCGTCTCGTCAAAGCTCTGGATCACGTTCCTGTCCGACGACAGCGTGATCCATGGCCCCGCGGTGGCGTAGGCCGCCTCGAGCCATTCTGGCGACGCATAATTGTAATAGCGCCCCAGGCTGTCCCGGCCGTCGCCCTCGCCCATCTTGTAGCTGGCATAGAACACTCCTGACGGCCTGAGCGCGCGATGAATCCGCGCCAGGATGCCGGCGAGCTCGTCGCGCGGCACGTGCAGGAGACAGGCGCTGGCCCAGGCGCCGTCATAGGCCTCGTGCGCGTCAAGCTGGTCGAACCGCATCGCCTCGACGGGATGACCGAGCCGCCGCGACGCGATCTCGGCCATCTCAGGCGAGCCGTCGGTAGCGCGCACCGAAAAACCTTCGGCCAGCATCACCGCCGAATGATTGCCGGCACCACAGCCGAGTTCGAGGATCGAGCTACTGGGTTGCAGCAAAGCCAGAAAACCGCGCAGCCGCGTCGAGGGCGCCTTGGCCCATCCGGCATAAGACTCCGCGTTCTCCCGGTAGAACTGCAACGTTGTCTCATCCATGGCGTCACTCACTTCGGCAGGTCCTTAGCTAGACCAGCCTGCCTACTCTGCAAGCAGCCCCGGCATCAACCGGCGGTGTTGCGGAAGGGTGACATTGCGGCAAAAACAACCGGCGTCCCGGATTGCCTCTACAGGTTGTCACCCGTCCGCAGCTATATTCGCTCATCGCAATTGATTGATTCGGGGCAAACATGAACTGGAAGATGATATCCGCGCTCGGCGCGATCTCACTCGCAACCGTCGTGACCCAGGCCAACGCCGCTGATCTCGCCGCCCGCCCCTACACCAAGGCGCCGCCGATGATCGCTGCGGTCTACAATTGGAGCGGCTTCTACATTGGCGCCAACGGCGGCTATGGCACGTCGCACAAGTGCTGGGACCAGACGGTTGGTTTCTCCCCTGCAACTGCCGAGGGATGCCATGATGCGACGGGCGCCGTCGCTGGCGGCCAGATCGGCTATCGCTGGCAGAGCAGCGCCTTCGTGTTCGGTCTCGAAGCGCAGGGCGACTGGGCCGACCTCTCCGGCCGGAATACCAGCGCCGTGTTCGGCGTCGCGAACCGCACCCGCGTCGATGCCTTCGGCCTCTTCACCGGCCAGGTCGGCTACGCCTGGAACAACGCACTGCTTTACGCGAAGGGCGGCGCCGCCGTCACCCGCGATCGCTACCGCGGCATCGGTACGGGCGGTCTGGCCGGGGCCGAGTTCGACGGCGCCGACGAGACCCGCTGGGGCGGCACGGTCGGCGTCGGCATCGAATACGGCTTTGCGCCGAACTGGTCGGTCGGCCTCGAATACGACCATCTGTTCATGGGCCGGCGCGACGTTACCCTCACGGCCAACGGCGTGCTGGCGCCCGTCGGCACGTTCTCACGTACCGACCGCATCGGCCAGGACGTCGACTTGATCACCGCCCGCATCAACTACAGGTTCGGCGGACCGATCATCGCGAAGTACTGAGGCCTCCTGTCCCGGACGCGCGAAGCGCGAACCGGGACCCAGAAGCTGCAGCAAAGTAACAATGGGCCCCGGCTCTGCAGCGCACCGCCAAGAGGCGCTGCACTGCGTCCGGGGCACTACCGTGCCCTACTCCTCCGGCAGGCCCAGCATCAGCCGCATGTTCTGCACGGCGGCCCCCGAGGCGCCCTTGCCGAGATTGTCGAGCCGCGCGACCAGCACCGCCTGATGGTACTTGTCGCTGGCGAAGACGTAGAGCTCGAGCATGTTGGTCTCGTTGAGCGCTTCTGGCTCGAGTTTGCGGCCCTTGGTCGTCTCGTTCTGAAGCGGCATCACCGAAACATACTTCGAGCCGGCGTAACGCTTTGCCAGTGCGGCTTGCAGGTCCGCACCATCAGGCTTGCCGGGCAGCGTGTCGAGTTGAAGCGGCACCGAGACCAGCATGCCCTGCCGGTAGTTGCCGACCGACGGGATGAAGATCGGCCGTCGCGTCAGGTTCGAATAGAGCTGCATCTCCGGCAGATGTTTGTGCTCGAAGCCGAGGCCGTAGAGCTCGAAGGACGGCGCGCTGCCGTCTTCGAAGCTTGCGATCATCGACTTGCCGCCGCCGGAATAGCCGCTCACCGCATTGACGGTGACGGGATAATCCGAAGGCAACAGGCCGGCATCGACGATCGGCCGCAATAGCGCGATCGCGCCGGTCGGATAGCAACCGGGATTGGACACCTTCTTCGCCGCCTTGATCTTGCCGGCCTGGTCGGGTGTCAGCTCCGGAAAGCCATAGGCCCAGTCGGGCGCGACCCGATACGCGGTCGAGGCGTCCAGCACCTTCGGGCCCGACGGTCCCATGCTGTCGATGAGCGCGACGGTTTCCCTGGCGGCATCATCCGGCAGGCAGAGGATCACGAGATCCACCTCCTGCATCAGCGCCTTCTTCGCTGTGGGGTCCTTGCGCTTGTCGTCGGCGATCGTCTTCACCGCAACGTCGCTCTGGAGCTTCAGCCGCTCGTTGATGCCGAGGCCGGTGGTGCCCGAGCCGCCGTCGACGAAGACGGTGGCCGGCTTCTTCGTAGCGCCAGTGGTCGGTGCTTTCCTCGTTTCAGTCAGGCTCATGGCGCGCTCCTTTCGAGCATGTTCGTTTCGTTCGCGAAGGCTTCCGGCCTCACGTCCTGCATCAGTTGCGCGATCTCCCTGGCGTCGGCAGCGGGCTGCGCGCCGAGCGCATTGGCAATCGCCGCATAATCGGCGTCGGACTTGTGCTGGTTGAGCTTGAAGCTGCCTTCGACCACCTCAACCGTCATGACCAGCCCTACAATTCCCTTCTTCAACGCTTCCAGCCTGCCGGCCGTCATCTTGCCCGACGTCCACGGCGTCTTCGGCAACAGCCAGTTTTCGAACTTCTCACTGAGCGTGTCGATCTGCACCGCCAACTCGTCATCCGAAAGGAGCCGCACCGGCCCGCTCAGATGCACCGACTGGTAGAGCCAGGTTGGCACCTGATCCGGCGAGACGTACCAGTCCGGCGACACATAGGCATCGGGGCCGTTGACCGCGAGCAGCCAGGACGCCGCGTCGCCTGCCAGTTTTAGCATCGGATTGTGACGGGCGACATGAAAGGCGGCCTGCGGCGTGCCGTCAGCGGCATAAGTCAGGTAGAAAGGCAGCGGCGAGGCGACCGGCTTGTGGCCGTCGAAGGCGCACATGGTGCCGAAGCCGCGCTCGCCTGCGAATTTCAGGCTCGCGGTGCGGTCCTGCTTGAAAAAGGGTGGCGTGTACATCGTGGTCTCCTGCTGGCCTCCTTGGGGGCCGCCGGATCAGATCGCGCTGACAGGAGAAAGAATGCCGCGGATCGGATCCGGCGGCAAAGACGATGATCTCAAACGCGATCGACCGCCCAAACCGCAAGACTGCGGCGGCGGCGACGGGCGAACAGAATGGTCGCGGCGTTGATCATGGCGCGCGGCTATAAAGCCATATCCGGTTTTCGTCAAGGTTTTGGCGTCAGATCACCCGCCAGAGCCATTCCATGAACTTCGCAAGCACGTCGCCGAACAGAAGCAGCGCGGCCGACCAGACCAGCGCCGAGACGAAATTGGCGGCCTGGAAGCTCCAATAGGGCATCTCGAAGATGCCGGCTGCGAGCGGCACCGACGCACGCAACGGACCGAAGAAGCGGCCGATGAAGATGCTGGGCACGCCCCAGCTCCGCACGAAGGCCTCGCCCCTGGGCAGGAGTTCCGGATAGCGCGAGAGCGGCCACATCTGGGCGACCCGCTCCTTGTAGCGATAGCCGAACCAGTAGGAGACCCAGTCGCCCAGCGCCGCGCCGATGCCGCCGGCGATCCAGACTGGATAGAAGCTGATGCCGCTGGCGCCGATCAGCGCGCCGATCGCGACCAACGCGCCCCAGGCCGGGATCAAAAGCGAGATGAAGGCGAGCGACTCCCCGAAGGCCAGCAGGAACACGATCGGGGCCGCCCAGGCCTGGTGAGCACGCACGAAGTCGGCCAGTGCGTGCGCATAATGCTCCATTCCAGATCGCCTTCCCGCCCCACCTTGAGGTCTGCTCGATGAAAAAGACTGGTAAGCCAAGGGCTTGTGTGACATCAAGTCACAAATCCCGACCCAGATCGGGCGCAGACGTCAAATTGCCGGGAATTGGTGGGCCTGTGGCGTAAAATCGCTGGCATCGGCTGCCACGCGGACCGGCCAGCCGGCACGCGATGACCTTTTCAAACGAGCCGTGGCATAGTCGGCCTAACCGATTCGCCGCCTCCGCGGCCCTGAAAGCACATCAAGATTCATGTCCAAGCAGCTGAAACCGAAAGCCAAAGACGACTTTTTTGGCGGTGACGAGCCCAAATCCCGCGCGCCCGCCAAGGCAACCTCGCGTGCGAGCGGTGCGGAGGCCGACTACACCGCGGCCGATATCGAGGTGCTCGAAGGCCTGGAACCGGTGCGCCGGCGGCCCGGCATGTATATCGGCGGCACCGACGAGAAGGCGTTGCATCATCTCTTCGCCGAGGTCATCGACAATTCGATGGACGAGGCGCTGGCAGGGCATGCGACCTTCATCGGAGTCGATTTGAGCGCGGACGGCTTTTTGACCGTCATCGACAACGGGCGCGGCATCCCGATTGATCCGCATCCGAAGTTTCCGAAGAAGTCGGCGCTCGAAGTCATCATGTGCACGCTGCACTCGGGCGGCAAGTTCGACTCCAAGGTCTACGAGACCTCGGGCGGCCTGCACGGCGTCGGCATCTCCGTTGTGAACGCCCTCTCCTCGCTGCTCGAGGTCGAGGTCGCGCGCAGCCAGAAGCTCTATCGCATGACGTTCGAGCGCGGCCACCCGAAGGGCAAGCTCGAGGATCTCGGCAAGGTCAACAATCGCCGCGGCACGCGCGTGCGCTTCAAGCCCGACACCGACATCTTCGGCGCCAAGGCCGCGTTCAAGCCGCAGCGCCTGTTCAAGATGACGCGCTCGAAGGCGTATCTGTTCGGCGGCGTCGAGATCCGCTGGAACTGTGCGCCCGAACTGCTCAAGGGCGTCGAGGACGTGCCGGCGGAGGCGACGTTCCACTTCCCCGGTGGCCTCAAGGATTATCTGGCGGCTGCGATCCACGCCGACACGCTGGTGCATCCTGACGTCTTCTCCGGCAAATCGGGCCGCAACGGCGCGCATGGCGCCTGCGAATGGGCCGTGGCCTGGACCGCCGATGCCGACGGCTTCCTCTCCTCCTACACCAACACCGTGCCGACGCCGGACGGCGGCACGCACGAATCCGGCCTGCGCAGCGCGCTTCTGCGCGGCCTGAAGGATCACGCCGAGCGCGTCGGCCAGGGCAAGCGCGCGTCGTCCATTACGTCGGAAGACGTGATGGTGGGTGCAGCCGTGATGCTCTCGGTGTTCGTGCGCGAGCCTGAATTCCAGGGTCAGACCAAGGACCGTCTCGCCACAGCGGAAGCGCAGCGCATCGTCGAACAGGCGATGAAGGATCCGTTCGACCATTGGTTGTCGGGCAATCCGAATATGGCCAACAGGCTGCTCGACTTCGTGATCGACCGCGCCGAAGACCGGCTGCGGCGGCGCCAGGAAAAGGAAACCGCGCGCAAGACCGCCGGCAAGAAGCTTCGCCTGCCCGGCAAGCTCGCCGACTGCAGCGATGCGGGCTTGGACGGCTCAGAACTCTTCATCGTCGAGGGCGATTCGGCCGGCGGCAGCGCCAAGCAGGCGCGCGACCGCAAGACCCAGGCCGTGCTGCCGCTGCGCGGCAAGATCCTCAACGTCGCATCGGCCGGCAAGGACAAGCTGACGGCAAACACGCAGCTCGCCGATCTCGTGCAGGCGATCGGCTGCGGCATGCTTGCGCAGTATCGCGAAGAGGACCTGCGCTACCAGCGCATCATCATCATGACCGACGCCGACGTCGACGGCGCGCACATTGCCTCGCTGCTGATCACCTTCTTCTACCGGCAGATGCCGCGGCTGATCGACGAGGGCCACCTCTTCCTGGCCGTGCCGCCGCTCTACAAGCTGACCAACGGCACGAAGTCGATCTATGCCCGCGACGACGCGCACAAGGCGGCGTTGATCAAGAGCGAGTTCAGCGCCAACGCCAAAGTCGAGGTGAACCGCTTCAAAGGCCTCGGCGAGATGATGCCGGCGCAGCTCAAGGAAACAACCATGGATCCCGCCAAGCGCACCATGCTGAAGGTGGTCCTGCTTGCCGACGACCGCGACACCACGGCGGATTCGGTGGAGCGCCTGATGGGAACCAAGGCCGAGGCACGCTTCGCATTCATCTCGGACAAGGCCGAGTTCGCCAATGAGGAATTGCTGGACGTCTGACCCTCAGACGCTGCACGCTCCGCGTCCCCATCAAGAGCCCCGGCGTGATGCCGGGGCTCTTTTGCTTGTGGGGACGACAACCGCCCTTCCCCAACGATCCCGCCAACGATTCGCCTCGACTTCGTGATTCCGGCGCCGCAAGCCGACTCAGCCAACGACTCAGCGGGCCAAGGCTGATGCAGGATTGCCTCGATTTCGGACAAAGCCAGATTTGCTAACCAAAAGTTACCGGGATCAGAAACTCGGAAATTGACGTAACGCACTGGAAATGTAGCATTATTTCAAGCTTCAGCGACGGTGCTTGGATTCCCTGCCGTGAGGCGTTTCCCGGCGACTGTGCCTGTCCTGCAACAGCATTTCGACGGGAAGCGTCTATAGTCCGGGCATCAGATCACTCGGACTTCAGTGCGCTCGCGCCTGCCAGACAGACCAAAGCTTGGGGATTTAAAATGAAGAAGATTTTGCTCGCACTGACCGCGGTTGCCGCGATGACCGGTTCGGCCTCGGCCGCTGACCTTGCTGCCCGTCCCTACGTGAAGGCCCCGATGCCGGCGCCCGTCGCCAACTGGACCGGCTTCTACATCTTCGGCGGCGGCGGCGGCGGCATCTCGGCCTCCGACCAGCACGTGCAGACCACGGTTGGCGCAATTCCCCTGACGATCGATCAGCGCCAGGGTGGCTCGGGTTGGTTCGGCACCGTCGGTCTCGGCTACGACTGGCAGTTCAGCGGCACCTGGGTCGCCGGCGTGTTCGCTGACGGTCAGTTTGGCAGCATCCGCGCCACCATCCAGGATCCGATTCTTGGCGTCACCGGCAACCAGAAGCTGGAAGACTCCTGGGCCGCCGGTATCCGCCTCGGCTATCTGGTCGCTCCGAACGTTCTCTCCTACGTCAACGGCGGTTACTCCGGAGCTCACTTCGGCCAGACCAACTTCATGACGCTGGCCGGCGTTCCCGCTGGTGTCCATCTCAATAGCTACAACCGCAACGGCTGGTTCATCGGCGGTGGCGTCGAGAACAACCTGAACATCTTCGGCATCCAGTCGCCCGGCTGGTTCATGAAGACCGAGTATCGTTCGGCCTTCTACAATGCGAAGACCCAGGACACCCTCACCGACGTTGGTAATCTTCCGATCGGCACCAGCATCCGCGCCAACAGCTGGAACCAGACGATCTCGACCTCGCTGGTCTACCGCTTCAACTGGACCGGTCCGCTCGTCGCCAAGTACTGATCTGATCTAACCTTTCAGACGTCAAAGCCCCGGCATCGCCCGGGGCTTTTTCGTTTTGCGGTAGCTGCTGATGCCTGCTTTCAGCGATCGGTGCCCGTCTCGGGTTGTAGCCGCATCGCCCCTGGACAATCTTGCGTACGGACATGCATCCTCGCTGCGGCCTGCATCAACAGCCATTGTATCCGAACCACAGCTACGGCTAGTCTTCCGGCAAGTTTTCGGGCCGCGGCAATCGTTCATGCCGCGTCGCGACAGAAGCCGACCAACGGGGAGGAATGCATGCGCAGATTTCTGCTGATCGCAGGCCTGTTTGCTCTCGCCGTCGGGCTGCTCTGGATCGGACAGGGCACGGGCACCATCGCCTGGCCGCGATCGAGCTTCATGGTCAACCAGTTGCGATGGGCCGGCTATGGCGCAGCCATGGCCGGCTTCGGGCTGGTGCTGATCTGGCAGAGCAACCAATAGAAGAAACCAGGGAATAGCAGCATGACATCCAGTCGTTTCGATCTCCGCGGCAAGGTCGCGATTGTCACGGGAGGCAATGGCGGCATCGGGCTCGGCATGGCCCGCGGCCTCGCCGATGCCGGCGCCAACATCGCCGTGGTCGGACGCAACGAAACCAAATCCGCCGCCGCCGTCGCCGATCTCAGTCAGCGCGGCGTGAAGGCGATCTCGGTTCCCACCGACGTCACCGACAAGGCGGCAGTCGCGGCGATGATCGATCGCGTCGTCGGGGATCTCGGCCGCATCGACATCCTCATCAACAATGCCGGCATGAGCATCCGCAAGCCGCCGCACGAGCTCGAGCTCGACGAGTGGAACAAGGTGATCGACACCAACCTCACCAGCGCCTTCGTGTGCTCGAAGCTGGCCTATCCGGCGCTGAAGGCGTCCGGCAACGGCAAGGTGATCAACATCGGCTCGATGATGTCGATCTTCGGCGCGAGCTTCGCCGCGGCCTATGCAGCGAGCAAGGGCGGCATCGTGCAGTACACGCGCGCCTGCGCCAATGCATGGGCGCCCGACAACATCCAGGTCAACGCCATCCTGCCGGGCTGGATCGACACCGACCTGACCCGCGGTGCGCGGCAGCAGGTCTCGGGGTTGCACGAACGGGTGCTGGCACGCACGCCTGCGGGGCGTTGGGGCGACATCGACGACTTCGCCGGCATCACCGTGTTCCTGGCCTCCTCCGCCTCGAACTTCGTCACCGGCACCGCGATCCCCGTCGACGGCGGGTTCTCGGTGATGGCGTAGGCCTTACGCGAAAAACCTGCACACGAAAAAAGAAGCCCCGGACAATGCCGGGGCTTTTAAATTTGGGCAGTGATCGTCTTTTATAGTTGCTTGGTCGTTCGTTGACGCACTCAGTAACGCGCGATGACCGGCGCGTCGAACTTGTAGCTCGCGCGCACGACGGCCCACTGGATGTCGCGCGGCTTGGCGTCGAAGCTGTAATTGCCCGAGGTGCCGCCAAGTTGATAGGTCTGGCTGGCGAAGGCTGCGTAATTGTACTCGAGGCCGACGATCCAGTTGCGGGTGATGCCGTATTCCCAGCCGGCACCGACGGTCCAGCCATTGGCCCAGTGGGTCTGACCGCCGGAGCCGGTGGCCGGGCCGACCGTGTCGGTGACCGACAGACGGTTGTTCACGCCGGCATAGCCGCCCTTGATGTAGAACAAATTATTCTGCACGGCGAAGCCCGCACGGGCGACGACGGTCGCGAGCACGTTGGCGCGCCAGGAGAACACATCGTCACCCGCACCGAACGCGGTGTTCAAGAACGAGCCCTTGTTGTCCAGGCCGGAGATCGTGCCCTCCATGCCGAACACGTAGTTGTTGGCTTGCCAATTGTAGCCGATCTGGGCGCCGCCCAGGACGCCCGAGTTACGTTGACGGTAGCCCTGGCCCGGCACCAGATCGCCGAACGGCGCGCCGATTCCGTTGTTGACGAACTGCTCGTTGGTCCATGCGCCGCCGACGTGGCCGCCGACATAGAAGCCGGTCCAGTTGAACATCGACTCCATATAAGCCGGCGCCTTCGTGTAGCGCGCGCCGAGATCGGCGGCGGAAGCAGCACCGGTCGAAACCAGAGCGGTCGTGCAGGCGAAGGCGGCAATCAATTTGTTACGCATGGTACACCCCGTGTCCTTTGATGGGTGCACGCTCACACGCAGTTCTTACTCAAATTTGAATCAAGAAAGTTAAGACGCCGGATTGGCAAGCAGCGCGGCTTGAATCCGTTTTCGCTGTTGCACGCTGGCAACGCATCGGGCGCGATTTAACGCGACATTATCCCTACCGCGTCCTTGCTCTATGGTGCCGGCGCCGCCTTCGACCGGACGTGCTCGGGCCGGACGCCAAGCGCCAGCAGGCGCGCCGGAATGCCCTGGAGCCACGGCAGCGCGGTGATGAGGCGCACGATCAGCGGCACTTTCAGCGGCCGATCGCCGCCCTGCAAAGCGCCGCTGATGATGTTATTCTGCACGATCATCTGCATTTGCTGCGTCATCTTCACCGGGAATTCGCGGCGACGGCGCACGGCGTCGAGCTCGTCCTCCGACGGGCAGCCGTGCTGCATCTTGTCCGCCAGCAGGTTTGCGGTCGCGACTGCATCCTGCACGGCGAGATTGACGCCGACGCCGCCGACCGGCGACATCGCGTGCGCGGCATCGCCGATGAGAAGCAGGCCCGGTCGCGTCCAGCGCGTCAGGCGGTTGATCGCGACGGTGAGCAGCTTGAGATCGTCGAAGCTCTTGACGTCGGCAATGCCACTTTTCAGGATCGGCGCCATGCAAACGACATCGTCGCGCAGCGCCTGCAATCCCCTCGCCTTCACCGCGTCGTATTGTCCCTTGGCGATGACATAGGCACATTGCCAGTAGTCGCCCCGGTCAAAGGTGATCATCATCTTGCCGCGCTCGACGCGCGCGAACAGGTTCTCGCTCTCGTCCGCCTTGCGGCCGACGCGGAACCACAGCACATCCATTGGCGCGCCGATCTCCTCGACCTCGAGACCGGCCCGCTCGCGCACGGTCGAATGCCGGCCGTCACAGGCAATCGTGAGATCGGCTTCGATGTCCACGATGCCGTCCGGCGTCTTCGCCCGCACGCCGGTGATCGTCTCGCCGCGGCGGATCAGGTCGACGGCTTCCGTGTTCATCATCACCTTCAGCGAGCCGAAGCGCTTGCCGGCCTCGCGGAGGAAATTGAGAAAATCCCATTGCGGCATGAAGGCGATGAAGGGGTACTTGGTGCGGAGGCGGCTGAGATCGGCGATACGAACGGGCGTACCGCCGAACAGGCCGTCCATCTTCTGCAAGCGCTGGTGCGGTAACTTCAGGAAGCCGTCGATCAGGCCGAGTTCGTCCATCACCTGGAGCGTCGAGGGATGCACGGTGTCGCCGCGGAAGTCGCGGAAGAAATCCGCGTGCTTCTCCAGCACCACGACATCGATGCCGGCGCGCCCCAGGAGATAGCCGAGCATCATGCCGGCAGGGCCGCCGCCGACGATGCAACAGCGCACTTTTGCAGTGGAACCTTGCGGAGCCTGTGACGCATCTGGCTTCACGACGGGTCCCTCGTTTCTGACTTAAGTTTTCTGTGCGATGCAGCAAACAAGATTCATTTGCCGCAATTGCGAATGGCCGTTAGCGTCGCCACACATTACGATTGATTTCAGGAAAGTGCAGTGCGGACTATCCTTATCGTGCTCGGCGTCTGGATCTTGATCAACGCGCTCATCGTCCTGATCATGATTCCGCCGCGCAAGCCGCGGAAGTCGGGTCCGCGGCAGACGGGCGCGCTTGCGCCGGTGCCGATCGACCAGAACGGCCATCCGTTCGAGGAGCAGGAAAAGCCCCTGCTGCGGCACGTCATCATCTCGATTGCGATGGGCGCGTTCTTCTCGCTGGCTCCGCCCTTGATCGAAGCTGTCGATTCCGTCAAGCGCTTCATCAGGAAGCGCCGCGGGTAGCGTAAGCGGCGCCTACGCCCGCGTCATCAATTGTTGCTGCGGTTAGCACTGCGGAAGCTCTTGATCTCCGACACGCTGCCGTCGCGATAGGTCAGCTCCACCGAGATGAACTGCGTTGCCGGCGCGAGCTTCATGTAAAGCGGCATGCCGGCGCTGATCGCGCTGGGATCGCGCAGGTCGCAGCCCGGCATCTTCAACACCTGATTCGGAACGGCGGTGTCGATGCCGATGCGCACCTCGCGGATGGCGCAGCGGTAGGACACGAGGTGCGTGTAGTACACCAGCAGCCCGTTGAACTCGCGGAATGACAGCCAGCTCGTCGCGGTCATGTCGAGGATCTTGCGCTGGTCCCGGATCAGCGCGGCCTCGGGATCGAACCTGATCGGGAACGGCCCCTGCATGTCGCCGGACTGGTCGACATAGCGGATCTCGATGGTGCCGGCCACAGCGTCCGGCGGCAATTCGATCGACGGGTTCGGCATCCTCTTGCGCGTGCGCGGGTCGAGCGTATCGATGAAGCCGGTTTCGCGGAAATCGGCGTTGCCGGCCATGCGCCAGGAAATGCCGAGGGTCGGATCGGCGAAGGAGAACACGACGCTCCAGCCGCCATTGTGCCGCGAGAAGCTCGCGATCGGCGCGTTGGTGGTCTCCTCCTTCGGCACGCGCGGCACCGACACCGGTGGCAGCGCCGCGAGCTTCTGCGCCGGCGGATCGGGGCGCGCCGCAGCGGCGGCCGTGTCGTTGGCGACGCCGCTAAGGAAGACGTCGTCGACCATCTGATCGAAATAGACCGGTACCTGCCTGTGCTTGACGGTATCGGCCATCTCGCTGACCAGACGGCGCGTCCGCTGCGCCACCTGCACCAGGTTCTCGCCGGGCTGGAGCAGCTCCTTGGCGAAGGTGCGCGTGAACACCGAATTGGGATTGGCGTCGTCGTTGGAGAGGCGGTCGAGCGCGGTCTGGCGCGGGCCTGCGGAGAATACCGAGAACACGCCTTCGGGCAGCTGCACCATCGGGGCAAGCCCGCCACCACCGGAGACGGCGCGGGTGCCCTTGCGCTCGAACGGGTTGTTGCGGCAGGCGTCGAACACCAGGATCGAGGTTCGCGCCTTCTTGTTCTGGAGGCGCTCGACGATGCGGTCGGCCAGGATGGATGCGTCACGCACCAGCTCTTCCTGCCCTTCCGTCGCCGCCGGCACGTCGGTCGGCAGCAGATAGTTCTGGCCGGCGATCTCGAAGCCGTGGCCGGCATAGAAGAAGAACGCGGTGTCGCCGGGCTCGATCGCCCGATCGAACGCGAGCAGCGTCTCGGAAAATTGCTGCCGGCTCTGGTTCTCGGCGACCATCACCGAGAAGCCGAGTTGTTTCAGCGTGTCACCCATGGTGCGGGCGTCGTTGACCGCCTTGAGCAGCTTTGGAACGTTCCTGTAGTCGTTGTTGCCGACGACGAGCGCGACGCGCTTCTCGGCATAGGCGGGAAGCGCGAAGCCGCTGAGGCCGGCCGCGAGACCAAGCAATGCCAGAATTCTGAAAAGCTGACGCGTCATCGAAAATCCTTCAAGAACGGCCCACGCCGGCTCCCTCGAACGACGGTTCATTGGAACCCCGCCGTTGATGTGATAGTCGGCCCAGCCATACCACCGGTTCAACAGCCCTGAGGACTCAGGTTCCGTGTTCTGGCTATAGTCGACTCCGCCGAAATCTGCTTTTTCTTAGGCAATTCTTGTGGGCAATTCCGCTGGAAGCGAGGGGCAGCCGTGTATCACTGGTGCACCGACGAGGTCGAGCCGCACGACCGCTTCGACTATTGGCGCGAAGTGCGCGCCAAGGGCCTGTTCGGCGTCACCGCCGAACTCGAGCGCGAACGCCGCGCGGACTTCTTCGGCGAATTCTCGCTGCGCCAGCTTGGCGGCGGCGGTCTCGTCGAACTGAAGGCCTTGCACTACACGGTCGAGCGCAGCACGTCCGACATCGCCCACGCGCCCGGTGACAGCATCTGCGTCTATCAGCAGCTCGGCAGCGGCGGCTGGTTCGGCGGCATGCGTGGCAGCGACTTCGCGATCGCCAATGGCAGCTTCGCCACCAGCCATACCGACCTGCCCTATCGCACTGCGCCGCTGGGCGCAGGAGGCTTCCACCTGCGGATCCTGAAGATCCCTCTGAGCGGCCTCGCCAGGCAGGACAAGCGCATGCGCGAGCTTGCGCCCCGGACGTTCGACGATCGCAGCCTTGCGCCCCTGCTCGGCGCCTGCTTCGCAGATCTCGGCGAGGCCGCCGCTGACGATGATAGCGCCGCCGATGCGGCTTCCCTCGTCCAGGCTTTGGCCCATCTGGCGCTGATCGAGCGCGGCATCGTGCGGCCCGGCAGCCGCCTCGGGCAGGCCGCGCTGCGGACAGCCCGGCTCTCGCAGGCACGGCGCCTGATCGCGCGTCACCTGCAGGACCCGGATCTGACGCCGATGATGGTCGCCGACCTGCTCGGCATCTCCGTACGTCACCTGCACATGCTGTTCGAAAGCGCGACGAAGAGTTTTTCGCAAACCGTGACGGACGAGCGCCTGAAACACAGCCGCCGCCTGATGCGCGAAGCCCCGGACCGGCTCATCGCCGACATCGCGGCCTCCTGCGGCTTCGACAGCCTCGCGACCTATTATCGGGTCTTCAACGCCGCTTACGGGATGGCCCCCGGCGACTTCCGCGCCCAAGGTCCCGAGCGGCGCTAGCCGACGTTTGGACAGATCCGGCTGACCGCTGGATTGGGCGGAAAACCGCGGTCGCGCCCGCTATTTGGGCGAAAACCTCCGGTTTTTTAGGGCCTTCCCGCGGCTGCTCCATTGACTTTGGCTGATTCCCGCCTATGTTCCGGACGACGCGGCTCGGTATCGAAGAGCGATTCCTGAGCCTGGCGCTTTGTTCGCGTGAGTCAGCACCCCCAGCTTCTTTGAGAGCGCGCCGTTTCGGGGTGGAACGCGACAGCCTTAATCACCCTCGATTCCGAACGGCGGTTTCGACCAGAGGCTCAATGTCCTTTTCAGATCTCGGACTATCCGAAAAAGTCCTCGCCGCAGTCGCGGCTACCGGTTACACCACCCCGACCCCCATTCAGGAACAGGCGATCCCTCACGTCCTTGCTCGCAAGGACGTGCTCGGCATCGCCCAGACCGGCACCGGCAAGACCGCGGCGTTCGTGCTGCCGATGCTCACCATCCTCGAAAAGGGTCGCGCCCGGGCGCGCATGCCGCGCACCCTGATCCTTGAGCCAACCCGCGAGCTCGCGGCGCAGGTGAAGGAAAACTTCGACCGCTACGGCGCGGGCCAGAAACTCAACGTCGCCCTGCTGATCGGCGGCGTTTCCTTCGGCGACCAGGATGCCAAGTTGACGCGCGGCGTCGACGTGCTGATCGCCACTCCCGGCCGCCTGCTCGACCATACCGAGCGCGGTGGCCTGCTGCTCACCGGCGTCGAGCTGCTCGTCATCGACGAAGCCGACCGCATGCTGGACATGGGCTTCATTCCCGACATCGAGCGCGTCTGCAAGCTCGTCCCGTTCACGCGGCAGACCCTGTTCTTCACCGCGACCATGCCGCCGGAGATTCGGCGCATCACCGAAGCCTTCCTGCACAATCCGCAGAAGGTGGAGGTGTCGAAGCCCGCCACCACCGCCGTCACCGTTACGCAGTGTCAGGTCCCGGCCGGGCGCGAGGTGCATGAGAAGCGCGAGCTGCTTCGCCGACTGCTGCGCGAGGCCAAGGATCTCCAGAACGCGATCATCTTCTGCAATCGCAAGCGCGAGGTCGCCGTCGTTCACAAATCGCTGCAAAAGCACGGCTTCAGCGTCGGCGCGCTGCACGGCGACATGGACCAGTCGGCCCGCACGGCGGCGCTCGAACAGTTCCGCAAGGGCGAGCTGCCCCTCCTGGTCGCATCCGACGTCGCCGCCCGCGGCCTCGACATTCCAGAGGTCAGCCACGTCTTCAATTTCGACGTCCCCCACCATCCCGACGACTATGTTCACCGTGTCGGCCGCACCGGCCGCGCAGGCCGGTCCGGCATGGCGATCTCGCTCGTCACGCCGCTTGACCAGAAGTCGATGGTGGCGATCGAGAAGCTGATCGGCCAGAGCATTCCACGCGCCGAAGGCGATTACGAAGTCCGCACCGATGCTTCCGACGCGGGCGAGCGTCCGCGCGAGCAGCGCGGCCGTGAACGTTCACGCGGCGGACGCGGCAAGCCGCAGCGCGGTCGTGATCGTGAGCGCAGCCACGAGCCGCGCGAACCGCGTGGCGAGGCACAGCCTTCAGCCGAAGCACGGCCCGCTCCCGAGGCAAGGCCCGCTTCCGAAGCAAGGCCCGCACGCGAGGCAAGGCCTCCGCGTGAAGCAAGACTTCCGCGTGAAGCCAAGCCATCATCCGAGCCGCGTGACGGCGCGCGTCAGCAGGCCAATCCGTCGCATGTGCCGTCGATCGGCCGTCCCGAGCCGCGCCGCCAACGCGAGGCCGACAGCGAGCCGGGCGATCACTCGCATCTGCCGGCATTTCTGCTGCGGCCGGTTCGCTCCCCCGCCGGAGCCTGAAGCGCGATGCGCTCCAGGTTTCGGTTGAGATAAAGCTGGCGCGCAATTTTTTGGATGCATTCGGGGACGTATATTTACGGGGCCTTCACGATCGTCCGTTAGCCTACGAACATAATTTAAGAATTTCTGCGGTCGACGGCGCGCCGATCGCTGTGGGGTATGTTTCGTGGTCAAGGTGCTCGACGAACACGAACGCACGATGGCGTTCGCCGAGGTAGCGCTCGGTCAAATCCGATCGCTGCGGCAGACGGCAATTCCCCGCAATTACGAGATCTGGTACGTCTACGCCACCGGCTACAACGCGCCGCTCAACAAGATCATCAACGAGACGCTGGCGCGGAGCGGCAAGCTGACCGAAGCCGATCTCGAGCAGATCTACGAGACCTACCTCTCTCACATCAAGACCACCGACCGCATCGACAAGGTCGGCGCGCGCGTCATCGGCGAGATCGACGACGTCATGAAGGTTCTCGGCGACGCACTCGGGATGTCCGGCTCCTATGACGCCAGCCTGTCGGGCGCGACCGAACAGCTGTCATCGGCAAAGAGCCGCGAGCAGATCAAGTCGATCGTCGAGACGCTGTTGCGTTCGACCAGTGAAATGCGCGAGATCAACAAGGCGCTGGAAGGCCGGCTGACCCTGTCGAAGAGCGAGATCAGCAACCTCCAGCAGAGCCTGGAGGCGATCCGTGCCGAGAGCCTGACCGACCCGCTGACGGGGCTCGGCAACCGCAAATATTTCGATCGCATGATCGGCATGGCCGTGCAAAGCGCACTCGCCTCCGGCGAGCCGCTGTCGCTGCTGCTGGTCGACATCGATCATTTCAAGTCGTTCAACGATTCCTACGGACATCTCACCGGCGACCAGGTACTGCGGCTCGTCGGCCTGTCCCTGAAACAGACCATCAAGGGCCAGGACATCACCGCGCGCTATGGCGGCGAGGAATTTGCGGTCGTGCTGCCCAACACTGCGCTGCGCCAGGCCCTCACCGTGGCCGATCACATCCGCCGCGCGGTGATGGCGAAGGAATTGAAGAAGAAGTCCACCGGCGAAATCCTCGGCCGCGTCACCATCTCCGTCGGCGTCTCCATGCTCAAGCAGGGCGACGACACCGAGGCGCTGATCGAACGGGCGGATGCCTGCCTCTATGCCGCCAAGCGCAACGGCCGCAACCGCGTGATCTGCGAGGCCGATCCGGAATTCGCGGTCGAGACGCACAACCGGGTGGCGTGACGCCGAAGCCGCGCGCCGCCACCCGCGCTTGACATTCCGACCTGACCAACGACATTTTCCTCATCGCCTGACTGCGAGCACCGAGGATTTGTCGTATTGCCCAACCCGCATGATTTTCACACACCGCAGCCGTCCTACACGAAAGACGAACTGCTGAGATCGAGCGAAGGCGGCTATTTCGGCCCTGGCAACGCGCAATTGCCGGCACCGCCGATGCTGATGATGGATCGCATCACGGAGATCAGCCTAGACGGCGGCGGGTTTGGCAAAGGCCATATCGTCGGCGAACTCGACATCACGCCAGCCCATTGGTTCTTCGATTGCCACTTTCGCGGCGACGCCATGATGCCGGCTTCCCTGGGACTGGACGCAATGTGGCAGATGATCGGCTATTGGCTGGGATGGTCGGGCTCGGCGGGCAAGGGCCGCGCCATCGGCGTCGGCGAGGTGGAGTTCATGGGATCCATCACACCGGACACACGATGCGTGCGCTATGAGGTCACCATGCGCCAGGTGAGGCGCGGCAGGCTGGTTCTGGGATTTGCCGACGGTCGCGTGCTTGCCGACGGCGTCTGTGTCTTCACGGCCAAGGATATGAGGGTTGGCCTGACGAAGGCCGCGGATTGATCCTCAAGCCCTTCGCTTGGCGCGCTTGCGAACCGGGCTGTTCTTGCCCGCTTTCCTCGCCGCTTTCGCGGGCTTGGCGACCTTCTTCGCCGGCTGGTTCGCTGGCTTCTTGACCGCCTTCTTCGCCTTCGGCCGCTTCTTCACCTTGGCGCGCTGGGCGGCGGCGAGCGCCGCCTTCGCCCATTGCGCAAGCTCCGCGGAATCATCGAACAGGCGGGCCGGCAACTCCCAATAGGAGTTCACCAGCACGGTCTTGGCGCGGGTCGAATACTGGAACGGCTTTGAGCCTTCGGCCTCAAAGTCCGGGATGGTCATCTCGTCGGCGCGGAAAAAAAGGCCGGCGCGCAAGGCCAGTGCGAAGTTGATGCCGTCGGCGGAGATGCCGTAGCCGGAAAACATTCTTCGGATGGCGACGGGGCCGAAATCGGCGAACAGGTCGATCAGGAATTCGCGGTCCATGGCGGGCTCTCTCGTGCCCCGGACGCAGCGCAGCGTGAAACGGTGCGCTGCTGAGCCGGGGGCCCAGTCGTCTTGTACTGGTGACCATAGCGTGGGTCCCGGCTCTGCGCAGCAGCGCAAGCGCGCTGCAGCGCGTCCGGGACACGAGAGCAACGTGAGAAGACTACCCGTCGATCGTCGCCGGGCGCAGCTCGACCGATTCGCCGCAGCCGCAGGCGGAGATCTGGTTGGGGTTGTTGAAGACGAACTGGGCCTGCATCTTGTCGGCCTTGTAGTCCATCTCGGTGCCGAGCAGGAACAGCACGGCCTTGGGATCGACCAGGATCTTGACGCCCTTGTCCTCGACGACTTCGTCGGTCGGACGGACGTCATGGGCGTATTCGACCGTGTAGGACTGGCCGGCGCAGCCGCCGTTCTTGACGCCGACGCGCAGGCCCACGATCTCGGAATCGGCGCGCTGGGTCAGCTCGCTGATGCGCTGGGCGGCAGCGTCCGTCAGCCGCATCACCTGCGGGCGGGGCCGCCTCGGCTTTGGAGTGGATGCTGGTGTCGAGCCTGACGATATCTGTGTCATGTCAGTGATGTGGTCCGTTGCCGAGCGAATTCAATACCAAGGATCTAACAAGGATCTAAAGCCAAGGTTACGCGTCACCACATATTGAGCACGAGGCGGGCCTCGTCGCTCATACGTTCCGGCGTCCAGGCCGGCTCCCAGATCACCTTGACGTCGACCACGCCGACGCCGGGGACGCTGGCAACCGCGTTCTCGACCATGGTCGGCAGCTCGCCGGCGGCCGGACAGTTCGGCGTCGTCAGCGTCATCTGGACGTCGACCGAGCGATCGTCCTTGATCTCGACCTTGTAGATCAGGCCGAGTTCGTAGATGTCGGCCGGGATTTCCGGATCGAACACGGTCTTGAGCCCGGCGATGATCTCGGTGGTCAAACGTTCGGTCTCCTCAGGCGGCAGTGCCGACCGGGTTTCCATCGGATTGGCTTTGATTTCGGCCGTGTCACTCATGCGAACAAATCCCGCGCCTTCAACAGCGCCTGTGCCAGATGATCGACTTCTTCCCGCGTATTATACATGCCGAACGACGCCCGGCATGTGGCCGTGACGTTGAACCGCTCTAAAAGCGGCATCACGCAATGGGTGCCGGCGCGCACCGCGATGCCCTGGCGATCGATCACGGTGGCGACGTCATGGGCGTGCGCGCCTTTCATCTCGAAGGAGATCACCGGGCCCTTGTCGCGCGCGGTGCCGATCAGCCGCAGCGAGTTGATCTCGCGCAGCTTCTCCTGGGCGTAGGTGACGAGATCGTGCTCGTGCGCGGCGATGCGCTCCTTGCCGATCGAATTGACGTAGTCGATGGCGGTACCAAGTCCGACGGCCTCGACGATCGCGGGCGTGCCTGCCTCGAATTTGTGCGGGGGATCGCCGTAGGTGACGACGTCGCGCGAGACCTCGCGGATCATCTCGCCGCCGCCGTTAAACGGCCGCATCGCGACGAGGTGGTCGTACTTGGCCCAGAGCACGCCGATGCCGGTCGGACCATAGACCTTGTGGCCCGTGAAGACATAGAAGTCGCAGCCGATGTCCTGGACATCGACCGGCAGATGCACGGCGCCCTGGCTGCCGTCGACCAGCACGGGAATGCCGAGGGCGTGAGCGATCTTCACGACCTCCTTGACCGGGACGATGGTGCCGAGCGCGTTCGACATCTGCGTGATCGCGACCAGCTTGGTCTTCGCCGTCAAGAGCTTCTCGAACTCGTCGATGAGGAAATTGCCCTCGTCGTCGACCGGCGCCCATTTGATCACGGCACCATAGCGTTCCCTGAGGAAATGCCAGGGCACGATGTTGGAGTGGTGCTCCATGATCGAGATGACGATCTCGTCGCCGGCTTTGATATTGGGCTCGCCCCAGGACGAGGCGACGAGGTTGATCGCCTCGGTCGCATTGCGGGTGAAGATCACTTCCTCAGTCCGCGGCGCATTGATGAACTGCGCCACCTTGGTGCGGCCGCCCTCGTAAGCCTCGGTCGCGGCGTTGGCGAGGTAATGCAGGCCGCGATGCACGTTGGCGTATTCGGACGTATAGGCCTGCGTCATGCGGTCGAGCACGGCGCTCGGCTTCTGCGCCGAGGCGGCGTTGTCGAGATAGACCAGCGGCTTGCCATAGATCTGCATGGCCAGCGCCGGAAAATCCTGGCGCACGCGCGCAACGTCAAAGGCACCGTTCTTGACTGCGGGATGCGTGCTCATTGGCGCCGCTCCAGCCAGCGCTCGGCAATGCCGATCACATGCTCGCGCAGATTATCATCGGCGATCTGCTCGATCGCCTCGCCGACGAAAGCCTGGATCAGCAGCGCCTGGGCCTGCTTCTCCGGCAGGCCGCGCGCCTTCAGATAGAACAAGAGATTGTCGTCAAGCGCGCCGGCGGTGGCGCCGTGACCGCAGGAGACGTCGTCAGCGAAGATCTCGAGCTCGGGCTTGTTGTCGGCTTCCGCCTCGTCCGAGAGCAGCAGCGCACGGATCATCATTTTGCCGTCGGTCTTCTGCGCATCGGGACGGACGATGATACGCCCCTGGAACACCGAGTGCGCACGGTCGTCGATCACGGCGCGAAAAACTTCGCGGCTGAAGCAGTTCGGCACGGCATGGTCGACGACCAGCGTGGTGTCGCCATGTTCGGTCTTCTGCAACAGGTTCACGCCGTTGACCGAGAGCTCGCTGCCCTCGCCCGCCAGCGTGACGAAGCCCTGGAGCCGGCTGACCGCAGCACCGGTGGTCATGTTGAAGAAATTGAGCTTTGTATTCGCACCAACAGTGACGAATTGCGAGGTGATGTTCACCGCATCCGGCGAATCGTCCATCAGGCGGATATGCGCGAGGTCGGTGTTGTCGCCGACCGAGAGGATGACGGCATCGTTGATCTGGTAGGCCTTGGCGCCGGCCGCGACAAAGCTCTCGATGATGGTGGCGCGAGCGCCCTTCCCGACCGCGACCTGCGAGCGGGTGAATACCGATGCCGAAGCAGCGGTCGCGATGTGAATGATCTGGATCGGCGCGGACAGCTGCGCGCCGTCGGCGATATCAAGCACGACACCGTCGGTCGCCATCGCCGCGTTCAGCGCGATCACCGCATCGGTGACCGCGGTCTTCAACAGACCGGAATCCTTCTCCAGCGTCTCCCGCAATGTCTTGAAGCCCGCCTCGGAGGCGAGCGCCTTGACGTCGGAGAGATCGGGCGCGAACACGCCGTCGACCAGCACCAGCTTGCGGGCGCCGGCGATCGCATGCGCTTTCACCGCGTCCGCGGCGCGCTTCAACGCAGCCGCATCGGGCGGAGCCGCAAGCGGAAGCACCTCGCCGACCAGCGCACGCAGATCGGTGTACTTCCATTCCTCGATTCGGCGGTGCGGCAGGCCGAGACGCTCATAGGTCTCGAACGCCTCGCGGCGCACCGCGATCACAGAAGGCGAACCCGGCAGGCGGCCTTCGGCGCGGGCGAACAGATCGCTCACCGCGCGGCCGTTTCCGGTCTTTGCCACAGCAACGTTCATCTCAAACAATCCTTACGCGGCGTCCTCGAACTGGGCGTAGCCGGACGCTTCCAGCTCCAGCGCCAGTTCCTTGCCGCCGCTCTTCACGACACGGCCCTTCGACATCACATGCACGATATCGGGCACGATGTAGTTGAGCAGCCGCTGATAATGGGTGATGACGACCATCGCGCGCTTGGGCGAGTGCAGCGCGTTGACGCCGTCGGCTGCGATGCGCAGCGCGTCGATGTCGAGGCCTGAATCCATCTCGTCGAGGATGCACAGGCTCGGCTCGAACAGCGCCATCTGCAGCACCTCGTTGCGCTTCTTCTCGCCGCCGGAGAAGCCGACATTGACGCCGCGCTTGAGCATGTCCTGCGGGATGTTGAGCGACTTCGAGACCTCGCGGACTTTCTTGAGAAAGTCAGGCGTCGAATATTCGCTCTCGCCGCGCGCCTTGCGTTGCGCATTCAGCGCCGTGCGCAGGAAATTCATGGTGGCGACGCCGGGAATCTCGACCGGATACTGGAACGCCAGGAACACGCCCTTGGCGGCGCGCTCGTTGGGGGCCATCGCGAGCAGGTCTTCGCCCTTGAACAGTATCTCGCCGTCGGTGACCTCGTAACCGGGCTTGCCGGCGATGACGTGGGACAGCGTCGACTTGCCGGAGCCGTTCGGCCCCATGATCGCGTGGATCTCGCCCTCGTTCACGGTCAGCGTCAGCCCGTGGAGGATCTCACGCTCCTCGACACGAACCTTGAGGTCTTTCACTTCAAGCAAAGCCATCTTGGTGTCCAGTTTATTCAAATGATGCAAAGGGCGCGCGATGCGCACCGCGAGGGTCGGAGTTAGCCGACCGATCCTTCGAGCGAGATCGAGATCAGCTTCTGCGCTTCCACCGCGAATTCCATCGGCAGCTGCTGAAGCACGTCCTTGACGAAACCGTTGACGACGAGGCCAACCGCCTCCTCCTGCGTGAGGCCGCGCTGGATGCAATAGAACAGCACGTCCTCGGAGATCTTCGATGTGGTGGCCTCGTGCTCGAACGTCGCCGACGAGTTCTTGGCTTCGATGTACGGCACGGTGTGCGCGCCGCATTTGTCGCCGATCAACAGGGAATCGCAGGCGGTGAAGTTGCGCGCGCCGGTCGCCTTGCGATGCGCGGTAACGAGGCCGCGATAGGTGTTCTGCGACTTGCCGGCCGCGATGCCCTTGGAGATGATGCGGCTCGACGTGTTCTTGCCGAGATGGATCATCTTGGTGCCGCTGTCGACCTGCTGATAGCCGTTCGAGATCGCGATCGAATAGAATTCACCACGGGAGTTGTCGCCGCGCAGGATGCAGCTCGGGTACTTCCAGGTGATCGCCGAACCGGTCTCGACCTGGGTCCACGAGATCTTGGAATTGTTGCCGCGGCAGTCACCACGCTTGGTGACGAAATTGTAGATGCCGCCCTTGCCTTCCGAATTGCCCGGGTACCAGTTCTGCACCGTCGAATATTTGATCTCGGCGTCGTCATGCGTGACGAGCTCGACCACGGCCGCGTGAAGCTGGTTCTCGTCGCGCTGCGGCGCAGTGCAGCCTTCGAGATAGGAGACGTAGGAGCCCTTGTCGGCGATGATCAGCGTGCGCTCGAACTGGCCGGTGTTGCGCTCGTTGATGCGGAAGTAAGTGGATAGCTCCATCGGGCAACGGACGCCCGGCGGCACATAGACGAACGAGCCGTCCGAAAACACCGCCGAGTTCAGCGTCGCGTAGAAATTGTCCGACGTCGGCACCACGGAGCCGAGATATTTCTGCACCAGCCCGGGATGCTCGCGGATCGCCTCCGAGATCGGCATGAAGATCACGCCGGCCTTCTTCAGCTCAGCCTGGAACGTAGTCGCAACCGACACCGAATCGAAGACCGCGTCGACCGCGATCTTGCGCCTGTTAGGATCCTGATCGCCGGGCTTGGGCTCGACGCCTTCGAGCATCGCGACTTCACGCAGGGGAATGCCGAGCTTCTCGTAGGTCTTCAGAATCTCCGGATCGATCTCGTCGAGCGAACTGATCGTCTTCTTCGGCTTCGGCGCCGAATAGTAATAGAGGTCCTGGAAGTCGATCTTGGGATAGTCGACGCGCGCCCAGGTCGGCTCGGTCATGGTCAGCCAGCGCCGATAGGCCTCAAGCCGCCACTGGAGCATCCAGGCGGGTTCGTTCTTCTTCTCGGAGATGAACTTGACGGTCTCTTCCGACAGCCCCTTTGGGGCCTTGTCGGACTCGATCAGGGTCTCAAACCCATAACGATACTGATCGACGTCGATGCGCTTCACGCGCTCGACCGTCTCTTGCACGGCTGGCATTCTATCCTCCGCTCGCGGTTTCAAGGACCGCGGTGGATCATCAAACTCGGACGACTATTACGATGTTTCTTGGCGAGACGCACGCGCTTAGAACCGTTCAAGCTGTGTTTCGTCGCTTATCCCTTAAGTAGGGTATTACCGAGCTTTCGCCAAGCCTCTAACGCCCTGTTGATGTCATCCGGTCCCGTAGACCAGCCCAGACTGAGACGCACCGCTCCCTGGGCGATGGCAGCATCATACCCCATTGCCGACAGCACGTGAGACGGCTGCACCTTGCCCGAGGAACAGGCTGAGCCCGAGGATACCGCCACGCCTTCCAGGTCGAAGCCGATCACCGCGGTCTCGGCCTTCAGGCCGGGGGCCGTGAAGAGAACGGTATTTGGCAGCCGCTCAACGTCGTTTGAGAAGACGATCGCGCCCGTGACCCTGCGGATGCCATTTTCCAAGCGATCCCTGAGGGTTACCATCCGCTCCGCATCCTCCGGCAAAGCCTGAAGGGCGATCCTCACCGCTGCTCCGAAGCCGGCAATGCCGGCGACATTCTCGGTTCCCGCGCGCCGGTTGAGCTCCTGCCCGCCACCCCGCAGCACCGGTTCCAGTCCGGCCACTCCGTCGGCCACGACCAGCGCGCCGACGCCCTTGGGGCCGCCGATCTTGTGCGCAGAAAAGGTCGCAAGATCCGTACCGATAGCCTTGATATCAAAAGGGATTTTTCCAAGGGCCTGGATTGCATCGACATGCAGGAGACCCCTCGCCTCGTGAACGATCGCCGCGGCCTCCGCGACCGGCTGGAGCGCGCCCGTCTCGTTGTTGGCCGCCATGATGGAAACCAGCGCTGGCGGGCCGTCGCTGAGCAGCCCCTTCAAATGGTCGAGGTCGATCACGCCGGACCGCATGACCGGGATCTGACCGATCTCACCGGCCGGGAACCGTCCGCCTGCCAGCACCGAAGCATGTTCTATGGCCGAGACCAGCAGGCGCTCGACGGGCCGGCCAGACGGCCCCCGCAGGCCCGGCGACAGCGCCAGCGCGTTGGCTTCGGTTCCCGCGGAGGTGAAGACGACGTTCCGCGGCAGCGCACCTACGGCAGCCGCAAGCGTGGCACGCGCATCCTCGACCAACCGCCGCGCCTCCCGCCCCTCGGCATGGACCGAAGATGGATTGCCGATCAGTTCGTAGGCTGCGAGCATTGCGCTTCGCGCCTCTGCGCGGAGCGGCGTGGTCGCATTCCAGTCGAGGTAAATACGGCTCGGCATGAAGTATTATATTACCATGCGGGTGGGTTGCTTCGCCCGCGCTGGTACCCGACATGGGGCCCCATGGCGCACTTGGCAATCTCGATTCCGAATCCCCATCGCGCGATGGCTCCGCCATGACGCGCTAACACCTTGAGCTCATTGGGCGATGTTCAAGATGCTTGCTTTTTGACCCTCGCCTCATGCTAGAACGCGCGCGTCAGTTCACCGCGCGCCGCTCGCGCATCATCCGAGGGCGCCCCGCTCCATACTTCCATTCGCGCTTCCGTCGGCGTCGCTGCCGATGAGGCTACAATCGGTTGATTGCTGAAGAGCGTCTTCAAGAGATCAATCAAGAGATCATCCATGCCCGAAGTTATTTTCACCGGCCCTGCTGGCCGTCTCGAAGGCCGCTATCACCCGGCCAAGCAGAAGAACGCACCGATCGCGATGGTCCTGCATCCGCACCCGCAGTTTCACGGCACGATGAATCATCAGATCATCTACCAGTGCTACTACGCGTTCGCGCATCGCGGCTTCTCGGTGCTGCGCTTCAACTTCCGTGGCGTCGGCCGCAGCCAGGGCTCGTTCGACCACGGCACCGGCGAGTTGTCGGATGCGGCCGCCGCGCTCGACTGGGCGCAGACCATCAATCCCGAAGCGCGCGCCTGCTGGGTTGCCGGCTTCTCCTTCGGCGCCTGGATCGGCATGCAGCTCCTGATGCGCCGCCCCGAGGTCGAGGGCTTCATCTCGATCGCGCCGCCCGCCAACCTCTATGACTTCTCGTTCCTCGCGCCCTGCCCGTCCTCGGGCCTGATCGTGCATGGCGAGAAGGACGCGGTGGTTCCGCCCAAGGACGTCAACACGCTGGTTGAGAAGCTGAAGACGCAGAAGGGCATCGTGATCGACCAACAGGTCATCCCCGGCGCCAACCATTTCTTCGACGCCAAGCTCGAGCCGCTGATGGAAACCATCACCGCCTATCTCGACATGCGCCTCGCCAACGTCCGCTAAGGCGCGCGGCTCAAGCCAGCTTGAGCGCGACGATTCCCATCAAGACGAGCGCGATGCCCGCAAGCTTCATCGCGCTCAAGGTCTCGCCGAACAGCACGACGCCCATGATAACGGTGCCGGATGCGCCGATGCCGGTCCAGACCGAATAGGCGACGCCGACCTCGAGCACCTTCAGGGCGCGCCCGAGCAGGACAACGAAGGCTGCGAGCAGCACGAGCGAGACGATGCTCCAGCCAACGCGCGTGTAGCCCTCCGCATATTTCATCGAGATCGCCCAGCCGACGTCCAGCACGCCGGCGATTACCAGCATGAGCCATGCCAATGACGATGACATAGGCGTGCGCTCAGGCCGCAAGCTTGAGCAGATGCGCGTCATGACGCACAAGGAAGGCGCGCAGCAATTGCGGATAGTCGGCGCCGACCGCGGTGCGAACGCTCGGACGGCTCGCCAGCGCGGCGCGCCACGCCCTCACCTTCGGCAGATCCTTGAAGATGCCGAGTTCGGTCAGCTCATCGAACACGTCGAAATAACGGAAGACGGGTGCGAACACCGCATCGACGAGGCTGAACGCATTGCCGGCGAAGAACGGGCCTGCGCCTAGCGCGGCCTCGACACGCGCGAACTTTGTCACGAGCGCCCGGCGTTTGGCTTCGAATGTTGCCGGATCGGTCGTCGTCTCCAGACCCCAGAGGTCACCGAGGGTCGCTGAACCGAACTCCATCCACGCACGATGCTCAGCGCGCGTCAGTGCCTCCGCCGGATGCAACGCGACGCCGCCTTGCGTCTCCTCGATGTACTCGCAGATCACATTGCTTTCGAACAGCGCGACCTCGCCCTTGTCGGTCGTCACGACCAGCACCGGCACCTTGCCGAGCGGCGACAGCTTCAAGAACCAGTCGGGCTTGTTGGCGAGATCGATATCGACCCGCTCGAACGGCACGCCCTTCTCTTTCAGCGCAATCACCGCGCGCTGCACGTAGGGACAAAGCGTGTGGCTGATCAGTTTGAGCGAAGCGGTCATGGCAACGATCCCGGCAGTTGAATGCAATGGCATCCAAGATAGATGCATTTGCATGCACCCGTCAAGTTCAATGCATTTGCATCAACGGGCGCTGATCTCAGGCTTGGGGATCAGGGCCGCGCGATCACCCCGCCGGTCATCGGCATCGGCACACCGGTGGTAGCCGGATAGGACAGCGGCAAGCCCTTCAAACCGCGCGCGGCGAGGAAGCCGAAGGCCTGCGCCTCGATGGCGTCGGAAGCCCAGCCGAGCGTCTCGGCGGCCTCGACAGTCGCGGACCCGACACGCTCCCGCAGCATCTGGAGCATGGTCCGGTTGCGGGCGCCGCCGCCGCAGACGATCCAGCTCCGCGGCCTGCGTGGCAGCAGGGGGATGACGCGGGCGATCGCCGCGGCGGTGAAAGCGGTCAGCGTCGCCGCGCCGTCGGCCGGCACCACCTCGCCGAGCTTCAGCGCGGCAAAGGCGTTACGGTCGAGCGATTTCGGCGGCGGGCTTGCGAAGAACGGCAGCTCCAGCGCCCGCGCGATCCAGGCTTCATCCACCTTGCCGAGCGCGGCGAACTTTCCTTCGGCGTCGAACGCCTGGTTCATGGTGCGGTACATGAAATCGTCGAGCAGCGCGTTGCCGGGCCCGGTATCGCAGGCCATCAACGTATCGTTGCCGTCGATATAGGTGATGTTGGAGACGCCGCCGATATTGACCACCACGATCGGCCCCTCACGGTCCAGCGAGTTGGCGAGCGCCCGGTGATAGACCGGCACGAATGGCGCGCCCTGGCCGCCGGCCTCGACATCGGCGGCGCGGAAATCATGCATCACGGGAATATGGATTGCCCTGGCCAGCGCCGGCGCATCGCCGATCTGCACCGTCAGCCGCTTCTCGGGGCGGTGCAGCACGGTCTGGCCGTGGAATCCGACGATGTCGATGTCTTCCGGTTTCATCCGGTTCTGGGCGATAAAGGCGGCCACTGCCTCGGCGTGCACGAGCGTCACCGCGCGCTCGGCCTCGGCCAGAATTCCCGGCCGGGCATCGCGTTGCGCCAGGTGCACGGCCTCGCTCAGCGCCTGGCGCAGCAAATTGCGCTCCGCCGGGCTATAGGGCCGGTAGCCGGACGGCCCGAACGCCTTCACTTGCTTTCCGTCGGTTTCGATCAGCGCAACATCCACCCCGTCCAGCGAGGTGCCGCTCATCAAACCAAGTGCCGTCAACATCATGGATCAGCGTCCTCAAGAGAACCCCTCCGGCATGCCGATCTTGTGCCTGAGGGACACATCTTATAATGCCACAGGCCAAAGTGGCGGGCGGCAATCGAGTTCCCAAGTAGATCCTTAAATTGCCCCCAAAACAGTAAACCAAGAATCGTCAGGCACGCCGACAAATGACTGCATTCAAATCGGATTTCCTCAATACCCTGCAGGAACGTGGATTCATCCACCAGTGCTCCGATTTTGAGGGGCTGGACGCGCTCGCGGCCAAGGGCGAGGCGACGGCTTATGTCGGCTACGATTGCACCGCCCCCTCCCTGCACATCGGCAACTACCTGACCATGATGATGCTGCACTGGCTGCAGCAGTCCGGCAACAAGCCGATCACGCTGATGGGCGGCGGCACCACCATGGTCGGCGACCCCTCCGGCAAGGACGAGACGCGTGCGATCCGCACCGTCGCCGAGATCGAGGCCAACAAAGCCTCGATCCGCGGCGTGTTCGCAAAGGTGCTGCGCTATGGCGACGGCAAGAGCGACGCCATCATGCTCGACAACGCCGAGTGGCTGACCAAGCTCAACTGGATCGAGATGCTGCGCGACGTTGGCCGGCACTTCTCGGTCAACCGTATGCTGACGATGGACTCCGTGCGGCTCCGCCTCGAGCGCGAGCAGGAGATGAGCTTCATCGAATTCAACTACATGATCTGCCAGGCTTACGATTACGTCGAGCTCGCCAGACGCACCGGCTGCAGCTTGCAGATGGGCGGCTCGGACCAGTGGGGCAACATCATCATGGGCGTCGATCTCGGCCGCCGGATGGGCACCCACCAACTGTACGCGCTGACGACGCCGCTGCTCACGACGGCGTCGGGCGCCAAGATGGGCAAGACCGCGCAAGGCGCGGTCTGGCTCAACGCCGACCAGTTCTCGCCGTATGATTTCTGGCAGTACTGGCGCAACACCGAGGATGCCGACGTCGGCAAATTCCTGAAACTGTTCACGACGCTGCCGATCAGCGAGATCAGGAAGCTCGAGGCGCTCGGCGGCTCCGAGATCAACGAGGCCAAGAAGGTGCTCGCCACCGAGGCGACCGCGCTCTTGCATGGCCGCGACGCAGCGAACGAGGCGGCTGAGACCGCGCGCCGCACCTTCGAGGAAGGCGCGCTGTCCGAGAGCCTGCCGACCGTGGAAATTCCGCGCGGCGAGTTCGATGCCGGCCTCGGCGTGCTCAACGCCTTCGTCAAGGCGGGCCTCGTTGCCTCCAACGGCGAAGCACGGCGCCAGATCAAGGGCGGCGGCCTGCGCGTGAATGACGAGCCCGTCACCGACGAAAAGATGGCGCTCTCAGTGGCCAACCTGACGCCGGAGGGCGTGGTCAAGCTGTCGTTCGGCAAGAAGAAGCACATCCTCATCAGGCCTGCATAGGCGTATGAGCTTTTCGCTGCTTGTCAGGGCGCGCCGAAGCGCGCTCCCTGATCGGCAATGAACCAGAACACGCCCAGGGAACGGTCCAAGGAACAGTCCAAGGAACAGTCCAAGCAAGCGACCAGGGAACGCGTCACAGCGACGCCGCAGGGCGTCGCGCGCACCGCGCTGGTGGTGCTCGCGCTCTGCTTCACGCTCGCCGTGCTCGGCCGCGGCCTCAGCGAAAGCTTTACCGTCTTCCTGAAGCCGATCTCGGAAAACTTCGGCTGGGATCGCGCCCAAGTCGTCTCGATCTATTCGCTGACCTGGCTCGTCAGCGGACTGACTGCACCGCTGGTCGGGCGCCTGTTCGATCATTCCGGACCGCGCATCGTCTATGCACTCGGTCTCTTGCTGCTCGGCTCGGCCTTCCTGATCGCAAGCCATGCGCAGTCGCTCTGGCAATTCCAGCTCTCGATTGGATTGTGCGTCGGCATCGGCGTCGCCTTCATCGGCAACGTGCCGAACTCGATTCTGCTGGGCCGCTGGTTCGGCCCAAAACTGCCGACCGCGATGGCGGTCGTCTATTCGGCCATGGGTGGCGGCGTGCTGGCGCTGCTGCCGGCTTCGCAGCTTTTGATCGATCATCTCGGCTGGCGCGAAACCTACCAGCTGTTCGGCTTCGTCACGCTCGGCCTGCTGGTGCCGCTCATGCTGCTGCCATGGCGGCTGTTCGCCTCAGGCTCGCCGCATATCGCGAAGAAGACCGATCCGGATTTCGTCGATCACGGCTGGACGCTTCCGAGCGCAATGCGCCATCACGCCTTCTGGGCGCTGTTCTCGACATTCTTCTTCACTGCCGTCGGCATGTATGCGATCGCCGCGCAGATCGTGGCCTATCTGATCGATGCCGGCTTTCCGCCGCTCCAGGCCGCGACCGCCTGGGGCTTTTCCGGCGTCGTGCTGGTGTTCGGCATGCTCGGCGTCTCCGCGCTCGACGGGCTGATCGGGCGTAGGCCGTCGGTGCTGCTGAGCTACGCGATCTCGATCCTCGGCATCTTCCTGTTGTGGCTGTTGCAGTACACCCCCAACATCATTGTGCTCTCCGGTTTCGTCGTCTGCTTCGGCAGCATGATGGGCTCGCGTGGACCGCTGATCACGGCAACCGCGATGAAGATTTTTCGGGGTAAGCGTGTCGGCACCATCTTCGGCACGATCTCGATCGGCAGCGGCCTCGGTTCGGCGTTCGGCTCCTGGAGCGGCGGCCTGATCCATGACGTTACCCATGGCTACAACGCGCTGCTCGCTTTCGCACTTGCGAGCGTGGTGCTCGGGATGATCCCGTTCCTGGTCGTACCCGCCTTGCGGCGGTAGGTCTCCTCGACGTAACCTGCATCCCTCGATGTCACCGGGAAATTACGTACGACTCACGAGGCCACGCGTGAAAAAAAATTCGGCGCAACCGGAGTGAAGCGGCAAACTGCGGTGTTTTGTCCTACATGACGAAAATGTCAGCGCGGAATCGATCCCGGGTGGCTTGCGAGGCGGAACTGAATCCGCTCCAAGTCGCGCATTGGATGGAGGGACAAACCCATGAACTTTCCCTATCTCACTCGCTTTCAACCGGTTCTCTTGAGCCTGTTTCGCTTCGTCACCGGTCTCTTGCTGTTCCAGTACGGGATCGCCAAACTGTTCAAGTTTCCGGTGCTGCCCTACTTCGCGAACATCCCGCCGATCATCTACGCGGCCGGTACGATCGAGCTCGTGCTTGGCGCGCTCTTGATGCTCGGCCTGTTCACCCGCCTCGCGGCATTCATTCTCTCGGGTGAAATGGCGTTCGCCTACTTCATGGGCCACATGCTCAAGGGCGAAACGCCGGTGTTCCTGCCGCTGCTCAATGGCGGCACCGCGGCGATCCTGTTCTGCTTCGCCTGCCTCTACCTCTCGGCAGCCGGCGGCGGATCGGTCAGCGTCGATGCGGCAATAGGCAAGGAAAGCGATTCGACCAGCGGCGCATTCGCACGGCGCTAAGGCTCCTAGTTATCTCGCAAGCAAGTCGGTACCGGCGGATTTGCCGGTGCCGGCTCAGCGCGTCCCCAGCACGTTCCAGATGAGAACGAGGGCCGCCACGAGCAGTAAGGACATGATGATGCGGTGAACGAATCGATTCATCGGCCGTCCTGCCAAGCTCGATCACCACCAAAGTCTGAGAACGATATCCTTCCGCAAAAATACGGGTGCACGGCGATGCATGGCGTTTTGCCTGCACGCTTGCGCATAAGGTTGCGCAGCGGCTGTCCCGC
Organism: Bradyrhizobium sp. LB14.3; assembly: GCF_040547985.1. Taxonomy (NCBI): domain Bacteria; kingdom Pseudomonadati; phylum Pseudomonadota; class Alphaproteobacteria; order Hyphomicrobiales; family Nitrobacteraceae; genus Bradyrhizobium; species Bradyrhizobium sp. LB14.3. Next base: position 159,252 of record NZ_JBEPQT010000002.1, read on the forward strand.
AGCGGGTCGAGGCATAGCTATGTTCATGAATGGTAAGAACTTCATGCTACTGATGCGAGCAATAACAACCATTTCGTAGAGGCTGCGATGAAGCTGCTGAGCCATCTGAAGATCCGCACCAAGCTTACCAGCATGGTCTGCCTCGCGGCTCTCACAATCACGGCCATCATCGCGGTATCGGCCTTCCTCAGCAAGAGCCGCATGATGGAAGACCGGGTCCAGCAGATGAAGACAGCGGTCGACATCCTCTACACCCTTGCCCAGTCGGTCCAGGACGACGTCACCGCCGGCAAGCTGACGCAGGCCGAAGCGAAGGCCCAGTTCCACATGCGCGGACGGCGCATGACATTCAACGGTAACCAGGGCTACCCGGTGGTCTATAACGCCGATACCTCGATCCTGGTGAACGGCGCGAACCAGCAGCTCGAAGGCAAGATCACGGGTGCAAAGGACTCCAACGGTGTCCTCATCGCAGATGCGATCATAAGTGCCGGCAACCAGACTGCTCAGGGCGGCGTAACCTCATATCTCTACCCCCGCCCCGGCCAGACGGAGCCCGTCCGCAAGACCGTTTTCACGCGCAAGTTTGCGCCCTGGAACGCGACGATCAGCTACGGCCTCTATGTCGACGACATCGACGCCGACGTCCGCGCGCTGACGCTCGAGCTTGCCGGGATCGGCGTTGGCCTGATGCTGCTGATGGCGACCCTGTCCTGGCTGATCGCCCGCGACGTGCTGAGCGCGCTCGACCGCCAGAAGACCCGCATGCAGGAGATTTCCGAAGGCGCCATCGACAAGCCAGTCGAGGAAACCGGTCGCGGCGACGAGATCGGCCGCATGGCCGAGACCCTCGAAGTGCTCAGGCAGACCGCGCTGACAGCGCGTAACCTGGAGGCCGAGCAGGTCGCCACCAAGACCCGCAGCGAGCAGGAGAAGCGCGATGCGCTGATCTCGCTTGCCGACCGGTTCGATGCCTCCGTCGGCCAGCTCGTCGGCCTGATGGCCTCGGGCTCCGGCGAACTGGAGGTCACCGCCAAGTCGATGTCATCGACCGCGGAAGGCACCAACCGCCGCGCCGCCGTGGTCGGCTCGGCCGCCACCGAAGCCAGCCAGCGCGTTCAGACGGTCGCGGCCGCCGCCGAAGAACTCTCCTCCTCCATCACCGAGATCAGCCGTCAGGTCGCGCAATCCGCCGAGGTCACCGGCCGCGCCGTGGACAGCGCACGCCGCACCGACACCATCGTGCGCGCCCTCTCCGATGGTGCCCAGCAAATCGAGCATGTCGCCGAGCTGATCTCCAGCATCGCGGCGCAGACCAATCTGCTCGCGCTCAACGCCACCATCGAGGCCGCGCGCGCCGGTGAAGCCGGCCGCGGCTTTGCCGTCGTCGCCTCCGAGGTGAAATCGCTGGCGAGCCAGACCGCGGAAGCGACCCGCGAGATCGGTGACAAGATCGCGCAGATCCAGGGCGCGACCAAGGAGGCCGTGGACGCCATCGGCGGCATCACCGCCACCATCGAGGAAGTCAGCCGGATCGCGACCTCGATCGGGGCCGCGATCGAGGAGCAAGGCGCCGCCACCGCCGAGATCGCCCGCAGCGTTTCGCAGACCGCGGAGGCGACCCAGGAAGTCACCACCAATATCGGCGGCGTCAGCACGGCAGCGAACGAGACCGGCAATGCCGCAGGCATGGTGCTCGCAGCCGCCTCGAACCTCTCCAAGCAGGCCGAGCAGCTCTCCGGCGAAGTCGGGACGTTCCTGGCCGGCGTGCGCGCGGCGTAGGCTGACTCGGCGGTGGCCCGACCTGATCGCACTCGGCGAATCAGCCCAGCGCGCTATCGCCGCGCGATGCTGCAGCCGCTCGATAGTTGACGCGGCGATCCGGTCGAACCATCGTGCGACTGCGAGGGGAATTCCTCGAACGGCGTGTTCTGCTTGCCGGTGTTGAACTCGAATATCTTGCGGAACACGCCCGGCACCATGGCCGAGACCGGATTGACGCGCATCACGGGCGCCGCCGGCGTGCCGACGACCTCGTAGGTCACGCCGATCAGTCCCTCTTTATCGCCACCACCCAGGAACAGCCCGAGTACCGGAATCTGTCCGAACATGTTGTTCAACCCGTACATCGGCACGAAGGTGCCGCTCATACACACCTGGTTGCCGGGAAAGTCGATCGAGCCCTCGATGGTGGCGCCGACCATCGGACCCTTGACCACGCCGTCGCGGATCGTGAGCGCGCCGCTCTGCCGCGTGAACTCCGCGCGCAACGCCGTGAAGGCCACGCCGCTCTGCGCGCCGTTGGCAGCGCCCGCCGCGACGCGATCGAGCTGTTCCATTCCCTTGACCGTGAAGTCGCGCACGTTGATCAGGCCTTCCCTTGTCGTAGGCTCTGACGTCGGCGGCTCCATCGCCACCACCATCTGGCCGCCGAAGACCTTGTTGGTGGTGTCGGTGAAGCGCAGGAAGCTGCCGGCATCGTTGGTCTGGAGATAGATCACCTCACGGTTGCCCTGGGCGCGGCCGCCGCGCAAATCGGCCGCCACGGGCGTGTCTTTTCCGATCCTGCCGCTCAGCGTGAAGGCTTTGACCGCGCCGCTGCGGCGCGACATCTTGGCGTCGACGCTGCGCATCGCCTCGCCGTTGAAACCCATGACGGCGCCGAGCTTCACGTCGATGTCGAAATCGACGTTCTTTGTCTTGCTCTTGGCATCGTCCTTGGAATTGCCTGAGATCGCCGACTTCAGGAAGCCGCGGCCGTCGAATACGTCGCCGCGCATCGTGCCCTTGATCACGCCGTCCTGGCCTCGCTCCACCTTCAGCGACGCCTTGTCGCCGTCGGACGGGGCGTAGGTCGGGAAGTTCGCGTTCATGAGGTCGCCGCTGGCATCGACCTCAAGCGCCCCCTTGATCGAGGCGCCGCCGCCTTCGACGACGATGTCCTCCAGACGCGTCGATTGCGCCGTCGGCACCACCTTGAAGCTGGCCTTTCCCGATTTGCCCGGCAACTTGACCCAGCCGGGCAGGATGTTGTCGAGCCTGACCGAGGTCAGGTCGGCCTCGACGCCGAGCTTCGTCGTCTGGTCGGGCCCTCCTGCGATCTTGCCCGACAGCTTGATCGGCAGCGATCCGCTGACGGCGGGGCTCAGATCGAATCCGAGGCGCGCGCGGCCCGCATCGTCGAGCGTGGCCTGCAATTTGACGTCCGCATCGCCCTCAGCCGGCTTGCGGTAGTCGAGCGAGGCCGCCTGTCCGTTGATCTTGACGTCGCCCTTGACCTGATAGCCCTGGTTGTTCGCGACGATCTTGAGGTTGTTGGCTTCCAGCTTCTGGTTCATGACCAGCTTGTCGGCAGCAAAACCGTTGAGATCGGCGGTGACGGTATAGGTGGTGTCGGCCTTGGTCAGCTCGCCCTTGACCGGCAGGCCCAGCTGGATGTTCGCCGAGAACGTCCCTTTGCTGGTGTTGGGATCGATGGCGGTCGACGACAGATCGCTCAGGCGATCATTGGAAAGCATTTCGGCGGCCGCAGGCACCGGGCCATCGGCACGGAACCTGGTCCGCGACGGCGACGGCTTGGGAACCATATCAGGCACCTCGAACACGAAGTCGGAAATCGTGATCTTGCGGCCCGCCGGGGTATCGGCAATGCCCTGCCCGATATTCACGGTCGCGGTGCGCCCGGTCACGCGCGCCTTCAAATCGGCATCGTGCACCACCGGCATGCCATCCACGGGGCGAACCGCGACACCGCTTGCAACGATATTGACCGACAGGCCGTCGTCGGGAATGGGTGGACCCCTGCGCGGAAGATTCTTGACCGGCGAATTGACGCCGATCTCGATGCGCTGCAGCGTGCCACGCTCGATCCGCTCGACCACCCATTCGCGCAATTCGGGAACGACAAGCGTCGGCCACATCCGCTTGAGCGCGGAGGCCGACATCGGCGTTCCCGCAAAACCCAATGTCAGCCTTGGCTCGCCCGAATAGTCGATCGCACCGGTGCCGGCGACGCCGATCTCTCCGTTGGAGATATCGGCCTGCGTCAACAGCAGCCTTTTGTGGTCGGTGTCGAAGCGGAAGCCGATCGCAATCCGGTTGAAGACCAGCGGCGGCTCGTTGTCGATGCCGCCCAGCAGGATCGAACCGCCGCTGAAGCCGAGCTGCCAGTCATTGATGGTGCCGTTGGGCGGCTCGAGATGGGCCAGAAGGGTCAGGCGGTTCGCGCCCGACAGAATCTTGAACGGCGCGACCAGCACCCGCCGGTTCGAATCCCACTCGACATTGATCTCGGCCGAGTCGATCGCCATCGGATAGTCGGGCGTGTCGGTGTCGATGATGTTGCCCGCGCCGATCGCAATCTTGCCGCGGAAGAATGTCGGCACGCCGTCGCGGCCGAGCTCGCCCTTGAGCTCGCCGGTCAGCGGCAGGTCGGCGGTATAGGTGAGGTCCTTCACCCGCAACGCCAGCAGGATGTTGGCGGTCGAGACCTTGTCGGCGCGGATATCGACCGAGCGCACGCCATTCTCGGCGGGGCCGATCGTGGCACGCAGCGACCACGGACGCGCGCCCTCCTCGCCGAGGCTGAGCGCGACGCCGCCACGGCTCGGCCGGCGCAGGCTGAGCGTGATGTTCTCAAACGTCCATTTGCTGCCGCGCTGCTGATCGTCAACGACCAGATTGCCGTTCTTCAGGCCGATCTCGTTGAGGTTCTGGCCGTCGAGGCCGGTCATGCTCAGACTGTCGAGCCAGTCGAGACCCTGAAGAATCCCACTCGGGGGCGTGGCCTGGGCAACGGCTTGCGATGCGTCCGGGCTCGCAGGCACTGTTGCGAATGGCGGCGGTGGGCCACCGTTGCGCGGGAATGTCGGTGGCAGGCCCGCGTCCTTCTTGGAGGCGACGCCGGTTGCGAGCGGCTTTGCCGTGTCGCCGGCCGACACTGTGACGGTGCCGTCGGGCGCGATCCGGATCGCGAGCTCGGCATCGACGAGGTTGAGGCTTTCGGCGCGCAGGCGTCCCATCAGCAGACCCGCACCCGACAGCCTCACCTCAGCCTTCGGCGCGGTGGCGACAATGGCGTGATCCTGGTCGCGCACGACGATGTCACGGATACGCACGGCGATGCGGATCCGCCCGGTCCGCTCGATCTGCGTGCCGCCGACCTCAACCGTGTTGCCGTGGCCTATATTGTCCTCGATCGCCGCGGCGAGCCACGGCGTCGCAATGTCCAGATTGATGGGACCGGCGCCGAGCCGCCACCACAGCGCGCCGAAACAGCCGACGAAGATGACGGCCAGGGCACCGACGACCACGGCCGTACGCTTTAGCCAGCGCCCACCACCCAGCCAGCGGCGCAACCTCCCAAACCCGTCACCGAAACGATGGAAGCCCGAACTGGAACGCGACAACAGCCGGCGCGCCCGATGGCCCGCCGCCGCTTCCTGATCAGAATCCCAATCGGCGTCGTCCCATTGCTGCGACTCTTGTTGGCCGCCGCGCCGATCCAAATCCCGATTGTAGTCCTGGGGCGACGTATTCCTTGCCATTGCCTCTCGATACAGGCGCCCGTCGTGGGATTGAGCGCCGCCAGGACCGCAGCCGTCGACCGGAAGCGAAGCTCCCTGCGCCGGCATTGCCGCCATACCTCGAATGTTCCTGCTGTTCGTCATTTCGCCCCGGGAGCGCGTTCAACGAGCAGTGGGGTGGTGCGTGTAATTCCTTGTAACCAGACTCCGGCGTCGTCAAACTCGCCTACCTGAGGGCGCGATTCCGGCACACCGGACGAAGGCTGTAATACCGCTTTGGTTGACCCGCCGAAAGCGACGAAAGGAAGGCGTATGTCCCAGAAATCCCGAAAGAAATCGTCCAAAACGCCCTCCGGCAGTTCGACGGCTAAAAAGGCGCCCCTGAAAACGCGGGCCGCGACTCAAACAAAGTCCGCGAAAACACAGCGGACACCGGCGAGCAAATCAACTGGAACGATAGCAAAAGCAGCATCGCATAAGGCCGCATCGAAGCGGTTAAATTCTTCTAAATCCGCCTCCGCGCCCGGAACGGCGGCAAAGGCCGCCTTGGCCGAGGGCCAGAAGGCTCCCGCCTTCCGCCTGCCCCGCGACGGCGGCGGTGTCGTTGCGCTATCGGATTATGCCGGCCAGAAGCTCGTCCTGTTCTTCTATCCCCGCGCCGACACGCCGGGCTGCACCAGGGAGGCCATCGACTTCACCCGGCTGACCGGCGCCTTCGCCACGGCTGGCACGGCGGTGCTTGGTATCTCCGCCGATCCGTTAAAGGCCCAGGAGAAGTTTCGCGACAAGCACGGTCTCGACGTCCCCCTTATCTCGGATGAGAAGCATGAGATGTTGGAGGCCTACGGCGTCTGGGGCGAAAAATCGATGTATGGCAAGACCTTCCTGGGAGTTCTTCGCACCACGATATTGCTCGGCGCCGACGGCAAGGTCGCCAAGGTCTGGCGTAATGTCCGGGTCGACGGCCACGCCGACGAGGTGCTGGAAGCGGCAAGAAGCCTTTAACCAATCCTTTAAATTCAAGGGGTTCCATTTCCGGAAAATTAACCATGACCGGCCCAGATTGCTGCGGCAATTAAGCCGTACGGACTCATCCGACCGGCGCGGGAGTGCCGATGTCGAAAAGTTCTGCCCAATATTCGCAGTACACCCAACATCACCCGCACGACCACGGACGGTCTTTCAACCGCCGTCCTGCCGCGACGGCGGCGGCCGCGATTCCCCTTCCGGACACTGACGACGCCTACACCATCGTGCATCACGGCAAGCAGGTTCGCCTGGGGCCTGTGGTGTTCTGGATCGTGGTCGGCACCGTCGTGCTGCTCGGGCTCTGGTCGGCCGCAACCGCGACCTATTTCGCCTTCCGCGACGACGTCCTCACCCGGCTGATCGCCCGGCAAGCCGAGATGCAATACGCCTATGAGGACCGCATCACCGAGCTGCGCGCCAAGGTCGACCGCACCACCAGCCGGCAGCTGCTCGACCAGGAGCAGTTCGACCAGAAGCTCGACCAGATCATGAAGCGCCAGACGGCGCTGGAGTCCCGGGCGACGGCGCTTGGCGCCATGCCCGACGTGACGGGATCGATTCCCCGGTCCACCCCGCAGCGTGGCGAGGCGAGCCAGGCGACGCAGGCCACGCCAAAGCCCTCGCCGATCAGCGACACCGTGATCTTCGTGGCGCCGCCGGATCGCGAAGCGCGGCTCGAATCGCGCGCGCCGACCCTCGCGGCTCCGCCGGTCAATCAATTCGCCAAGAACCAGGGGTTCGACAACGTCGTCGTCCGGCTCACGACCTCGCTTGACCAGGTCGAGCGTCGCCAGATGGCGGCGCTCAGCGCCGTCGAGGAGGGCATGGATTCACGCATGCGGCGGATGCGCGGCGTCGTCAGCGACCTCGGCCTGAACCTCGCAAATCTCGAAGCCGCCGTGCCGCGCACGGCGATGGGCGGGCCTTTTGTACCCGTAAAACTCACGGCCAGTTCAGGGCCGTTCGAGAAGCAGCTCTCTCGCATCAACATCACTCGCGCCGAGATGGACCGGCTCAATCGCACGCTCGCCCTCGTGCCCTATCGCAAGCCCGTCATCGGCGAGGTCGAGTTCACCTCCGGCTTCGGCGTGCGCAGCGATCCGTTTCTCGGCCGGCCCGCGATGCACACCGGGCTCGACTTCCGTGCCGCGACCGGCGATCCCGTTCGCGTCACCGCCAACGGCAAGGTCGTCTCGGCCGGCTGGTCCGGCGGCTACGGCCGCATGATCGAGGTCGATCACGGCAATGGACTTGCGACCCGCTACGGCCATCTCTCGGAGATCAACGTCAGGGTCGGCGAGATCGTGAAGATCGGTCAGGTCGTCGGTCTCGTCGGATCGACCGGCCGTTCCACCGGCCCGCATTTGCACTACGAAACCCGTATCGACGGCGAAGCGGTCGATCCGCAGAAGTTTTTGCGCGCCGGTGTGCGGCTGAGCGCCGGCTAGACCTGCGCTTCTCGCTTTGGGCGCACGCGCTTAGCTCTGGCCGCCAGCCCTGACTATTGACTGCGCTCGTGGCCGACTTCGCCAGTGATGACGTCGCCGAACAACTCCCAAGCCTGCCCGTTGAAGCGCATCAGCTGCATCTGCTCGATCGGGAAATAGTCATCGGCCGAGGTGTTGACCAGGATGCCGGGCAGCATCAGATCGGTGTGAAAATCCTTCAGGCTGGTGGCCTGCTTCATGACGTTGTCACGTGTGAGGTTGTCGCCGCACTGCTTCAGCACCTGCGCCATCGCCTCGGCCTGGACGTAGCCGTAAACGTTGTTGGCATTGGCCTTGTCGCCGTCAGGGTAATATTTGTCCATGAACTCGCGCCATTTGACCACCGCAGGATCCTTGTCCCAGGTCGGATCGGTCGGGTCCTTGAGATAGACGGTCGAGATGATGTCCTTGGAATAGTCGAGCCCGGCGGGCTTGAGCACCGAGGCGACCGAGGTCGCGGTGTTGGCGAGGAAGAATTTTGGCTTCCAGCCAAGTTCGCCGACCTTGCGGATCGCCTGCGCGGAGCCTTTGGGCGCAGCCCAGGAAAAGAAGATGTCGGCGCCTGAATCATGCAAGGCGACGATCTGCGAGTCGATCGAGGGATCGCTGACCTCATAGGATTTGTCTGCGATGATCATGTTGGCCTTGTCGCCAAGCCCGTCCTTCAGGCCCTTGAACTGGTCCTTGCCGGCATCGTCGTTCTGCCAGAACACCGCAATCTTGCTGTTGGGGAATTTGTCGCGGATGTACTTTGCGTAGATCCGCCCTTCGCTTTGGTAGTTCGGCTGGAATCCCATGGTCCACGGGAAATTCTTGGGATCGCCGAACTTGGTGCCTCCGGAGGCGACGAAGAGCTGCGGCACTTTCTTGGAATTCATATATTTCATGATCGCGGAGTTCGAAGGCGTGCCAAGCGGCTGGAAGATCAGCAACACCTCGTCGCTCTCGACCAGCTTGCGCGCCTGCTCGATCGCCTTCGGCGGCGAATAGGCGTCGTCATAGCTGATGAAATTGATCTTGCGGCCGTTGATGCCGCCCTGGTCGTTGACCATCTTGAAGAATGCGGCCTCGGTCTTGCCGATCACGCCATAGGATGACGCCGGCCCGCTATAGGGCATGATGTTGCCGAGCTTGATTTCGGTGTCGGTGGCGCCGGGATCGTATTTCTTCTGCGCCAGCGCCGGTGTCGTGACCAACACTCCGGCAGCAAAAATGGCGAGGGCAACAAGGTTTTCGCGACGACCCGGCATCGTTCTCTCCCCTATTTTGTAGTCTTGTTTTGCCGGGAGTGTCGCAAGCGGACTTGCCGCTGGCAAGCGCTTCGATTTTCCGCGACGTGAAACGACGATCCGGAACTTACGTGACGCGCCGCAGTAGATTTAGAACGCGTCCGTCGATCACCAGCAACGCGCTGCCGATGACGATGGCGCCCGCGATCTCACGCATGGAGATCGGCTCGCCCAGCACAAGCCATCCCAGAAGGACGGCGGTGACGGGAATGAGCAGCGTCACCAGCATCACATTGGTCGCGCCCGAGCGCCGCAGGATCTGGAAGAAGACGATATAGGCGAGCGCCGTCGACAGGCCGGCAAGGCCAAGCACCGCGAGCCAAATCGTCACGCCCGGCATCGGGAGACGCCACGGCTGCTCCATTGCGCCGGCGACGATCGCCATCATCACCGTGGAAGCCATCAGCTGAAATGCTGCCGTCCCCAGCGGGGCTGCGTCCTTCAACAACCGCCGCGCCGCCAGCGCCGCAAAGCCATAGCTGAAGGCGCCGCCGAGGCAGAGCAGGATGCCGAGCCCCTGCCCTGCCCGTGTTTCAACGCCCCATCCGCGCAGGATGATCACGCCGGAGAGGCCCAGCGCCACGCCGGCGACGCGGCGCAGCTGTAAGGCCTCTTCGCCTGCCGCCGCCATCACGATCACCGTGAACAGCGGCGTGGTGGCATTCAGGATCGACGCCAGGCCGCTCGGGATGAAAGTCTGTCCGATCACGATCAACGAGAACGGGATGACGTTATTGAGGAATCCAATCGCAACGAACGGCTTCCAGCCCGCCATGCCCTTGGGAAAACGGATTCCCTGGAGGCGCAGCAGCGGCAGCAGAATGGCCGCGCCCAGCCCGACACGCAAAAACACCAATGTCAGCGGCGGCAACTCCCGCAACGCCGCACCGTTGAAGAAGAACGAGCCGCCCCAGAGGACCGAGAGAAGCGCGAGCAGCGACCAGTCCCGCGCGTCGATCCGGTTGTCGTTTGGGGGCATGGCGTCTCATCTCGGCGGCCGAGCTTGCCGCCTAGGACAGCACATCGAACAGCGCCACCCGATTTCCGATGAAGCACCGGTTTACGAAGCCGATGCTCTAACGGAGCGAACGTGCCTACCGATGTCGATGTGATCCGCTATGACGGCTTCTTCGGCCGCGACACCAGCTCGATCATCTTGCCTTCATCGTCATCCGGCATCGCAGCTTTTGCCTGCGCGTAGGACTCGACCGCAGCGCGCGAGACCAGTGGCTTGTCGGCCAGCAGGCTCTCGGCGAGCTTCACGGCGTAGGCGGCGTCCTTGTGCCGCAGCGCCGCCGTGAACGTCGCGCCGCTGAAATCGCGGGCGACCATGCGCTTGGAGTGGCGCTGCACCTGCGGGCTTGCGGCGACGCCGGCCTGGATCGATTCCAGCACCAGATTCATGTCGAGCCCCGCCTGCTCGGCGATGGCGAGGCCTTCGGCGAGACCGACGATCTGGATGGCCCCCATCAGATTATTGACGAGCTTGTAGACGGTGCCGGTGCCGACCGCGCCGAAATGGCGGATGGTCGAGCCGATCGGTTCGAGATAGGGCCGCGCGCGTTCGAGATCGGCAGCGTCAGCGCCAACCAGCAGCGTCAGCTTTCCGCTCGCTGCGGCATCCGGCAACCCCGTCACGGGGCAGTCGATATAGATGAGCCCGCGCGCGTTGAGTTCGCGGCCCATCTCGCGGGCGTGGTCATAGGAAACGGTGGAGCATTCGATCGCGATGGTGCCGGCCTTCGCGGTCTTGGCCGCGCCCTTCGGGCCGAGCCAGACTGCGCGCGAGGCTTCGTCGTCGGCGACCATGGTCACCACCGCGTCCGCATCGATCGCGGCGTCCTCAGGCGAGGTCGCCCAGAGCGCGCCGCGCGCGATCAGGTCTTCCGCCTTCGCCTTGCTGCGATTCCACAGCGTCACCGTAAAACCGGCATCGAGATAGCGGCCGGCCATGCCGTGGCCCATCCGTCCAAGCCCGATGAAAGCGATCCGGGGCATCAGTCGACGTCCTCGATGTCAGCGCCCGTGGTGCCGAAGGCGCGCTGCGCCAGCGTCGCGGCCATGAAGTCGTCGAGATCGCCGCCGAGCACGCCGGAGGTGTCGGAGGTCTGCACACCCGTGCGCAGATCCTTCACCATCTGGTAGGGCTGCAGCACATAGGAGCGGATCTGGTGGCCCCAGCCGATATCGGTTTTGGCGGCCTGGTCGGCGGCGGCTTTCTCTTCGCGCCTCTTCAGCTCGATCTGGTAAAGCCGTGCGCGCAACATGTCCCAGGCCTGCGCCTTGTTCTTGTGCTGGGAGCGGCCGGCCTGACAGACCACCGCAACGCCGGTCGGAATATGCGTCAACCGCACCGCGGATTCGGTCTTGTTGACGTGCTGGCCGCCGGCGCCGCCCGAGCGCATGGTGTCGACGCGGACGTCGGATTCCTTGATGTCGATCTTGATGCTGTCGTCGATCACCGGAAACACAGCGACCGACGAGAACGAGGTGTGCCGCCGCGCGTTGGAATCGAATGGCGAGATGCGCACCAGGCGATGCACGCCGGCCTCGGTCTTGAGCCAGCCATAGGCATTGCGGCCGGAGACCTGGATCGTTGCCGACTTGATGCCGGCCTCTTCGCCGTCGGACTCTTCCATGACCTCGACCTTGAAGCCGTGGGTCTCCGCCCAGCGCGTGTACATGCGCAGCAGCATCTGCGCCCAGTCCTGGCTCTCGGTGCCGCCGGCGCCGGCATGAACCTCGAGATAGGAATCGAAGCCGTCGGCTTCGCCCGACAGCAGCGCCTCGAGCTCGCGCCGCGCCACTTCCTTCTTGAGGTTCTTCAGCGCAGCTTCGGCTTCCTTGACGACGCCCTCATCGCCCTCGGCTTCGCCGAGCTCGATCATGCCGATGTCGTCTTCGAGTTCCTGCATGACCTTGCCGATGCCCGAGAGCGAATCCTCAAGCGAGGTCCGCTCCTGCATCAGCTTCTGGGCCTTCTGGGGATCGTTCCAGAGATTGGGATCTTCTGCGAGCTTGTTCAGCTCAGCGAGGCGCGCCGTCGATTTCTCGACGTCAAAGATGCCTCCTCAGCAGCCCGACTGACTGCTTGATCTCTTCTACCAACCGTTCGATTTCGGCGCGCATATGGTTCTCTGGTCTCGCGGAATTAGTCCCGCGCGTAATTGAGATCGGGATGTAGCGGCGGCGGCTGCAAAGCGCAACCGCCGCCGCGAAGAACGTCCGTCTTGTCCTAAGTCTTAGTACAGTCCGCCGGTGCCCGGCCGCATGAAGAAGCCGGAATCCGGCTGCTGCTGCTGCGACGCCGGCATGCGGCCGTCGGCATCGGCCACGCCGATGACCGAGTAGTTGTCCGGCGGCGCCGTACCCGGCTTGAAGGCTTCGAGGATGGTTCCGCCGGTCTCGCCCGGGCCGGCGCGCATGCCGGTCTTGGAGACGACGCGCACCAGCTTGATGCCGGCCGGCACCTTGAACGGAACTGCGGGCTTGTCGGCGAGCGCGAGCTGGAGGAAGTCGCGCGCGATAGGGGCTGCGAGATGGCCGCCGGTCGCGGCGTTACCCTTGCCGAGCGGACGCGGCTTGTCGTAGCCCATGTAGATCGCGACGGCGACGTCGGGCGAGAAGCCGACGAACCACGCGTCCTTGGCCTCGTTGGTGGTGCCGGTCTTTCCGGCGATCGGCTTGCCGACCGCCTTGACCACGGTCGCGGTACCGGCCTGGACCACACCTTCCATCAGTTCGGTGATTTGATAGGCGGTCATGGAATCCAGCACCTGCTCGCGCCGGTCGATCAGTTGCGGCTCGTTCTGGTTCTTCCAGCCGCCCGGCGCGTCGCAGCCACGGCATTCGCGCTGGTCGTGCTTGAAGATGGTGTGGCCATAGCGGTCCTGGATGCGGTCGATCAGGGTCGGCTTCACCCGGCGGCCACCATTGGCGAGCATCGAATAGGCCGTGACCATGCGCATCGCCGTGGTCTCGCCGGCGCCGAGCGCGTAGGACAGATAATTCGGCAGCTCGTCATAGACGCCGAAGCGCCGGGCATATTCGCCGATCAGGGGCATGCCGATGTCCTGCGCGAGGCGCACCGTCACCGTGTTGAGCGACTGCCGCAACGCGTTGCGCAGCGTCACCGGTCCCTGGAACTTGCCCGAGGAGAAGTTTTCAGGCCGCCAGACGCCGGCGCCCTGGCCCTGGTCGATTTCGATGGGCGCGTCGAGCACGACAGTCGAGGGCGTGTAGCCGTTGTCGAGCGCGGCCGAATAGACGATCGGCTTGAACGACGAACCGGGCTGCCGATAGGCCTGCGTGGCGCGGTTGAACTGGCTCTGGTCGAACGAGAAGCCGCCGACCATCGCCAGCACGCGTCCGGTCCAGGGGTCCATCACCACCATCGCGCCGGACACTTCGGGAATCTGACGCAGCCGGTACTGGCCCTCGACGGGCTGGCCGTCCTTGTACAGTGGATCGGCATAGATCACGTCGCCGGACTGGAGCACCTGCGACACCGCGCTCGCCGCCCTGCCCTTCGCAGCCCCGGTGGCCGCCTTTGCCCATTTGATGCCGTCGAGCGTGATGAGGCCGGTCTCGCGCTGCTTGCTCACAGCGCCGCCGAGCTCACGGCTCGGCTGGAAGCCAATGCGCGCCGACTGGTCGCTGGTCTCCAGCACCACCGCCATGCGCCATGGCGAGATGTCGGAGAGCGATTTGATCTCGGCGAGCTTCACGCCCCAATCGCCCGAAATATCGAGCTTGCTCATGGCGCCGCGATAGCCCTGCTGTTCGTCATAGTTCACGAGGCCGGAGACCATGGTCTTGCGCGCCATGACTTGAATCTTTGGATCGAGCGTGGTCCGAACAGAGAGGCCGCCCTCGTAGAGCTTCTTCTCGCCATAGCGCTCGAAAATGTCGCGGCGGACTTCCTCGGCGAAATATTCGCCGGCGAAGGTGTGGGCACCGTTGGAACGATTGGTGACGGCCAGCGGCTCCTTGCGGGCCTTCTCGGCGTCGGCCTGCTTGATCCAGCCGTTTTCCAGCAGACGGTCGATCACGTAGTTGCGGCGCTCGATGGCGCGGTCGCGGTTGCGAACCGGATGCAGCGTCGCGGGCATCTTCGGCAGCGCCGCGAGATAGGACGCTTCCGCCACCGTCAGCTCGTTCACCGACTTGTCGAAATAGACCAGCGACGCGGCCGCGATGCCGTAGGCGCCGAGGCCGAGATAGATCTCATTCAGATACAGTTCGAGGATCTTGTCCTTCGAGTAGGTCTTCTCGATCCGCATCGCCAGCAAGGCTTCCTTGATCTTGCGGGCAAAGGAGACCTCGTTGGTCAGAAGGAAGTTCTTGGCGACCTGCTGGGTAATCGTGGAAGCGCCCTGCGGACGGCGGTTGGAGCCGTAGTTCTGGATGTAGGCCACGCCGGCGCGCGCCATGCCGGTGTAGTCGATGCCGCCATGCTCGTAGAAATTCTTGTCCTCGGCCGCGAGGAACGCGTTGATCACGAGCTTCGGCACCGCCTGGATCGGCAGATAAAGCCGCCGCTCCTTGGCGTATTCGCCGAGCAGCGAGCCGTCGGTCGCGTGCACGCGGGTCATCACCGGCGGCTCGTAGTCCTGGAGCTGAGAGTAGTCCGGCAAGTCCTTGGAGAAATGCCAGATCAGGCCTGCGACGGCACCGACACCGACCAGGAACAACACCGTTCCCGCGGCGAACAGGAAGCCCATGAACCGCACCAGCAAGCGCATTATCTGTTTATCCGTTCAAACTCTGGATCAGCCCAGTATCAGCCCCTTGGCACCCAAAACTGGCGCCAACCTCACGTCGCGAATTCACCGGCCTTACTCGATACTATCCGTGCCGGATCCAAGACGCTTGCCGAGCGGGATTCTCGCCGATTCCGGAACCCCCTGCGGCGTTTTTATAAAGCGCCCGCTGTGGCCAAACTAGGGCTTTTGCGGCGGGACGGAAAATCCCCTCTCAATTCGACGACCCCCGGGTCGTCAATTTGACGATCCCGCGATGGCCATGCGCTTGGCCAGGAACCCGTCGATCGCCTGCGCCATCGAGCCCACGGCGCGCGACCGCCATCCCTCGGAGACCAGATGCTCGAGGTCGCCCTTGTTGGAGACGTAACCGATCTCGACCAGCACCGACGGCACATCGGGCGCCTTCAGCACGCGGAAGCCGGCCGACTTCAGGGGGTGCTTGTGCATCCGCACCGTCGACTTCATTTCGCCCATCAAGAGGCGGGCAAAGCGGCTTGAAAATGTACGCGTTTCCCGCTGGGTAAGATCAATCAGGATGTCGGCAACATCGGTCGGCTCCTCCGCAAGGTTGAAGCCGGCGATGGCGTCCGCCCGGTTTTCCGCGTCCGCCAGCCGCTGCGCCTCGGCGTCGGAGGCCTTGTCCGACAGCGTGTAGATCGTGGCGCCCTGCGCATCGCCTTCGGCACGCGGCAGCGCGTCCGCATGGATAGAGACGAACAGCGCCGCCTTGAGAGCGCGGGCGACTTTGACCCGGTCGTTAAGCGGGATGAAGGTGTCGTCGTCCCGCGTCATCACCACGCGATATTTGCCGGTCTTTTCCAGCCGCTCGCGCAGCGCCAGCCCAAACGCCAGCACCAGGTTCTTCTCGCTCTCGCCGCTCGACTGCGTGCCGTTGTCGATGCCGCCATGGCCGGGATCGATCACGACCACCGCACGGCCATCGGCCTTCTGCTGCCCTGACTCAGGGGGGATGGATCCGGGAACCGTTGCGGGCGGCGGATCGGCAATTGCGGGCCGCAACTCGGGACGGTTTTCCGGAGCGAGCGACGGCACGAAGGCGGCGCGATCGACCTCCTCCAGTTCGAGCACCAGCCGGGCTGGTTGACCGTTGGCGGCCTCCACCACATAGGAATTGGCGATCTTGGCCGGGCCCGCCAGGTCGAACACGATTCGCGAGCCGCCGGGCATTACCAGCCCGTAGCGGAAAGCCTTGACCAGTCCCCGTCCCCCGGCCCCGGTGCCCGCGGGGAGTTGAAAATTGACCTGGGGGACGTCGACCACCACCCGATACGGGTCAGCCAACGTGATGGCGCGGAAGGTAACGGTCTGGTCGATGTCGAGGATAAAGCGAGTCTGCTTGCCGTCACCGGCCAGCCGGGCGGCCGAGGCGATTGGGAAATTCGCTGATGCAACAGAGGATTGGGGCTGGCTTTCCGCCGCCTTCAGGCGCGAGGAATCAGCACACGGCAATGCCGCGGCGCAGAGCAGCGCGCATCCCAGCAAAAACCTTTGATTTGCGCGGCTCGCCACCGATTCCGTGCCTCCGAGCAGCCTCTTTAACGCAATAGAACCACAGGGTTAAACGATCCTTAATGACGGGCACGCGAAACTCGCTGACTGTGACCGCCGTGCGACGCTCCTTGCACGGATGACCCAATCCACGTATGTACGGAATGCTGACGGCCGATATTTCCGGTTGTGTCGCATTCAGCCTCCCGGTGCAGCGCCGGAACTCTCAAGGTTTGGGAATTCCAGCGTTTTTCCGTTCCCCTCAAGTCCAGCGCGGTGCGCGGCAGCGAGGTGGGGCGGGGCAAGCCCCGGCGGCGGACGGTCCCCGGTTACCACCACGTTTCCGGGACGGTTCTGACAGCGGCGCAACCCGTTACCCGGTCCCTTAATCTCAAGGGAGCGGTTCGTATACCCCAAGGCGAGCGCGCTCGCGCCATGCCTGGCCAGCAGCAACTGATTGAGGGGCGGCCCCGCCGCCCAATGTTTCATACGGGCCGACGCTTGATGCGCCAGACTGTGCCGACCAATTCTGAAGGACCATTCGCGACGCTGCGGAGTAACAATCCCGCGCGCCGCTTCGGTCCTTCGGCTTCCGGTTCGGCAAGGCGCGAGAGACGGCGTTTCGGCCTTCCCCTCACCCCCGAATCAGGTGGACCGTCGCGTCACCCGGCAGCGCTGATGGCGCCCACGGTGAATCGCGCCCGCCGCCGCCGAGAGTTAAGACATGCCCAACAAGATGTTGATCGATGCCACCCACCCGGAAGAGACCCGGGTCGTCGTGGTCCGCGGCAATCGCGTCGAAGAGTTTGATTTTGAGACCGCACAACGCAAGCAACTGCGCGGGAACATCTACCTCGCCAAGGTCACGAGGGTCGAACCCTCGCTCCAGGCCGCCTTCATCGAATATGGCGGCAACCGCCACGGCTTCCTCGCCTTCAGCGAAATCCATCCCGATTACTACCAGATCCCGGTTGCCGACCGGCAGGCGCTGATCGAAGCCGAGGAGCAGGCCCACCGCGAGGCCGAGGAAGAGAGCGAGAACCGTTCCCACGGCCGCCGCCGCTCGCGCCACCGCAACTCCCGCCGCCGGAGCCAGGGCGAACGCGTCCGCAGCGACGTCGTCGAAGGCGCCGATCCCGCAGCCCAGCCGCTCCAGGGCGAGGCCCTGCCCGAGGGCGCTTCGCACGAGGGCGAGCACCTGCACGCCGGCGCGGAGCATCACGGCGAGCACGAAGGCCACGATCATCACGATCATGACCACGAAGGGCATGATCACGACCACGATCATCATGCCCATGGTGACGATCATCACGCCCATGACCATGACGACCATGGTCATCACGGCGAACACGATCATCACGACCATGATCATGACGACGAGACGCCGGCGCCTGTTGCGGCGATCGGCGCCGAGCCCGTGGTCGCCACCGAGGCCGTTGCCGAGCAGCAGGCGGCTGCCTTCGAAGCACACGCCGACAATCTCGCCGAGGCCGTAACGTCAGCCGCCGAACCGGCCGACGCCGTGTACGCCGCCGGCGCGAGCACCGAGGCTCCGCATCGCCAATCCGAAGCGATGGACGACGACGAAGACGAAGACGACGAGGAAGCCGAAGAGGACGTCGTTGAATCCGTCGGCGGCGACGATGTGCTGGAGGAAGTGCCGGAGCGCACCTTCCGTCCGCGCCGCCAGTACAAGATCCAGGAAGTCATCAAGCGCCGCCAGGTGATGCTGGTGCAGGTCGTCAAGGAAGAGCGCGGCAACAAGGGCGCGGCGCTGACGACCTACCTCTCGCTCGCCGGCCGCTACGCCGTATTGATGCCGAACACCGCGCGCGGCGGCGGCATCAGCCGCAAGATCACCAGCGCGCAGGACCGTTCGCGCCTGAAGGAAGTGGTGCAGGATCTCGACGTGCCCGAGGGCATGGGAATCATTCTGCGCACGGCGGGTGCCGCCCGCACCAAGCCCGAGATCAAGCGCGATTTCGAGTACCTGATCCGGATGTGGGAGACGGTGCGCGACATGACGCTGAAGTCGCAGGCCCCCACCCTCGTCTACGAGGAAGGCTCGCTGATCAAGCGCTCGCTGCGCGACCTCTACAACAAGGAGATCGACGAGATCTCAGTTGCCGGTGAATCCGGTTACCGCGAAGCGCGCGACTTCATGAAGATGCTGATGCCCGCCAATGTGAGCGCGGTGAGGCAGTATCGCGACGGCCAGCCGTTGTTCTCGCGCATGGGCGTCGAAAGCCAGCTCGACGCGATGTTCTCGCCGACCGTGCAGCTGCGCTCCGGCGGCTACATCGTGATCAACCAGACCGAAGCGCTGGTTTCGATCGACGTCAACTCCGGACGCTCGACGCGCGAGCATCATATTGAGGACACCGCGCTCAAGACCAATCTCGAGGCCTCCGAAGAGGTCGCGCGTCAGCTTCGGCTGCGCGACCTCGCCGGCCTGATCGTCATCGACTTCATCGACATGGACGAGAAGCGCAACAATCGCGCGGTCGAACGCAAGCTGTCCGATTGCCTCCGGCAGGACCGCGCGCGCATCCAGGTCGGACGCATCTCGCATTTCGGCCTGCTCGAGATGTCGCGCCAGCGCATCCGCGCCAGCGTGCTGGAATCCTCGACCGATCCCTGCACGCATTGCGGTGGCACGGGCCATGTGCGCTCGGTGTCCTCGGTTGCGCTCCAGTTGCTGCGCGGCCTCGAAGAGATCCTGATGAAGGGCGCGACCCACAATCTCGTGGTCCGTACCCGCACCGACGTCGCGCTCTACGTGCTGAACCACAAGCGCGGCCATCTGCGCGACCTCGAGAACGGCTTCAAGGTCACGTTATCGGTCATCGCCGACGCGAGCGTCAGCGGGCCACAGGCCTATGTCATCGACCGCGGCGAGCAGGTGCATACGCTGGAAGCGGCCAAGGCTCTGCTGGCGGCGCAGGCGGCCGCAAGCCCGCCGCCCCTGGTCGAAGAGGCCTATGACGACGAGGAGTTCGATCCGGAGACCGAATCCGAGGTCGAGACCGAGGAGACCGAAGGTCTCGTCGAAGAGCAAACCGCAGGCGACGCCGCGTCCGAGCAGGACAGCCAGCGCCGCAAGCGTCGCCGTCGCCGCCGCGGCCGCGGTGGCCAGCGCGACGAGGAGACGCGCGAGGATGGCGCTCCCGCTGTTGCCGAGACGGCCGTAGCGGCCGGCGAAGGCGAAGAGGAAGTCGAGGCCGAGCAGGACGGCGAGGAAGGCGAGGAGCAGGCAGCCCGTGGCGAGCAACAGGCCAGCGCCGACCGCCGCCGCCGGCGTGGTCGCCGTGGCGGACGACGCCGGCGCGGTCCTGGCGAGGAAGGTCTCGCCGGCTCCATTGGCGACGAACTCGCCGCCAATGCGCCGTCGGAAGCGACCGACGCGGTTGCGGATTTCGACGGTTTTGGCGGCGAGGCTGCGCCCTCGATCGCGCAGGCCGAGCACACCTCGGAGCCGCAGGTCACCCAGCCAGAGCCGCGCGCCGAGGCACGGATCGCCCAGCCTGAGCCGGCTCCTGCTGCCGCGGACGAAGAGCACGCCGACGACAAGGCCGCACGACGCCGTTCTACGGTTCGGGAAAAAGTGAGCTTCGGGTCAAGCAGCCCGAGTGAGCCGGCACCGGTTGCGCAGGCGGCCGAGCCGGTTGCCCCGCCGGCTCCGGAGCCCGCGCCGGAAGCAGAAAGTCAAACATCGTCCGCACCGCGTCGCGCCGGTTGGTGGTCGCGCCGCTTCGGCGGCGGCGAATAAAGCGAACAAAACTGTTGAAACCGCCCGGCCAAACCGGGCGGTTTCGATTTGGCGAGGTCATTCCGATGCAAAGCGCGATCGTACTTGGCGGCGGCATGATCGGCGTTAGCGCGGCACTGCGCCTCCAGCAGCGCGGCTGGTCCGTTACGCTGGTGGATCGCAGGGAGCCGGGCCGCGAAACCAGCTACGGCAATGCCGGGATGATCCAGGCGGAAGCGGTCCGCCCCTATCCGATGCCGCGCGACATCGCCTCGCTCCTGAAGATCGCCACGGGCCGCACCAACGACGTGCGCTACAGCTTGTCGTCGCTTCATCTCCATATCGAGCCCCTGCTCCGTTACTGGTGGCATTCGGCGCCGAAGCGGCATCGCGAGGCGACCGACGCCTGGGCGCGGCTGATCGCCTACGCGACGGTGGAGCACGACATCCTCATCCGCGAAGCCCATGCCGACAATCTGATCCGCCGGGCGGGATACCGCCATCTGCATCGCGACGCTGCATCGTTCGATCTCGCCGTCAAATCGGCGGAAGAAGACCAGCGCGAATTCGGCGTGAGGTTTCGTGCGCTCTCGGGCGCCGAGCTCGCCAAGGCCGAACCGGTCCTGCGCGACGATTTGCCCGGTGCGATCCATTGGCTCGACACCTGGACCGTGTCAGATCCCGGCGCGCTGGTCACGGCCTATGCCGAACTGTTCGAGCGCCTCGGCGGCAGCATCGTGCTCGGTGATGCCCAGAGCTTGCAGCAGACCGCCACCGGCTGGTCGGTCGATACGGATCAGGGACGCATCGATGCCGCCCACGCCGTCGTGACGCTCGGGCCGTGGTCGCCCGATCTGCTGCACAAATTCGGTTATCGCATTCCGCTGGTCCGCAAGCGCGGCTACCACATGCATTACAGCGGCGGCGCGTCGCTCGATCTGCCGCTGGTCGACAAGGCCGGTGGCTACGCCATGGGTCCGATGGCCAAGGGCATCCGCATCACCACCGGCGCGGAGCTGACCGGCCTGGACGCGCTCGCAACGCCCGTGCAGCTCGCCAGCGCCGAAGCCTCCGCGCGCGAGCTGATCGACCTCGGCAGGCGCGTCGAGCCCGATCCGTGGTTCGGCACCCGCCCCTGCACGCCCGACATGCTGCCGGTGCTCGGGCCTGCCCCACGCCATCCCGGCCTCTGGATGAACTTTGGCCACGGCCACCAGGGTTTTACGCTGGGCCCCGCAACCGGACGATTGCTCGCCGAAATGATGAGCGGCGAAACGCCGGCGATTGATCCGACGCCTTACCGGCCGGAGCGGTTCTAACCTTCGGTGCTCGCGGCGAGGACCGCGAGCCGGCCGTCCCATTCGCGTGGGACGCGCTGACGGAACAGCCGCATGGTCGGATACCAGGGGCTGTCCTCGTCAGTCGACGTGCCCCGCGAGCAGCTTTTTGATCCGCTCGGCATCTTCGGGTGCCGCCGGGTTGTAGACGATCATGCTGAGATCGGAGCGGCCCTCGACATTGAAGCTCGAATATTCGAACGACATGGTGCCGTGAACGGGGTGCCGCAGCCGCTTGGTGCCGTCGCCATGATGGCGTACGTCGTTGTCGCGCCACAGCGCCGCGAATTCCGGACTGGTGCGGCAGAGCTCATCGACGAAATCGGCGACATGCGAGACCGCGCCCGCCCGCGCGGCATCGGCCCTGAACGCTGCCACCACGAACCGCGCCACGCTGTCCCAGTCATGATTGGCTGCGCGCACCCGAGGATCGCAGAAGATGAAGCGCAGGATGTTGCGCTGTCCCGGCGGGATCGCGCCGTAGTCGGTCAGCACCACGCTTGCGGCACGATTCCATGCGACGACATCCCAGGTCGCGGTCCGCACCAGCGCCGGGCTGACTTCGAGTGCATCGAGCACGCGCTGCAGCCGCGGCGAGACGCCTTCGCGCGCCTGGTAACGCACCTCAGGCGGTCGGCCGAGGCCGATCAGGAACAGATGCTCGCGCTCGACATCGGTCAGCATCAGAGCACGCGCGATGCGGTCGAGCACGTCGGCTGACGGCGCGCCGCCGCGGCCCTGCTCCAGCCATGTGTACCAGGTCGGGCTGATATTGGCGCGCTGAGCCACCTCCTCGCGGCGCAGCCCGGGCGTACGCCTGCGGCTGCCGGCGAACCCGAACGCGGCGGCATCGAGCCGGGTGCGGCGGTCTTTGAGGTAGGTCCCCAAAAGGTTCTCAGCTGTCGCGGTCTCGCTCATCCTGTTAGCTCTTATACCCTGATAATCTCACTACTTTACCCGGATAATCCTAACGCAGATGGTCGTCTCCACCAACCTCTCAAAGGCTTCTGGAGATTTACTCATGCGTGTTTTCGTCACCGGCGCCACCGGCTTCGTCGGCTCCGCCGCGGTTCGGGACCTGATCGCCGCCGGCCATCGCGTTACCGGCCTTGCCCGCAGCGACACCGGCGCAGCCGCCCTCGCCGCGATGGGCGCCGAGGTCCATCGCGGGTCGCTGGAGGACCATGCGTCCCTGCGCAGCGGCGCCGCTGCTTCGGACGGCGTCCTGCACCTCGGCTTCAACCACGACTTCTCGAAGTTTCTGGACAATTGCGAGCTCGACCGCCGCGCGATCCTGGCGATCGGCGAGGAGCTCAAGGGCTCTGATCGTCCGCTCATCGTCACCTCCGGCGTCGCGCTGCTCGCCCCCGGCCGCCTCGCGACCGAGGACGACGAGTCCGCGCACGGCTTTCCACGCCGGTCGGAATCGACTGCGTTGTCGCTGGCCGGCGTCCGCGCAGCCGTGGTTCGTCTTCCGCCGTCCACCCATGGCGAGGGCGATCACGGCTTCGTCCCGATCCTGATCAACCTTGCGCGCCAGAAAGGCGTGTCAGCCTATGTCGGCGACGGTAGCAACCGCTGGCCCGCCGCGCATCGCTTCGATGCCGCGCGCGTCTATCGGCTGGCGCTGGAGCAAGGCGCAACCACGAAGCACTATCACGCGATCGCGGAGGAAGGCGTGCCGTTCAAGGCGATTGCGGAGGTGATCGGCCGACGGCTCGGCGTGCCCGTCGTGTCCAAATCGCCGGAGGAAGCGGCCGCGCATTTCGGCTGGTTCGCACAGTTCGTGGGCGTCGACGTTCCGACCTCGAGCGCGAAGACGCGTGCTGCTCTCGGCTGGATGCCGAAAGAAAAAGGGCTGATCGAGGATCTCGACCAGCCCTCTTATTTCGCGGCCTGACGGCGCAGCTAGCGCCGTCACAGGCAACCAGCAAATCAGTCCGTCGTGACAGCCGTTTCCATGTCGGTCGGATCGATCTGCCTGGCGAGGTTGGCGTTGAGCTTGTCGCGATCGAGTTCGCCCTCCCACCAGGCGACGATCACGCAGGCCACGCCGTTGCCGCACAGATTGGTCAGCGCGCGGCACTCGCTCATGAACTTGTCGATGCCGAGCACGATCGCCATGCCCGGCACGAGGCGCGGATCGACCACGGCGAGCGTTGCCGCCAGCGTGATGAAGCCCGCGCCGGTGATACCGGAGGCCCCCTTCGAGGTCAGCATCGCCACCACCAGGATGGTCAGCTGCTGGCCGAAGGTGAGATCGAAGCCCAGCGCCTGCGCGATGAACAGCGTCGCCAGCGTCATGTAGATGTTGGTGCCGTCGAGATTGAACGAATAGCCCGTGGGCACCACGAGGCCGACCACCGACTTCGAGCAGCCGAGGCGCTCGAGCTTTTCCATCAAGGACGGCAACGCGCTTTCCGAGGACGAGGTGCCGAGCACAATCAGCAGCTCGTCCTTGATGTAGGCGAGGAACTTGAAGATGGAGAAGCCGGCGAAGCGCGCGATGGTACCGAGCACGACGAACACGAACAGCGCCGCGGTCAGGTAGAACGTCGCGATCAGGCCGAGCAGGTTGAGGATCGCCCCGGTGCCGAACTTGCCGATGGTGTAGGCCATCGCGCCGAAGGCACCGATCGGCGCCGCGCGCATCACGATGGAGATGACTCCGAACACCGCATGCGCGGCGTCGTCGATGAAGCTGCGGATGGTGTGACCGCGCTCGCCGAGCCCCATGATGGCGAAGCCGAACAGCACCGAGAACAGCAGCACCTGCAGGATCTCGCCTTGCGCGAAGGCGCCGACGACGGTGTCCGGAATGATATGCAGCACGAAGTCGACCGACCTCTGGCCTTCGGCCTGCTTGGCGTAGTTGGCGACGGCCTGCGCGTTGGCCGCGGCGCTGCCGAAGCCCGCACCCGGCTTCACCAGATTGCCGATGATAAGTCCGATCACCAGCGCGAAGGTCGAGACGATCTCGAAATAGACCAGCGCCTTGACGCCGATGCGGCCGACCTTCTTGGCGTCCTGGATATGCGCGATGCCCGAGACAACGGTGCAGAAGATGATCGGCGCGATCACCATCTTGATCAGTTTGATGAAGCCGTCGCCGAGCGCCTTGACCCATTCGTTGGTGGCGATTGACGGCCAAAGCCAGCCGACGAGGGCGCCGAGCACGATCGCGATCAGCACCTGGACATAGAGAACCTTGTACCACGGCTTGGCGGCGGGCGGCACGACCGGCGCCCCCGCCATCGTTGTCGTCGTCATGTTTCACTCCCCCTCAACTCAGAGCCAGCCAAGATCAACTTGGCCGGCCCTGTCAATTGGAACTGCTCGCTATTGCGCGTATTACCGGCGATCGACGACCCGGCGTATCGCCGGCATCAACGTCGCGCCAAGCGCGTTCTTGACCAGCGAGGCCGCAACGAACGGCAGCAGGCCGACCTGCCACGCCTTCGCGGCGCCCAGGCCGAGGCCGAAGGCCAGCCAGCCAAAGCCCGCGGCCAGAATGAGGATGTGGCCCACGGCCATGGCCGCAAACAGCAGCACCACGCTGCGGTCCCAACCGCGCTCGGCGAGCCAGCCGGTGACGAAGGCAGCGCCAATGAAGCCGAACAAATAGCCCGCGGTCGGGCCGACCAGCGGTGCAATTCCACCGACCGGACCGGCGAATACCGGCAGGCCCATCGCCCCCTCAGCGAGGTAGGCAACCATGGTTGCGCTGCCAAGCCGCCAGCCATAGGCGGCACCGATCATCAACACGACCAGCGTCTGCAATGTCATGGGCACGTAAGGCAGCGGCAGGTTCACCTTGGCGGACAGCGCCATCAAGCCGGTGCCGAGCGCAATCAGCACGAGCGCGCGAAGTGCGCCGACGGCTTCACCCGGCCGGGTCGGCCACATCAATGCGGCGAGAGAAGAATGAGAAGTGGCGGTGGACGGGACGGAACGGTCAGACAAAATTGAACTCCGGAGGCTGTCGAAGAAGGCTGTCGAAAACTCGCGGCTATTTAAGCCAGTGAGCGATCCGGTCAACTGCTTCCCGCATCTCCTCTGCCGAACGCGCATAAGAGAGGCGTATGAATGAACGACCGTGGATGGGATCGAAGTCGAGGCCTGGCGTGACCGCGACGTGCGCCTGCTCCAGCATCTGCTTGGCGAACTCGAAACTGTCGGAGGTGAAGTCCGAGACGTTCGCATAGAGATAGAATGCGCCGTCGGCCGGCAGAAACCTGGTCAGGCCGGCCTTGGGCAATCCCTCGATCAGGATGCGCCGGTTTTCCTGATAGCCGTGCTTGATCTCCTCCATCTCGGCCGCGCCGTCGAAGGCAGCCTCGGCCGCGATCTGCGACAGCGACGGCACCGAGATCGACAAGTTCTGCTGGAGACGCTCGATCGGCCGCACCAGAATTTCGGGCACGACCATCCAGCCAACGCGCCAGCCCGTCATGCAAAAATACTTCGAGAACGAGTTGATCACGAGTGCGTGGTCCGACAGCGCTGCCGCCGTCACCGCGGGAAACGCATAGTCGAGCCCGTGATAGATCTCATCCGAGATGAAACGGATGCCCGCGTCTTGCGCCGCCGCGATCAGGCCAGCGAGCGCCTCGCGGGACATCATCGTCCCGGTCGGTTTGGCGGGGCTGCCGACCAGCACACCCTTCAGCGGCGCCTTGCGGTGGGCGGCCAGCAACGCCTCGCCGGTCAGCGCATGGCGCGTCTCGTTCGTGGTCTCGATCAGCACCGGCTCGCAGCCGAGCGCGGTGAGGATATGACGGTATGGCGGATAGCCCGGCACCGTCACGGCGACGCGGTCGCCGGGCTCGAACATCGCCAGGAAAGCCAGAATGAACCCGCCGGAGGAGCCAGTGGTCACCACGACCCGCTCGGGGCTGACGTCACAGCCATAGGCGTCGCGATAGTGTCGCGCGATGCGCTCGCGCAGGCTGGGGATGCCGAGCGCGGAGGTATAATCGATCCGACCCGCCTCGAGCGCCGCATGGGCGGCCGCAATCGCGGTCTTCGGCGCGCCGGCGGCGGGCTGGCCGACCTCCATGTGGATGACGTGGCCCCCGGCCGCCTCGATTCGGGCCGCCGCGGCCATGACGTCCATGACCATGAACGGGGGAACATCGCTGCGGCGGGAGGGCTCGAGCCACTGCCCCAACCGGTTCCTCAATGTCGCATCGTTCATCGATTTCTGCTATTCGCTGGCGGACTGGTCCGTCCGGTCCGGGAACGGGGCGCTTGCGCCCCAGACTGGCCGCATTGTACGGCTCATAAGGGGTAAGGCGCACAAGGGCATATCGCGTATCCGGTCCGCCGCCAATCGACAAAACCAATCACGAAGCTCCTTGACCAAGAATGCTTGACCAAGACTGCTTGACCGAGACTGCTTGACCGAGACTGCTTGACCAAGACTGCTTGAACAAGTCCGTTTGACCCAGACCGCTTGATGTTGCTCCAGATCGCATTGCGCAAGAAAGCCACCGTTCTCACCGCCCTCGTCACGGCGGCTGCGATTGCGCTGCTGCCGTTGCCGGCCGCGCAGGCGCAGATGAAGGGGC
Source organism: Bradyrhizobium sp. LB14.3 (assembly GCF_040547985.1). NCBI lineage: Bacteria > Pseudomonadati > Pseudomonadota > Alphaproteobacteria > Hyphomicrobiales > Nitrobacteraceae > Bradyrhizobium > Bradyrhizobium sp. LB14.3. The sequence continues at coordinate 186,511 of NZ_JBEPQT010000002.1, forward strand.
CGCCGGTGCTGCGCGACACCGAGACCGAGCAGCTCCTGCGCGAATACACGCGCCCGATCCTGCGCGTCGCCGGTCTGGAGAAGCAGAACATCCAGATGGTGATCGTCAACGAGGGCTCGTTCAACGCGTTCGTCGCCGATGGTCGCCGCATCTTCGTCAATTACGGTGCGATCCTTCAGTCGGAGACGCCGAACCAGATCATCGGCGTGCTCGCGCATGAGACCGGGCATCTGGCCGGCGGCCATCTGTCCAAGCTGCGCGAGCAGCTCGCCAACGCCCAGACCCAGATGATCATCGCGATGCTGCTCGGCGCCGGTGCGATGGTCGCAGGCAGCACACGCGGCAGCGGTAGCGCCGGCAACAATGGGCTGGCCAATGCCGGCGCGGCGGCGATCGCCGGACCGCAGGAGATGATCCGCCGTACGCTGCTGTCCTATCAGCGTCAGCAGGAGGAGAACGCCGACCGCGCCGGCGTGAAATTCCTGACTGCGACCCAGCAGTCGCCGAAGGGCATGTACGAGACCTTCAAGCGCTTCACCAGCGAGAGCCTGTTCGCGGCACGCGGCACCGATCCCTATCTCCAGTCGCACCCGATGCCCGCCGAGCGAGTCGCTGCACTCCAGCAATTCGCCAGCGCCAGCCCCTATTGGGACAAGAAGGACGATCCCGCGCTCCAGCTCCGCCACGACATGGTGCGCGCCAAGATCTCCGCCTTCATGGAGCGGCCCGAGACGGTCTACCGCCGCTATCCCCAGACGAACGACAGCATGCCGGCGCGCTATGCCCGCGCCATCAGCACCTATCTCCACGGGGATTTGCGCAGCGCGCTCGCCCAGATCGACGCATTGATCCAGGTCCAGCCCAACAATGCGTATTTTTACGAGGTGCGCGGCCAGGCCCTGCTGGAGGGTGGCAAGCCGGCCGAGGCGATCCCCGCCCTGCGCAAGGCTGTCGCACTCTCGAACAACGCGCCCCTCATCGAGATGTTACTTGGGCAGGCGCTGGTTGGGTCCGATAATAAGGCCTACACCGATGACGCCGTTCGGATTCTCAGGAGCGCGGTGGCACGGGAACCGGAGGCCCAGCTCGGCTACATGCAGCTCGCGATGGCCTATGGCCGGAAGGGAGACTATGCCGAGGCGGATCTCGCGTCGGCACAGGCCGCTTATCTGCGCGGCGACAACAAGACCGCCCGCGAGCTTGCGACGCGCGCGAAAACCCGTTTCGCCGTCGGCACGCCCGGATGGGTCAAGGCCGACGACATCGTGGCGTCAAAACCGTCGCGCAACTAAATCGACCAAGCTACGCCTTGCACCACCACGACACGACACCGAGCTTAAGTCAGCCGGGACGTTTTCCGAAACCTGCTTTGGATAAGAGGATTTACCTATGCCTTCGCTGCGCCTGCTTGCTCCCGCGCTGTTCGCGCTCGCCCTGTTCGGCGCGGCCGCGCCCGCGTCGGCCGACAGCTTCTCCGATGCCCAGCGCGCCGACATCGAGGCGATCATCAAGAACTACCTCGTCACTCATCCCGAGGTGCTCGAGGAGGCGATGACCGAGCTCACCAAGCGCCAGGCCACGGCCGAGACGCAGAAGCACGAGGCCAGCATCGCGCAGAATTCCGATGCGATTTTCAACTCGCCGCGCCAGGTCGTGCTCGGCAACAAGGACGGCGACGTCACCTTCGTCGAATTCTTCGACTACAATTGCGGCTACTGCAAGCGCGCCATGGGCGACATGCTCGACCTCATGAAGGCCGATCCGAAGCTGAAGGTCGTGCTGAAGGAGTTTCCGGTGCTGAGCCAGGGCTCGGTCGAAGCAGCCCAGGTCGCGGTCGCGGTGCGCATGCAGGATCCCTCCGGCAAGAAATATCTCGATTTCCATCAGAAGCTGCTCGGCGGCCGTGGCGCGGCCGACAAGGCGCGCGCGCTTCAGGCGGCCAAGGAAGCCGGTCTCGACACCGCCAAGATCGAGAAGGACATCGGCAGCGCCGAGGTGCGCACCACCATCGAGGAGAACTTCAAGCTCGCGGAAGCGATGGGCATGAACGGCACGCCGAGCTATGTGATCGGCAAGCAGATCGTGGTCGGCGCCATCGGTGTCGAGGGCCTCAAGGAAAAGATCGGCATTGCCCGCTGCGGCAAGGCGACTTGCTGAGCGCGCATTTACAACGACACGATGAGAAAAGGCCGGCTGATGAGCCGGCCTTTTTTTGTTTGCACTGCTTTCATCGCGAACGTGGCGCGAATCCGACGTACGCATTCATCTCGCGTTTAGGAAACAATTGCCGCGGAACCCCCGATGTTCCGGAACAACTCAAATCTCCTTTCGTTGTCGGCGCGGGCAATGACGCAAAGAGACACGTGAGGAGAATTCCATGTCTAACCGCTTTATGATCTCGGTTGCCGCGCTCGCGCTGGTCGCGGGCACCGGTCTGGCAAACGCACAGGGCACCACGAACCGCGACAGCGGTGGCGGCGCCGGTGGTGCGCAGATGCAGCATTCGCAGCCTTCCGGCGGCGCCGCCGAGCGCGGCGGTTCGATGGGCCGCGAGTCGACCCAGGAGAAGGGCACCGTTGGCCAGACCGGCGGCTCCAGCAGCATGAAGTCCGGCACGTCCGCGGAGGAGAAGTCCTCGGGTGCGACCAAGGACGAGCATTCGGGCCGCGAGATGAACAAGAACGCGGCTGAGGACAAGGCCGGCGCTACCAAGGGCCAGCGCACCGACGAACGCGCGCAGGACAAGTCCCAGCAGGACAAGTCCAAGAGCACGATGGACAAATCGCAGACCGACAAATCCCAGATGGACAAGTCCAAGAGCACGGAGACGGACACCAAGAGCGGCAACATGAACGCCCAGACCAAGGGCGCGGAGACCAAGGGCGCGGACAGCAAGTCGCAGACCACGACCGGTAACGCCTCCGCCACCGCCTCCGCACCGCCTCCCGAGAAGCGGAGCCAGATCTCGACGGCGATCAAGTCGACCAAGATCGAAGAGACCACGAACGTCAACTTCAATATTTCGGTCGGCACGGCCGTCCCGGCGTCCGTCCGATTCCACCCGCTGCCGCCCCAGATCGTGGAAATCTATCCGGAATGGCGCGGCTATGATGTGATCTTCGTGCACGGCCAATACGTCATCGTCCGTCCCCAGACGCGCGAGATCGTGTACATCATCGAAGGCTAAGCCACTTCGCTGAAGCCCAAAATGAGCCCTTGCCGAGCGATCGGCAGGGGCTTCTGCTCTATTGGGTGGCTTCTGCCCATGGGCCCTCCCGGCAGCCATGCTTTGGACTGGTTAACAAGCAATTTCCGTAGCTTCCGCACAGGTTTTTGCACCCCGGATGAGGTATCTGAAGCCCCCTGGGAGGTCCTTCAAGGCTTCCCCTCACGCGCTTTGTTACCTATAACCCCCGCCACGCCGAAGCACCTCTTGCGGGATTGGAATGGCCGAACCAGCAATCGACACGATCCTTGTTCTGAACGGGCCGAACCTCAACATGTTGGGGACGCGGGAGCCCGAGAAGTATGGCCATGCGACGCTGGCCGACGTCGAGGCGCTGTGCCGGGAGACGGCGGCGACGTTCGGCCTCAAGGCCGACTGCCGGCAGTCCAACCGCGAAGGTGAGCTGATCGACTTCATCCACGAGGCGCATGGGCGCAAGATGAAGGGTATCATCATCAATGCCGGCGGCTATTCACACACCTCGATCGCGCTGCACGACGCGCTGCTCGCGGTGCAGATCCCGACGGTCGAAGTGCACGTGACCAACATCCACGCCCGCGAGAGCTTCCGTCACCACTCCTACACCGCGCGCGCGGCCTTCGCCTCGCTCTGCGGTTTCGGCATCGAGGGCTACCGCCTCGCCATCCAGGGCCTTGCCGCCAAGCTCGGCATCACGCCCAAAGCCTGACGCTCCCTCTTCACACAGAACATTCGGATCAAACAACATGGCGCGCCAGCCAGACGACAAAGCAGCCGCAAAGTTTTCCAGCGAGGATTCCGCCCTCGTCCGCGAGCTCGCTTTGCTGCTCGATGAGACCAGCCTCACCGAAATCGAGATCGAGCGTTCCGGCCTGCGCCTGCGCGTCGCCCGCAACGTCAGCGTTGCTGCGACCATGCCGATGCAGATGGCAGCCGCCCCCGCCGCCCTCCAGGCGGCCGCAGCTGTCGCCGCGCCAGCCGCTGCCGACCTGTCGAAGCATCCCGGCGCCGTGACCTCGCCGATGGTCGGCACCGCCTATTGGGCGCCGGAGCCCGGCGCCAAGCCGTTCATCGAGGTCGGCAGCAAGGTCGCGGTCGGCCAGACGCTGCTGATCATCGAAGCCATGAAGACCATGAACCAGATCCCCTCGCCGCGCGCCGGCACGGTGACGCAGATCGTGATCGAAGACGGCCAGCCGGTCGAGTACGGCGAGCCGCTCGTCATCATTGAGTGACGGTCGAGGCCAACAGAGCCCTCGCCGCTTCCCGCGCGCCAGTCCCTTAAGGACACCATGTTCGACAAGATCCTCATAGCCAATCGCGGCGAGATCGCCCTTCGCATCCTGCGCGCCTGCAAGGAGCTCGGGATCGCGACCGTCGCCGTGCACTCCACCGCCGATGCCGATGCCATGCATGTGCGCCTGTCGGACGAGAGCGTGTGCATCGGGCCACCGGCGTCCAAGGACAGCTACCTCAACGTGCCCGCACTGCTCGCGGCCTGCGAGATCACCGGCGCCGATGCCGTGCATCCCGGCTACGGTTTCCTCTCGGAGAACGCGCGCTTCGCGGAGATCCTCTCCGAGCATAATCTGCATTTCATCGGCCCGAAGGCCGAGCACATCCGCCTGATGGGCGACAAGATCGAAGCCAAGAGGACTGCCAGGAAGCTCGGCATTCCCGTGGTGCCCGGTTCCGACGGAGGCGTCGGCCCCAACGACGACGCGATGGCAATCGCCAGGAAGATCGGCTTCCCGGTGCTCGTGAAGGCCGCAGCCGGCGGCGGCGGCCGCGGCATGAAGGTGGCGCAGAGCGAGGGCGACCTTCAGATGGCGCTGTCGACGGCCGCCAACGAGGCCAAATCCGCCTTTGGCGATGCCTCCGTCTACCTCGAAAAATATCTCCAGAAGCCGCGTCACATCGAAATCCAGATCCTCGGCGACGGCCGCGGCGGCGCGATTCATCTCGGCGAACGCGACTGCTCGCTGCAGCGGCGCCACCAGAAGGTCTGGGAGGAAGGCCCCTCGCCCGTGCTGGCCGCGGCCGCGCGCGCCAAGATCGGCGAGACCTGCGCCAAGGCGATGCGCGAGATGAAATATCTCGGCGTCGGCACCATCGAATTCCTGTTCGAGGACGGCGAGTTCTACTTCATCGAGATGAACACCCGCATCCAGGTCGAGCATCCCGTCACCGAGAGCATTACCGACATCGACCTCGTGCTCGAGCAGATCCGCATCGCCGCCGGCGGCGACCTGCCGGCGAGGCAGGAAGAGGTCCAGGTCATCGGCCACGCGATCGAGTGCCGCATCAACGCCGAGAATCCGCAGACCTTCCGTCCTTCGCCCGGCCGCATCACGCAATATCACCCACCCGGGGGGCTCGGTGTGCGCATCGATTCCGCGGTCTATCAGGGCTACACGATCCCGCCTTATTACGACTCGCTCGTCGGCAAGCTGATCGTGCACGGCAAGACCCGCGGCGAGTGCCTGATGCGACTGCGCCGGGCGCTGGACGAGATGGTGGTCGAGGGCATCGAGACCACCCTGCCGCTGTTCCGCGCGCTGGTCCGCGAAGACGACATCATCAACGGCGACTACCACATCCATTGGCTGGAACAGTATCTCGCCGGCAAGACGGAACCCGGCCGGCAATAATCCGCCTCCCATGGAACCCTTTCCCCCCGATCGCGTTCTGGTCGGCGGGGACAGTTCCGAGGGGGCGTTTTGAATTCCGCTAAACCTGATCAGGCGAGACCGTCGTGATCGCTGAAGCGCAGCGACGGCGTGCATTTTGGCAGATCCTGCTGTTCTCGGCGGGCCTTGTGGTGCTGACCGTGATCAGCGCCGGCTCGGTCTACCTCGTCAACAAGGCGAGAGACGACAGCAAATGGGTGGTTCACACCATCGAGGCGGAGAACCAGATCAACACGCTCCTGCTGGAAATCCGGCGCGCCGAGAGCGCAGCCCGTGGCTACCTTCTGACGCAAGCGGCGGATTTCCAGGCCGACCATGACAAGGCCGTGGCAGCAATCATCCCGGCGCTCGACAAGCTCACGCGCCTGACGGGCGACAATCCGGCGCAACGCGAAAGCATCGAGAGGCTGAGCGCGGCGATCGAGACCCGGCTCGGCCAGTTCGTGCAGGAGATGGATTTCGTCCGCCAGGGTGAGCCCGAGAAGGCCGCAGCGCTGGTCCGCAAGCTCGCCTCCACCGACGCCACGGCCGCGATCGCCAACGTCGCGTCGGAAATGATTTTGGAAGAAGAACGGCTGTTCCGGCTCCGAACGGTCAACTCGGACCGCAGCCAGTCCCTCGCCGCGTCGATGACCGGCATTGGCTCCGGCCTCGTCGTGCTGCTGGCCCTGATCTCGATCTGGCTGGTGCGGCGCTCGGCCCGCGCCCGTGACGACGCCGAGGCGCGCCTGCGCGATGCCAATGTCAATCTGGAGACCATCGTCGACGAACGCACGGCCGATCTGCGCGAAGCCAACAACGAGATCCAGCGCTTTGCCTATATCGTCAGCCACGATCTGCGCTCGCCACTCGTCAACATCATGGGCTTCACCAGCGAACTCGAAGAACTCGGCGGCGACATTTTCCGCCGTATCGGCGGCCTCACCCATGTTCCGGCCAACGGGCCGCCGCTGACTGGTGGCGAGATCGCGCTCGAAGGCCCCGACAAGCAGCTTTCAGCGGATTTCTCCGAAGCGCTGAGCTTCATCAAGTCGTCGATCGCCAAGATGGACCGCCTGATCTCGGCGATCCTCAATCTCACCCGCGAGGGCCGGCGTGAGTTCCAGCCGGAAAAGATCGACACGCGCAGGCTGATCGAAGCGATCGTGTCGACGCTGGCGCATCAGGCCGCCGAAGCACAGGCCGAGATCCACATCGCGTCCCTGCCGGATCTGGTCAGCGACCGCCTCGCGCTGGAGCAGATCTTCTCCAATCTGATCGACAACGCCATCAAATATCTCAAGCCCGGCGTCCCCGGCGAGATCAGAATCCGCGGGCGTACCAAGCTCGGCTACGCTATCTTCGAGATCAGCGATAACGGCCGCGGGATTGATCCGAAGGATCACCAGCGGATATTCGACCTGTTTCGCCGCGCGGGAACCCAGGACAAGCCCGGTCAGGGCATCGGTCTCGCGCATGTGCGTGCACTTGTGCGTCGCCTTGGCGGCACCATGTCGGTATCATCGGAACTGAATACGGGCAGTAGCTTCACCATCACGCTGCCCATCTCCTGGAACGCCAGCAACCGGAACGCGGATCAATGACTCAACCCGTCAGCATCATCATGATCGAGGACGACGAGGGACATGCGCGACTGATCGAGCGGAACATCCGCCGCTCCGGCGTCAACAACGAGATCATCTCCTTCGCCAACGGTACGGACGCGGTGAAGCACCTATTCGGGGCCGACGGCAGCGGGCTCGTGCAGAAGGGCAATGCACTCCTGATCTTGCTCGATCTCAACCTCCCCGACATGACCGGGATCGACATCCTGAAGCAGATCAAGGAGAACAAATATCTGAAGGCCTCGCCCGTGGTGGTGCTGACCACCACCGACGATTCCCAGGAAATCAAGCGCTGCTACGAGCTCGGCTGCAACGTTTACATCACCAAGCCCGTGAACTACGAGAATTTCGCCAATGCCATCCGGCAGCTCGGCTTGTTCTTCTCGGTCATCCAGGTCCCGTCCGCCGCCTCATGAACCAGCGCACGCCAACACTGCTCTACATCGACGACGACGGCGCGCTGGCGCGCCTGGTCGATCGCGGCCTGACACGGCGCGGCTACAAGGTCCTTCATGCCGCAAGCGGTGAGGAAGGCCTCGAGCTCATCCGCCGCGCGGGGACGACCGGCGGCATCGACGTCGTCGCGCTCGACCAGTACATGCCCGGCCTCGACGGGCTGGAGACGCTGGAGCAGATCATGGCGATCCCCGGCGCACCCCCCGTGGTGTTCGTCACGGCCTCGCAGGATTCCAGCATCGCGGTGACGGCGCTGAAGGCGGGCGCGGCCGATTATCTCGTCAAGGACGTCAAGGGCGACTTCATCCCCCTGCTTCACGTCGCGGCCGAGGGCGCGCTGCGCCAGGCCGAATTGCAGAAGGCGCGCGAGGAGGCCGAAGCCGAGATCCATGCCTCGCGCGACCGCTACGCAGCGCTGGCCGCCGAACGCGAACTGCTGCTGCGCGAGGTCAACCACCGCGTCGGCAACTCGCTCCAGATCATCGCCTCGCTGCTGCATCTACAGGCAAGCTCCGCCGCGCAGGACGAGGTCAAGGCGGCGTTGACCAATGCGATGGGCCGCGTCGCCGCGGTCGCGCAGGTGCACCGCCGCCTCTACACCTCGCAAGACCTGAAGAGCGTGGTGCTGAACCAGTATCTGGACTCGCTGCTCGAGGATCTCCGCCGCTCGGCCGAAGGCGACCGGATGTCGCGCCTGACGCTGAAGGCCGAACCGGTCGAGATCGATCCGGACCGTGCGGTCGCCGTCGGCATCATCGTCAACGAGCTGGTGATGAACGCGGTGAAATACGCCTATCCTGACGGCGCCGGCCCGATCCATGTCGAGCTGACCTCGCAGGGCGACGATCTGCTGCTGGCGATCAGGGATGACGGCGTCGGCGACAACGTCAAGGCCGATCCGCGCTCCACCGGCATGGGCCAGCGCATCGTCGCAGCCATGGCCACCAAGCTCGACGCTTCGGTCGAGCGCGACCCCACCCATTCCGGAACCCGCATCATGTTGAGGTTCCGCCGTGTGCCCGCGGGCCCCGTCAAGCCCAATACTGCCGCAGCGAGCTGACCCGCACCGCCCATCGCAACCGCATTGCGATCCTGCTATTGTCGCGAGCCATGACTTCGCGCGACTCTGCCCCGTCTGAAATCACGCCAGCCGTACTGCTGCGCGCCTATGCCTGCGGCATCTTTCCGATGGCCGAAAGCGCCGACGATCCGACCCTGTTCTGGGTCGAGCCGGAGTTGCGCGGCGTCATCCCGCTCGAGGGATTTCGCGTGGCCTCGCGGCTCGCGCGCACCGTGCGTTCGGATTCGTTCCGCGTGACCGTCAACGCTGCGTTCAAGGCCACGATCGCGGGCTGCGCCGCGCCGCAGGCCGGGCGCGAGGACACCTGGATCAACAAGCGCATCCGCGACCTCTATGGCGGCCTGTACGAGCTCGGCCACTGCCACAGCGTCGAGGCCTGGCAGGGCGAAGACCTCGTCGGCGGGCTTTACGGCGTCAGCCTGGGCCGGGCCTTTTTCGGTGAGAGCATGTTCCACACCGCGCGCGATGCCTCGAAGGTCGCGCTGGTGCATCTGGTCGCGCGGCTGATCCATGGCGGCTTCGAGCTGCTCGACACCCAATACGTCACCGAGCATTTGAAGAGTTTTGGTGCGGCCGAGATTTCGCGGCGGCGCTACACCGCGCTGCTCGACAAGGCGCTCGCGGGCGAGCCCGGCGATTTCCTGAAGCTCTCCGCCGGTGAAGCGATCCCGGGCGCACGCGCGCTCGAGATCATCGCCTCACGGCAATAATCAGGGATATCACCGGCCGAATCCGGGGGATTTGGCCTAGCGGCCAAACCCCGGGATACCGAACAGACCCGGCCGCTGCTCGGGCGGCGGAGGTGGCGGCGGTGCCGGTTGCTGCTGCTGAATCGGCGGCAACGGCTGCGGCGGACGCTGCTGCACCTGCTTGGGCGCGGACTTCTTCTGCGCGGGCGGCGGCGGCGCAGCCGGCTTGGTGCCGGGATCCGGCGCCGCGGTCGCGATGGTCTGCTGCGGCTCTTTGCAGTCGGTGAGCCAGATGTCGTAGATCGGGTGCTCGACGCCGTGCAGGCCCGGACTTGCCGCGTACATCCAGCCCGAGAAGATGCGCTTCACCTCGCCCTGCAAGGTGATCTCGTCGACCTCGACGAAGGCGTCGGTGTTGGCGGCCTCCGTCGCCGGCCGCGTGTAGCAGGCGTCGGTTTTGACGCGCAGCGCGCCGAACTGCACGGTCTCGCCGATATCCTCGTCGAAATTGATGATACGGCCGGTGATTTTGTCCAGGCCGGAGAAAGTCGCTTTCTTGTTCACGATCTTCTGGGCCGGCGGTTCGGTGACGACCTCGTCGCCCGGCTGCAGGGTCGCCGGTGTCTGCGGCACAGTACCACCCGGTCCGCCCTTCTGCTGCGGCTGGCGCTGACCGGGCGCGCCCGGCTGCGGGGCGCCTTGCGGATTGGGCGGAGCGACCGCAACGGACGGCGGCTGGTTTGGCGGAGCGGCGGCCGAGCCAGGGGGCGGCGCCAGAGGTTGGGTCTCGACCGGCCCCGGCATCACATTACCCTGCCGGCCCGGCGGCGGGGGCATCGGGCGCGACGGCAGCACACGGCCCTGCGGCGGCAGCTCCGGCACCTCTTCGTCGTCATCGGGGATCTGCTGCTGCGGCTGAGGCTGGCCACGCGGAATGTTGCCGGGTGGCCGCAGCGGCGGCGGATCGGAAAAGATCGTGCCGATTTGCGCCTGAGCCGGCGTCGCAGCCGTCAGTGCGGTGGCGGCCAGAAGCGCCGCAAGACCTGTCAGGGTAAAGGTTCGAAACATCTCGCGCGGCTTCAACAGCGAATCGGGCTTGCTGGACATTCTACAGGGGATACCGCCGCTCGCAGGCCATCCGGTTAACACGGCGAATACGGCGGGGGAAGGGCGGCATCCCTGCCCTTCCCGGCCCGGTCTGGCCAGACCGGCTCCCGGATGGGATAGTCCGAACGCCCCTCGCCCGGGCCAAGGCGGCGGCGTCCCCGAAGAGGCGGCGCCGCCCCCGAAAACGACATCCAACGATCGCTGGAAACCCGTAAGGTCGCTTCCCCATGCCTGTTGTGCTCGATCCCGACGCCGCCGCCGTCTACACGGCCTTTCAGGAGGCGGGCCGCCCCGCCTACGAGACCCTGACCGTTCCGGAAGCGCGCGCCTATTACACGCAGGCGCGCTTTGCGACCAATCCCGAGCCACCGGAACTTGCGCGCGTCACGCCGCTGGCGATCCCGGCACCGCACGGAACGATCCCGGCCCGCATCTACGTTCCGAAAGACCGGCGCCGGCATGACGGCTTGTCCCCGGCGCTGGTGTTCTTCCATGGCGGCGGCTGGGTGATCGGCGATCTCGACTCCCACGACGTCGTCTGCCGCCAGCTCGCGGTCGAAGCCGCGCTGATCGTGATCTCGGTCGACTACCGCCTCGCGCCCGAACACAAATTTCCCGCCGCAGCCGATGACGCGATCGCCGCGACCAAATGGGTCGCCGCCAACGCCCGCGAGCTCGGCGTCGACGCCGCGCGCCTGTCGATCGGCGGCGACAGCGCCGGCGGCAATCTCGCCGCAGTCGTCGCGCTTGCTGCGAGAGACGGCAACGGCCCCGCGATCGCGGGCCAGGTGTTGATTTACCCCGCCGTCGATTTCGCCATGACGCACGGCTCGCACGGCGAGCCCGAGACCAGTGTGCTGCTGACGCATTCGGTAATCCGCTGGTTCCGCGACCATTATCTCAACGGCGCCGCCGACGTCGACGATTGGCGCGCCTCGCCGGCGCGCGCGCAAAACCTTGGCGGCCTGCCGCCGACCTATGTGCTGACCGCCGGCGCCGATCCGCTGCGCGACGAAGGCGACGAATATGCCGAGCGACTCAGGCAAGCCGGCGTGCCCGTCGCCACCAAGCACTATCCCGGCCAATTCCACGGCTTCTTCACGATGGGCAAATTGCTGCGCGAGGCCAATGTCGCCGTGAGCGAGATCGGCGCGTGGCTGAAGGGATTGGGCTGACGCCGCCTCCCGCATGCCATCCTTCTTTCAAAACCTCTTCGTCCTCCCGCTGCGCGGGCTGACATGGCTCGGCGGCCAGGGCACCCGCGCTGTGGCTGCCGTCGTGTTCATCGCGCTCGCGGTGCCGCCGCTCGGGGCGTTGCTGCGCCCTTACGTCACCGAGGCGATCTTCGTTCTGCTCTGCATCTCCTTCATGCGGGTCGATCTCGCCGCGCTCTCCGGCCATTTGCGCCGGCCGGCGCTGGTTGCGACCGCGACCGCCTGGACCGTGATCGGCGTGCCTGTGATCGTCGGGCTGATCGTCCATCTCACCGGTCTCACCGCGCGCTCGCCCGGCCTTGCGCTGGCCATGATGCTCCAGAGCATGGCTTCGCCGATGATGGCCTCGCCGGCGCTGGCAGCACTGATGGGCCTCGATGCCACGCTCGTTCTGGTAACGCTGGTGACCGCGACCGCGCTGGTGCCGTTCACCGCGTCGCTGTTCGCGAGCCTGTTCCTCGGCGACATGCTCAGCGTCACGCCGGCCACGCTCGGCCTGAAACTGATCGGCATCCTCGCGGCATCGCTGCTTGCAGCGACCGTGATCCGCTGGGTCTTCGGCGCGGCCGCGATCCAGCGCCACAGGCGGCCGATCGACGGCTTCAACATCGTCATCCTGCTGATTTTCGCGGCCGCGATCATGGGCGACGTTGCGAGCGACCTGGTGGCCCAGCCGGTGTTCACGATCGGCTTGGCGCTGCTGTCCTTCACGATCTATTTCACGCTGCTCGCGATCACCACGCTGCTGTTCCGCCGCATCGGCTATGAGCGCGCGCTGGCGCTCGGGCTGATGGTGTCACAGCGCAATCTGGGCCTGATGCTGGCCGCGACCGCCGGCGCGCTGCCGCCCACCACCTGGCTCTACTTCGCGATGACGCAGTTTCCAATTCACCTGGCGCCATACATGTTGACGCCGATCGCGCGGCGGCTGACCGCGCGGGCGACTCTTGCAACCGCAAAAAAGAGACCACGACCTGGCGATGAGATGAAAATTATCAGCTGATGCACGGCCGCACGGCGTTGCCAGAGAATATGGAAACTGCCGGTGCCCGTGACACCGAGCGCGGCGCGTTACTGATGTGTCACTGCGACCTTACTCGTGTGTTGGCGGGACTTGGTTGAGGAGTTGTGAGATCGCCGTCACGACCTGTGCCGGGGCGAAGGGTTTTTGCAGGAGCATACTCTGAGGAACGCCAAGGGACGGCCAATCATCGGCGGCGGCACCGGTCATGTAGACCACGGGAATGTGGGGATTGAGTTCTCTTGCGCGCCTGGCAACGTCCCAGCCCGTGAGAGCACCGCTGAGGTTCACGTCGGTGATCAGGGCCAGATATTTGCTTTCTTCGTTTTGGAGAAGTGTGAGCGCTCCCTCCCCGGATGAAGCAACCTCTGGGTGGAAGCCACCCTCGGCTAATGACTCTTCTACGATTGTCTGAATAAGCGGATCGTCTTCCACAACCATGATGACGAGCAACTCAGTATTCACCGCTTACCTCCATCCACTTCGGGTGGCGCACATCAAGCCGAAGCGGGAGCTTTGGTTCCCTGATTTGTGCAAAAATGCACACAAGGTGCTGCCGGGATGGGGCGCAGCCGCCCGCCATGAACTACAGCTTCCGGCGAAACCTAGTTGGCCCTTGCCGCACGCCGCAGCGCCTGCGGCGGTTGGCCGAAGGCGCGGATGAAGGCGCGCCGCATACGCTCGGGGTCGCGGAAGCCGGTCGCCTCTGCGACGAGCTCGATCGCCTCGCGCGAGGACTGCACGCGTTCGCGCGCCACCTCGATCCGCAAGCGCTCGATCGCCTTGGAGGGTGTCGTGCCGGTCTCGGCGGCAAAGGCGCGGGCAAAATGCCGCGCGCTCATGCCGGCGCGGTCGGCGAGATCTTCGACCGTCAAACGGGCGTCGAGGTTCTCGCGCGCCCAGGACAGCAATGCGCCGAACCGGCCGTTCGGCGTCTTCAACTCCAGCAGCGAGGAGAATTGCGACTGGCCGCCGCTGCGGCGATGATACAGCACGAGCTGCCGCGCGGTTGCCTGCGCGATCTCCTCGCCATGGTCTTCGGTCACCATCGCGAGCGCGAGATCGATACCTGCGGTGATGCCGGCGGACGTCCACACATTGCCGTCACGGGTGAAAATCTGGTCCGGCTCGAACTTCACCTTGGGATAGCGCCCGACGAAATCCCGCGTGCGGCCCCAATGCGTGGTGGCGCGGCGGCCGTCGAGCAGGCCCGCCTCGGCCAGCACATAGGCGCCCGAGCAGACGCTGGCGACCCGCACGCCGCGCCGTGCCAGCCGCTGCACGAAGGCGCGCATGACCTCGCAGCGCGCCGCATCCGTGACGCCTGCGCCGCCCGCCACAACCAGGGTCGTGATCGCATTCGCCGACTTGAAATCGCGCGCCATCATTTCAACGCCGGACGAGCTGCGCACAGGCCCTGGGTTCAACGCGAGCACCCGGATCGCGGGCGCCTTGCCGGTGGCACGTGCCGCGATCTCGAACACCGAGATCGGGCCGGCCGCATCGAGCAACTGGAACTCCGGGAAGATCAGGATGCCGATCATCGGTGATGTCCGAAAGTGAGGGAAAATTGCCATTTTGGACAGGATGGCATCATGCCAGTTTGCCGGCGTCAAGCACATAGTTGGAGGCTCTCATGTCGACACCGCTCCAGATCGGACTTCTGGTGTTCCCGCGCGTCACTCAGCTCGACTTCACCGGCCCCTTGCAGGTGTTCTCGTCGGTCCCAGGCGTAAAACTGCATTTGATCTGGAAGCGGATCGAGCCGGTGCCGAGCGATTCCGTGCTGACGCTGACGCCAACCACGACCTTCGCCGATTGCCCGCAGCTCGACGTGATCTGCGTGCCCGGCGGCGGCGGCACCAACGATCTGCTCAATGACGAGGAGGTGCTGGATTTCCTGCGCCGGCAGGCCGAAGGCGCCAAATACGTCACCTCGGTCTGCACGGGATCGCTGGCGCTCGGCGCCGCAGGCCTCTTGAAGGGCTACCGCGCCGCCACCCATTGGAGCGCGATGGAGATGCTTGGCCAGTTCGGCGCAACGCCGACCAGGACGCGCGTCTGCATCGACCGCAACCGCATCACCGGCGGCGGCGTCACCGCGGGAATCGATTTCGCGCTGACCCTGGTGTCGATCCTGGTCGATCGCACCACGGCGGAAGCGATCCAGCTTCAGCTCGAATACAATCCCGCTCCGCCGTTCAATGCAGGCTCGCCCGACACCGCGCCCGCCGAAGTGCTGGCCTTGCTGAAAGAGCGCGGCGCCCCAAACCAGGCCCGCCGCCTGGAAGCGGTGAAGCGCGCCGCCGAACGGGTGATGTAGCCCCTCTCGTGTCCCGGACGCGGTGCGGCATGCAGTGACGCTCCGCAGAGCCGGGCCCCAGGAAACCACACGTGTCGCTGCTACATGGGTCCAGGCTCAGCGCTGCAGCGTTACACGCTGCAGCGCGTCCGGGACACGCAACTCGTCACACCAGAAAAAGGCCGCTCGGTTTCCCAAGCGGCCTTTCCTGCCTTACGGCGGCTGCACATTTCATCGGGCGATTTCGGAGCTTCCAGACCGGGGGCCTATCTCCCGATCGAGTCCTGGTCGGCGGCCGCTGCATCTCGGGACAGTCGCGAACTGTTGCCCGAACCGAACGCGATGGTCTCCCATCTCCGTAAGATGCGCCATTGAGCCGCATCGCTTGCATGGCTGCAACGAGCGCGCAGGAATCATCCCCGCTGTTCGCGTTGTCCACAGCAGGGTGAGGCGGATGCGGGTGCATCCACTCCCACGAAGGAATCGGACGGGAATCGGAAGCCTAGCCAGGCGTCCAGGGCTGATAGTCGCCGGTCGCCTTCGGCCGCTTGCCGCTGGCGAGCGTCGAACCCGAGGGGCGGTAG
The DNA here is from genome assembly GCF_040547985.1 of Bradyrhizobium sp. LB14.3. NCBI lineage: Bacteria > Pseudomonadati > Pseudomonadota > Alphaproteobacteria > Hyphomicrobiales > Nitrobacteraceae > Bradyrhizobium > Bradyrhizobium sp. LB14.3. The sequence goes on from NZ_JBEPQT010000002.1 coordinate 202,464, forward strand.
GCGTTGGCCGTGCCGGTGAGATTCGGCTGGTGCGGCTTTTCCCACTCGCGCGGCTGATAGTTCTCCTGCGTCGGCGGCACGTCGACGGTATGATGCATCCAGCCGTGCCAGGACGGCGGGATCCGGCTTGCTTCGGCATAACCGTTGTAGATCACCCAGCGCCGCTCGAAGCCGAGCGTCGGGTCGATCACCCCGCCGCGGGTGCGATAATAGAGGTTGCCCTGCTCGTCCTGGCCGACCAGCTCCCCGTACCGCCTGGTCCAGAGTTGGGTGCCAAAAGTCTGGCCATTCCACCAGGTGAAGAACTTGAGGAAGAATTGTTTCATACGGCAAGGGCCCTGCTTCGTCGGGTCCTGATGCCATCCGGACGGCGAAATGTCCAGTTCGGCGGGTGCGGCGGCGCCCCCCGCTGCGGGATGCGGCTCCGGGCACGGACGCTGCCGCAAATCGGACGCGATCCGTTCATGCCGGATACAGCGTTCCCATGAGACCCTTGCCGCGCACGCAAACCGCCGTGATCCCAGGAACTACAGCCCCTTCATTGGGTTTGCTTCCGGGAAAAGGAGTTTTGATCATGAAAAGTCTGAAAGTCTTGAGCGCCGCTGCGGCAGTGGCATTGGTTATCCCGTTGGCGACGCCGAGCTTTGCACAAAGTCGGGCTGCGGTGGTCGGAGGCGGCGCACACATCGGTGGCGGCGGTGGCGGCGCACACTTTGGTGGCGGCGGCGGCGGCGCGCGAATGGGCGGCGGCAGCTTTGGCGGCGCGCGGATCGGCGGCGGCGGCGGTAACTTCGCGGCGGGTACAACTGTGCGTCCGGGTGGCGGCGCTGCTTTCACCGGCGGCGGCCGCGGCTTCGCAGCAGCCGGGGGCCACAACTGGAATGGCGGCGGCGGCCGTTGGCATGGCGGCGGCTGGCGCCATCGCGGCGGCGGCTTCTGGCCCGGTGTCGCGGCGGGTGCTGCGATCGGCGGCCTTGGCTCGTACGCCTATTACGGCGGCGGCTATTACAACGATCCCTACTACTATGGCGACGACAGCTATTATGATGAGCCGTCAGTGGCGGTGGTCCCCGACAGCGGCGGCGACTCCGCAGCCTATTGCGCACAGCGCTACAAATCCTACGATCCGGCGTCCGGCACCTATCTCGGCTATGACGGCCAGCGTCATCCCTGCCCGTAAGCACACCGACAACGCTTGAAGAGAGGCGCCGCAGCGATGCGGCGCCTTTTTCGCGCATGTCGAGCACCTCAACTGTTTCGAGCGCATCGTGGTCGCTGTCCGCCACGATGAGGCGCGCGGACCTTTAATCACCGCACCGTGCATACCTACCCTGACCCAATCCAAAATTGACCCGACGCGCGATTCACCTGTATCAATTTGGCTATGGGGATTTCGATTACTGGAAAATGTCATGCCGCGTATTCTCGTGGTCGATGACGATCCGATGGTCGGCGCGACCATCGAGGTCCTCCTCCAACGTCAGGGCTTCGACGTCACGTTGACCGACGGCGGAGAGACGGGTTTGGCTGCGCTCGAAACACAGAATTTCGACGTGATGCTGGTTGACATCTTCATGCCGCACATGCGCGGCTTCGAGTCCGTCCGCATCTTTCACGAGCGCGCGCCGGCGGTACCGCTGATCGCGATGTCCGGCTACGCCTTCGCGTCATCCGCGTCGCCCTCTCCTGATTTCCTCCGCATGGCGCTGGAGCTCGGCGCAACACGCTGCCTGCGCAAGCCGTTCACGCCGGACGCGCTGCTGACCACCATCCGGGAATGCCTCGGGGGCGAAAGTGCACAGCCGAAGGACAAGAAAGAAGCCCCTTGATCCCAACGCAGCGCATCATTCTCGGTACTGGACTTGCCATCCTCCTGATCATCACCGCAGCCTCGATCGGCCTCGACGTCAAGTCACGGTCCGATGCGGCCTGGGTCAATCACACCATCGAGGTGCTGAAGAAGATCTCCGATCTGCGCCTGCTGATGCGCCGCGCCGAGAGTGCCGCACGCGGCTACGAAATCTACGGCAGCCCGAGCTTCAGCGAGGAGTTCCAGGCGGCACACGCCCAGATCGCGCCGGCACTTGCCGATCTCAAGCGCGGCGTGCGCGACAATCCCGATCAGGTCATGCTGCTGGAGGGCACCGAGCCGCTGGCGCTGCGCCGGATGGAGATCGCCGCCGAGGCCATGCGCCTGCGCGCCGGCAACGACCAATCCGGCATTGCCACGCTCCAGGGCAAGGGCGAGGGCCGCGGCCTCATGGACACGGTGATGGGCAACCTCGATCGTCTGAGCGCGGGCGAAGAGCAATTGCTCGCCGCGCGCTCGCAGGATTCGCGCCGCACCGGCATCGTGCTGCTCGGCATCGATATCGCCGGCGCGCTCGTGATCATGCTGCTGGTCGTGATGGTGATGCGCGAGAGCCAGCGCACCCAGGGCGCGCTCAAGAGCACGCTATTGGAGACCACGGCCGCCAATCAGCAACTCGAGGCCGCGGTGGCCGAGCGCACCGAGCATCTGGTCACCGCGCATGACGAGCTGCGCCTGTCGGTCAACGTGCTTCAGAGCACCTTTCGCAGCATGGCAGAGGCGGTGCTGGTCATCGATGCGGAGGGCAATGTCCTTCTGTCCAATCCGGCCGCGGAGCGCATATTGCTGCACCGGACCGGCATGAACCTGCGCAATCTGCGCACGCTGTCCGACGTATTTCAGGGCGACGGCGTCACCCCGCTCAAGCCCGACGAGCTGCCGTCGGCGCGCGTGCTGCGCGGCGAGCAGTTCGAAGACATGGAGATGATCGTCCGCCCGCACAGCAGCAATTCACCCCGCCATCTCATGATCAGCGGCCGGCCGATGCTGGACGGTCAAGGCAGGATTTCCGGCGCGGTGCTGGTCTATCACGACGCGACCATGTCGCGCGAGACCGAGCGGCAGCTGTATCAGTCGCAGAAGCTGGATGCCATCGGCAAGCTGACCGGCGGCGTCGCGCACGACTTCAACAACATGCTGACCGTGATCTCCGGCAACACCGAGACGCTGGTGGCGAGCCTGAAGACGCAGCCCGAGCTCCAACGCACGGCGCGGCTGATCGACGAGGCCGCCGAGCGCTGCGCCGAGCTGATCCAGCATCTGCTCGCCTTTGCGCGCAGGCAGCCGCTCCAGCCGCGCAACGTCGAGATCAACGCTGCGGTCGCGGATATCGCAAAACTCCTGCGCCCCACCCTCGGCGAGCAGATCCAGATCGAGACCGTGCTGGAGCAGGGGCCGATGACCTCGCACATCGATCCGTCCCGGCTCACCAATGCCGTGCTCAACATGGCGATCAACGCCCGCGATGCCATGCCGAACGGCGGCAAGCTGCTGTTCGAGGCCCATCGGGTCGTGCTCGACGAGGCCTATGCCCAGAACAATCCGGATGTGCGCCCCGGCCCTTACGTGATGCTCGCCGTCAGCGACACCGGCACCGGCATGCCGGCCGAGGTCCAGCAGCAGGCGTTCGAGCCGTTCTTCACCACCAAGGAGGTCGGCAAGGGAAGCGGCCTCGGCCTCTCCATGGTCTACGGCTTCGTCAAGCAGTCCGGCGGCCACATCAAGATCTACAGCGAGGAAGGCCACGGCACCACGATCAAGCTCTATCTGCCGCCGGGCGAAGGCATGACGGATGTGGTCGCCGCCGCGACGCCGCAAGCCGAAGGCGGCGCCGAGACCATTTTCGTGGTCGAGGACGATCCGCTGGTGCGCAACTTCGTCACAGCGCAACTTCAGAGCCTGGGCTACAAGACGGTGGCGGCGTCCGACAGCAAGACGGCGCTGGAGCTGATCGAGACCGGCCAGCCGTTCGATCTCTTGTTCACCGATGTCGTCATCCCCGGCGGCATGAGCGGGCGCGTGCTCGCCGAGGAAGTGGCAAAACGGCGCCCCGGCCTGAAGGTGCTGTACACCTCCGGCTATACCGACAACGCCATCGTCCACCACGGCAAGCTCGACGACGGCGTGATACTGCTGACAAAACCCTACCGCCGCAACCAGCTCGCCGAGATGATCCGGAAGGCGCTGAACGGCGGAGGGATGACTGCAAGCTAGCTAGCGCGTCGCCAGCACCACGGCTGCCAGCGTGAAGATCAGCGCGGCGATCTGGCCCGGGCCCAGCGGCTCCCCCAGCGCCAGCGCCGACGCCACCACGCCGATGACAGGCACCGCCATCGTCCCGACCGCGGCGACGGAGGCCGGCAGGCGCGCGAGCGCTGCGAACCAGCTGACATAGGCGATGCAGAACTGCACCACGGTCGAATAGACCAGCAGCCACCAGCCGACCGGCGTCACCTGCTCCAGATGCGTGGTCTCGATGGCGAGGCCGATGATCGAAATCGGCAGGCAGCCGATCCCGATCTGCCAGGCCGCGGCCGTGATCGGCGGCAGATGGATGGGGTACCTTTTGGAAAACACTGTCCCGACGGCGAAGCCGATCGCGCCGCACAGCGCCATGATGATGCCCGGCAGCTTTTCCGCGCTGGCGGCAATGCCGTTGCCGCCCATGATCGAGGCAAGCCCGGCAAAGGCCATCACCAGGCCGATGGTGCGCAACAAGGTCGGCCGCTCGCCCAGCACCGGCCAGGCGATCAGCGAGGCCCAGACCGGCATGGTGTAGGCGATCAGCGCCGCCTCGCTGGCCGGCAGCCAGAGCAGCGCCAGGCCCATCAGCACCATCCAGCCGGTGACGTTGAGCACGGCGGCGGTCACCAGGCGCGGCCAGATCGCAGGCTCGACCCTGAGGCTCTGCCGGCGGATCAGCGCGAGGGCGGCGAGCAGCACTGCGCCCAGCACCCCCGTCACCCCGCGCAGCGTCAGCGGCGGCAGCTCGGAAAGCAGGAATTTCGTCACCGGCCAGTTGAAGCCCCAGCCCACCGAGGTGATGGCGAGGAACATCAGGCCGGCCGGGGCGATGCGTGGTCGCAAGCCCGGTCGCGTCGAATCAAGCATGTGGGTATCCGGCAAAATCGAGGTCAGCTTGGCGCGGATTCGCGCGCCCCACCACCACCCCGGCGGGCATGCCTGCCCTCACCGTCCGTAGCCCCACGTGAGTCCCGTGGAGGCAAGCCCGGTCCTCAAAAATATACCTGCCCTGTGAACAGCGGGGTGAAGCCTCCGCAGCACCACGGGATGCAAATTTTTTCGGTTGGGAATCCCTGAGGACTCACCGATACTTGGCTCAAGAACAGGTGTGGGCTTGCCCCCTGTTATCCCCGACAATCCACCATATTTAGTATTTGATTCAGGAACCCGCACTAGTTCTTGACGGGCGCAATGGAGAGTCCTAGTTTTCGATCCGTTCGGCGCGAGTGTGTTTGCGTCCCGCCGGCACTCCCCGAAGGGTCTGCAAAACAGCACTCCGCCAAGCCAGCCAAAGGCAGCGGGATGAGGGCTTGTCTGCCCGCGACAGCGGTCTCCCAGGGCGCCAGAACGGGCCGGCAACAGGCTCGCATGGCAATTGGTTGAAGTGGCGTTGTGGGGCGTTGAACGCATGTCGGGCTCATCCCCTTGGGGGCGGATGGATCCGGACATGCCGGCCGGTGAGAGGTGCACGCACCTCACCATCGCCGGGAGAAAAAGGGCCGGGTCCACCGGCTGAACTGCGAAGCCTTGGGGCGGAAACGCCTTCGGGGATTCGCGAAATGAAATATCGATCCGGTCGCCTTGCGGAGGCGGTCCGGCTGAAAATAGGACGGGGCAAGACCATGCGGATTGAGCGGCGCCACACCACGGTAGGACAGTCACCTTACGCGGGAATCGAATTCCGGCAGACCACGTCGGAGATCAGGAATCCCGACGGCTCGGTCGTGTTTAAATTGGACGGCGTCGAGGTTCCGACCGACTGGTCGCAGGTCGCCTCCGACGTCCTCGCCCAGAAGTATTTTCGCAAGGCCGGCGTTGCCGCGCGCCTGAAGAAGGTCGAGGAAGAGTCCGTCCCCTCGTTCCTGTGGCGCTCCGTGCCCGACACCGAGGCGCTCGCCCTCCTGCCCGAGAAAGAGCGCTTCGTCAGCGAGCTCTCGGCCAAGCAGGTGTTCGACCGTCTCGCCGGCTGCTGGACCTATTGGGGCTGGAAGGGCAATTACTTCTCCTCCGACGCCGACGCCCAGACCTTCTACGACGAGCTCCGCTACATGCTGACCATGCAGATGGTCGCGCCGAACTCGCCGCAATGGTTCAACACCGGGCTTCATTGGGCCTATGGCATCGACGGCCCCGGCCAGGGCCATTATTACGTCGACCCCTTCACCGGCAAGCTGACCCGGTCGAAATCCTCCTACGAGCATCCGCAGCCGCACGCCTGCTTCATCCAGGGCGTCGGTGACGACCTCGTCAACGAGGGCGGCATCATGGACCTCTGGGTCCGCGAGGCGCGCCTGTTCAAATACGGCTCCGGCACCGGCTCCAACTTCTCGCGCCTGCGCGGCGAAGGCGAACGCCTCTCCGGCGGCGGCCGCTCGTCCGGCCTGATGAGCTTCCTCAAGATCGGCGACCGCGCGGCGGGCGCGATCAAGTCGGGCGGCACCACGCGCCGCGCGGCCAAGATGGTCGTGGTCGATGCCGATCACCCGGACATCGAGACCTATATCGACTGGAAAGTGAAGGAGGAGCAGAAGGTCGCAGCTCTCGTCACCGGATCCAAGATCAACCAGAAGCACCTCAAGCTGGTGCTCAAGGCCTGCGTGAACTGCGAAGGTTCGGGCGACGATTGCTTCGACCCTGAGAAGAACCCTGCCCTGCGCCGCGAGATCAAGCTCGCGCGCCGCTCGCTGGTGCCTGACAATTACATCAAGCGCGTCATCCAGTTCGCCAAGCAGGGCTACAAGGACATCCAGTTCGACGTCTACGACACCGACTGGGATTCGGAAGCCTATCTCACGGTGTCCGGCCAGAACTCCAACAATTCGGTCTCGCTCAAGGACGATTTCCTGCGCGCGGTCGAAACCGACGGCGACTGGAATCTCATCGGCCGCACCACCAAGAAGGTGACCAAGACCCTGAAGGCGCGCGACCTCTGGGAAAAGATCGGCTACGCCGCCTGGGCGTCGGCCGACCCGGGCCTGCACTTCAACACCACCATGAATGACTGGCACACCTGCAAGGCGTCCGGCGACATCCGCGCCTCCAATCCGTGCTCGGAATACATGTTCCTGGACGACACCGCGTGCAACCTGGCGTCCGCCAACCTGCTGACGTTCTACGACGCCACCACGAAGCGGTTCGACGTCGAGGGTTACGAGCACCTCTGCCGGCTCTGGACCGTCGTGCTCGAAATCTCCGTGATGATGGCGCAGTTCCCGTCGAAGGCGATCGCCGAGCTCTCCTATGAGTTCCGCACGCTCGGTCTCGGCTTCGCCAATATCGGCGGCCTGCTGATGACCATGGGTCTCTCCTATGACAGCAAGGAAGGCCGCGCGCTCTGCGGCGCGCTGACCGCCGTGATGACCGGCATCACCTACAAGACTTCTGCGGAGATGGCGGCCGAGCTCGGCACCTTTCCCGGCTACAAGAAGAACGCCGCGCACATGCTGCGCGTGATCCGCAACCACCGCCGCGCCGCGCATGGCGAGACCTCCGGCTACGAGGCGCTCAGCGTCAACCCGGTGCCGATGGACCTGGTCTCCTGCCCGCAGGCCGACCTGGTCACGCATGCGCAGGCGGCCTGGGATGGGGCGCTCGAGCTCGGCGAGAAGCACGGCTATCGCAACGCCCAGACCACGGTAGTCGCGCCGACCGGCACGATCGGCCTGGTCATGGATTGCGACACCACCGGCATCGAGCCCGACTTCGCGCTGGTCAAGTTCAAGAAGCTCGCCGGCGGCGGCTACTTCAAGATCATCAACCGCGCGGTCCCCGCGGCGCTGCGCACGCTCGGCTATCGCGAAGCTGATATCGCCGAGATCGAGGCCTACGCCGTCGGCCACGGCTCGCTCTCCAACGCGCCGGGCATCAACGTCTCGACGCTGAAGTCCAAGGGTTTTACGGATGAGGCCATCGCCAAGGTCGAAAAGGCCCTGCCGACCGCCTTTGACATCAAGTTCGCCTTCAACAAATGGACCTTTGGCGAGGACTTCATCCGCGACCAGCTCGGCATCGGTGCCGAGGCAATCGCAGCTCCCGGCTTCGACCTGCTCCAGGCCGTGGGCTTCACCAAGCGCGAGATCGAGGCGGCCAACGTCCACATCTGCGGCGCGATGACAGTGGAAGGTGCTCCGCACCTCAAGGCCGAGCATTACGCGGTGTTCGACTGCGCCAATCCCTGCGGCAAGGTCGGCAAGCGCTATCTCTCGGTCGAGAGCCACATCCGCATGATGGCGGCGGCGCAGCCCTTCATCTCGGGTGCGATCTCGAAAACCATCAACATGCCGAACGACGCCACGGTGGAGGATTGCAAGTCCGCCTACATGCTATCGTGGAAACTGGCGCTGAAGGCCAACGCGCTCTATCGCGACGGCTCGAAGCTCTCCCAGCCGCTCAACTCCCAGCTCATCAGCGACGATGAGGACGAGGACGATGCGGTCGAGAATCTCTACGACAAGCCGATGGCGGCGCGGACCGCCCAGGTCTCGGAAAAGATCGTCGAGAAGCTGGTCGAGCGCATCATCGTGATGCGCGAGCGCGAGAAGATGCCGGATCGCCGCAAGGGCTACACCCAGAAGGCGGTCGTCGGCGGCCACAAGGTCTATCTCCGTACCGGCGAATATGACGACGGCCGGATCGGCGAGATCTTCATCGACATGCACAAGGAAGGCGCGGCCTTGCGCTCCTTCATCAACAACTTCGCCATCGCGGTGTCGCTGGGCCTGCAATACGGCGTGCCGCTCGAAGAATATGTCGACGCCTTCACCTTCACCCGCTTCGAGCCCGCGGGCCCCGTGCAGGGCAACGACAGCATCAAGTACGCGACCTCGATCCTCGACTATGTCTTCCGCGAACTGGCGGTGAGCTACATGTCGCGCTTCGACCTCGCCCATGTCGATCCGACCGAGTCGAACTTCGACGCGCTGGGCAAGGGCGTCGAGGAAGGCAAGGAGCCGGAGGAAGCGAACCAGCAGGCGACCAGGCTGGTCTCGCGCGGCCTCACCCGCTCCCGCACCGACAATTTGTTCGTGATGCGCAGCGGCTCCGCCGCGGTCGCATCCGGCAATGACAGCGCGCCCGCCGGCGGCAGCAAGGTCACCTCGCTCGCCTCCCACGGCGCCACCGCCCGCGATGCCCTGGAAGGCGCGGTCGCGCTGAAGCAGGAAGCCAGCCACGATTTGTCTCCCACGGAGAAGCTCGAAGCCCTCCAGTGGAGCAAGTCCGGCAGCGCGCAAGTCGCAGTCCCCAGCAAGGCCGAGCGCCGCGCGGAAGCCAAGGCCAAGGGCTACGAAGGCGAGATGTGCGGCGAGTGCGGCAACTTCACGCTGGTGCGGAATGGGACGTGTATGAAGTGCGATACTTGCGGCAGCACGACGGGGTGTTCGTGAGGGGGTAGCCCGTCGCGACCATCGTCATGCCCGGGCTTGTCCGGGCATGACAAACTCTAGAGGAAACTCCAATGACCGACGACAAAACGAAGAGAGACTATCGTGATCGGTCGCGCATCAACACGAACGAGCCTTACGAAATGGACTACTGGAAGAAAAAATTTGATGTATCGGGCCAACAACTCGCGGGCGCGGTTCGAGCGGTCGGCTCCTCTGTAAAAAAAGTGACTGAATACCTGAAGAACAAATAGGCCAAAGAAAACAGCGAGTAGCCCGACGAGCTAATTGTGGGTACGGCACACGGCGCTGCATGAGGTGCGATATGTGTGGCAGCACGACGGAGTGTAACTGAGCTAAGGAGCGCTATGACAATCTCGGCCGAGAAGATCGCGGATCTTCGGGTCAAGCATCTCGAAATGCTGCAGAGCCTCATAACGAGGATGGCGGGTTACGGCGCGTCGTTCAAATCATACTGCATCACGGTGACTACTACAGTTGTCGGCTTCGGCTTTACTCTGCACCGCCCCCTCGTCTCAGCACTCGCTATTCTTCCGATCCTCGCCTTTGCCTTCGCCGACGCACAATATCTCCGTGTGGAACGCAGATTTCGTGGGGCATTTAACCTTATCCGCGCAGAGGGCTGGGAGCAAATTCCAAGCTTTGAAATCAACCTAGATCATGCCCCAGCGCAACCATATTGGAGCGCTGTTACAAGTTGGTCGATCCTGGGATTCTATGGACCACTGGGGATCGTCGCTATTCTCATCTCGGTATTATTCGGAGCATGGTCCAGTGGCTGAAAACCCGTTTGGCTTGAAAAACCTCGGCCTCCTGGCTGCAATCGGCGCTGAGTCGCGTCGCAACTCGCTCGCAGACTACGTTACGCCACCGACGCCAAAGTTCGAGGTCAGCCCCGTGACCCGCGCCATCGCCGATCTGTTGCTGGACAAATCGAAACCGGCGCTGCCCGTCGATCCATACCCATTCGGTTCTGGCCTTGCAGGTCAGTTCGGAAGCTTTGCTCCTGCAACACCGGCACAACCCACATTCAACGCCTTTGCGGATTTGACGACGTCGCCGCCACCATTGTTCGCGTCACAGTCATCGTCCCACGCTTTTGGCTCGCTGTTCGATCCAGTAGCGCCGTCCCCTGCAGCAAGTCCGTTCCACGCCCTTTGTCCTCCGCCGGAACCCAAGCCCGTCGCTCCCGAGACGAAGCGAAAGGCGTTTTTCAGCTTTCACTTCGACGATATCATGCGCGTGAACAACGTACGTAACGCTTGGAAGATCACCCATCCCGATAGCACGTTGAACCGCAGCTTCTACGACAGCAGCCTATGGGAAGCCCGGAAACTAGTGAGCCATGAGGCTATCAAGGAACTTATCCGTTCAGGCGTGATCCGCACGTCTGCCGTTTGTGTTCTGGCCGGTTCAATGACTTGGGATCGACGCTGGGTGAAGTACGAGATTGCGAGAGCAGTCATCGACGGCCGCGGCCTTTTGACCATTCACATCAATAATATCAACCATCATAAAACGAAAGAACCCCATCCGTGTGGCCTCAACCCCTTGGCTCATATGGGAGTAGCAAAGCTGCAACCGAACATGCGCGTCCCACCTCGGTATTACCTCTTCGAAATGAAAATCGTGCCAGACAGCCATGGTGCATTGGTTAAGCGTTGGAGCCGCTACGGTGACTACACCCTGCCGATAAGGAAGCCAGCTTGGCTGGACGATCCTGATGTAGACTACGTTATGCCGCTAGCAACGAACGCAGCCGAATACGACTACAAACTCGACTACGGCCATCGCAACGTCGGAAGCTGGATCGATGCGGCAGCAACGCAAGCCGGCCGTTAGCTCGTAGGATGGGTAGAGCATATGCGAAACCCATCATTCGATCGAGGCAATCGATGGTCGCTGCGCTCAACCCATCCTACGAGCTCAGAAAGCGTCACGAGATCAATCAGAAAGTCCTCGACAATATCGTCCGCACTCGAACCTAGGCATCTGCTACCGTACCTTGCGAAAGGGGCCAATTCAGCGCCAACGAGGATGCGGCTACCTACCAAGACTTTTCGGAATGCCACATAATAAGAACCAGCATTATGTCCCGCGATGCCTTCTCCGACCTTTCACTCTTGGAGGCGACGGCGTCGCCATAAACGTTTTCAATGTCTCACGCGACCGACCAATATGGAATGCTCCGGTAAAGAGCCAGTGTTCTCGCGACTATTTCTACGGCCACGATGGACAGATGGAATCAATCCTAGCTTCGCTCGAAGGCAAGTTCGCTGCGATTCTGAAAACAATGCAGATGGGCCGCATGCCAGACGACGAGGAAAAACGTTGGCTGATGCTCTTTGTGCTCATCCAATGGAGGCGTACCGCAGCCACGATTGAGCAGATGAAGCTACAGCAGGAGGACTTCAAGGACAAAGTCCTGGCGGAACATAAAGAGCAGCGTCACGAACTCGACTTAACCCACGACGAAGTCGTCGCGATTTCGATGAAGATGGGCTTTAGGATGCGGAAGTACACCGACGATCTGAAAATATCGATCATCCTCAATACTTCTAATACCGACTTCATAATTTCCGACAATCCGGCGATCCTTACAAATCGACTGCATCTGCAACGATGGAACGATCGAAACTTTGGTGCATCGAATTCAGGAACGATATTTTCGTTACCGCTCAGTCCAAAGCTTTCATTTGTCGCCTATGATCGCGCCGCCTATACAATGTCAGGCTCTTCAAATTTCATAGAGATGAAAAAACGATCCGATGTGTCGACGCTAAATGAGCTACAAGCCCTCTCCGCAGCGCATAATATTTACTTTTCTCAGCAGAGTTCGTTAGATGAGGTTAGCGAACTGCTACACGTCACCGCGGGCGAGCGGCAGGAAGCCACCTTTCGCAATACAATGCTGATTGTGCATAGCGAAACTAAGGACGGCAAAACTTATCGAGTTGCTAAGCCGGACGAACAGGGAGCGGCAAACCTCACTCATACGCAGATGCTGGCTCGGAAACCGAGACGTTGGCCGTCACAGCTAGGTTTTCGATCGAAGATAAAGACCTTTAGCAATGGAAGTAGTGTCGGCCATGTGAGGAAGGAAGAATGGCTCTCAAGTGACGAACCCAGCCGTCCCTTTCGGTTTAACTCGAACACGGATTGTCCCTCTACGCGCAGTATGGGTTAGCGCAGAATTCTATTCGCGATTGCCGCCCAGCGGGGTGAACATTATGATGACAGTGCACTTAACTGTCGATATAGCTTCGCCCGTCGCCACAATCCGCGATATGGTCGGGCCGGCGTAACCGCACGCGCCCCCGCCCGACTACCCTAACTGCCTCAACACTCCACCAGATCAGTGTGGCCAAATCCCTTGGGGACTATGGTGACAGTGCACCTAATTCCCTCGCTCCGATCTGCGGCTTCGGCTCGCGTTTGGTGCGCGGCGGCGATGGAGTTCACCATCACCGTTATCGCAGTTGGCTCCGGCTTCGATGCTCATCAATCCGCCGCCGAAATTACCTTTGCGGTCGAGCCCTTCCCTCCTAAACTCCCAACCCAACCGGCGTGGGTTCCGACGGGCCTGGTAGAAGCGGAGTCAGATTATGCCCAAACCGGAAAGCTTCCCGATCGAGAAGATCTTCGTTCCCACGAAGCAGAAGAAAGCGATCAAGCCCGAGACCGTCGGGGAGATCGCGGAAAGCATTCTGGACATCGGACAACAGGCCCCCATTTCCGTTCGGCTCGACGGAGACCGCCTCGTTCTGGTCGAGGGACTGCACCGGCTGGAAGCCTGCAAGGCGCTCGGCGAGACGACCATTCTCGGTGTCCTGGTCCCGGCCGAGCTTGCTCAACATAAGCCAGGGCTCGCCGAACGACCCGAAGTCGAGGCAGAGCGCATCAAGATGGCGCGGTTGAAACAGTTGCGTCTGGAGAAGGAAGCCGCGGAGGCATCGACGGCTGCCTTGAAGAGCGTCAACGCAGCGGAGGCGCCGGGCGCCCGTCCGGCGAAAGGCGTCCGCGACAATTCAAGGGCGTCACCGGGCCGGACTGCTGGGTCGACACGGAAAACATTGTCGGACTGGATCACGCAGCAAAAGGGCAGCGGCGGCCGCTATTGATGGCCGCCTCCACAATTACGATCGCGGCAGAGCCGGCCCTCCGACCTATGAGCCGCCATAATTTCTCCTTCGCACGCGCGTTGTGTTGGACAGTGGCGAGGCCTATCCTTCCAACGATCGGACTGCCGCATTCCCATTGACGCCCGACTGGATCGAGAGCGCATCGGTGCCCGAAGCGAACGACCCCAAACCTGATGATCAGAAGCCTGATCACCAGAAGCCTGATGCCCCCAAGCCGGACGCGGTGCGCGCCGATGGCGGGCTGGCGCGGGCCTACACCCAGATCAAGAGCGCGGAGCAAGACCTTGCGCGGCTGGACCGGCTGGTTTCCGGAATGGAACGCGGCAGCGAAGGCCCGCGGGCCTCGCAAGCAAGCGCCGGTGCGAAGGCGGCCGAGACTCCCAGGGACAAGGCGCCGGCACCAGCTAGCAAGGTTCGCGATCAAGGCCTGAAGGGAGATCGGACCATGATGCGCGCTTTGATTGGCCTCGTGCTCGCGATCGGCCTTCTCGGTGCCGCCTTCGCTTCGCAATATCGCGATGAGGCCAAGTCGTTCAGCAAGTCGATCATGGCGCGATGGGCTCCGCCGGCCACGAGCCAGCCCCCGCAAGCGTCCGCGGTTGAAAGTCCGGCGCAGCCGCGGGCCATGCAACTGGCTGCTGCGGATGGGCCTGGTCCGGTGCCCGCGCCAACAGTCAGCAAGGAAACGGAAAGCGCTCCAAAACCTGATACTCCAAGAACCGGCGCCCCGGCGCCTGACCCATCATCGTCCGATCTCGCGCAATCGCTCAAGACCATCACCAACGAGCTTGCGAGCATCAACGGAAAGCTCGAGCAACTGAAAAGCCGGAACGAGCAGACGCTGCGCGAGCAGGCCGACACCATTCAACAGCTCAAGGCGGCGCAGGAGAAGGATGCGGCGGACAATGCGCGCCTCGCCGCACAGGTCCAGGCGCTGCAAACGCAACTGACGACGTCATCCGCATCTGTACCCGCGAAACCCGTCGCGCGGAGCGTGATGAACAACGATACGGCTGCGCCTGCACGGCCGCACGCGCAAGCGGCCGCACCTCGGCGGCCCAGGCCGTCGCGAGGGCCCTGGATGCCTCCGCCCTATATGGTCGATCCCTATTACGGCGATCAGGATTGGTGAGCCCGCAGGATTGGTCGAGCGAAGCGCTACCCATCGCTAGCTAATCGACAGAAGCGATGGGTTTCGCAAGGGCTCAACCCATCCTACGAGCTGCTCGGTTCGATCCCATCTTCGGGGATCAGATTCCGAATTTCCACCAGCGCCTCCAGAGCAATTTCGCAAGCTCCGTCGATGAACTCCTCGCCCCGCGGCGTCGCATTGATCACGTTTCTCATCTCAGCTTGATACTGGCGCTTCGCGAGATTCAACCGATTCAGGGCGGACGATACGACATGATGGGTGATTGCCGGAGATTGCGCGATCTCGCGGAGCGCCGAACGATCATGCAAATGGATCGCGGCAAGATCGAAGGCGTCGCGCGGCGTGTATGTCGATGCGCGATAGACCAGTTTCTTGGTCGCGATTTCCGCGGACCGCTCCGCTGCAATGGCACGCTCGCCAAATTTAAGTTGATGGGTCGGATTGGCGATGTAGGACGGGGCGTTCAGGAAATCGATCTCGCCGACGTCGCGCACGATGAGTTTCAGATACTTGCCCGGCCATTGCCAACTATCACACAGCGACTTCGTCACCGGGTTCGTATTCGGCGCGAGGTTCTTCAGGGCGGCGCTTGAATCCAGGAAGATATCGACGTCGTAACTGATCCGATGATTCAGGATCTGCGCCAGGGCGGTGCCGCCGCCGAACGTCCACGGTCCGGCGCCCCCCTCCAGACTATCGAGTGCGATCAGCGCCTTCTGCAGGAGATCTTCCCACCTCGAAGGAAGCCATCTCCCTGACCCATCTTTCATTCGCGGACTCCGTGACCTGCCAGGCGTCGATTGCTTTCAATAACTCGTCGAACGTCACGATATGATCAACGACGAGATTGTGGATGACGGAAACATCGACCTCGTCGAACAACGCTTGCACGTACACGCGCCATTTTCGCTCGGAGATCTCCCCCTTCAGACACGCCAGCAGAGTCCCTTCGTCGATGCTGGCAGGCATCGGCGTGTTGATCGTCGTCACGGCCGCAGTCAGGTTCTCGATCGCATTTTTCAACATCCCCGCAATATGGTGCCATTCGCAGAAAGCCTCAACCGGCGCCCGTTCTTCATCGTGACCGGGGTCACGAGCAATTGGATAGGTTATTGAAAATATTCAGCTTTTAGCGCGTACCTCAACAAAGAGCCATGCCAGGAAAGCGCAGGCCCTTCCTCCGCAGCTTTTGCACCGTGACGATCACGCCCGAATTGCTGGCCGCGCTGGCGCAGCAGCCAGTAGGATGGGTAGAGCACTTGCGAAACCCATCGTGCCATGACGGCTATTGATGGGTTTCGCTTCCGCCTTCGCTCTTCGAGCTACGGCGGACAAGCCGCTCTACCCATCCTTACGGGCTTCAGACCATAGCTTCCGTATCTGGGATTGAACGTTTCCCGCCGTCGGAATCTCCAGAGCGAAGCGTCCGGCTTCCGGCCGCGAAAATGTCGTGCACGAGGCCGAGCTTCCCGAGCCCGAGAATAATCAGACCGTTGATGTCGATCTCGTACCAGGCGTGCGAGAGATAGGCGTCGCGCGGAAACCGGTGATGGTTGTTGTGCAGGCCTTCACCGAAGGTAAGAATCGTGGTCACGAACTCGTTGGTCGTGCCGTCCTCGAGCGCGAAGCGGCGGTAGCCGTAGCGGCCGTCGCTGTGGCAGACCGAGTTGACCAGCGAGGTGGCCATGGTCATGAGGTAGCTGCGGAACAGACCTGAGAACAGGATGCAGCCGGTCATCGCGTGCACGCCGCCGAAGGCGTAGCCGATCGCGCCCGGAATGATCACCGCCGAGAGCGCGTACCAGTACCAGCGTGTCCTGGTGAAGAACATGGCGATCGGGTCGGCCAGAATATCCTTGGCATAGTATCCGGCGTCGGTAGTGGCCTGGTCCCACACCCAGCCGCCTTGCGCATGCATCATCCCCTTGGCGAAGGTGACATAGCGGTTGCCGTCGCCGTCATAGTAAGGGCTGTGGACGTCGCCGGGCTTGTCGGAGTGAAGATGATGTCGGCGATGATTGCTCACCCATTTCAGGATCGAGCCCTGCACCGCCATCGTGGCGATGGCCGCGAATAACGTCCGCATCACCGGACCGCAGCGGAAGCTGCGGTGGACGAAGTAGCGATGCATGAAGCCGATCCCGACCGTGGACAGCGCGAACGTGCCGGCGAAGACCGCAATCTCCACCCGGCCGATGCCTTGCCAGAAGGCCCAGACCAGCGCCGCGATCGAACCTCCGATCATGATGACGAACGAGATGTAGGAATCGCGAAACTTGGCGTCGACCACCGGGCCTTCGACAAGCACGCCCGCTGGCATTTTCCGGTCCGCGCTTTCCGCCGACACCACGCTTTCAATTACGGTCATTCCAGCCGATCCATTCACACAAAATTAACCCTGCTGCGGCGCACCGTACAACCTCGGGTTACTTCCATCAAGGATTCGAGCTGCCGTAGGAGACGGAGCCGACATCTGAAAAGACGCGATCAGAAGGAAAAGAAGCCGGATTTCAAGGCCTGGTGACAGCGTTAACCAGGTACACAGTCTCCGCAATGCACTCCCACGAGACCGATGCCCAGAAAAAGCAAGCGCCTCCTCCCTCGCCATCGCAAGTTCCGGCGCGGCGCGCGGTGGGCAGGAAAGACATTCGCGCGCGCACCGCGAATGGTTCGGATCGCGGGCGGCGTGGCGATGCTGCTTGCGGTCGTCGTGCTGGTGAACATCGCCTATCAAACAATGCGCAAGCCGACCGAGCTATTCGTCCTTGTCGGCAATGCCCTCGACAAGGATCCATCAGAGACCTGGCGGCAATACGGGCCGCTGTTCCGCAAGCATTCCACGGCGACGATCACGCCCGAATTGCTGGCCGCGCTGGCGCAGGTCGAGAGTTCAGGCAATCCGCTTGTGCGCACCTACTGGCGCTGGCGATGGAGTTTTAATCCCCTCGCGATTTACCGGCCCGCCTCCAGCGCCGTCGGCCTTTTCCAGATGACCGATCCAGCTTACGCCGACGCCGCGCGGTTCTGTATCCGCGGCAACGCGGTCACGGAGACTGCTTGCGGGTTCACCAGCTTCTATGTCCGCGCGATCCCGAGCCACGCCATCGAGCTGGCATCGGTGTATCTGGATCGCAATGTCGCTGAAATTCTCGCCCGCGCGGGCGATGTGAAGGCGAGCACGCGCGCGAGGCAGGATCTGGCCGCCTTCATCCATCTCTGCGGCGCAGGTCCCGCCACGGCGTACGCGCGCCGCAAGTTTCAGTTGATCGCCGACGAGCGCTGCGGCGATCACCTCGTCGCGGGCTATATTGCCAAGGTCAACGCGATGAAGCGGCAGTTTCTGCGGCTTGCGGTGGATGACGGCGGTTAGCGCGCAGTCCGTAGGATGGGTAGAGCACTTGCGAAACCCATCGTGCCATAACGGCCGTTGATGGGCTTCGCAAGTGCTCTATCCATCTTACGAGCTTTCAGCGATCGATAGTCACCACCAGTACGGCCACCGCCAGCCTTCATAGCGGACCCACGACGACACCAAAGGCGGGCCGTAGGGGTCGACCCGGTCGTCTTCAGGACGATAGCGATACCGCGGAACGATATTGTAATCCCACGGCGTCGGCCTAAGCACGGGCGCCGTGACGATGAGCCTCTGCTGCGGTTCACGAATGATCTGGGCTTTCCGCGCCCTGGCTTCGGCACCTGATATCCCAAGGTTACACAGCACCAGGGCCATTCCGAGAGCACACGCGGCGGTCATTGTTTTCATACGACTGGCCTCCTACCCAAAGAGTGCAAAAGGACGCAAAGCAACGCAAGCCCAATTTGATCCAGACTTGCTTGAATGACCGCTGATGGCCCCGGCGCCCTGTCGGAATGATGGGTTCGTGAAACGCGAAACCCATCTTGCAAGCCACAGGCTGATGCCGGCTTGCCGGCGACAACGAAGCGCGCAACTCAATCGACCGGTCCCGCGTTCCCCAGGGTTGCAGTCGGCAATTCAACACGCTAGACGTTTGGCCATTAAAGCAAGTCGATTCGGAACTCCGGGGGATATATGAACAAGCTGATGACGGCTTTCGTCGTGATGTTTTTGTCGCTGGGCATCTCTATGGCCAAGGCTGCCCCCCTTTACGAGTGTGGCGGCGACGCTGCCTGCCAAGCCAAGCGCGATCGTATGTCCCATGATACTTATGCGCGCAACATCAACCGGTGCCTGGCCGCAGCCGGCGCCACGATGGAGCAGTGGCGCGCCCATGCCGTGCCGCGCGCGCAGGCAGACAAGGTTCGCGCCTGCCTTCAGGCGCACGGCTGACTCCGCCAATCGACCTCTGCATCGAAGCCGGCCGTCACCCAGGCCTTGCTCTGGGAATGCGTGAATGTCTCGGGGTCTTCGTGACGCTACCACGTGCCATGATCGGACATCTCGCTCCTCCTTGAATCGGTCCCGGCGGCCCCTATTCCCGCGCGCGCCGCACCGCCTCCGCCAGCTTCATCCTCTGCTTGTCCCAGCGCGTCGCCTCCGCCTCGGCGCGTTCATCGAGCGCGGCGCGCTCGGCTCCGATCGCCTCCGTCCGCGTGTCGTGCTCCCGCCTCGCCTTGTCCAGCGCCGCCTGCGCGCTCGCGACCGCCTTGTCCCGGCGGGCGCGCTGCTTGGCGCGGGCGGCCTCTTCCTTCCGGCGTTTGGCTTCTCGCCGCCGCTCTTCCTGCTCGAACGCCGCGGCGGCCTTGCGGGCTTGTTGATCGTCGATCTTGCGGGATGATTTCCCTGTAGCCTTGGCCGCAGCCTTTTTCGGCTTGGCTTTGGATTTGGCTCTGGATTTTGGCCTTGCCTCGTCGTCAATGAGATCGGTCGGCAGCTTGGCCTGCTCGGTGAACGGGCCGTCCGATCCGACCGGGCGCCTGAGCACGACACCGGGGCTTGCCATGGTCGCGGCGACGATGTCGGGGTCGTCGGTCTCCTTCGCGGCGCCCTGATGGAAGAGATTGGATTTGGCGCCCCAGGCGTCCAGTGCCGCCTTCATCGATGGCGCGGCGACCGCCTGGTCGTAGAAGCCGAGCGAGGTCTGGTAGGTCTTCAGTTTTCTTGTTGGTTTTGTTTTCAGGTCTTTTGGCATGTCGCCCCGTGCCTTGCGACGCATCAGCTTCAGCCGTCGCACCGGCGCCACGATGCCATACTGCCCCTGTTTTGCCCGACAAGTCAAATTCGATTCGGTATCGCCGAAGTCGATCCGGACAATGCGGAGCCCACCATCAACAATTTTTCGGATTTGCAAAACGTTGAAATCCTTACGAATTTCTACTGTGCATGGGGTTGTTTTCGACGTTTTTGTTGGACGGGTGCCAACTACGCCGCGTCGACGTCCTCAGGCGCCGGCCCCGCCACGAGCCCGTCGAGACCCACCATCAAGAGATCTGCGATATGCATCAGCTGATACAGCGGAATGTCCGCCTCGCCCATCTCGGCCAGCGACACGAAACCGGGCGTGGCACCGATCAGCTCGGCGAGCTGCGCTTCCGTGTAGCCGCGCCTCTCGCGCGCAGTTTTGACGCGCGCACCGATCCCGAGCCTGTGCCGGGACTGCTCGTCCGCGGTCATCATGACGGCCTGCTCGTCCGTGCTCGCATAGCCATCGGCGAATGCGCTGCCGATCAATCTGCCTTTGCGCCAAGCAACCCGGCAGTCCTTGCGCAGGCCGCTGCTGAAGACCAGCGTGAATTGCTCCGCGACCCATAACGAGGCGTTGAGGCCCAGGCGGGCGCCGGTGCCGGAGACGTCGCGGATCGTGCAGGGCGCGCTGATGATCTTGCCGGTGCCGTTGTCGAATTCGACAATGCCGGTCCGCAACGTGTGATGTCTGACGGCGGCACGATGCTCGCTCATGACGGGACGTTCCTCCTGGACGCTCCTCCCGCGGCGACGTCGAACGGACGCCGCCGGTAAGCCCGGACCTCAATACCGCAGACTTTTTCCTGAACTCCTAAGTTTCCCCGGGTTCGACCGGGACTGGAAGCCATGGTAAAGGATTCGCTCCCAATCCATCTTTTCCGGCGGAAGGCGTGCGGCGCGCCCGTGACGGGCGACGAGGCGAACGATGACCGACACGATGAAATGCCCGACCTGCAATTCCGAGCACGCCTACGAGGATCGTGGTCTCTGGGTCTGCCCGGAATGCGGCCATGAATGGAGCGGCACGGCGGAAGCGGCCGCCGACGCCGCGCAGGATTCCGGCGTGCGGGATGCCAACGGCAATGTGCTCGCCGACGGCGACAGCGTCATCGTGATCAAGGACCTCAAGATCAAGGGCTCCTCCTCCGTCGTCAAAGGCGGCACCAAGGTCCGCAACATCCGCCTGCAGGAGGCCAGCGACGGCCACGACATCGCCTGCAAGATCGACGGCATCGGCGCGATGAATCTGAAATCGGAGTTCGTGAGGAAGGCGTAGCAAGGCGATGCGCTCGCCCTGAACTTTTCGGGCGGTCGGCCGTTCTCTGAAACCCGCGTTTCTGCGATCTATCGCTGCCGCTGCGCCAGATAAAAGCCGCACAGCACCGTCACCAGGCCCGCGGCCTGCAACATCGTCGGCTGCTCGCCGAGCAGAAGCCAGCCGGTGAGCAGCGTCAGAGCCGGCACGCAGGCCGGGATCACGGAGGCGCGGGCGACGCCGAGGCGTTGGACCGAAACAGCGTAAAGATAGAGCGCGGCGGGGCCGGCAAGCACGCCCTGCGCCAGCGCCTGGATGGCGTTCTCGGTGACACCGATCGCGGCGACCCGGGCGAGCCCGCCGGTCATCAGGTAGATCGGCAAGAGCAGCAACGACAGCACGTTGATAACGAGCGCGGCCGACACCGCGGAGACACGCCAGTGGCGCAGCAGCGCGCCAAAACCTGCGAACATAAATCCGGTCAGCACGAAGGTCAGATCACCCAGCACGCCGTCGGCGCCGATATGGCCGATCGATTCCGCGCCGATCACGCCGAGGCCGCCGACGATCACGAAGGCGCCGACAAGGCGCGATGCAGAGATATGTTCCTTCAGGAACAACGCCGCGAGCAGCAGGCCGCCGAGTGTCGCGCAGGAGGGCTGGATCACGCTGCCATGGCCGAGCGGCACGAACAGAAAACCAGTGTAGGAGATCAGCGACATCACGGGGCCGCCGAGCACCATCAGCACAAGGCCCCTGCCCCAGCCGATGCCACAGAGATCGCCGACGCCTGCGCGCATCACCAGCGGCAGAAACGCGATGCCAGACCAGACATAGCGATGCACCAGCAGATCGACCGGCGTAAAGCCGACCTTGAGGCCATGCCGCGTGCCGGCAAAGCCAAGCGCCCAGAACAGCGCCGCGGCGAGGCCGCAGACGACGCCAAGCAGCGCCGGCGCCGCATCGTTTTTGTGAGTGAGAGCGTCAGCGCCGCTCGTCCGCTGATCCATGCGGCAAGCCTTAGGTCAGCGCGTGATGAGGCTCAACCCACGCGGTTGCAGGGCTGGCACGTCGCTTACGCGCTAGAAAAACCCGGGGCTGAGATCGAGCCCATATGTCAGGCTCAGAACGAACACGAACAGCGCGGCAGCTGCGAACAACGCGATATGCCTGAGGATAAACGCGCGCGGCGAGGCGCTCGCAATAACGGCTTTCTGTGCAACGGGCATGACGGCTCCATTATGAAAATGATTCTTGGCCGCGCAATAAGCGACGCCCGCATCAAGCGCCCCGATCTGCAAAGCAACTATTAAAGAGATCACACTCGCTTTGAACCGCCGTACACAACCGGCACGTGACGGCGATTTTTCTCGCCGTGACTTTCTCAATCCGCGCACCCGCCGCGCTAAAAAAAGACCGCGCTCCCGAAAGGGAACGCGGTCGGCGCAGGCTCGCGTGGAGGCGAGCCTGCTTCAGGTCGGGGTGAATTCAGATCAGCGCGCGCTGCCCATCGTGACGTCAGCGGTCTTGACCTTGCGCGGCGTGAGCACGCGGGCCTGGTGGACCGAAGCGACGGTGGTCGGCGCAGTTGCCTGCTGCTCGACATGCGCGGCACCGAGCACGCGCACCTGCATCGGGGAGACCGGGAAACCGTTGGCCTCATAGGTCGGCAGCTCGGCGGCGAAAGCCGCGGTGCTGCCCGCGATCGTCAGGATGGCGGCGGCAATCGACAGAGTCTTCTTGTTCATTGGTGATGCTCCTGATGGAAGGTTCGGAGCACATCTAAGCGCATTTTGCTGCAATGCGACATACGTTGGTGCATTGCAACAACGCGTCCGGCGCATGGCAATATGTTTAATGCGCGCAAGGCTTTGGCCAAATCATCGCCGGCTGGGACATGACACTTTTATGAGCATTGGTCAGCCGCCGAGCACATTACCCCAGCCGTCGAAGACGTAGACCTTCCAGCTCACGGTTCCGTCCCCGCCCGGACGGCTGGCGCGCCGGTAATCGTCGGCCTGCTCAGCGGTCCAGGTGATGATCGTATCGGAGAGCAGGTCATGCAGGATGGCGGGCTCGGCGGGGTCGAAGGCGTCCATGGGACGAAGCGAGGAATGCGTCATGAGCGCATAACGCGCTAGCCGGCCCAAGGTTGCTCCGAAGCGTCGGGCGCCGCACCACGCAGCTTATTTCAACGCCGTCGCCAGCGATTGCAGCTTTGCGACGAGGTTGGTGCCGAGCGCGTAGATGATCTCGATGATCGCGAGCGCGATGCCGGCTGCGATCAGGCCGTATTCGATCGCGGTGGCGCCGGATTCATCGGCGGCGAATTCGGCCCATTGCATCTCAATTTCACACGCGTGTCCTTCCCAACTCTACCGGGAATCGCCGGCGCGGGAGACTTACACAGCCACAATCCAAGATTGAGTAAACTCGACCGCCTCAAATTGACGACAATGAATGCTGCATTTGCAGGCCTTTTTGGCCGTGGCGCCCTTGGAACCGCAGCGGAACCCGCCGTTGCCGCTGCGCAACACCTGTTCGAAAAGCCCGCTTTCGCCGAATTGCGCCATTGCGCCGCCACACCGTCCTCCGAACAATTGACGCGCGGCCTGCCTTTTCGTGCAAGACTGCATGATAAAGAGTGTCGGCATCACGACTGTTCGGAGAAGACGAGGTTCAAACAGAACCGTTTGGAGGCAGGGATCATGGATGATCGGCGGTCTCTTCTGGTGGCGGTATCCTGCCCCTCGGCGGTTCTTGCCGGCTGGTTGGCACTCTCTCTGTCCGCCTATGCCCCTGCCCTCATCGAGAACAGCGGCGCCAATGCTTCTGCCGTCTCGCGCGCGAAAGATCTCGGCCGATTCGACCTCGCCGACATCCCGCACGCTGCGACCATCGAGGACGGCGTCGCCCTGACCGCCAATATCGCGGCCGCGGTCGCTGCGACTCCGAGCCTGGTAACCGCTGAAGAAGCAACGCCCGAAGCGCCTGCTCCCGCCATCAAGCTCGCCTCGGCCGACCCAGTGCTGATCTTGCCGAACGAGGCGCCGCCCGCGCCGCAGATTTCGCCTGAACCCACGCCCGTCGTCAGCGAGGCACCGCCAGCGCAAGAGCCCGCGATAAAACTCGCATCCGCCGATCCCTCCGAGATCGTGACGACCGACGCGCTGTCGCCCGCGACCATCACGACCGGTCCGGCGCCGGCCGCGAGCAAGGCCTCGCCGGCCGCGGACACCGCCGCCGTGCTCGA
Organism: Bradyrhizobium sp. LB14.3; assembly: GCF_040547985.1. NCBI lineage: Bacteria > Pseudomonadati > Pseudomonadota > Alphaproteobacteria > Hyphomicrobiales > Nitrobacteraceae > Bradyrhizobium > Bradyrhizobium sp. LB14.3. Next base: position 226,947 of record NZ_JBEPQT010000002.1, read on the forward strand.
CGAATGCTTCGTCATGGAAGCCTGCATCGACCGCTATCTCTGGGTGCTCTATCAGCGCACGCCCAAGGAAGATTCGATCAAGGTCGAGGATCGGCGCGCCGTCACCGTCAAGCGCAAGGGCAAGACGATCACAGTAATGCGTAGCTTCACGAAACTGGTCGACGAGGACTTTGGCTGGAAGGATCCGAAGGCGGCCGACCACGCCGGCATGTCGATGATGGACTACGTGATCGGCGGCATGGACAAGAGTTTTAAGCAAAAGCTGTTCCGGACGCTGCTCGCGGCCGAGGCCGCCGGCCTTTCGCCGGGCATCACCAGCGCGTTCCGCGACAACTATCGCCAGTCGATCGCGAGCGGCTTGAAGGCCGCCTCCGACCGCTCCTATCACGGCGGCAGCACGCGCGGCGGCTACGGCCACGGCATGGCGGCCGACATCGTCAGCACCAAGGGCGACAACCGCGCGCAGCGCTGGGTTTCGACCGAGGTGCTGTGGAAATGGGTCGACGCCAACGGCAAGGCGCTCGGCATCGGCCGGCCCTATCTCGGCCGCGATCCGCCGCATGTCGGCCCGGTCGACGGTCCGGAATACGTCTCGCGCCGGGGAACGTCGGACCGCAAGGAAGCCGCCAACGTCAAGCCGAGGAAAGCGCGGGCTGTCGCCAGCGCAAAGCGGCCCAAGGCACAGGCGAAGTCGCAGGCGACGCGCGAGCAGAAGCTCCCGGCAAAGCCGCAGAAGTCGGCGCAATCGGCCGCGAAGCGCGCGACGTGAATCCGCTAAGGCTTACCGTCCCCGCGTCGGCAGTGGCACGAGCCGCATCTCGGCGGTGCCGGCTTCCTGCGTGCGCACCAGCACCGCAAAGATGGTCTCGACCGCGAGCCGCACCGCCGCCTCGGTTGCCCTGCCCCTGGCCAGATGCGCCGCGATCAGGCCGGTGAGGAGATCGCCGGTGCCATAGGGCCGGATCGGCAGGCGCGGTGTCGCCAAGCGCGACAACTGACCGTCGGCGCACAGAATCGTTTCCACCTGCCCTTCCGCCGTGTCGGTGAGCGTGCAGCCGGTGGCGACCACGTCGATGCGGCCGGTCCCGGCGAGCGTCGCGCAAGCCGCGCGCAGGCCCTGCGCATCCGCGATGGTGAGCCCGGAGAGAAGCTCGAGCTCGAACTGGTTCGGCGTGGTCAAATTCGCAGCCGGCAGCAGCCGGTGACGGACCACGTCCGAAATGCCGTCGGCAACATAGACGCGGCCGTCATCGCCGATCACGGGATCGCAGAGATAGACGAGGTTTGAATTGCGGGTCAGCGCCCGCTCGACGAAATCGGCAATGACAGCGGCATTGCCGGGCGAGCCGAGGTAGCCGGTGACGAGCACCGCGGCCTCGTCGACGAGATCGCGTTCCTCGAGGCCCTTCAGGAGATCTGCAACGAACTCGGTCTCCAGCACCCGCCCGCGCAGGCTCGGATAGCGCGGATGGTTCGACAGCAGCGTCGTCGGCACCGCCGCGACGTTCACCCCCTCCGCCTGCATGGCATAGGCGGCCGCGCTGTTGCCGACATGGCCGTGGACCACCTGGCTTTGAATGGAGATGACGAGCATGGAGGAGGTCCGTAGGATCAAACGCTGGGTGTGGCAAGTGTAGCCCGCCGCGCCAGCCTCGCAAGCGCCGAACATGTCGGCCATGGCATCGGCATAGACCGCGATCTCCGCCTCGCTCCGCGTTTCCTCCGGCGCGGCTGAAGCGCCACCGTGCGACCGACGGCACGCCCGAACTCCACGTCGTCCACGCAGGGCTGCTCGCGCAGACCTATCGGCGCGCCTAGCCGAACCGGCCCACGCCTATTGGCTTTGCGACGGCTTGGGAAGACGCGGCGCGGATCGCTTTGCACCCGGTTTGGCCGCGGCTCGCGGCGGCGGCGTGTCGACCGATTCCAGATACGCCGCGAGCGCCTTGGCCGTGTCCGAACTGGTAGCGTAATGGTCCTTCAGGAACCAGGACAGCGTCAGGCTGAAGCGCCCCTTGGCAAGGCCGCGCGGGCTGCGATGGCAGGTCGTGCAACCATCGGCGAAGAGCTTTTGCGGCGACTTGCCGGCATCGAGATTTTGCGCGGCGGCAACTGTCGCCGTCAGGACGGCGGCGGCAAGAGCCATCACGGGCACGATCACGTTGCGCCCCGGTCGAAATAGCGGAATCAATATCGTCCCCTGGTGCGTTTTCGAGCGAAATGGATATACCGGTTCGCGCAAAGAAAACGCGTCAAAAGAAGAAGCAGCCCCGTGTTGCGGTCAGGCCGCCAATAGCTGATCGAATTCGGGCGGCGCGTAGGCCTTGCCGTCCTGGTCGGTGATGACGACCTTCCATCCCTCGCTCGCCCAAACCTTTGCCTTCGCCACGATGAGCAACCGGCTTTCGCGGGCATAACTGCACTTCTCGTTGTCGCGTTCTGCGATCATCTTATAGGCCAATGCGCATCCCCTAGCGTTGCCCTGCACCCGTTCTCCTCGTGGCAGCGGGCTTTGTCGGCAATTCGCCGGGAGCGTGGCAATTTGATGCCATCCACGGCAGCTTTGTGGCTTGGTTCCGGCCGAACGAGGGAGGTCGATCGTGCGCCATATCAGGAACACTATCTGCTTGCCGCGGGCTTGCTTGGAGCGGGCTTGCCCGGCGTGGCGCCGACAGCCGCGCAGACCTACGATCCGCGCCATTCCGTTTGCTTCGAGATCTACACCATCGACGGCCGCAGCATCGATTGCAGTTTTGCGACGATCACGCAGTGCGCCGCGACCGATTCCGGGCAATCCGCCCAGTGCTACGCCGATCCTTATGCCGTGCAGAGCCGGCAGCTGAGCCCGGTTCCGTCGCCGCCGCGACGAATCCGATAGCATCAGGTCTGCGCTTCGATCAGTGGACGCGGATGATGTGGGGACGGCCGAGATCGATCAGCCCCTTTACCGCCGAAAGGCGGTCGTCGAGGGCTGCGATGGTGAGCAGCAGATTGTTTCGGCGTTCGTCGAGAAGGCCCATCTCGGCGCCGGATAGTTTGATGCTGGACCGCTCCTTGTGAATCCCGTCGAGGGATTGGCGCAGCCCGGCAATCAGTTCGGACAGCTGCTTGGCCTCCTTGGTCATCGACCGCTTCGCGACATTTTGGCGGCGCGTCTCCGCCTGGCTCTGTCTCATCGTTCATCCTCCCGTGCCCCGCTGCCCCGAGTGGAATGCTTACAGCTTTGGGTAGACATATTACGATCGATGAAATCTGCTCGCGAAGAACTTTCTTAAATTAGACGCGCCGGGAACCGGTTCGGACCGAGCAGAAAGCCCGGCGCGAGGGCCGGGCTTTCGTTGGGCTGATTTAATGCTTTTGGTGGCCGCCACCGGGACCGCCGGCCGCCGCACCGCCGCCACGCGGTGCGGCGTTCATGTGAGGAGCGCCGCCGCCGCCATGCGGCATCGCGGGCACAGCCGCGCGCGGCGCCGGCATTTGGGCATGAGCATTCATCGGCGAGCCGTGGCTGACGTTGGGCTGGGCAACATGGGGCATCGCACGGCGGCTTGCGGGCGCGGCTGATACACGCGGCGTCTCATGCGGGCCCGCCATCGGCTGCGCACGCACGGCCGCGCGGCTCGCAGCCTGCTCGTGCATGATGCGGGCCTGCGCATCGCGCGGATTGCGGCTCTGCAGATTGGTCCGCTCATGCGCGATGCGCTCGCTTCGTCCAGCACGGCTCCGGTCCGTCGTAACCGCAGTCTCGTGCCTGGCGATGGCGGCGTCGTGCCGTGAGGTCACGGCATCACGACCGGAGACCGCAGCCGCACCCTTAACATTTGCACCGTTGCGCCCGAGTGCGATCGCCGCATCGCGCGTTGCCGCGCGGCCGATGCGAGCCGCGCGCGGATCAATCGTCATCCGCGTCGCGTCGCGCTGATGCGAGGTCCAGTAGCTGTTCCAATGGGCATGCCGCCGATACCAGGGCCGCCCCTGATAATAGCTCGACCAATACGAGGTCAGCACGAATGGGACAACGGGCACGTCGATCTCGTCGACATAGTCGGGGAGATAGACGTAGTGATTGCGGTAGAGGTATTCGAGATATTGCGACGACACCCAGCCACGATCATCGGAGAAGCTCACGTCGCACCAGGCGTTGCCGCGCAGGCAACCATGGATGTTGACGCGGGCACCCTCCGGGATGCGATCGACCAGCGGAAAGCCCGAACCCGGCCCGGCGCGCAGGCCAGTCGAGACGGTGACCATGCCCGGTGCGGCCAGTGCGGCCGTCGGGGCGAGCAGCAACGCGGCTAACAACACACTTCGGAATCTCATGGCGTAGTCCTCCTCGTTCGAGTCGGAACGCGCAAGCAGAACGGGCGTTCCGCGTACGATGGTCTCATTCGTCGAAAGATCGAGACCGATACCGCGCGCGGTTCAATATTCATTCGCCGTTCATCGAGACACCGCGCAAGCGCCGTGGCGGCCCGTCAATTCACTTGCAGCATGAAGACGTCGAAGTACGCAGCAAGCGCCGCAAAATCATCGATCGGCAGCACGGTCGCGACGTATTGATCCGGCCGCACCACGACCATGCAGCCGGCCTTGCGGTCGACGCCGCGCATGGTGAAAACGTCTTGACCATTCTTGATATCCGGACAGAACATCTTCTCGTAGTCGATCAAGCCGTAGCGGCCTTTGCGCGGGAGCAGCAGTGCGGGCATCGCCTCGACGGCGAGCTCGCGATGATCCTGCTGGAACACCGCCCGCAGGTCGATCACGCTGTCGATGTCGGCTCCGACAGGCGTATGGCGCCTGACCGGTGACTCCCGCGCCTCGGAGAGGAAATTGCACAAGGCGCGAATGGCCGAGCCCTCGGCCGCCGGATCTTCCGCAGGCGAAAACGCGTAGATGCGGAAGCGGCCATCCGCCTGCGCAGCGTGACCGAGATGGACCGGCTTGGCGTCCGCAAGCCGGATCACGGGCGCGGAATGGAAACGCGCGCCGATGACGAGGCCTTGCGCGAGATGCTGGTGGGACGTCGCTCCGGTGAGAATCGACGGGCGGTATTGCGTCGCGGTGCCCGCGGTGTACCGGCCATGCTTCACAAAATAGGCCTGCGTCCTGGCGGCATCGGCGCCGCCGGCCTTGGCGCCGGACGCAAGAATGCCCGCCCATTCGCGGTCGAAATCGATCAGCTCTTTCGCAACCGCCTGGCGCTCGGCCGAATAGGAATGCAGCAGGCTTGGCGCAGACTGCTTCCGCAAAACGGCGGCGAGCTTCCAGCCGAGATTGAAGGCGTCCTGCATCGAGACGTTCATGCCCTGCCCCGCCTTCGGGCTGTGGGTATGGCAGGCATCGCCGGCGATGAAGATCCGCGGCAGACGCGAGTTGATCTCGGCCTCCGGCACGTCGTCGAACTTGTCGGTCAGGCGCTGGCCGATCTCGTAGACCGACCACCACGCGATCTCCTTCACCTCGAGCGTATGCGGCGTCAATATCCGCTGCGCCTTGGCGATCACGTCCTCGGCGGTGATGTTGCGATTGGTGACGCGCTCGCCGATGTCGAGCTTGGCGAGCTCGACATAGAGGCGGACCATGTAGCCGCCTTCGCGCGGGATGATCAGCAGGCTGCCGTCCTTCGCCGACTGGATCAGGGCTTTGAAGCGGATGTCCGGAAAATCGGTCACCGCCAGCACGTCCATCACGCCCCAGGCGTGATTGGCGGAATCGCCGTGCAGCTCGCGGCCGATCGATTTGCGCACCGTGCTGCGCGCGCCGTCACAGCCGACGACGTAGCGCGCCTTGATCGTCTCGACCTTGCCCTCGTTCCCCGCATCGACCCGTTCGAGCCGCACGGTCACGGCATGGTCGGCGGGACCCGCGGCCGGATCGACCTCGAGATCGAGCAGGCGTCGGCTGTAATGCGGCTCAAGCTTGGCCGGCGCTTTGCGCATGACGTCAAGAAAGCCGTCATGGATCCGCGCCTGGTTGAGGATGACGTGCGGGAATTCCGACAGCCCGTCTTCGACGTCCTGCACCCGGCCGCTGCGGACGATGTTTTCCGGAATCCGTTCGTCCGGCTTCCAGAACGTCGTCTCGTTGACCCAGCAAGCTTCCTTCAGAACGCGCTCGCTAAAGCCGAAGGCGTGGAACATCTCCATGGTGCGGCAGGCGATGCCGTCGGCCTGCCCGACCAGCAGGCGCCCCGGCTTCTGCTCGACGATGCAGGTCTTGATGTCAGGGAATTGCGCAAGCTGGGCGGCGAGCGTCAGGCCCGCAGGGCCACAGCCGACGATGAGGACATCCACTTCGTCAGGCACGGCCCCCGCTGCGCCGGAAGCCTGAATGCGTTCTGCGGGATCGGCGATTTCAGGGTCGCCCGGTTGAAATCCATTGAGATGGAATTGCATGAGCACCTCTCCCCGAAACGTTCTGTCTGGATATTGCTCAGTATGCTGATTATCAGTATACTTGTCAACGATCCCAACCGTCCCTGCCCCAACGGAGAATCCGGTGAAATACAATAGCGACATGCCCGGACATCTGGCGCGCCGGTTCCAGCAGATCGCGGTGGCGGTGTTTCTGGCCGAGGTCGGGGATGCCGGCTTCGACCTCACGCCGGTGCAATACGCAGCGCTCGCGACCATCAAGGCCAATCCGGGGCTCGACCAGGTGACGCTGGCGGGCCTGATCGCCTACGACCGCACCACCATCACCGGCGTGATCGACCGCCTCGTGCTGAAGGGGCTCGCGGAGCGCCGGGCCTCGAGCCGCGACCGCCGTGCCCGCGAGCTCGAGATCACCGATGAAGGCCGCCGCACGCTGCGCAAGATCACGCCGGCCGTCGAATCCGCGCAACGCATCATGCTGCGCGGGCTCAGCGCGAAGGAAGGTGAGGAGCTGATGCGGCTGTTGCACAAGGTCATCGCCGCCGGCAACAAGCTCAGCCGCGCCCCGTTGCGCGAGGTGCAGGCCTAGGCCCCGTATTTTTGCCCGTATTTGTCGCACACCCGCGAAACCTGGAACTAACGTTCGGCTGCTACTGTCGGCACCGTTCTGCGCTTAAGGCGCGATTAACTTTGCCGTTCGGGAGTTTTGGATGTCCAGGTTCATCATTGTCGCGGCGGCCGTCGCGCTCTCGACCGCCCCTGCACTCGCAAACGGCCATGGCGGCGGTGACCCTGCCCCGCCGAAGGTCGAGGCCGCGATCGCGCCAGCCAAAGTCGTCCTGACCAAAAAGGGTCCCAAGCTCGTCGATCTCAAGGGAATGACGCTCTATTATTACGAACGCGACACCACCGGGAAGACGTCGAACTGCAACAGCAAGTGCATCGAGAGCTGGATCCCGCTAGCCGCAACGGCCGACGCCAGGGCCGTTGGCGACTTCACCGTGATCAATCGCGACGACGGCAGCAAGATGTGGGCCTACCGCTATCGCCCGCTCTACACCTCGCCCGCCGACAAGGCGCCGGGCGATACCAACGGCAATGCCACGACGCTGCAATGGCGCGTTGCCCAGCCCGCGGAGTAGGGCGACCTCACCCGCGCCAGCTGGGCCTCGCCTCGACTTGCGCGCTCTGTCCGGGCGGTAACACCACGACCGTTGAATTGAGCTTCACCCGGTCATAGAGATCGATCACGTCCTCGTTGCGCATCCGGATGCATCCGGACGAGATCGCCTGCCCGATATATTCCGGCTGGTTGGTGCCGTGGATGCGGTAGAGCGTGTCCTTGTTGCCGGCATAGAGATAGATGCCCCGTGCGCCCAGCGGATTGGCGGGACCGCCGGTGACGCGCGCTGGATAGGGTCCGAGCCGCGCCTGGATGTCCGCTGTCGGAACCCAGTCCGGCCATTCCGCCAACCGGCCGACCCGCGCCACGCCGGAGAACGCCATGGCTTCCTCGCCGACCGCGACGCCATAACGCATCGCCTTGCCGTCGGGCAGCACGAAATAGAGGTAGCGCGCATTGGTATCGACCAGGATCGTGCCTGGCTGCTCCTTGCGTGGATAATCGACGATATGCCGGAGATATTGCTCGGGCACGTTCGCCTGCGCGTAAGGCGCATGCGCCAGCAACTGCCGGTCGCGCGGCGTCATGCTCGCATCCGTTGATGGCGAAAGTGTCGTCTGCATGCAGCCGCCCAGCGGAAACATGGCAACGACGAATAGAACGAATAAAGATTTTGGCACCGCCGGCCCCGATAGCGATAGCAGCACCCCCAGCGATACCAGATGCTGCCCAAATCGTGCTGAAAACAAGGCAATGCGGAACACGTGCGCGTGTTTGACCGAGCGGGTTCCATCACCACAAACGGTGGAAGAGCGTCGCACAGTCTCCATCCCCTCGCCTTGCTTTGGTCAAATCCGGCTGGACTCGTGCGCATCGTGCTTGGCTCGTCAGATTTGGATGGGCTCACCTCAACGGATCGGCTCGCGCCAATGCGAACGACGAAGGCATCAAAAGGAGCTGCGATGCTCGCGACGCTGAACTCTCGGCAAATCGTCGATGAGATCGTGAAGGATACGGTCACGAACAATGACCCGCACGACGCCGTGCAGATTTCGCCCGAGATGGTGCTGGCCTCTCGCGCCATCGGCGTTGCGCCCGCGTTCGCGCCTGAGATCACGACCCGTCCGGAGCCCAAAATAGATCCGGCGTTCACGCCAAAGTCCAAAGTTGGTCCGGAGCCGAGGTTCAGTCCTGTCGCGGAGCCGCAGGCGGCGGTGCCTTCGGTCGACACCGCCGTGCGCATCGCGGCCGGTGATGGTCGCGGCCGGCAGAAGCGATCCTCCGCCGGCAAATGGCTGCGCGGCGCGTTCGTCACGTTGCTGTTCGCGGGCGGCAGCGCGGCCGCCACTGTCGCCTGGGAGAATCATGGCGACACCGCAAGACAGTTGTTGGCCGAATGGACGCCGGCATTGGCGTCGCTGCTGCCTTCGACGTCGCAGACGGCACCGGTCGCCGCCGCGCAGGCCGCGCCACCTGCGGAGCAGGCCGCAACGGAGCAGGCCGCAACGGATCAAGCCGCAGCGGATCAAGCGACCGATCAATCCGTGGCGCCGCCTCCAACTCAGGTTGCAGCAGCCGTGCCCACGGCAACACAGTCCGATCCTGTGCAATCGGTGCAATCGATGACGCGCGATCTCGCCGCGATGGCGCAGCAGATCGAGCAGCTCAAGGTCAACATCGCCGAGTTGAAGGCCGGACAGGAGCAGATGGCGCGCGAGATGGCGAAGCCGCCCGCGCCAAAGCCGATGGCCGATGCAAAGCCGCCCGTCGATCCGCGCGCGCGCGTGTCCGCGCGGCCTCCGGCGCCGCCGGTTCGCAAGCCGAAGCCGGCCGTGTCGCAGACTTACATGCCGGCTTATTCGCCTGCGCCGCTCGCACCGCCGCCTTCGCAGGCGGCCGCGGTCCCACCGCCAGCTGCGCCCATAACGACGCAAGCCGTTGCCGACGACGATGGACCTGTCGTGCGTCCGCCAATGCCGTTGCGCTGAACGATCGTCACGCGACGATGCAGGGTTGCGACTAAGGACGCTGTCCGAGTCGATATGATGCGTTGAGTCCGGGCAACTACGGGAAGCGACGCTTCGCGCGTTTTGCATCAAGAGAAAAGGCCGTCGGGATCTATGCCGGCGGCCTTCTCTTGCAGCTGCCGGTTCCCGGAGCCCGGTTCTGCTGCAATTCCATGCCTCATGATCGCGCCGACATATTTAATAAAATCTTAACGCACTTGAATGTTGCACATCATTTCTGCGCCATAAGCACAGAGATTGCGCGCGCTGTTCATTCGATAAACATCGACTCAGTGGTACCATCGGTCACGTGTTGAAACGTCCACCCGAAGCTCAATTCGTCATACCGGGGAATTCGAATGCCTTACTATTCCTTCGATCTCGTGGTTGGTGAAGAGTTCAAGAACCAGGGCGGAATCATCCTCGAAGACATCGAAGGTGCTTCCGACCGCGCCGACCAACTGGCCACCGAACTTTCGCAGGTGAAGCCGGAGTTGCAACGCAAGGGTTGCGCTGTGCGCGTCACCGACCGCGATCACAACGAGGTCTACCGCACACCGCTCGATCCCGTGCCGGCCTGGCAACGCTAGCTCGCCGGCCGGCCTCGCGGCCGCGCGCTATTGCGGAGCGGCGCTCCAGCCGCTAGCCTTCCCAAAAATGCGGGGAGGTACCAAGGATGCGCACTGGTTTTCTGATGACGGCCCTGTTGCTGCTGGCGGCGCCGGCCCAAGCGGCCGACCATCCACGTTCGACCTATGTCACGTTGGTCTTGCAGGCCTTCGCCGCCAAGGTCGAATGTCCGGGCACGGATGTCGTCTACCAGGATCTGGTGCAGAAGGCGGAGCAGATGCAGCTGCCCGACGGCACCACCGAGAAGGTGCGCAAGGCGATCGCCTGGATGCACACCGGTGGCAAGATGGGCGAGAAGCAGGACGACGATTTGATGGCCGAGGTCGCGGTGGCCACCCAGGCGACCGATCTCAACCAGCGCCGCCTTGGCATGCCCAGCTGGTGCGAAGCCCAAAAGACCAACCTCGCCGGCCTGATCCGCAGCAAGGGCGGCTAGCAAGGCGGTTCCTCACCACGTTAAGCACGCGAAGGCGCGGTCGCGGCTAATAATTGTCACAATTCTTGCCAGCATGCAGGACCCCTTCGACCTCGAACAGGAGACCCCTCATGCGGAACATGCATGTCGCTTTCGCCGGAGCGTTTGTCCTCGCTACGGTGCTGACTGCGCCGGTGCTGGCGAAGAACTCCGACGCCCAGAAGGGCGAGGACAAGTCCGCGTCCCCATCCTGCAGCGCCTATCAGCAGGCGCCAGACGGCTCGTGGGAACCGCTGCCCTGCAAGGAGACAGGCGAGCGCAGCCAGCCGCAGACCCAGAATCGCACGCCGCAGGGCGCCGACCGCGGGGAGCGTTGAGCGCGCGGGAGTGTCAGCTCTGGTGCGGACCGCGCATGATCTTCATCGCGTCGGCGATGTGACGCCACTCTTTGGCGTCATCGGCCTCGCCGCGGCCCTCGCAAGCCTGGGCCTGCTCGGCGGCCTTCGCAATCGCCGCGAAACCATGCTGTTCCAGCATCTGGCGCGCGACGGTATGGACCTGGACCTCGGTCATCATGGGCGCTCTCCCGTTTGACGAAACCGCGGTGCATCGCTCCTGCTGTTCCGCGGGTCATTGACAACGATTTCGCCGCAAGTCCCGTTCCGCCAGGTGCCGATCACATCGGCCGGACTAACACAAATGACAAAGGCGGCCCGCTATGCCCAGCGGACCGCCCTATCACCCACCCCAAACTTGAAGGGCCTTCGGCCGCGTCCCTATGCGACCGCGACCCGCTTGCGCTCAAAGTCGTTGGGCACTTCGATATCGACCTCCAGGGTCGACACCTCGTCGCCGCGATCGAGCCGGACGATGACCTTGGTCGGATCCAGCGTGACGTGCCTGGAGACGACGGCGAGAATTTCCTCACGCAGCACACCGAGCAGATCGGGCTGGCCGCGCAGTCCGCGCTCATGGGCAAGCAGGATCTGCAGCCGTTCGCGAGCGACGGGTGCCGAAGCCTTTTTGCCGCGGAGAAGCCGAAGCAGACCCATGCTCATGCAGCCCTCCGTCGCAGCAGACGATCCATGAAGCCCTTGCGCTCGGTCGGCACCTGCATCGGCACGGTGTCGCCGCACAGTCGCCGCGCCGCGTCGATATAGGCCCGCGCGGGTGCGCCGTCCGCGTTCGACAACGTCACCGGTGTGCCAACGTTGGAGGCCTTCAACACGTCCTGGCTCTCGGGGATGATGCCGAGCAAGGGCGTTGCCAGAATTTCGAGGATGTCCTCGATGGTCAGCATCTCTCCGCGCGCGGCGCGCGAGGGATCGTAGCGCGTGATGAGGATGTGCTTCTCGACGCGCTCGCCCTTCTCGGCCCGTACCGTCTTGGAATCGAGCATACCGATGATGCGGTCGGAATCGCGCACCGAGGAGACTTCCGGATTGGTGACGATCACGGCCTCGTCGGCAAAGCGCATCGCCATGGAGGCGCCGCGCTCGATGCCGGCCGGGCTGTCGCAGATCACCCAGTCGAAGCGGCCGCGCAGATCGTCGATGACCTTGCCCACGCCCTCCTCCGTCAGCGCGTCCTTGTCGCGGGTTTGCGAGGCCGGCAGCAGCCAGAGGTTTTCGAGCCGCTTGTCGCGGATCAGCGCCTGCGGCAGCTTGGCCACGCCCTGCACCACGTTGATGAGGTCAAACACGACCCGGCGCTCGGCGCCCATCACAAGGTCGAGGTTGCGCAAGCCGACGTCGAAATCGACAACGACGACCTTTTCGCCGCGTTGCGCCAGCGCAGCCCCCAGCGCGGCGGTCGTCGTCGTCTTGCCGACGCCCCCCTTGCCTGATGTCACGACCAGTACTTTACTCATCTGAAATATCTCCTTTGCTGGTCAGTTCAGTGCCGTAATTCGCATTGTGTTGCCCTGCAGCCAGGCCTGGGCCGGCTTGCCGCGCAGGGCGGCGTCGATATCGTCGGCGGTCTGATAAAACCCATCGATTGCAAGCAGTTCGGCCTCGATCTTCTGGCAGTAGATGCGCGCGCTGGTGTGACCGTTCACGCCCGCCATGGCGCGGCCGCGCAGCGCGCCGTAGATATGGATGGAGCCGCCGGCGACGACTTCGGCGCCGGAGCCGACCGAGCCCAGAATGGTGACGTCGCCTTCGGGGAAGATCACGGTCTGGCCGGAGCGCACGGGGGTCTCCAGCAGCAGCGAGGTCGGCTTGGTCTCGACCTTGGTCTCAGGCTTCTTGGGCGCGCTCGGCTCGACCACGCAGCTCCGCCCGCCCGACAGCAGCGGCGGCATCGTCGGCGTCAACCGCGCCTCCTCCACACCCTCGATGCCGAGCACGCGGATGTTGCGGTCCTGGAGGCTGGTGAGCAGATGGCCGATGCCGGATTGGCTGAGATCGACCGAGGACAGATCGATCACCACGGGCCTACCGGCAAAAAAGCCCGGCGAGCGCGCGATGGTGGTGTCGATTTCCTGCAGCCAGTCCTGGATCGGAACCGTCGGCACGAACACGAAGGCCACATAGGAGCGCCCGCGCAGGCGCACCATTTGGCGTTGAGGTTTTACTGCAGCCTCCATATCGGCCGACTCGTTCCCAGTTATTGAATGGTTAACGATGCGGCCGATATGGTTAATGGCTGGTTAATTTCTCCGTGGGGTTACGTGGAGGCGGCCGGTAATCGCGCCTCGTGTCCCGGACGCGCTGCAACGCGCAAGCGTTGCTGCGCAGAGCCGGGACCCAGACCATACGGCCTGCTCCCGGCGAGTGGGCCCCGGCTCTGCAGCGCACCGCCGAAGAGGCGCTGCGCTGCGTCCGGGGCACGAGATCAGAATGCGGCACGCGTCCTTCGCAATGACGGGACGCCTTCCGCCCCCCTACTTCTTCACCTTGCTCGCATCCATCTTGATGGCGGGATCCAGCATCTTGGTCGTAAACGCCGTGGTCACGTCGAACGGCTTCTCCATGCCGAGATAGGTTTGGACCAGCTCGTAGTCCTTCTTCATCCGCTCGCCGTCGATCCAGCCGAGCGACTTCGTCGTCGTGAATTCGTCCGTCATCAAGAACTTGATGCGCTCCCACTGGCGCTCCTGGTTCTCCTTGTCGAGACCAGAGACCTGCTCGAGCAGCGCCTTCAGGCAGGGTGCGGCGTCGGCGACGCAAGTCGCAAAGGCCTTTTGCGTGACGCGCACGAAATCCTCGACCAGCTTCGGGTTCTTCTGCAGATAGGCGCCGTTGACGATCAAGGAATTGCCGTACGGATTGAGCCCGATGTCCTTCCAGTTGACGTAGCCGAGATCGGGCCCGAACTCGATCACCTTCAAATCGTGCTCGTTGTAGAAGTCGCTGATGATATCGACGGTGTGGCTCTTGAGCGCCGCGATCTTCGCAGTCGGCCCGATATTGACGAAGCTGACGGAATCGGGTGCGAGCCCTGCGGCCTTCGCAAAGGCCGGCCACATCACCCGCGAAGCATCACCGGGCGGGTTGCCGATCTTGTGGCCGGCAAAATCCTTCACCCCGTTCACGCCGTAGCTCTTCAGCCAATAGAAAGTCTGGCCGGTGTTGGCGTAGACGCTCATCACGGCAACAGTGTCGGCACCCTTGCTCTTGGCTACCAGCATGGTGGCGAGATCGGCGACGCCGAAGGGCGAGCCGCCGGAGCCGACCTTGGCGGCGGAGACGCCGGAGCCCTTGCCGACCTCGATGGTCAGGTCGATGCCCGCCTTCTCGTACCAGCCTTGCGCCTTGGCGTAATAATAGGGCGAGTGATCGGCGGTCGGTGTCCAGTTCAGGATCAGATTGACCGCCTCGCCCGCGGTCGCCGGCACCACCGGTGAGCCGAGCATCAGGGCCAAAGCCAGGGCCGAGCCCGCCGCCTGCAAACGCTTCATCGCATCTCTCCTCATTGCCCGCGACCCGGCTTGTCGCTCTCCCCCCGTGAGGATACCAATGCAACAAGCCCGCCCTCCACTTGTCAACTGTTTGGTTGGAAATGCCCGCAAAACGTTCAGGCGACACCGTGCCGCAGCGGCGCGACCCCGTCGCCACACGCAAGAAGCTGCTCACCGCGGCGCGCGAGGAGTTCGCCCGGCACGGCTTTGCCGGCGCCCGCGTCGACGAGATCGCCGAGCGCGCCGGCGTCAACAAGCAGCTCGTCTACCACTACTTCGGCGACAAGGATTCGCTCTATCTTGCTGTGCTCGAATGGGTTTACGCCGATATCCGCGAGCAGGAGCGCCAGCTCAATCTCGAGGGCTTGCCGCCGGAAAAGGCGATCCGCAAACTGATCGAGGCCTCGTTCGATTACCTCGCGGCAAACCCCGATTTCATCGTGCTTCTGAACGACGAGAACCGCGGCGGCGCCCGCCATGTCCGCGGCTCGACGCGGCTGGAGGCGATGCATTCGCCGCTGGTGAAGAGCGTGTCCCACATCCTTCACGAGGGCGTCCGCGCCGGAATGTTCCGCAAGGGGATCGACCCGATCCAGCTCTATATCTCCATTGCGGGCCTCGGCTATTTCTATCTCTCGAATACGCCGACGCTGTCGGCGATCTTCGGCAAGGACCTGTCGAGCCGGGCCGCGCGCCGCGCCCGCCGCCGGCACGTCGCCGATCTCGTGCTGCATTCGCTTCGGCCGTAATCAACCAACTGGTTGAAACTCTCCTCAAGGCCGGTTAGGCTTGCGACCAGCGGCAAGGCGGCCGCTGGCAACAGGGAGCAACCGGTGGCAGGAGACGGCGCCCGCAATACGCGCAGCTTTGCGATCGTCCTGATCGTGCATCTCGCCGTGCTCGTGCTCTGGCAGGTCATGGTGGATGCCTTCCACGTGCCGAAATTCATCCTGCCCTCACCGCTGGCGACAATCCAGACGCTTGGCACCGCTACCTACGCCTGGGGCGCCAATACGCTGGTGACGGCGATCGAGATCCTCGGCGGCTTTGCGCTCGGCGCATTCGTCGGCGTCGCGCTGGCCGTCATATTCAGCTGGGCGCCGCTGCTCAGCCTCGTGCTGCTGCCGCTGTTCGTGACGCTGAACATGATTCCGAAAGTGGCGCTCGGCCCGCTCCTCATCGTCTGGTTCTCCTACGGCATCGTGCCGAACATCTTGATCGCCTTCAGCATCTGCTTCTTTCCGATCCTGCTCACCACCGCGCGGGGCTTGCGCGAGGTCGAACCTGATCTGCTCGATCTCGTCAAATCGCTGCGCGGCTCGCGCTGGACGCTGTTCCGCAAGATCCAGCTGCCGGGATCGCTGCCCTACATATTCTCCGGCATGAAGGTCGGGGCCATCCTCGCGGTCGCCGGCGCCATCGTCGGCGAGTTCATCGCCTCCGAGCGCGGGCTCGGCTACCTCATGATCCAGGTGCAGTCGTCGCTCGACACGCCCGCGATGGTGATGGCCGTCGTGCTGCTGACGCTGCTCGGCGTCGCTCTCTATGGCTTGGTTCTCGTCCTCGAACGCATGTTCGTGGTCGGCGACGCAAGACAAACCTGAAAACACAAACCTGAAAACGGCAGACTTAAAGACCAAGGACCAGATCCATGCTCCTCACCCGCCAGAACCTGCCGAAGACCATCCCCGATATCGCCGCGCTCGACGATCTCCTGTGCCGCCCAACGCAGGCATTGATCGACGACCTCGCCAAGGTCAGGGGCGACATCATGATCCTCGGCGTGGCCGGCAAGATGGGACCGACCTTGGCGGGGCTCGCAAAAGCCGCGGTGCCCGATCGCCGTGTCATCGGCGTCGCCCGCTTCAGCGACGCAAGCGTCAAGGACTGGCTGCACGCGCGCGGCGTCGAGACGATCAATTGCGATTTGATGGACGAGACCGCAATTCAGGCGCTGCCGAAGGCGCCCAACATCGTCTTCATGGCCGGCCGCAAATTCGGCGCGGAGGGTGATCTGTCGCTGACCTGGGCGATGAATGCGCACGTGCCGGCGCTGGTCGCCCAGGCCTTCCCGTCGTCGCGGATCGTGGCGTTCTCGACCGGCTGCATCTATCCCTTCGTTCCCGTGGACGGCAAAGGCGCGACCGAGGACATGCCACCGAACCCGCCCGGCGAATACGCCCAGTCCTGCGTCGGCCGCGAACGCATGTTCGAATATTTTTCGCGCAAATTCGGAACGCCCGGACGGCTGTTCCGCCTCAATTATGCGATCGACATGCGCTATGGCGTACTGCACGACATCGCCGTGAAAGTGCTCACGGGCACGCCAATCGACGTCAGCATCAGTCATGTCAATTTCATCTGGCAGGGCGATGCCTCGTCGCAGGCGCTGCGCTGCCTCTCGCATTGCACGGCGCCGACCTCGCCGATCAATGTCAGCGGCCACGAGATTTTGGCGGTGCGCGATCTCGCGCAAAAATTCGGAGCAAGGTTCGGCCGTGCCCCGGTGCTGACAGGCAAGGAAGAGCAAACGGCGTGGCTGACCGACACGTCCAAGGCGGTCGAGCTGTTCGGCCTGCCCGTCGTCGACACCGAGCAGTTGATCACCTGGACGGCGGACTGGGTGTCCCGCGCCATGCCGAGCCTCGGCAAGCCCACCAAATACGAGGTGCGCGATGGACGCTATTGACGGCCTGCCCGTCATCAAACTCGGCGTCAAAGACGCCGCCGCGGGCCTGCTCCTCTCGACGGAAGCACACTGGAACCAGACCGAGGAGGACTGGCGCGTCTTCCTGCGCGAAGGGGTCGTATTCGGCATCCGCGACGGCGCGCGACTGGTCGCTACGGCGGCTTTACTCCCCTACCCCGGCAACAACACCTGGATCAGTATGGTGCTGGTGTCGGCAACGCACCGCCGCCGTGGCCTCGCAACGCGCCTGGTCAATGCCTGCCTAGAGACGGCGCGCAAAAACGGCCTGACGAGCTGGCTCGATGCGACGCCCGATGGCGTCGCCGTCTATGGACCGCTCGGGTTCACGCCGACGCTGCAATTGCGCCGCCTGAAGCTGGTGAAATCAGGTCACGCGACCGCGCAGGCACCTTCATCCGCGACGCTGGACGCGCTTCGTGCCCGGGACCTGCGGGCTACCGGTTTTGATCGCACCGCCCTGCTCTCTGCCTTTGCGCGGCGCCTCGGCTCACGCATCGTCTCTGCGAACGGCGCCATCGCGCTGGTTCGCGACGGACGCATCGCGCACCATATCGGCCCGTTGTTTGCCGACGACGCCGCAGCGGCGCTTACCTTGGTCGATGCGATCGCGCAATCGGAGAGCGGACCGCTGCTGCTCGACGCCGTCGCGGCACAAGCCGCATTCCCTGAAGGATTGACCGCATCGGGCTGGACCATCGAGCGGCCGTTCCAGCGCATGCGGTTCGGCCCCGCCACTGCCGCGGGGGAAGACATGCCATTCGCCGTCGCCGGCCCTGAATTCGGATAGGACATCATGCACCACAGCCAGATCAACAGCGAGATCCGCAGGCTGATCGCCGACGGCACCGTGCTGCCGGCGCATCCGCTCGCGCTCACCGCCGAACGCCAGCTCGACCAAAAGCATCAGCGCGCGCTGACGCGCTATTACATCGACGCCGGCTCCGGCGGCCTTGCGGTCGGCGTGCACACCACGCAGTTCGCGATCCGCGATGTCGGCCTCTACCGTCCCGTGCTCGAGCTCGCTGCCGAGACTGCGGCGAACTGGACCAAACGTCCGCTGGCGATGGTCGCAGGCCTCGCCGGCCCGACCCGGCAGGCCGTCACAGAAGCCCGCACCGCGCGCGACATCGGCTATCACGCAGGCCTCCTCAGTCTCGCCGCGATGAAGAGCGCCTCCGAGGACGAGATCATCGCGCATTGCACGGCGGTGGCGACCGAAATTCCGCTGGTGGGCTTCTATCTCCAGCCGGCCGTCGGCGGCGTGATCCTGTCGAGCCGGTTCTGGCAGCGCTTTGCCTCGATCGACAATGTCATTGCGATCAAGATCGCGCCGTTCAACCGCTATCGGACACTCGACGTGCTGCGCGGCGTCGCCGCGGCCGGCGCGCTCGACCGCGTCGCGATCTACACCGGCAATGACGATCACATCCTGCTCGACCTGATGCTGCCGTTCGACCTGCGCGACAACGGTGTCACCACGCGGACCTACTTCAAGGGCGGCCTGCTCGGCCATTGGTCGGTGTGGACGGCGACCGCGATCAAGCAATTCGAGCGCTGCAAGGCGGCACGGCACAAGGACAGCGTCCAGGCCGATTTGCTCGCGCTCGATGCCCGCGTCACCGATTGCAACAGCGCCTTCTTCGACGTCGCCAATAATTTTCACGGCTGCATCGCCGGCTGCCACGAGGTGCTGCGGCGACAGGGCCTGATGCAGGGCCTGTGGTGCCTCGATCCGAACGAGGGTCTCAGCCCCGGCCAGAAAGACGAGATCGATCGCGTGTACCGCGAGCACGCCGACCTCAGCGACGACGCGTTCGTGGGCGCCAACCTGGACAAATGGCTGGCATGACCGAAGAGCCCTTCATCAGCCTGCGCGGTGTCCGGAAGATTTACCGCAGCCGCGGCGCCGAATTCCTGGCGGTTTCCGACGTCACCATGGACGTGCAGGAAGGTGAGCTCGTCTCGCTGGTCGGCCCGTCCGGCTGCGGCAAGACCACGGTGATGAAGATTCTGGCCGGGCTACACGGCGCCGACGGCGGCACAGTAAAGATCGGCAATGCCAAAAGCCGGTTCGATCCGACCCGCGACGTCGGCATGGTGTTTCAGCAGGCACTGCTGCTGAAATGGCGGACGATCCTGGACAACGTGCTGCTGCCGGCGGAAATCGTGGGCCTGCCGATCAAGGCCGCGCGCGAGCGGGCGCGCGATCTGCTCGATCTGGTCGGGCTCGCGGGCTACGAGGAGAAATATCCGCGAGAGCTATCCGGCGGCATGCAGCAGCGCACCGCAATCGCGCGCGCCTTCATTCACGACCCAAAACTGATCCTGATGGACGAGCCGTTCGGCGCGCTGGACGCGTTGACGCGTGAGCAGATGAATCTGGAGATGCTGCGGATCTGGCGCGAGAGCGGCAAAACCATCATTTTCGTCACGCACTCGATCCAGGAAGCAGTGTTCCTGTCCTCGCACTGCGCCGTGCTGACAGCGGGCCCAGCGAAGATGGCCGATTATTTCCCGATCGACCTGCCCTTCCCGCGCGACCTTCCGCTCAAGACGACCGACGCCTTCGGCGCCTATGCAAGGCGGGTCTATGAGAAGCTGGGCCTCGGCGCGGCGTGAGGCGCTGCGCGATTAATCCGTAGCCCGGGCTACGAGAGCTGGGCGCGGCGTAAGCACCGCGCCCCTCCTGCGATCAGGTCTTGTTGCGCATCTTGCCGAGCAGATAATTGTCGTAATAGTTTTCCGCGATCTGCGTGTAGAACAGCAGCTCCTTCATATACGCGTCGTGGCTCTCCTTGGTGCGCTTGAACAGGTCGCTCTTGGCGGCGAGCTCGTTCAGATGCTCCTGGGTCGCGGTGTAGCAGGCCTCCATCACCGGCTGCGGAAACGCCTTCAGCTCCGCACCATTAGCGATCAGCCGCTTCAGCGCCGCCGGATTCACGCTGTCGTATTTCTCGAGCATCCAGGCGCCCGCAGCTGACGCCGCCTGGTTGACGATCGCCTGATACTGCTTCGGCAGCGAAGCCCACTTCTCGTCGTTGATGATCATGTGCAGCATGGCGCCCCCTTCCCACCAGCCGGGGAAGTAGTAGTATTTCGCGACCTTCTGGAAACCGAGCTTTTCGTCGTCATAGGGACCGACGAATTCGACCGCGTCGATCGTGCCCTTCTCCAGCGCCGGATAGATGTCGCCGCCCGCGATCTGCTGCGGGACCACGCCGAGCCGCGCCAGCACGTGGCCGCCCATGCCGGCGATACGGAATTTGAGACCCTTGAGATCGTCGACGGTCTTGATCTCCTTGCGGAACCAGCCGCCCATCTGCGTGCCGGAATTGCCGCAGAGGATGGCGTGCGCCTTGAACGGTTTCAGCGCCTCGTTGGTGAGCTCGGCGCCGCCGCCGAACGCCCACCAGGATTCCTGGTGGCGATGGTTCATGCCGAACGGCGCGCCGGTCGCATAAGCCAGCGCCGGCTCCTTGCCGATGTAGAAATAGAGCGGGGTCTGTGCCATCTCCACGGACGCGACGCTGACGGCATCGAGCGCCTGGAGGCCGGGGACGAGTTCGCCGGCCGCAAAAGTCTGGATCTGGAATTTGTTGTCGGTGGCTTCGGCGACGTATTTCGCAAAGGTCTGCGCCGTGCCGTAGATGGTGTCGAGCGACTTCGGGAAGCTCGAGGTCAGGCGCCATTTGATCTCGGGCGCGCTTTGCGCAATTGCAGGTGCGGCAACCAGCGTCGTCGCACCGGCGACGGCGCCGCTCTTGAGGAATGTACGGCGTTTCATGATGGGTCTCTCCCTGAAGTATGTTTGAATGTACCGGCCTGGAGCAACGACCTTCGCGGGCCCTTGCCTGTTCCTATAGCGGAGTTCAAGTTGTGAGCGGTAGCCCGGATGGAGCGTAACGCAATCCAGGCTACGCAGTGTTGCTCTCAGAGCAGCTTCGCGCTCACGAACAGCGCGCGCACGGCGTTGGTCGCCTGCACTACGAGCATGGCGTTGTCGGCGGCGCCTTCGAGCGCCGCGACCGCGTCTTCATGCAGCGAGCGAAATTCCATCCACTCGACCGATTTGAAGTTGGTGAGGAATTGATAGGCCTGGCCGACGGTCGCAATCGCCAGCGTGTCGCCGTTCAGCTTGATCTTGAACGTCGTGCGCAGCGGGGTCTCGGAATTTTGGGGATCACTCATGGGCTGCTTCTGGACGATGACGGCTTAATGAAGGGAAAACGGCAGCCCCGCCGTTGCAGGCCAATCAGGAGTCGGTGCTCGCGCGCTGCGAGGCGGTCGCCGATCCGTTCAGGCGCGGCACCACGATCAGGCGGTTGAACTCGCCGTTGTCGTAGGCCTTCATGAATCGATCATAGTCCTTGATCGAAACGCAGCCGTTGGAGTCGCCCCGCGGCCCGAGCATGAAATTGTGGGTGAGAAGACCGACGCGGCCGAGCGCGCTGGTGCCCTCCGCGGGGGTCAAGCGCAGCGCACGGACGCCGTGGAACAGCTTCTCGCGCGGCTTCAGGTCGTAGGTCGCGGGCGGGGTCGCGCCGACCATGCGCTGGTCGACATGCTGTGGGTCGTCCATCAGCGCGCCCATGCCCGAATGCGCCTCCAGCGCGATGCCGCTCGGCAGGTAGAGCGCCTTGGCCGAGATGTCATAGACCGCGGTCCGCGAATCGTAGCCGAGGGCGGCGAGATCCGGCGCCTTGCCGAACAGGCCGCTGTCCGGCGTCAGCGAGGCCAGCTTGATCTTGTCGGTGAATTTTTCGAAGAAGTTGCGGTTGTCGATCCTGGGATTGGCATCCGCAAAGGCCTGACTGGAGGCGATCTGGGCGGAGAAGTCCGCCTGGGCCGGGCGCGAGCGCGGCATCGGGACGCCACCATCGGCCCGCTGCGAAGGCCTTGTCTCGTCGACCACGTGCCTGTCGTCATCGGTCAGGGTCGCGCGCCAATCGTCGCCCTGAAGTTTCTGGGCGAGCATCGCCTTTGCGTCGCGCAATTTGAGCTGGACCGCATTCAAGGCGGAGCGCTCCAGCGTCCGCAGGCCGAGCTCGCGGGCGGGCGGACTGCCAGATGTGGAAGCGAAACGATCATCGAACGAAGGGGCATTGGCCGGCGGCAGTGCGGCGGTGGCCAGCGAGGCCGAATCGCCGATATCCGCGACCCAGGCGGCAGCGCCCAGCGCCAGCGCGACGGCGGCCAAAGACAGCAGTATCGTCTCGGCTCGCCCAATACGGCGGCGCGACAATAGCCCCTCGGCTTGTGCGCGGTCGGAAACCATCAGATCCCCAAAATCGACCCCCGGGGGGACCCACCCCCACCCGGAGATTCTATACCAGCTACCACATTGGGAGCCAAAAGTTAGGCATAATCGCGGCCGCCAAGGCTCCCCCAGGGTATCCAACGACCGATCCTTTCGATCTAACGCGCTTCGTCCGGGCCCAGGACCCGGTTTTTCGCGACGTCCAGGAGGAGCTGACCCGGGGCCGAAAGCAGAGCCACTGGATGTGGTTCGTCTTCCCGCAGGTCGCCGGCCTCGGCTTCAGCGCCATGTCGCAGCGCTACGCCATCGCCTCCCGCGCCAAGGCCTACCTCACCCATCCCGTCCTCGGTCCGCGTCTGATCGAATGCACGAGGCTCGTGCTCGCCGTCGAGGGGCGGACCATCGACGCCATCTTCGGTGCGCCCGACGACGCCAAATTCCGCTCGTCGATGACGCTGTTCGGCGCGGTGTCCGACGAACCTGTTTTCGATCAGGCGCTCGCCCGTTATTTTTCGGGCGAGCGCGACGGCGCCACGCTGGAGATCCTCGCCGCCCTTGACCGAAAGGCCAGGTGACCGCGGCCACGAGCGTAAACCCGGGATTAACATCGCCTGCCTATTGTTCGTGCAAAATAATTCCCCCGCGCCAATTGCCGGATAGAATCATGAAAATCGGTACGCTCCTGACCACCGCCATCGTCTCGCTCTCGACCGTGGGCGGCGGCCTCGCCGTCTACGTCGCCGTGACGAAGTACCAGACAATCGAGCGGATCACCGAAGCCCAGGGCCGGCTCGCGATCGTCCGCGCCGTCAGCGACATCCCGCGCTATCTCAATCCCGAACGCGGCTTCTCCACCAACATCCTCTACGGCCCTGCCACGGTCGACCCGGCGCAACTCGCTGAGCAAGGCAAGCTGCGCAAGCAGACCGACGGCGCCCGCGACAGGATGAACGCGCTGCGCAAGGAGCTGCCCGGCCCGTTCGACGACGGCACCGCCCTCGGCGGCAATATCGACGGCATCAACGCGAAGTTCACCGCCCTGCGCGAGGCCATCGACAAGGCGATCGCCGGGCCGGCGGAGGCGCGCAAGGACGCCGCCAAGAAGGTCGTCGCCGACAACGCCGTGCTCAACGGCAGCGTGACCGCACTGCTCAACGAGCAGGTGCGCCGTATGGCGATCCTCAATGGCGATGCCTACCGCCAGTCCAACAACGCCAACATCGCCATGACGCTGCGCGACATCGGCGGTCTCAATGCCAGCGTTCACAAGAACCTCGTCGGCGGCAAGAAGGTCGCCACCGACGCCGAGAAGGCCGACGTTGCCCGCATGCAGGGCCGCAGCGACCAGATCGTGATGTCGCTGATGGAATTGCGTGGCAATCCCGCGACCCCGGCCAATGTCGACGGCGCGCTCGAAACCATGAATTCGCGCTACGTCGAGGAGTTCGGCCGCGAGCTCAAGCTAGTCAAGGACGGCGCCGTCAGCGGCAAATACGAGCACGACGTCGAGACCTATTACGCGGCGTCACAAAAGGGGCTCGGCTCCATCATCGGCGTTCGCGATGCCTTTTACGACAACGCGGAGCAGATCCTCGCCGGCGCGTCTTCAGCCGCGCGCACCAGCTTCACGGTCGCTCTCATCGGCCTTCTCGCCGTGCTGATCGCCAGCGCCGGCCTTATCGTCATGGTCCGCCGCCGCGTCTGCGCCCCGATCGTCAACCTGACGACACGGATGGCGCGGCTTGCCGACGGCGATGTTGCGGAAGATATCCCCGGCGCCGAGCGCTCCGATGAAATCGGCGCGATGGCCGCCGCCGTTCAAGTGTTCAAGGACAACATGATCCGGGCCGACCGGCTCGCGGCGGAGAAGCAGACCGAGAACGACGGCAAGATGCGCCGCGCACAGGCGCTCGACGGGCTCACTCGTGCGTTCGAAACCAAGGTCACCGAGCTTGTCGGCGGCCTGTCCCGCGCTTCATCCACCATGGAGAGCACGGCGCAGTCGATGACCACGACGGCGGCCCAGACCAACAGCCAGGCCGCGGTCGTCGCCGCCGCCTCCGAGCAGACCTCGACCAACGTGCAGACCGTCGCCAGCGCCACCGAAGAGCTGACCTCCTCGATCGCGGAGATCGGCCGTCAGGTCGCACAAAGCACCGAGATCGCGGCCCGCGCCGTCGACAACGCCCGCCGCACCGGCGACACCGCGCGCTCGCTGGCCGAGGGCGCGCAGAAGATCGGCGACGTCGTCACGCTGATCCAGAGCATCGCCGAGCAGACCAATCTGCTGGCGCTGAACGCCACCATCGAGGCCGCACGCGCCGGCGACGCCGGCCGCGGCTTTGCGGTGGTTGCGTCCGAGGTGAAGTCGCTGGCGGGCCAGACCGCCAAGGCCACCACCGAAATCTCCGAGCAGATTTCGGCGATCCAGGCCGCGAGCGACGAGACCGTGACCGCGATCCGCAACGTCGCCGACGTGATCGGCGAGATCGACCAGATCGGCACCGCGATTGCGGCCGCGATCGAGCAACAGGGCTCGGCGACCAAGGAGATTTCACGCAGCGTCCAGGAGGCCGCGCGCGGCACCCAGGAGGTCAACACCAACATATCAGGCGTGCAGCGCGCCGCCGACGACACCGGCACGGCCGCGAGGGAGGTGCTGGGCGCGGCCGAGCAGCTGTCGACGCAGTCACGCGATCTCGCCGGACAGTTCGACCGCTTCCTCGGCGAGGTCAGGGCCGCGTAAGGCCGTTCAATACGGCGGCGCCTTGCGCGCCCGCTGCGCCTTCGCGGCCTCGATCCACCATGCGAGATCGTCGGCGAAGCGCGGGAACGAGCGTTCCAGCGCCTTGCCGCCCTCGCCGATCGGTTCGCCCGCCTCCGACAGCGTCTGCGCGATCGGGCCGACGCCGATGGTGCTCGATACCACCACCATGCCCATTTCCGAGAGCGTGCCGTGCCATGCGGTCGAGGCGCGCGCACCCGACAGCCGGCCAGCGGAATAGCTGACGATCGCGGCCGGACGCCAGAACCACTCTTCGAGGAAATGGTCTGTGAGGTTCTTCAACCCCGGCTGAATTCCCCAATTGTATTCGCCGGTGACGAAGACAAAACCGTCTGCGCCGCGGATCTCTCCGGCCAGCTTCTCCAGCGCCTCGGGTGCTGCGCCCTTGGCATATTCCTTGTACATGCGATCGAGCATCGGCAGGCCGATCGCCTTGGCGTCGATCAACACGACGTCGTCGCCGCGGCCGCGCAGGCGATCGATGACGAAATTCGCAAGGCGGATGCCCATGCGGTCGGAACGGTAGGAACCGTACAGGACGAGGATGCGATTACTCATGGCCGCAGTCTAGCACGAAGGCACAGCTCCAATCCATTGATCCCGCTATCGGCCTCGGCCGCGCTCCAGCGTTAGCGATGGCGTCTCGCCGAACTGATCGCGATAGCTTCTGGAGAAGTCGCTGAGATGCCAGAAGCCGAACGCCAGGGCCACGGCCTTGACGCTGTCGGCGCCAACGAGCAGCCGCTGGCGCACCAGCCACAGCCGGCGCAGGCGCAAATAGCGATGCAGGCTCATGCCGCGATAACGGCGGACGACGTCGTGCATGGTGCGCACCGGCAGGTTAAGCTTGCGCGCGATCTCCTCGCTGTAGATCGGCTGCGAGAGGTCGTCGGACAGAAGCGCGCGAATGTTCCGGAAGATCTTGAAATTCCGCTCGTCGTTGGGACGCAGGGTCCATCGTGCGGGGACAACGCTGTCGAACGCGTCATCGACGGCTCCAAGCAGCGATTCCTTCATGGCTGCGCCCTTCAGCGGCACCTCCGCTGCACCGACGGGTTCCGACGCGGCAGCCAGCACCTCCCGAACCACGCTGCGCAGCCGGTTCAGGCCCACGACTGGCGTTTCAAAAATCTTGAAGCTCGAGGCTGCGTGGGGCCAGCCGCGATCCATCACCTCCGGCCTGAACACCACCGAGGCAATTTGCCGCTGCACCTCCTCGATGGTGGTGTAAGCGGCGCCGCCGCTGCCGATGACGATAACCGGCCGGGCGCGCTGCGAGCCATTGAAGCGGATGGGCACGTTGAGGTCGTCCATCGTGAACCCGATCGCGGTGCAGTTCTCGACCAGCTGTGCGTCAACGATGCGGGGAAACGCGCGCGTCAAATTCACGTCGCAGCCGGGCAGCGACAGAATCGTCTGCTCGGCCGAAATCCTCCGTACGAAGGGCGTGAACTCGAAATTCAGGCCGCGTATGGCATTCCGAAATTCATCGACGTCGGAAAAACGAAATATCTTTGGCGCCAACCTGGGCGCGTCATCAACACTGTTCATGGCAATACGAAACGTCGCGTCGCAACAGACGCGCGCCCGGCGACGATGCCGGTTCGAGCTTCCCCCTTTCGGCGTCCCGTGGGACCGAAAGAATCATCTTAATCCATCTCGATCAATTGGCGAGGGTCCCGTTGAAAGGACAAGTCGCCGGATCAAGCCTCGCCGAATTTCGATATCGTTTCCTGCAGTATCGGCGGTGCACCAATACCCCGGGCGCTCAAGGTCTAAATTTCAAATTAACGCCTGTGGGGCACAATGGAGGTCATTGGTTAGTCGAAGTTCATTTTGAATACAGGCCCCTGCCATGATGGCAAATTCGCCTGCTGATGTTCTGGTTGAACTGGAAGATGCGGTCGCAACGTGTCCGCTGGACCGCTGCGCACGGATCCTTTCCGGTATTGTGCAGTTGCTCACTGGCAGCGGCGACCGATCTCAGGAATTGCTCTGCGGTGTGGTCGACAGCGTTCTGCTGCGTTTGACGGAACGGGTCGATGCCATTGCTCTGATTCAGCTCAGTGCCGCGCTTGCCGAACTCAAGGCGGCTCCGCCGGAGACGTTGCGGCGGCTCGCCTCGCACGCCGATGCGAACGTGGCGTGTCCCGTCCTGCTCAGATCTCAGGCACTCGCCGCAGCCGACCTTGTGGTGGTCGCAGCCTCCAGTGGCGAGCGGCATCTACGCGCGATCGCCGCCCGCAACGCGATCGAGCCGGCCGTGACCGAGGCGCTGATCAGGCGCGGCAGCTCGATCTGCCTTGCCCTGATCAAGAACCCGGGGGTCGAATTTTCCGACGCGGCTTATGACGCGCTGGTCGCGAAGGCCGAGCAGGACGGCGAGATCATGAAGGCGCTGGCGCTGCGGCCCGGCACGCCCGACCTGGTCGTGCGAAGGCTGCTCTCGGCCTCACCCGGCCCGACGAAGCCAGCCAAGCTCGACGCATCGGCAGTTTCGCCCGCGCAGGTTCCAGCACCGGCTCCGCTCAAGCCCGTCTGTCCGGCCGACTATGCGGGCGCACGGCCGGAGATCGTCGCCCTTAACCGCGTCGGCAAGCTCAACGATTCCACGGTGAACCGCTTCGCGATCCGCGGCGAGACCGCCAACCTGTTCACGGCGCTGTCGGTGCTGTCGACGGCTCCGATCGAGATTGTCGAGCAAGTCATGACCGATGACGACTGCGAGGGGCTGGTCATGGCCTGTCGGGCGTCACGGCTGAACTGGGCAACCACACTTGCGATCCTCACCAATCGCAGCGGCACACGGCTGTCCTTTGCCGAGCGCGAACGTGCGCAACACATCTTCGAGACACTTCTTCTGTCGACCAGCCAATGGAACGTGCGCTGGGGAGAAATCGCAGCAAGCGCCGGTACAAGCGATCGGGGAAATCGCGGCGCGAAAATGGGGGTTAACCGATGAAGTTCGATGGTCGCAAGGCGCTTCGCGTGCGGATGGATCACAAGCAGGGCGTCAAGCTGATGGGCTCGGACGGCACCTGGCGACGCAGCTGCATCCTGCTCGACGTGTCTCAGAGCGGCGCGAAGATCGAGGTTGAAGGCACGCTCGACGTGCTCCAGGCCAAGGAGTTCTTCCTGCTGCTGTCCTCGACCGGTCTCGCCTTCCGGCGCTGCGAACTGGTGTGGATCGACGGCACCACGGCCGGCGTTCACTTCATCACCGCAGATAGCAAGAAGAAACCGGCAGCAGCCGCGCAGACTGCCGCTCAGAGGAAATAGGCCCAAGGATTCATCAGCCCCATCCAGTTCCAGCATAATTCAGGTCAACCGTGCAGAACGCGCGAACCATATCCCGCCCGGTCAAAAGCGACGGCGGCATCCGAGAGAAGGAAGCGGCACGCGCGTTCGTGCATGTGCTGGCTGATTCCTCCGACAAATTGTCGAGCGTCTGTTCGATTCTCGCGCAACGGTTTGCCGTCGCAGGCGAACGGCTCGACGCGGAAGCCAAGCTGTCCCAGGTGCCGTTCGCGATCGTCATCCGTGCGGAATTGCGTGACGTTCACACCGTTGCGGCCATCAAGAAACGAGCCGCAAAGCTCGCGAAGGCGACGAAGCGCATCTTCCTGGTCGAGCACTCCTCTCACATGAGTATCTCGCAGGCCTACGCGCTCGGGGCCACGCTCGTCCTTCCCGGGACGATCGACAAGATCAAGCTGCTGGCAGCGCTGGCTGATCCCGCCGAAGAGGCGTCTGCTTCCTCAGGTCACGCGCCGCAGCCGGACAATGCAGTCGAAACCGCGGCGACCGCCATCGCTTCGATGTTCACGGCCGTCACGCTCGGCGAGCCCCTTGACGTCGACGGCACGAAGGAAGCCGGCCGCCAGATCGCCGATCGCATCACCCAGCATGGCCTGTCCGAGTGGCTCACCACGGTGCGGCGCCACCACGAGGGAACCTACCAGCATTGCCTGCTCGTGACCGGCGTGGCGATCGACTTCGGGCTGAGTCTCGGCGTGGGCCGGGCCGATCTCGAGCGGCTGTATTCGGCCGCCATGTTCCACGACATCGGCAAGGCGCAGATCCCGCTCGCGATCCTGGACAAGCCCGGCCGCCTCGATGCGGACGAGCGCACCATGATCGAGACTCATCCGGCGGCGGGCTACGACTTCCTGAAGGATCACGAGAAAATATCTCCGGAGATCCTCGACGCCGTGCGCCACCATCACGAATTTCTCGACGGCAGCGGCTATCCGGATGCGCTCGGGGCCGAGAGCATCGGCGACGTCGTGCGGATTCTCACGATCTCGGACATCTTCGCGGCCCTGATCGAGTATCGGCATTACAAGCCGACCCGGCCACGCGGCGAGGCCTATGACATTCTCTGCGGGATGAGCGGAAAGCTGGAGAAGGCACTGCTGACCGCGTTCAGGCAGGTCGCTCTCACGAGGTGAGCGCAGCAACCCGTCTCGACCCAAGTCTTGTGCCCAAGTCTAGTGCCCAAGTCTAGTGCGCGGCGCGATGTCTGGCGCGGCGCGGGATGGACCGGCAGGCCAGCCCTTCGGCCAGCAGCTTCATGTCCTCGTGCCGACCGCTGCGGATCAGCCGGCCGAGTTCGTCGGGTGTGAAAGGAAGAGTTGGATCATCATCGATCGGGCGCCGCACCCGCGGGCCGAAGAACCGCCGAACCAGGCTAGCCAGCCGCCGCATGTCAATTCCCTCGCGCCAGCAACAAACCTCTCAGTCGGCATATTGTTCCTCCTGCATGATCGAGATTGCAAGAGGCCGCTTGGCTCTACGCCCAAAAAAATCGTCGAGAGAATAATCTCCTCTACGTGCACTACTCGACGTGCACTACTCGGCGAATCCGACATAGCGAACGAAATCGTCGTTGCCCTCGCGGTCCGAGCGCACCGCGTTCGCGGCAAAGTTGTCGTCGGGATAGCCCATCGCGACGCAGGTCATGATCACCTCATCCTCCGGAATGTTTGCGACCTCGCGCACGACGTCGGAGCGCATGATGCCCTGCCCGTTGATCACCGAACCGAGACCGCGGTCCCAGGCCGCGAGCACGATGCCGTAGCAGAGCGCGCCCAGATCGAAATGGCAGACTGCGCCGGGATCCAGCACGCGATCATACGTCAGCACCAGCGACACCGGCGCGTCGAACTGGCGGAAGCCGCGCAGCACCCAGTCCTGCCGCATCGGCTTGTCGTCGCGCGCGATCCCCATCGCGCCGAACAATTGCTTGGCGATGTCGACCTGCCGTATCCGGTGAACGCCCTGGTACTCGCCGTGGCTGACGATGTCGCGCTTGACCTTGGCGCCGCCGACCATTTCTTCCATGTTGCGCCGGCGTAGCTGTTCCAGCGGGCTGCCTGTGAGCACGTGGACATGCCAGGGCTGGGTGTTCATCGACGACGGCGCACGCTTGGCGCTGTCGATGATCGCCTCGATCACCGCGCGCGGCACCGGCTCGTTCCTGAAGCCACGCACGCTGCGGCGCGACTGGACCAGCGTTTCGAATTCCACCTCAAGACCTCCCTGCCCGTTCATCCCCTGGCATCGCAACATGCGAACGGTTGCCGATGCGGCGCGCAATATCTATGCTAACCCGCAAGCAAGACCAAGAACCCCGTGAGGATCCCATGGCCGCACCGCTCGACCCCGTCATCGCCCAGATCATTCCGCTGCTGCCGATGCGCGATCACACGACGATGACGCCACAGAGCGCCCGCGATTCCTTGCGCGCACTGGCTGCCTCGCGCGCGGCCATAGCGCCGCCGCCGGTCGACATCGTCGCGGATATCAAGGTGAAAGGCGGCGCCGGCCCGCTCGATGCACGGGTCTACCGGGTCGGCACCAATCCCGCGCCGACCGTGGTGTTCTTCCATGGTGGTGGCTGGGTCGCGGGCGACCTCGAGACCCATGACCGGCAGGCGCGCAACCTTGCGATCGAGACCGGCGCCGTCGTCATCTCCGTCGACTACCGGCGTCCGCCGGAGACGTGCTTTCCCGGCGCCTTCGAGGACGCCTTCGCCGCGGTCAGCGACATCTTCAACCGCGTCGCGGAATTTGGCGGCGATGCAAAACGCCTCGGCGTTGCCGGCGACAGCGCCGGCGGCAATCTCGCCGCCACCACCGCGATCGCCTGCCGCGACGCCGGCATCAAGCTCGCCGCGCAACTCCTGGTCTATCCCGTGACCGACGTCGTTGGCAGCTATGCGGACGCGCGCGAGAACGCGCCCTTTCCCTCGCGCGCCGAGAATGCCGAAGGCTACTTCCTCTCGCGCGCCGTGATGGAGTGGTTTTGCGGTCATTATCTCGCCGATGCGGCTCACGCGACCGACTGGCGCGTTTCACCGCTACGCGCCACATCGCTCGCCGGCGTCGCGCCCGCGATCGTCACCACTGCCTGGTACGATCCCCTGCGCGACGAGGGCGCGGCCTATGCACGGGCGCTGGAGGCGGCCGGTGTGCGGGTGAAGCATCATGAGGGCGCCGGTCTGATCCACGGCTATTTCGGCCTCGGCGACGCCTCCGAGGTGGCGCGCGCCGAAGCGCAACGTGCACGCGCGGACTTCAAGGCGCTGCTCGCGCGGGGCGTTTAGGCGCGCGCCGGGCGGAGAAAAATCCGCAATGACGGTCGTGGCTGCACCGATCCTGCTTGATTGCGCCACGATTCCCGGTTCCAATCCGCTCGCCATCTTTTGGTTTAGGGAGACAATCATGATGAAGCGGATTTTCCTGGCTGCGATCGTTGCCACCTTTGCAGCGGGTTCGGCTTTCGCGGACGACACCTGCGAGAGCAAGGCGGTCGGCAAGGACGGCAAGGCGCTCGCCGGTGCGGCGAAGACGTCGTTCATGAAGAAATGCAAGGCGGACGCCTGCGCGCCAAAGGCGGTCAGCGCCGATGGCAAGCCGCTCGCCGGCGCCGCCAAGAATAGCTTCATGAAGAAGTGCGAAATCGGCGCGTAAGACGCGAACTGCGAATTGGATGCGTCTTTAGCGAACGGTTGCTCCACGAACTCGTCATGCCCGGGCTTGTCCTGGCTTGTCCCGGGCATGACGGCGAAAGTCACTCCCGCTTGAAGCGATAATCGAACGCTCCACCGAGCGGCTTGATCAGCCCCACCGTCGGCGTCGGGAAATGCACCGGCAGGATCAGCGTGTCGGTATCGGCAACGGAGGCGAAAAACTTCCGCCGTGACACCGCTGATTGCCTGGCATCCCAATCCGGCTTCGCCGACCAGTCCGGCTCGCGGCACTGAATCTGGTGATGCATGAGATCGCCGGCGACCACCGCCCGCTGGCCCTTTGAGAAAATGTTCACGCAGCAATGACAGGGCGAATGCCCCGGCGTCGGCGTCAGCGTGACGGTGTCGTCTAACGCGTAATCATCATCGACCAACAGCGCCTGCCCGGCTTCGACGATCGGCAGGCAATTGTCGCGAAACACGGTGCCGGGCGGATTGCTGCCCTTGGCATTCTCCGCCTCCCATGCCGCATACTCACCCTTGTGGAAGACGTATTTCGCATTCGGAAACGTCGGCACCCAGCGCCCGTCGCGCAAGCTCGTATTCCAGCCGGTGTGGTCGATGTGAAGATGCGTGCAGAAGACGTAGTCGATCTGCTCGAAGCCGATGCCAAGCGCGAACAATTCGTTGCGCCAGCGCTCCTTGCCGGGAAAATCGAACGGCGGCGGATGACCCTTGTCCTCGCCGGTGCAGGTGTCGACCAGGATGGTGTAGCGTGGCGTGCGCACCACAAAGGTCTGATAGGTGATCACCATCATGCCGCGCGCGGCGTCGAACACCTCAGGCTCCATCGTCGGCAGATGGCGCTTGAACACGCCCTCGTCATAGGCCGGGAAAAAATCCTGCGGCCGCCGCCACGGCCCTTCCCGTTCGATCACCGCATCGATGGTGATGTCGCCGATCCGGAGTTGCTTCATGGTTCGCTCCCCTTTTTTGAAGGAGCGTAGCGGGCGGCAGCAACGCGTCAAGGCGCATAGCGGAATGCTAGCTCCGCAGCCCCGGCGCTTCCTGCCCCGTGCGCGCGACGTATTCCGTATAGCCGCCGCCAAACTGGTGGATGCCCTCCGGTGTCAGCTCCAGCACGCGGTTCGACAGAACGCTGAGAAAATGCCGGTCATGCGAGACGAACAGCATGGTGCCCTCGAAATCCGACAGCGCCGTGATCAGCATTTCCTTGGTGGCGAGATCGAGATGGTTGGTCGGCTCGTCCAGCACCAGAAAATTCGGCGGATCGAACAGCATCTTGGCCATCACCAGGCGTGCCTTCTCGCCGCCTGACAACACGCGGCAGCGCTTCTCGACGTCGTCGCCGGAGAAGCCGAAACAGCCGGCGAGCGCGCGCAATGATCCCTGCCCCGCGGTCGGAAACTGTTCCTCCAGCGACTGGAACACGGTGTGCTCGCCGTCGAGCAGGTCCATGGCGTGCTGGGCAAAATAGCCCATCTTGACGCTGCCGCCCACCGCCACGGTGCCCTTATCGGGCTCGCTCGCGCCGGCGATCAACTTGAGCAGCGTCGACTTGCCGGCGCCGTTGACGCCCATCACGCACCAGCGCTCGCGGCGGCGGATCATGAAATCGAGGCCGTCATAGATGCGCTTGCTGCCATAGCCCTTGTAGACGTTCTTCAACGCCACGACGTCCTCGCCCGAGCGCGGCGCGGGCAGAAAATCGAACGCCACGGTCTGGCGGCGGCGCGGCGGCTCGACCCGCTCGATCTTGTCGAGCTTCTTCACCCGGCTCTGCACCTGAGCGGCATGAGACGCGCGCGCCTTGAAGCGCTCGATGAACTTGATCTCCTTGGCGAGCATCGCCTGCTGGCGCTCGAACTGCGCCTGCTGCTGCTTCTCGTTCAGCGCCCGCTGCTGCTCGTAGAACTCGTAATCGCCGGCATAGGTCGTCAGCGAGCCGCTATCGATCTCGACGACTTTCGAAATCACGCGGTTGATGAACTCGCGGTCGTGCGAGGTCATCAACAGCGTGCCTTCGTAATCGTGCAGGAATTTTTCCAGCCAGATCAGGCTTTCGAGATCGAGATGGTTGCTCGGCTCGTCGAGCAGCATGACATCGGGCCGCATCAAGAGAATGCGAGCGAGCGCCACGCGCATCTTCCAGCCGCCGGAGAGCTTGCCGACGTCGCCGTCCATCATCTCCTGGCTGAAGCCCAGGCCTGACAGCGCCTCGCGCGCACGGCCGTCGAGCGCGTAGCCGTCGAGCTCCTCGAACGCGTGCTGCACCTCGCCGTAACGCGCGATGATCTCGTCCATCTGGTCGGCTTTGTCGGGATCGGCCATCGCCGTCTCGAGCTCGCGCAACTCGGCGGCCACCGCACTCACCGGTCCTGCCCCGTCCATGACCTCGGCCACGGCGCTGCGACCGGCCATCTCGCCGACGTCCTGGTTGAAATAGCCGATGGTGATGCCGCGATCGGTCGAGACCTGCCCCTCGTCGGGCAGTTCCTCGCCGGCGATCATCCGGAATAGCGTGGTCTTGCCGGCGCCGTTCGGGCCGACAAGGCCGATCTTCTCGCCCTTATTGAGGGCGGCAGAAGCTTCGATGAACAGGATCTGGTGGCCGGCTTGCTTGCTGACGTTGTCGAGGCGGATCATGGGGTCTTTTTGGGGGGATTGTTGCGTTGCAGCGTCATAGGCCATGCCGGCCGCCAGGGGAAGCCCGGCCGGGCCGGATTCCGCCGTCGCCGGCCCCCAAACTCGCGCAATTCGACAAAGAATCAGGGCTTGGGCTTAGGGCTTGTAGACCTCCACGGTCTGCATCATGCCCATCTCCTCATGGTTCATCATGTGGCAGTGGAGCATATAGACACCGGTGAAATCGATGAAGCGCGAGCGGAACACGACCTCGCCGCCCTTGCGCTCTACGATCACGGAATCCCGCCATTCCGGCACGGCCAGCGCCTTGCCGTTGACCGACACCACCTGGAACGGATTGGTATGGATGTGAAAGACGTGGTCGTCATGCTCATGCGTGTTGACGATGGTCCACTCCTCGACCGCGCCCAACTTGACCCGCTGATCGATGCGGCCGGGATCGAACTTCTTGCCGTCGACGAAGAACTCGAACTCCTGCCAATGGCCGGCCGCATCGGCCTCAGGCGCGGTTGCCGACAAAGTCACCTTGCGACGGTTGGTGATCTC
This sequence comes from Bradyrhizobium sp. LB14.3, assembly GCF_040547985.1. Lineage (NCBI taxonomy): Bacteria > Pseudomonadati > Pseudomonadota > Alphaproteobacteria > Hyphomicrobiales > Nitrobacteraceae > Bradyrhizobium > Bradyrhizobium sp. LB14.3. The sequence goes on from NZ_JBEPQT010000002.1 coordinate 262,341, forward strand.
GGAATCCTTGATGGTCGCGAGCGGCGCCGGCGGCAGGGCGCGCGGCAGCTTCATGTCCATCGGCGCGCCAGCCACGACGACCCGCGCCAGCGGCCCGACCGGCGAAGGATGCCCCTGGTCGTAGGGCGCGGCGTTGAAGGCGTAGGTGCCGGGGCCGCCTGCCTTCACCAGAATGTCCGCGCGCTGGCCGGGCGCGATCAGGACCTGCTTGAGCGACTGCATGGCGCCGAGTTGGATTCCGTCATAGGCGATCGCATGCAGATCGTGCTTCTCGAGATCGAGCAGCATGTCGTCCTGATAGGCGGCATTGAGGATGCGCCAGCGCTGCACTTCGCCCGGACGCATCTCGATCGCCGGCCGTCGTTGTCCGTTGATCGCCAGAAAGCGCGTCGCGGTCTCCGGAAACAGCGTCTCGAAATTTTCGACCATGCCCTTGGCGTCGTAGACCACCTGGGTCAGCACCAGCAGGCGCTCGCGCGCGGCCATGATCTCCGGCACACCGGCGAAATCGCCCTCGATGACGACGGCGCCCACCATGCCGCTGGACATCTGGATATCGGCGCTGCCGTGGTGATGCGGGTGATACCAATAGGTGCCGCTGGTGTGGTCGGCCGGCAGCGAGATCTCGATGTTGTAGCTGTGACCCGGCGCCATCGAGCGCATGACATTGTCCGCAATCCCGCTCGGGCTCGCATGCGCGCCGTGGAAATGGAAATTGGTGTTGTTGAACTGGTGCGGATGGCTGATGTCCGCGGGCAACCCATCGCGGTTCGGCGGCAGGTCGTTGATCATCTTGATCCGCAGCGTCTCACCGGGCTTCATCCGCAAGGTCGGACCGGGACTGCCGCCGTCGTACGACCTGACATAGAGCTTGACGCCGCCGATCTGGCGATAGGCATAGCCGACGCGCAATGTGGTGCTGAGCACGCCATTGACGGATCTGCGCACCTCGGGCTCGACCAGCGGCTGGTCCATGGCGGGAGCCGGCGTTTCCGGCACCATGCCCATGGTCGGCGACATGTCTGCGGCGTGCGAGGCGCCCGCATGGTCGTGCATGGCATGCTGGGCCTTCGCTGCCCCCGCGACCAGGGACAAGGCGCCTGCCTTGAGACCGTAATCGAGCAATTGGCGCCGCGAGAAGTTCGTCGTTTCCGCCCTGACGCGCGAGACGTCGTTCGAATCGTGCTGCATTTGCGCTTCGCCCCCGTTGCCAATCCGTCTTCTGTTTGATTCGATCCTAAAGCAAGCGCGAAACGACAATTCCATCCGGCAAGCATACCGCATTCACCGGTTGTAAACGCCCAGACCCTTTCTATCGTCGTATGACGAATCATGACGGATTCGAGCTAGCATCGGCGCGTACTCTCCGGGCGTCGATGCCGCCAGCATCATGATATTCTCGAAACCTTGTACAAGGATCTGATCATGGGGCCTTCGCGACGCGAGTTCGTGAAGTGGTTATCGGCGGGAGGCATTTCGGTCAGCCTGTCGCATCTTGCCTCGGCGGCAGGAGCTCCCTTCGCAGCACAGGAGACGCTGCCTGGACGCGGCAAGTTCAATCCCGCGACAACGGGCGCCGGCCGTGTCGACGGGGTCGCCAAGGTCACCGGCGCAAAGCTTTACGCCTCCGACTTCCGCGCCAATGATCTGCCGGGCTGGCCGCAGGCCACCTCGCACGCGATCCTGGTCCGCGCCAATGACGCCACGCATGTCTATACCGGCATGGACCTCGGCCGCCTCGGCGGCGCGCTCAAGCCGTCGGTGGTCGTGACGGCCGCCGATCTCGACCGGATCGGGACGCAGGTGCCGGAATTCTATGCGGGCGACCTGTTCTGTCCGATCGGCAAGACGCCGCTCTATCTCGGCCAGCCCGTCGCGCTTTTGATCTTCGAAAAGTTCGACGCCTTCGACCAGGCGCGCCTCGCGTTGCGCGACGGCACTTTCGTTCAATTCGGCGAGGAGACCGGGCCTGTCGTCGTCCCGGATTACGGGGCCTTCCGCTTCACCCGCGTGGCAGGTCCCTCGCCTGACAAACCGGATGTCTATTCGCCGCTTCAGGCCGGCTGGGTCTCGCCGAAGAAAGTGCAGAGCGCGGCGCTGCCGGTGTGGTCGCCGCTCGCCAAGGAAATGCCGGCGGATTACGCCAAGGCGGCGAAATATGGCGAGCAGATCCGTGCCGAGCTTGCAGCGGATGACGCCTCCATGCTGGTGCTCGACCGCGAGTTCGAGACACAATCGGTCGACCCGATGTTCCTGGAGCCGGAATGCGGGCTCGCCTGGTACGACGGCAAGGGCGGCAACCTCGAACTACTGCTTGGCGTCCAGTCGCCCTACGAGGCGGCGGAGTCGATCGCGCATCTGTTGGGCAAGGCCCGCGCGCCCTACAAGCCGGCGCACATCAACGCGCAGTTCGCCCATGTCGGCGGCGGTTTTGGTGGCCGCGATCACACACCTTTCATTCTCTATGTTGCGCTCGCGGCGGTCTGCTTTCCCGGCAAGCCGGTGCGGCTGGCGCATGACCGCTACCAGCAGTTTCAGGCCGGCATCAAGCGCCACGCGATCAAGATGCGCTCGCGCATCGGCATTGATCGCGCGACCGGCAAGATCAAGGCGTTTGCCGCCGACCACGTGCTCGACGGCGGCGGGCTCGCCCATTTCTCGGCCAGCGTCGCCGTCGTCGCGGCCACTGGCGCAATCGGCATCTACGACATTCCGAAGGTCGACGTCAGGACCGTCGCCGTGCACTCGCGCGGCGTGAGCGCGGGCTCGATGCGCGGCTACGGCATACTGCAAGCCATGACGGCGCTGGAGGTCCTGATCGACGAGGCGGCGTCCGAGCTCAAGCGCGATCCGATCGAATTCCGGCGGCGCAATGCGCTGCCCCAGAACGGCCGGACCATGACCGGCAATCCCTACATCGTCTCGGTTCGCACGCCCGAAATCCTCGACAAGCTCGAGAAGCACCCGATCTGGCAGCAGCGGGCACAGTTCAAACAGACGTCGTCGGATCGGTTGGTCGGCACCGGCGTCGCCTGCGTGACGAAAGACTATGGCTCCGGCGCGGACGGCTCGCTCGGACGCGTGGAGCTTGCCCCCGACGGCAGGATCGTCATCTATTGCGATCATGTCGAGATGGGCAACGGCATCGGCACGGCGTTGGCCAACCGGGTCGCAAGTCATCTCGGCGCCATCGCCGACGAGGTCTCGGTCGCCCGCGTCGACAGCTATGACGTGCTCGGGCTGGTCACATCAGGCGATCCCTCCACCATCGACCAGAAGACCCAGGATGCCGCCGAGAAAAACCCGCGCTGGGTGCCTGCGATCAGCTCGCCGACAAGCTCCTCGATCGGCGCGCATGTCGGCACGCATTCCGCCGCGGAAGCCGCCCGCGTCATCTTCCGCTTCGGCCTGTGGCCCGCGGCGCTTGAGCTGTGGCGCATCGCAAGGACTGATCCGCGCGCGCGGCAATGGGCCAGCGCAAGCTGGCAGAACGGCCAGCTCACGATGCCGGGCCTCGGGCCGCTGGCCCTCCCTGCGCTCGCCGCAACTGCGCATGCGCGCGGCTTCGTCACCGGCGCAGTCGCCCACAGTTTTTCGCGCTGGGCGTGGTCGCGCGCACGCTTTCCGCTGTCCGGCGAGCAATACCGCGCCGACATCGACGCGCTCGCGATCCGCCGCGCCAATGGCAAGTTCGAGCGGATCAACCGCGTCAGCGTCAAGTTTCCGCCGACCGACAACAACCGGATCGGCACCGCCTACACCTCGATGTGCGGCACGGTCGTCCGCGTCGAGATCGAGCGCGCAACCGGCGCGCTTCGCATCGCCAAGGCCTATAGCGTGTTCGAATGCGGCACCGCGCTGGTGCCCGAGGTGGTGATGGGTCAGGCCCAGGGCGGCTTCGCCATGGGCGTCGGCTACGCGCTGCTCGAAACCCTGCCCCCGTTCGAGGGCGGTCCCGGCAACGGCGAATGGAATCTCGGGCGCTATCTGGTCGCACGCGGATCCGACCTGCCGCTCCGCGATCTCGAGATCGAGATGCTGAAGCCGCAGACAACAGACGAAGCACCGAAGGGCATGGCGGAGGTCGTGATGATCCCGATCGTGCCGGCGCTGATCAACGCCATCCATGACGCCACCGGCCACCGCTTCCGCGCGCTGCCGGTCACAGCAAACCTCTTGAAGGGAGTGCTCGCGTGACCACCCTCAGCCTCACCATCAACGGCCGGAAGCACGGCCCGATGGACGTCCGCGACGACCTCTCGATGAACGATTTTTTGCGCGAGATGCTCGGGATGACCGGGACAAAGTTCGGCTGCGGGGCTGCGCAGTGCCTGAGCTGCGCCATCATCGTCGACGCGCCCGACGGCACCAGCACCACCAGCCCGACCTGCGTCGCGCCCGCCGTGTCGTTTGACGGCAAATCGATCCGCACCGTCGAGGGCCACGCGCAAGGCGGCCAGCTCTCGGTGCTGCAACAGGCCTTCATCGATCATTTCGCTTTTCAATGCGGTTATTGCACCGCCGGCTTCCTCAATGAGGGCCAGGTCTTGCTGGAGCGCCTGTCGCGGACACCGGTCGCGCGCGAGGCGCTGGAGCAGACCATCGCAGACGCGCTCGACGGCCATCTCTGCCGCTGCACCGGCTACATCAAATATCACGCGGCGGTGCGCGACGTGGTCCTGGCCGATTCAAACCGCTACCTCGTGGCCGTCAAGTGACACGCGCCATGATCTCCGACGTGCGGTTCAAGCTGATTGCCATGGTCGCGGCACTCGCCGGCAGTCTCAGTGCGGGCTACGCCGCCTCGGAAAGCGCGGGCCATGCGCTGGCCTCACCGGAAAGCTTCGCCGGCATCACTGAGACCGAGAAGCGATCGGCTGCGATCTTCACCGAGCTCGGCAAGGTGCTGACGCATCCGCGCTGCACCAATTGCCATCCGGCCGGCGACAGGCCGCACCAGGGCGACAATGCCCGCCTGCATCAGCCGCCGGTCACACGCGGCGCCGACGGCCTTGGGCTCGACGCGATGCGCTGCAACACCTGCCACCAGAAGGCCAATTTCGAGCCCGGCCGCATGCCCGGCCATCCCGACTGGCATCTTGCTCCGCGGGAAATGGCCTGGGAGGGCAAGACCATCGGCGAAATCTGCGAGCAGATCAGGGATCCCGCGCGCAATGGCGGGCGCAAGGTGGAAGACCTGATCGACCATATCGGCAAGGACACCCTCGTCGGCTGGGCCTGGAAGCCCGGCTTCGGCCGCTCGCCCGCGCCGGGCACGCAGGAGCAGGGCGGCGCGCTGGTGGAGGCCTGGGTGAAGACCGGAGCGGCGTGTCCCGCGCCGTGACGCGAAGACGAGCACCTATCAACTCAATGTCGGCTTCCGAGGCTGAAGCGGCCTACTTCGCAGCCTAAGGCCTAAAACTTGGATCAATATTGGTCGTCCCGTCTCGCGACTTATCGATCAATTGGGCAACTTGTTCTCGGCTCTCTAGCCGCAACTTCGTACCTGGGAAATCGTTGAACAGCTTAGAGTGACCAGCAAACGACGAAGGTGTCTGCCGAGTCCAGTAGGCCTCCGCCCACTTCATCAGTTCGGCGGCGTCATGATTTGTTGCTCCTCGCCGTAGACCGCGAGCCAGCAGACCGGCGCGGCAAAGGCTCCAGGGAAAACCTAGCCAAATGAGAGCGGTTGCTTTGGGAAGGGCGACTTCCGCAAGCCATCCGAATGCACCTTCGATGATCCAGCGCGGCTGACCTGAAATATCGAGAACCATCTTTCGCGCGACGGCTTCATTTCGCTTTGAGCCAAAGCCACCGTCTTGCCGGTGCAACAGATCAAGATCAATCGCGGGGATGTCGGCGAGAATCGCAACGGCTTCGGCCAACGTGCTTTTGCCTGAGCCGCTGTTTCCAATAATTACCGTACGTTCGATCAGAGGTTCAGGCATTCAATTTGCAGATGGTAGTCCTGCCTCATTGCCGGATAATATTTCGGTCGCTCATTATCGACATGACCTAGTGAAGCCGCAAGGGCGCGCGATGTCCGTTGCGGGTCACAAGCGCCTCTGGGCTCCACGCGGCGCGACTTCGCTCGACTCCCCACTCCAGACCTGCCGCTGCACTGCGCCAACCGACGCGATGGGCCAATAGCAGAAGTGGTCACCGGGATGATTCCATTCTTATCCTGCTCGCTGCAGCGGCGGTCGCTCCCACTTGTCTTCCACCGCTGCTTCTTTCGGCCAATAGAGGCGCATGATCATGGAGAACGGCCCCCTGGGGGCAGGCAGCCAGTTGGCTTCCTTTTCCTTACCCGGGGTTTCGTTCTGGATGATCAGCGTCAGCCCGCCGTCGGCATCGCGCTTGAGCTGCGGCAGCATCGGTGAATTGATCAGATAGCGGTCGATTGGGTTGGCCACCAGCAGACTCTGCGGCTCATCATACATGGTCAGCGACCAGAACGCATTGACGGGCGGCAACTGGCCCGGCGCAAAGCGCATGGTGTAACGGCTGGTGCCGTCCAGCTTCTGCTTCGTCGCATCCACGTAATAAGCGGGATACATCGCCTCCTGCTTCGAATTGCCGTAGATACCGAGCACGGCGGCACCCATCCGGTAGAGGTAGTTGTTCTTCAGATACTGCCGCGTGCCGAAGACGTCGCCGGAGGCCAGCTTTCTCTCTTCAAAATCTTTCTTCAGGCCGGCGAAGGCAACCCAGGCATCGGCCATCCCCTGCTCGATGGCCGTCTTCATCTCGGGCGAGAGCTTGCTCGCGTCGAAGGTCTTGCCCGCGCCGACGCCGATCCTGGCGAAGCGCGCCATCAGCGCTTTCTCGGATGGGACCGTTGGGCAGAATTGCAGGACGAAGTTCAGGATGTTGAAGAACTGGAGTGAGGTCTTCTCCTCTGCAGGTGTCAGCGGTTTGATGAAATCAACGGCCGGGGCGGCGATGGGTGCAGGCTGGCCCAGAAACGCGGATAGCGGCTGTACCTTGTAGCCGGCCTGGACCTTCTTCACATTGTCGATGTCCTCAGGCTTGAAGAGCTGCGTGCGATAGGTGGGGATCGCCAATTCCGTCTCGCAACGAAACACTTTCTTGATGCCCTTCGGCGTTGCGCCTTTCCAGTCGGGCCCAGCGAGCAGGAAGCTGCCGCCTCCGTTGCCGGTCGCGCGTGTGCCGATGTAGTCGAAGTTGAAGGTGTAGTAATCGATCAGCTGGACGCTGAAATAGCGCTCCTTTTCGATCGCCGGCACCGTGAGCACGAGAGGTTCGGAGCGCAGGTCCGCGCCGATGAATGAGTAAGGCGTATCCGAGTTGGGTGTCTGAATCGCCTTGTCCGCGGGTGTAAAGACACGCGCGCTGTTCCATATCTGGTTAAAGGGCCCCTTGTATTCCGGGTTCGTCTTATCCATCCAATATGCATGCTGGATGCGGTAATTGTCCACGATCGGGAAGCCGTAGATATAAGCCTCCTTCGCAATGGCGCGGGCTTCTGCCGGACTGATGCCGGCCTGGGCGCGGGCTGCCGAGGAATGGAGTGCAGGGAGGACAGCAATCCCGCCGACAAAGCCTCTGCGTGTGATGCCCTTCATGTCTAAACCTCTCCGCTTCGTTCGAGTCGAACTGCCATGTCAGGTACGAATCTATGAGACCTTCTTGATGTCGGGCGGTTGCCATGCGCCTGTGCCCGGCGGCAGGATCGAGGGTGCTTCGGTCTTCGGCCAATAGAGCCGCATGACGAGGTAGATGTCCCCGTTCGGTGCAGGCAACCAATTGGATTCTTTGTCGGCGCCCGGTGATTTGTTCTGAATGTAGAGCGTCAACGAGCCGTCGGCGTTCATCTTCATGCCCGGCAGCATCGGCGAATTGATCAGGTAGCGGTTGATCGGGTTTTCGATCAGCAACTGCGTCTTGCCGTCGTACATGGTGACAGACCAAAAGGCGTCCACCGGCGGGAATTGTCCGGCAGGAAAAGTGAGGGTGTATTGGTGCTTCGAGCCGTCGAGGACCTCGCCATCAGCAAGCGTCTTCGTCATTGGATAAACGGCCTCGACCGCGTCGTTGCCATAGATGCCGCCCTTGGCTGCGGCAGCACGCTTCAGCCAATCGCCATTGTAGAACTGCCGGTCCCCGAATAATGATCCGATTTTCCATCCATTGACGTCTTTCTGTCCGCTGGCCAGATACTTTTCAACCTTCTCTTCGCCGTCTTTCATCCCCAGCCCGATTTCAAGCTTGTGCGTGATCGGAAGATTCTTGAATTCGAAGGTCTTGCCTGCACCGACGCCAATGCGCGCAAGCTTGGCGCGAATTTCCTTTTCCTCTGGTCCGGCTGGCGCGAACTGCAAGGCGAAGTCGAGATACTCGAAGAAGTTCTTCTTCACTAACTCCGCATTGGCCTTGGGAAAGTCGATCGCGGGCGCAGCGGGCGGTGCCGGCTGGTTGAGATAGGCCGACAAGGGTTGCGCCTTGTAGCCGGCCTGGACCTTCTCAACGTTCGGCATGTCTGCAGCATTGAAAAGTTGCGTGCGGTAGGCAACGGCCGAAAACTGCGTTGAGGACTGGAAGACCTTTTTGATGCCGGGCGGCGTGGCGCCCTGCCAATCGGGACCGACAACCATATAGTCACCTGCCTCGCTGCCGGTTGCGCGGCTACCGACATATCCGTAATTGAACGTATTGCCGTCGCACAGCATCACCGAATAATAGCGGCTCTTCTCGACAGCCGGCACTGAGAGAACGATCGGTTCGGCACGCAGATCGGTCCACAAGATCGAATATGGCGTGTCGCTATTGGGGGTTATGACGGCCGTGTCTTTGTAGGTGAAGACCCTCGCCTCGTTATTGATCTGATTGAACGGCGCCTTGAATTGTCCCGAATTCCTGTCCACCGCATACTCGTCCATCACCGCGTAGTTCATGACGATGGGCAGCCCGTAGATGAAACCTTCCTCGGCGATGGCCTTTGCCTCACGGATATCCGGCCATTGCGCCTGTGCAACTTTGGGCGACAATGCACATATCGATCCCAATAAAGCAGCGGCCAGCGCTCTCGCTCGAATAGTCATGTGAATCTCCCATACCGACGCGCACGCAAAAATAGTGCAGCGATGATCATTCTCGGAATAGCTTTGGCGGTCTATGCGAAAACGGCAACTTGCCGCAAGGCATTGTGGTTGCTGGATTAAAACGTGAACTGAAAAGCACTTTCCCAATACTGCCCCGCAAATTCGTTCTGAAAAGGCCGCTTTGGGTCAATCGCGTCGGTTCGCCCCTGCGGCGATGACTTCCGGTCTGACTGGGCAAGTGGACAAGGTCAGATCGGACCGGCACGTCTCGAACGGGCCCACTTGCCGACCTCGCCGTGAGTGGCACGTCAGGCCGCTTTATCCTCTCAAGCGGGACCATCCCAGATCTTTGGATAACCGTCCTAGGCCCGCCGCATCAGCTTGAGCGAGGCCGCCAGCCGTAGGCTGCGCTTGCCGGCGAGCGCGATGCCTTCGAGCTCGCCGCTGTTGGCCGTGCAGGTGCCGGAGAAGCCGATCCCGACCTCGTAGCCGCCGAACACGGGGTTTTCGCCTTTCGCCGGCGTATGCTCCTGGTTGAGCATCTCGCCCTTCCAGCGGCCGTCCACCGAGGAATAGGAGCCGAGATAGTAGAAGAACGCATCTCCGCCCAGGATGCGTCCGTCGATCAGCAGCATCACGCCGGAGAGTCCGGCATCGACACCGTCGAGCGCGCGCAGGCCGACGCCGTAGAGCCCGTTGGCGATGCCACCCGCTCCGATCGTGCCGCGTGGCGGCAGCGCTCCATCGTCGAGCCGCGTCAGATTGGCCCAGAAATGCCCCCCCGGCATGGTGTCCGCGCTGCCCGCGAGGCGAATCTGGTCGCCGATTAATCGCCCGCGTGCGCCGATCGAGGCGACGTCCGCGCCCATCAGCGGCTTGTGATGAGGATCGTCGTTATGCCGTTCGGTGATCACTTCGGCTACGATCTCGCCGTTGTCGCGCTCCTGATACGTTCCAAGGTGCGCGAACGCCGAATTGCCGCCCAGCATCTTGCCGTCATGCAAGCACATGATGCTGCGGCCGAACGCATCGTGGATGCCGTATTCAACCTTGTAAAGTCCGTCCAGCAACGCAATTGACCTGTAAAATAAAATGGAATAGCGGGCTAACTAGCACCGCCGCCGCACCAAGGCCATCCGGCTTTTCCGCGCAGGGCCATTCGCGGAGCCACGCTTGCCATGATGCCATCATGCCCCTGTTTTGCCCGACGGAGCAAGTTGCTTTCGCTAAATCCGCAATGAGCGATTTCACCCAAAAGGGTGATTTCAGCAGCCAAGTGATTTCAACGACTTGGCTACTGTGCATGGGGTTGTTTTTCGACTTTTTTGTTGCGGCCGGCGCTGGACGGCCCTCCTCATGCGTCAGTGACGCTTGAAATACTGCACCTCGCGCTCGTGCTTTTCGGCCGCAGCTCTGCTTCTGAATGTGCCGAGGTTGCGGCGCTTGCCGGTCTTGGGATTCACCTTGCGTGAATAGAGGCGGTATTCGCCGGATGCCAGTTTGCGGATCATAGTTGCACTCCGTTCTGTCTCGCCATCAACAGTGTACGGACGAGCCAGGTTCCGTCACGCTTGCCTGCCAACGGCCGAAAGACCGCTTCCCTCCGGCGACGCTCAGAAGCACAGCGTGGTGACGAGCTTGCCCTGCTTGTCCTTGATCGCATAGGGACAGCGCAGCCGCTCCAGCGCCTGCTTGGCATCCTCGTCGCCGAGCGCTGCGGCGCGCTCGTAATAGGATTTCGCGGCGTCCTTGTCCTTTGGCCCGCCGCGGCCTTCCTGCGCGAAGGCGCCCATCCGCTCCAGCGCGCCGGGATGGTTTTGCGCCGCCGCTTTCTCGAACAGCGCGCGCGCCGCGGCGTCGTCCTTCGCACCGCCTGTGCCTTCGGAGAGCATCACACCGAGCTGGTACTGCGCCTCCGCATTGGTCTCGGCCGCCTTGCCGAGCAATGCGCGCGCCTGCGCGGGATCGGCCGGGGCGACGCCGCCGGTACCGCCGAGCGCTGCGAGATTGCTGACGCCGCGGGGATTGCCGGCCTGCGCCGCCTTCTCGAACAATTTGCGCGCCTGCGCTTCATCCCTGGCGACGCCGGAGCCGGTGCCGTAGGCCACACCGAGCTCGACCATTGCCGCACTCGATCCCTTGTCGGCAGCCTTGCGCCAGGCAGCCATCGCTTCGGCCGTCTGCCGGTTGGCCGCATAGGCGCGGCCGAGCGCGAACATCGCGCGCCGCGATGACGACGCGGCCTGCTTGCAGAATTTGATCGCGGTCGCGACGTCGGAAGCTGCAATCTCCGTCACGCCTCTCATATCGGTCGGCTTGTCGGGATCGCTGGGATCGGCGGCGACCCGGTCGCACAGGACGAGATCGGCCGATTGCGCATGCGCCGACACCGGCGCCGCAAGCGTGAGGAGGATGGCAACGAGGAAAGTCCGCATGGACACTACGCTGGGTCCCCGCCCCGGCAAATTCAAGGCTCGAGTCCCGATTGGCGCAGCACGGGGACGACCTCGGGCGATGCCAGGTAGCGCAGCAGCCGGTCCGCTGCGTCGGCTTGCTTCGCGCTGGCCATGCGGCCGGCGGAGAACACGGCCGGCGTTTGCAGGTCGTGCGGGATCGGGCCGATCACCTCGATGCCTTCGACCTGCTTCAGCTCGCTGATCTGCTGCACGGCGAGGTCTGCTTCGCCGCTCACGAGCCGCTCCGCGGTAAAGCCTTGCTCGACGATAGCAGCCTTGGCGTTGATCTCTGCCGCGATCCCCATCCGCACGATCAACTGCGCGAAATAAACCCCGCTCGCACCCAGCCGCGAATAGGCGACGGACCGCGCCGCGAGCAGCGTCTTGCGCAATGCGGCTTCGCTGGAGATGGTGAGATGTACTTGCCCTGCCCGCACCGCGATGCCGACAAAGGAGCGCGCCAGGTCGGCCGCGCTTTCGGCGACCACGCGGCCCTCGCCGATCATCTCGTCGAGCCCCTCACGGGTGAGGATCACGAGGTCGGCGGCCTCGCCGTCGCGCAGCCGCTTCAGCAAGGCCAGGGTCGGCGCGAAGTCGGCATCGACATGGATGCCGGTCGCGGCTTCGAAGGCGGAGGACAGGCTGCGCATCGCGCCCATCAGGCCGAGCGTCGAGAGCATGCGAATGTTTTCCATGAGCGATTCCTGTAGCGATCAGGCGCGGTGCATCAGCTTGAGGGCGGCGGTCAGGCGCAGGCTGCGCTTGCCGGCGAGCGCCGTCGCCTCCAGCACCGCCTGCTCAGCGTCATAGGTGCCGGAGAAGCCGATGCCGACCTCGTGGCCGCCGAAGATCGGATCGTCCTTGGCCGGCGTGTGCTCCTGATTGAGGATCTGGCCCTTCCAGCGCCCGTTGGCGGCGGTGTAGCTGCCGAGATAGTAGAACGAGGCATCGCCGCCGAGGATACGGCCCTTGTTGAGCAGCATCACGCCGGTGAGGCCGCCGTCGACGCCGTCGAGCATGCGCAGATGCATCGAGTAGAGCCCGTCGGCGATGCCGGCCTCGCCGACGCCGCCGGCGATCGGCACCTCGTCTTCGGTGATCGGCGTCATCAACGACTGGAAGGGCACGCCAGGCAGCTCTTTCAGCTCGCCCTTGAAACGATAGAGATCGCCGTCGGCCCAGCCCTTGGCCAGCAAGGTCGCATCGTCGGTACCCGCCATGGCGCGGTAGCTCGGATCGGGGTTGTGGCGAACGGTGCTGATCACGACCTCGACGCCGCCTTCGGTCTTGGCGTAGGTGCCGATATGGGCGAACGCCGAATTGCCGCCCAGCATCTTGCCGTTGCTGGCATGCATTACACTTCGGCCGACCCCGTCGCCGAGCTGAAATCTCACCTTGTAGAAGCCTTCAAACACCAGCCGTCCCCGGCCCTGCGCGCATCCAGACGCACTCTATCCCGCTTTCGGCGGCGATGGACAAATTTCGCGCGATCGAGGTCCGAGGGGCCTCCGCAACGACTGTCATCAGGATGCAAAAATCCGCCGGAGTCTTTCGACTCCGGCGGATCAAAGTCCAACCCGGGCCAGTTCCCCAGCCCGGGCCGGGAGGATCTTAGGCCGCGGCCTTCTTGTCGACCGGCACGGACGCGATCGTCTTCAGGATCTGCGAAGCGATCTGGTATGGGTCGCCTTGCGAGTTCGGACGGCGGTCTTCCAGATAGCCCTTGTAGCCGTTGTTGGCGAAGGAGTGCGGAACGCGGATCGAGGCACCGCGATCGGCAATGCCGTAGCTGAACTTGTTCCACGGCGCGGTCTCGTGCTTGCCGGTCAGACGCTTGTCGTTGTCCGGGCCGTAGACGGCGATATGGTCCATGATGTTCTTGTCGAAGGCCGCCATCAGCGCCTCGAAGTACTCCTTGCCGCCGACCGTACGCATATACTCGGTGGAGAAGTTGGCGTGCATGCCGGAGCCGTTCCAGTCGGTGTCGCCGAGCGGCTTGCAGTGGAATTCGATGTCGATGCCGTAGCTCTCGGTGAGACGCAGCAACAGGTAGCGAGCCATCCACATTTCGTCAGCGGCCTTCTTGGAGCCCTTGCCGAAGATCTGGAATTCCCACTGGCCCTTCGCAACTTCCGCGTTGATGCCTTCGTGATTGATGCCTGCCGCGAGGCAGAGGTTGAGATGCTCTTCGACGATCTTGCGCGCGACGCCGCCGACGTTCGCGTAGCCGACGCCGGTGTAGTACGGACCCTGCGGCGCGGGATAGCCCGAGGCCGGGAAGCCGAGCGGACGGCCGTCCTTGTAGAAGAAGTATTCCTGCTCGAAGCCGAACCAGGCGCCGGAATCGTCGAGAATGGTGGCGCGCTTGTTGGTGGAGTGCGGGGTCTTGCCATCGGGCATCATGACTTCGCACATCACGAGCGCGCCGTTCTCACGCGCGGCGTCGGGATACACGGCGACCGGCTTCAGCACGCAATCGGAGCTGTGGCCCTCGGCCTGCTGGGTGGAGGAGCCATCGAAGCCCCAGAGCGGAAGCTGCTCGAGCGTGGGGAACGACGAAAATTCCTTGATCTGAGTTTTGCCGCGCAAGTTCGGAGTCGGCGAATATCCGTCGAGCCAGATGTACTCGAGCTTGTACTTGGTCATTGAGCCTCTCTGTAGATGATGCGAAAGGTGGGGGCCGTAGGCCCCCGCACGATTGTTTACCCGGCCACCATCGGCCGACCCTTCACAAGCATTTAACGTGCCAAAAGGCCGCAGTGCGGGAGGTTTTCCACCGCGGCCGGCCTCCCCTCGCTGGGCGCAAATCGACCACCGCGGCGTGCGTCATAGCGGCGCACCTTTGCGTGAAGCTGCACCGCAAAAATCCCGCTGAAAACGCCTGATTCTGGAGCAGGCGAACGCGTGCCGGAGGTTGCCGATGAAACGCGCATCAGCGTCCAGCAATTTTCGCAAAGGCGCTGGCCCCGGCCCGCAACCTTTGGAATGGCCAACGCGTTGGTCACTGCCATGGTGCCTTGGGGGATGCAGAAGGCTTCTTGCCTACAAAATGGGCTGCAACTGATTTCCTTTTCAGCACTTTGCATTTCAGGATGCGCGGCCGATATGGGGAATCCAGTAACCACAATCGAACGAGTCGGGCGCACCATGGAGGCGATCGCCCGGGCCGGAGGAGAAATCGAAATGGTGAACAATGGTCTGAGTCACGGATCTGCAACGATCTACCAATTCCCTGTCGGGGGCCGCGCGGCGCTCGCAGGACGCCGCCACGGTGAAACCGGCCTCGCCGATCACGTCTCTCTCCCCGTGAACGAGACTATCTGCAGCGGCAGCTGGTATCATCAGGACGCGATCGACGAAGCCAAGCCGAAATGGGATCGCTGATGCCTGTGGTCGGTTTGATATCGCCGCGCTCTCTTGGGCGACCGGCGGCAGTTTGAAAAAGGGTCGAAACAACGATGTTTCGGCCCTTTTTGATTCCTGCGGGATTGCCGCCGTTCAGATCCCCGCACAAGCCGTGACCGGCCGCTTCAGATGCCTGACGGTGGTGCTCCCGGTCTTGCCGATCACAAGCGTGATCCCCGCCCCCGAATAGCGCGCGCCGGAAACCGTCAGCCGCTTGGCGAGCGTGACCGGCTCGCCGTCGATCTGGAGGAAGGCGCGCTTGTCCTCGTCATAAAACCCAACGATGAACTGCGTACCATCGGCGCAGCGATAGCTCCGGAACGTCTGCGCATCGGCCTGCCGTGCACCGATAATTCCGCCCGCCAGCATGGTGACCGCCAAAAGAATGGCCTTGTGCCGGCCCATGATCGCCCCCTGTAATAGATCTCAAGGACGCCCGTCGCGCGTCCATGGAACCATAACCCAAGCTGATCTCATGCAAGACTCCTCTTTACAAGACGCCTCTTTACAAGTTGCCCCCGCTCGCCACCTCGCCCTGCAAGGCGCCAGCAATTTTCGCGACCTCGGCGGCTATCCGACCGCAGATGGCCGTACCACGCGCTGGCGGCACATCTTCCGTTCCAACCATCTCGGCCAGCTCACCGTCGCGGATATCGAGATCGTCCGTGCGCTCGGCGTGCGCAGCGCGTTCGACTTTCGCGGTGTCGAGGAGCGGACGGCGGGCGTCTGTGTGGTGAACGAGATCGCCGTGCATTCACTGCCGATCGAGCCGACGGTCGTGGCCGCATTGCGCGCCGAGCTCGCCCGGGGATCGCTGACCGCGCCGGTCGCGCTCGAACTCATGCGCGAATCCTATCGCAACTATGTCCGCCACAACACGGCCAGTTTCCGCAACCTGTTCGGTTATCTGCTGGAGGACCGCGCCCCGCTCGTCATTCACTGCACCGCTGGCAAGGATCGCACCGGCTTTGCCAGCGCGCTGATCCTGCATGCGCTCGGCGTCGCCGACGAGGTCATTGCCGAGGACTACCTGCTGACCAACCAGCACTACAAGCGCGATGCGACGGCCGCTACCGATCTGCCCGAGGACGTCCGCAATGCCATCGGTAACGTCGATGCCTCGTATCTTGCCGCGGCTTTCGAAGCCGTCGGCAAGGAATATGGCGATCTCGAAACCTACTTGCGCGACGGCCTCAAGCTCGGCACACCGGAGCAGACCGCGCTGAAGGCGCGTTATCTGCAATCGTAAGCGGCCGTAAATCTCAATCGGCCGCGCCGGGAGAACGACGATGCAAGGCAAGGTTCTGATCGTGACCGGAGCACTCGGCGCACTTGGAAAAGTCGTCGCCGAGGCCGCGCAGTCGCGCGGCGCGCGCGTGGCCGGCATTGACCAAGCGCCCTCGCAAATCTCCGCGACGCCTGAAAGCATCGAGATCGGCGGCGTCGATCTGTCCGACGCAGCACAAGCAAAGACGGCGGTCGAGGCGGCCGCGAAGCACTTCGGCAAGCTCGATGGGTTGATCAACGTCGCCGGCGGATTCGCGTTCGAGACCATCGGCGACGGCGACATCAAGACATGGCAGCGCATGCATGCGCTCAACGTGCTGACGGCGCTCAACGCCTCGCACACGGCGCTGCCGCATCTGGCCGCCTCCAATGCCGGTCGCATCGTCAATATCGGCGCCATGGGCGCGCTTCAGGCCGGCTCGGGCATGGGCCCCTATGCGGCGTCGAAAGCCGGCGTCCATCGCCTCACCGAGGCGCTTGCGAGCGAGTGGAAAGGCAAGGTCACGGTGAACGCAGTGCTCCCTTCGATCATCGACACCAAGGCCAACCGCGCCGACATGCCGAAAGCGGACTTCGCCAAGTGGGTGACGCCCCAGGAGCTCGCGGAGGTCATCCTGTTCCTCGCCGGCGATGCCGCAAGCGGCGTCACCGGCGCGCTGATCCCGGTGGGCGGGCGGGTTTAGTCGCATACCGGCTTGATTGTCTCTGCCCCTGCTCCGATTCAATCGGGACCAGGAAAGCTCTACACTGCCCGCAACTGATTCTCCGATCGGACGTGCCGTGGAAACCACGCTCTATCTGCCTGTCAAACGCTTCCTCGAAGAGCTGGGCTTCACGGTCAAGGGCGAGATCGTCGGCTGCGATCTCGTGGGCCTCAGCGCCGGCGATCCGCCTGTCGTAGTGATCGGCGAGCTCAAGCTCGCCTTCAATCTCGAGCTGATTCTTCAGGCGGTCGACCGCGCACCCGCCGGCGACGAGGTCTGGATCGCCGCAAAGATGTCAGCGCGCGGCAAGGGACGCGAGACTGACGCGCGCTATCGCAATCTCTGCCGCCGTCTCGGCTTCGGTATGCTCGGAGTGACCGACCGCGGCCAGGTCGAGGTGCTGGTGAAGCCGCCGACGGCAGCTCCGCGCCGCGAGCCGAAGGTCCGTTCGCGCCTGGTCGCAGAGCATCAGCGCCGCCAGGGCGATCCTGTGCTGGGCGGCAGCACCCGCGCGCCGATCATGACGGCCTATCGGCAGCAGGCTCTCGCCTGCGCCTCGGAGCTTGCGGCCGGCCCGCGGCGCGTGGTCGAATTGCGCCAACGCTGTCCCGATGCCGGCAAGATCATGCTTAACAATGTGTATGGCTGGTTCGAACGCACGGAGCGGGGAATCTACGGGCTGACCGAGGCCGGACGCGCGGCGCTGAAGCGCTGGCCGCAACAGCGGGCTGAGGTTGTTGAGGGTGTCGCGTCACCGCCCTGACACCCAACCGGTGCATAGCTGAGCTGCCACATGAAATTCATATTGCAATGCAACATGGACGGCACTAGGTATCCCGGCATCGAAACGAGGCCGTTATGAACACAGACTGGAATACCAAATATGGCACGCGGCGCGTGCGCCACGATCCGCCGACCCTGGACGAGGCGATCTTCGCCGCCGTCGGCATCACTGACGATCAGGAGCAGCAGGCCGAGATCGCCGCAGCCCTGATGGGCATGCCGCTCGATGTCGTCCAGGCCGAGGTCAAGAAGCAGGTTCGCACCAACAGCCGCATCACCTCGACCCGCGTGATCGCCGGCGAACAGGGCGCCCAGCGCTCGGTGGTGGTCGAACGCCGCGTCGTGCGCCGCTTCGGCAACGACAAGCGCACCGGCACCTGAGCGCTCAGTTCTCTGTTTCCAATACGAAAGCGGACCAGTTTTGCCGGTCCGCTTTTTTGATTCCAGTCGGCTGTTTCAGGTCAGGCGGCGCGATTGCCATAGATGCTGGAGATGATCTTCCAGCAGGTCGAGTTGAAGCTGAGCAGAGCGCGGCCGGCCGTGAATGGCGAGGCGGCGAGATCGGCGAATTCGTCCTCAGGTGCCCTGGCGAGATCGATCGTCCCGGTCGATTCGCCATGACGGAATTGCAGATCCGCCCCGAACTTCCTGGCGAGCGCCCGCATTGCGTGATTCTCGGCGCCCGTGGTGATGCGCAGGCGCTTGTAGCCTTTCCAGCGCGCTTCCGCGATCAGGCGGCTGAACAGCACGGTGCCGACGTTCTGGCGCCGCGCTGAGGCCTCCACGCTGAAGGCGACCTCGGGCAGTGAATCGTCCTCAGGCGGATGCAGCTCGGCTGCACCGCGGACCACGCCGTCGACGATGTAAGCGACGATCACAGTGCCGTCCTCGGCACAGCGGGCGGCGTAACGCTCGATAAAACTGTCGTCGAGAAAACCGTTGAAACGGTCGTGCCGGCTTCCGGCATCGAGCCTCAGCAGGTGATCGCGCAAAAGCGGCAATTCTTCCTGTTGGCTCAAGGTCCGCACATAGCCCTGAACGGACTTCGTGCGGTTGGTTTCTTCAAGTGCGAAATCTGCTTCGAGTGACAAGTCTAAACTCCTCTTGGTGTCCCTCGAGGAGGCGTTCGAATCCCTAGACCTCCAATATTGTGCATCGCAACAAATTTTTCAAGACGGGAACCTGCCCAAGTTTCGGGCATCGGAAACGACTAATTCGTTAACAAAATCAATCCCCCGTATTCATATGAGGACCAGCTGGGTCTGGGTCACCACCGCGACCAGCTTGCCGTCCTCAGTCTCCAGCCGGGTGGTCCAGACCTGGGTCCGCCGGCCCCGGTGGATCGGGGTAGCGGTTGCGACGATCGTGGTTCCCTCCTTGGCTCCGCCGATGAAATTGGTCTTACTCTCGAGTGTGGTCGTGCCCGTGGCGTCCTCCGGCAGATTGATCACGGTGGCCGCAGCGCCAACGGAATCGGCCAGCGCCATCACTGCGCCGCCGTGGATGGTGTGGTGAAGGGTGCAGAGATCCGGCCTGACCATCATCCGCGCCACCACGCGATCTTTCCCGGCCTCGACGAACTCGACGCCCTTAAGCTCGGCGAACGGCATCTTCATCGCTTTAAGTTTCTCGAGCGGCGTCATCGGATCTCCTCCCAATTCATTGTTGTCTCAGCGTGAATTGCTTCGCGCGGCAAAGCAATGACGTCCGAGGTAATCGCTGCCGTGACATTGGACGAAGCGTTTGCGCATATGGTGCCGCCATGCGCCACTTCACGGCAGCCCCTTCTCAAGTCACCGCATTCACGACCTGATACTCCGGCCGCCGCCACACCTCGCCCGCGATCACCTCCTCGATGATCTCGGCTGCCTTCATTGCCTCGGCCTCGCCGATATACAGCGGCGTGATGCCGAACCTCATGATGTCAGGCGCGCGGAAATCGCCGATGACGCCGCGGGCGATGAGGGCCTGCATCGCGGCATAGCCGCCCTCGAAGGCGAACGAGACTTGCGAGCCGCGGCGCTCATGGGCGCGCGGGGTAACGAGCGTCAGCTGCGGGCAGCGGCGCTCGACTTCGCTGATGAGGAGATCGCCGAGCGCCAGCGAGCGGGCCCGGACCTCCGCGATATCGACCCTGTCCCAGATATCGAGCGAGGCCTCCAGCGCCGCCATCGCCAGCACTGGAGGTGTCCCGACGCGCATGCGCTCGACGCCGCCCGCAGCCGCATAGGCCAATTCGAACGCGAACGGCTTTGCGTGGCCCATCCACCCCGACAGCGCGGCGCGCACGCTGTCGGCGTGGCGCGGCGCGACGTAGAGGAAGGCCGGCGCGCCGGGGCCGGCGTTGATGTATTTGTAGGTGCACCCGGCGGCGAAATCGGCGGCGGTGCCAGCAAGGTCAACCGGCAGTGCGCCGGCCGAATGCGCGAGGTCCCAGACCGTGACAATGCCGAGCGCATGCGCTCTTGCAGTCAGCTTCGCCATGTCGTGGCGTCGTCCGGTGCGGTAATCGACCTCGGTGATGTAGAGCACCGCGATCTCCTCCGACAACGAAGCCTCGATCTCCTCCGGCGCCACCAGGCGCAATTGATGGCCACGGCCGAGCGTCGCGATCAGGCCTTCGGCCATGTAGAGGTCGGTCGGGAAATTGCCGGCGTCTGACAAGACGACCTTGCGCGACGCGTTCATGTCGAGCGCGGCCGCGAGCGCTTGATAGACTTTCAGCGACAGAGTATCGCCCACCATCACTGAGCCGGCTTCCGCACCGATCAGTCGTGCGATGCGATCGCCGACATGGCGCGGCTGGGCATACCAGCCCGCGCTGTTCCAGGCGCGGATCAACTGGTCACCCCACTCGGCGGTGATGACGCGGCTGACGCGCTCGGCCACGCCAAGCGGCAACGCGCCGAGCGAATTGCCGTCGAGATAGATTACACCATCGGGCAAATGGAACAGCGCTTTGGTGTCGTCGTAGACGCGAAGCTTGGTCATGAAAATCTCTACAGGATCGTGCGCACGCGCCAGAGTTCAGGGAACAGCTCCACCTCCAGCATGCGCTTGAGATAGCTGACGCCGCCGGTGCCGCCGGTGCCGCGCTTGAAGCCGATGACGCGCTCGACCGTCGTCACATGGTTGAAACGCCAGCGCCGGAAATAATCCTCGAAATCGACCAGCTTTTCGGCGACCTCGTAGAGCATCCAATGCGTTTCCGGCGCCTCGTAGACGATACGCCAGGCCTGCAGAACGCCTTCATTGAAGCTATGGGTCTCGCGAACATCGCGCGCCAGCACGGCCGCAGGCATTTTGAGCCCGTTGCGGTCGGCGAGCCGCAGCACCTCGTCATAGAGGCTTGGCGTCGCCAGCTCGGCTTCGAGCAGCTGCGTGGTTTCCACATCGTGCGCGTGCGGCTTGAGCATGGCGTGGTTGCGGTTGCCGAGCAGGAATTCGATCAGCCGGTATTGCCGCGACTGGAAGCCTGAGGACTGGCCAAGCTGCGAGCGGAAGCGCGTGTACTCGCTGGGCGTCATGGTGCGCAGCACGTCCCAGGCATTGTTGAGCTGTTCAAAGATGCGCGACATCCGTGCCAGCATCTTCATCGCGGGGGCGACCTCGTCCTTTCCGATCGCGCGGCGTGCGGCGCTGAGCTCGTGGATAGCGAGCCGCATCCAGAGTTCGGTGGTCTGATGCTGGATGATGAACAGCATCTCGTCATGCGCTTCCGAGAGCGGATGCTGCGCGCCGAGAATGGCGTCCAGCGCCAGATAGTTGCCATAGGACATGCGCCGGGCGAAATCGGTCTCGGCGCCGTCGCTTGCGGGATCGTAGTCGCTGGACGTCATGACAAGCCCTTTCGATCGATCTTCCAGGCCTCGTCAGTCGAGGCCGATCAGGCGTGCGGTGATTGGCGATGACGGGTCCTTGAGGGCGTCGATCACGGTGAAATGGTTCAGCCCGGGATCGACAACGAGACGCGTCGACACGTCGAATCCAGTCCAGACATTGGCCATCAGATCGGACTGGCGAATGAATTCGGGCCGCTCGCTGCCGCCGACCCAGGCGGTCACGGGCGAATGCCCGCGCGGCAGATGCAGCGCCGCGCTTTCCAGCGTCGCCTCCTCCGTCGTCATGCCAAGCGTTTCGTTCATCCTGGTCTTGAGCAGCGGACGCAGATCATGCAGCCCGCTGATCGAGAGCGTGCCGACGATGCGGTTGAAGACGGCGGGCTCGAGCCGGCTATCATTGCACAGCATGCGCGTGACGAGATGCCCGCCGGCGGAGTGGCCGGCGAGCCGGATCGGGCCTGCGACGAGCGAAGCCGCCTTGGAGATGGCGGCAGTGATCTCGACGGTGATGTCTGAAATGCGCGCGGATGGCGCGAGCGTGTAGCTCGGCAATGCCGCCGTCCAGCCGTGATGGCGCGCGCCTTCGGCGAGATCAGTCCATGTCGATTTGTCGA
Organism: Bradyrhizobium sp. LB14.3; assembly: GCF_040547985.1. Classification (NCBI taxonomy): domain Bacteria; kingdom Pseudomonadati; phylum Pseudomonadota; class Alphaproteobacteria; order Hyphomicrobiales; family Nitrobacteraceae; genus Bradyrhizobium; species Bradyrhizobium sp. LB14.3. The sequence continues at coordinate 284,497 of NZ_JBEPQT010000002.1, forward strand.
AGCGCATCCAGTAGCCGCCGTGGACGAACACGACGAGGCCCTTACTGTCGCCGTCGGGCAGGATCAGGTCGAGGCACTGGCGCTCAGCCGGGCCATAGGCGATGTCAGCGCGAAAACCTTTCAGACCGGCGCGGTAAGCCGCCGCCCGCTCCGTCCATTGCGCCGGCATCTTGTCCGAGCCCGGGATATGGGCTGAATTGGCGTAAGCATCATCCCAATCGCGCATCGCTGCTTCCTCGACGGACTCAGGCCTTGTGGACCTGACGCCAGTCTGCCACCGGCGCGGGCGGCATCCTAGTCTTTAGTTTAAGCTTAAAGGATTTGGGGCGCCGGTGGATTGGGCAGGCGAAGCTTTGTCTGGTTCGTTCCCCGGGCGCAGCGCAGCGCGAAGCGGTGCGCTGCTGAACCGGGGTCCAACGTGTGCGGTGACGTGGGTCCCGGCTCTGCGGCGCACAGCTTCGCGCTACGCCGCAGAGCCGGGACACGAGACCTACCCCTTCTCGACCCCGCACCAATCCGCGATGAACAGCGCCATCGCCTTGGTCGTCTTCCTTAGCGAGTCCAGATCGACGAATTCATTGAAGCCGTGCATCTCGCCGCCGCTCGCGCCGAAGCAGAGGCTTGGGATACCGTGATTGAGGCCATAGAAGCGGGTGTCGGTGAGCGCGGTGAAGACGAGGTCTTCGACCTCGCCGCCATAGACGCTGTTGAAGGCCTTGCCGAACGCCGCCTCGGGCGCGGCGGCGTCAGTCAGTTCATACCCCTCCGACAAGAAGCCCGACCATTCGATCTCCGGCGGATTGTTGGCGAGGAAGCGGTGGTTGCGCGCGGCAGCAGCAACGCAGGCCATGATCTCCTTCTGGTGATCGGCGATCGACCAGCCCGGCAACACTGCAATGCGGCAATCGACGTCGCACCAGGCCGGCACACTGGAAGCCCAGTCGCCGCCCTTGATGATGCCGGGGTTGAAGTTGATGGGATGGTTCAGCGTCTTGAAGTGCCGATCGGCTTTCGCACGCTCGTTCCACTCGACCTCGAGCTTTTGCAGCGACTGGATCAAATGATAGGCAGCCATGATTGCGTTCGCGCCGGAGCCGGCGAAGGCGACGTGGGTCGGATGGCCCTTCACGCGCAGACGAAACCAGATCACGCCGACCTGCGAGCGCACCATCTTGCCGCCGGTCGGCTCAGGGATGAAGCAGGCGTCCGCACGATAGCCGCGCTGAAGCGTCGAGAGCGCACCGACGCCGGTGCTCTCCTCCTCGATCACGGACTGGAAATGAATCCGCGCCGTCGGCTTGAGGCCCGCGGCCTTGATCGCATCGAGCGCTGACAGGGCTGCGATGGTGCCCGACTTCATGTCGCAGGCACCGCGGCCGAACATCTTGCCGTCCTTGATGACGGGCGAGAATGGCGGGGTGTCCCACAGTTCCAGCGGCCCCGCGGGCACGACGTCGCAGTGGCCCTGCAGGATCAGCGATTTGCCGCCATTCGTTTGCGGACGATAGGTCCCGACCACCGAGCGCGCCTTCGAGAAGTCATGCTCGATGGGCCCGAAGCCGCGCAAATCCTTGAGGTCGTCGACATTGATGTGCCAGTCGTCGACCTCGTAGCCGCGCTCGCGCAGAAGGTCGCCGATCATGTCCTGGCACGGTCCCTCCGCCCCGCGGGTCGAGGGGATCGCGACGAAATCGCTTGTGATCGCAAGCTGGGCTTCGAAGCCGGCGTCGACGGCGCCAAGAATCCTCTGCTGCGTTTCGGCATTCATCAGGCAACTCCAATTGGGCATTCAGATCATCGATGGAGCGCAAGCTAGCCGATTTCAGCCGTTCGGGTACTCTGCAAAATAGGCATCCCGCAATGCATCTTCGAGCAGCCGGCCCTCGGAATAGCCATTCAGTGTCGCCGGCCGGCTCACGCCCTCGAGCAGCCGCGGGCAAGGTTCCGGCGCGCCGAGCACGGTGCGCACCGGAATGCGCTCGGCATAGATCGGCAATTCGTAGTCCTCGTCATCGTCGGCGACACCCTTGGCACGGACTTTCGCGGAGGCTTCCTCGATCTCCATCGCGATGAAGGAGGTCGCCTTGATCTCCTGCGTATTGGTCGCCCGCAGGCTTGCGGTGCGATCCGGGAAGAAGCGGTCGACCATGGCGATCACCGCGCGCTCTTTCTCCTCTGGATCGGTGACGAGATAGGCGGTGCCGAACGCCATCACCGCACGGTAGTCGGCCGAGTGATTGAACCCGCAGCGTGCCAGCACCAGGCTGTCGAGATGGGCGACCGTCAGGCACACGCGTTCGCCCTTGGTCTGGTTGCGCAGCATGCGGCTGGCGCTCGATCCGTGCCAGTACAGCTTGGTCCGTTCGCGCCAGAAGAAAGTGGGTGTGCAATAGGGTTGGCCGTCGATCGCGTAAGAGACATGGCAGAGCATCGCGGAATCCAGGATGCGATGAACGGTATCGTGATCGTAGAAACCGCGGTCGTGACGGCGCTTCACCTGGTTGCGCGCGGACGTCGGATAGGAATTTTGGCTCTCGGTCTGGCTCACGGCCGCTCCTGTCGGACTGGTACAATTCCCGAGCAGTTGTAGCCCTGGGTTTGGTCTGCGATAGTGCCAATTCCATGCAAAAAATTCCGACCAATTCTGTCCCTTCGCCGGCCAAGGCCGAGCTGCCGCTCGACCTCACCGGTCCGCACATCACGGCCGCCGCCTCGTCGGCGCACCGGCTGTATCAGGCACTGTGCGAGATGATCGTCGGCGGCCTGGTGAAACCCGGCGAGCCGCTGCCGCCGTCGCGCACGCTGGCCAAACAGACCGGCTTTCGGCGCAACGCCGTCGTCACCGCCTATGAGCGCCTGATCGCCGACGGCTTTGCCGACGCCACCGTCGGCTCCGGCACGTTCGTCGCCGCGCGTATCCCCGCGCGCGCGGCCGAGCCGAAGCGGCCGAAGATCATCGTCGAAACGCCGGGGCAAGGCGCGTTTTCGCTCGGCTGCACCCATATCGACGCGCGAGCCGTGCAGCGTTTCCGCGCCTTCGTCGGCCGGCGCATGCGCGCCTTCGGCGCGGAGCATCTGCATTACGGCGATCCTCGTGGAAGCCGCGAGCTGCGTGCCGCCATAGCCGATCATCTTTTGTCAGCGCGGGGCCTGCGCTGCGATCCCGATCAGATCATGCTAACGTCAGGCACGCTGCACGCGCTGCGCATCGTGCTGAGCGCGATCCTGAAGCCGAACGACCAGGTTTGGTGCGAAGACCCCGGCTACCCGGCTGCGCGGAAAACCATCGCGCATTGCGGCTATCGCGCCGTGCCCGTTCCCGTCGACCCGCACGGCATGCGTGTCGCCAGGGGCCGCAATGCGGCGCGGTCCGCGCGCGCAGCCTATGTGACGCCGTCGCACCAGTTTCCGCTGGGCGTGCAGATGTCGATGCCGCGGCGGCTCGAGCTGCTGGACTGGGCGAAGCAGGCTGGCGCCTTCGTGCTGGAGGACGATTACGACAGTGAGTTCCGTTATGACGGCGCGCCGCTGATGTCGCTTGCCGGCATCGATCACCTCCAGCGCGTGATCTACATGGGCACCTTCGCCAAGACGCTGTTTCCGGGCCTGCGCATCGGCTATTGCGCCCTGCCCGAGCGCCTGATCGCGGATGTCACCGCCGCGCGGGCCGCGCTCGACCGGTTTCCCGGCACGCTGATGGAGGGCGCGGTGGCCGACATGCTCAACTCCGGCGCGTTTGCCGCGAACCTGAAGCGGGTGCGCAAGCTGTACCGCGAGGCGCGTGACGCGCTGGCCGAGACCCTGGAAGCCGCATCCGACGGCGTGCTGTCGGTGCCGGTCCCGTCACAGGGCCTGCATCTCGTCGCCCGGTTCGAGCCCTCGGTCGACCTGCCTGTGGCCGCAGAAGCCAAGCAGGCCGCCGGCGCCGAAGGCTGGCTATTGGCCGACACCTATTCACGGGCACGTCCCCTGCCCGGTTTCGTGCTGGGATTTTCCGGCCACTCGGTTCCGAAGCTCGTGGCTTCCGCCGAGCGGCTCGCGCGGGAATCGCGCGCGGCCTTGCGTGCGAGGAGCAAGCCGGCCCGGCGGGCATGACGAACGTTCACTATGAGAATCGGCGGCCGCTCCCTACATTGCGGCATTGATGCTGGGACCTCACACCATGCTGCTGCGCCGTGCGACTTACCTCTCGCTCCTGATCTCCATCGCACTCGCCGCGACGGCGCGCGCAGGCACGATCGGACGCGAGCAGGACATCGTCGATCTCAAGCTCGGCCAGCGCGTGCAGGTGGATGACGGAACCTGCCCCGCTGGACAGATCAAGGAAGTGCGCGGCGCCAAGATGACCGAGAAGGGCGTGGCGCGGACCAGCGTCTGCGTGCCGCGACACGGTCCAAGATCGAGGTGACGGCTACGATTTGGCCGGATCGAACATGCATTGCAGGGTCGGCTTGGCGATTTTGGTGAAAGTCGGCCCGATCTCGCCTTGCTTGGACGTCGGCACCCAATCGGTCTCGATCGTCGGCACGCCGGTCTCGCTGATGCCGCGCAGCAGCGCCTCGCGCAAATCCCGATCCTCGACGACCGCGGCGGCATGGTCGTGCAGGCAGCCGCAGACTTCCTCCGGATGTTCCCAGCGCCCGAGCATGCGCGGCGCACACTGACGCACGAATTCGGTGCGCGGATCCGGCAGCCTCGCGGGCGAACGCACCTGGGCCTGGGCGGCACTGATCGTCAGAACGGATATGAACGCCGCAGCGCCGAAACGAACAAGCATGATGGCCTTTATCGGCTGATTTTTTTGTTGGCGATCAGAAGCGCGCGGCGACCACGATCGGCTGCGGCGTAGTGGTCGTGATTGGCGAGCCGCTGTACCGGAAGGTGCCGACACCCGGGAGATTGCCGTCCGGCGAGCCTGCGAACGAGGAGCCGGCGAGCACGAAACCAAAAGCAAGGATGAGGCTGAGCGTGCGCATGGACTTGTCTCCGAATTCGGTGGCCGGCGGTGAACCGTCGTCGTTGTGAGGTTGATAACCATGGGCGGTTTCGCGTGTGATGCGCCAAAGACCGAAAATGGTTTCATCTCCGTGAGAATTGTTTCGTCCCGCTCGGGGCGACGACACATTCGACGGAAAATATCAATCTTTTCAAATGGGTCGAGCCGCTGCCCAATGTCGTTGGCAGGTTCCGTGCGATCTCGGACGTACCCCGGACGATAGACGCCGTCATGGTCCCGCCTCACACGCTTCACATGCATTTTACGTTTTTCTGCTGAAGAGAAGCCGAACGAAGGCTGGGCCCTGTTGAACCGGGGGCGCTTCGGCTGCGACCCAAGCCATCGAAACCTGGAGTCCGGATCACCGGGCGCGTTCATTTGAGGAATGGCCATCATGATGGCGCAAGATCGCGCAACGCCGCGCGATGCGGACCTACGGACAGACCGCGGAGATCAACGACCCGTTCGCAGCGGCGCCACCTCGTCGGGCGAAATGGTGCTGCAATCGAGCCGCGGCTTTGAGGCCGTGCCACAGATGTTCGTGCGGCTGACCGGCTCGCATCTTGCTAAGCCCCGCGCCTGCCGCGCAGGCATCACTGAGTGAACGCAAACGTCATTGAGTGAACGCAAGCGCGTCACTGAGTGAAGAATTCGCCGCACTTCTGGACGTTTGCGTCCGCAGGCCCCCATGGCATGATCGGTACGGTCGAGGTCGAGTTCTTCGGTGAACCCTCGATCAGCCTGTCCGAATAAACCATGTAGATCAGCACGTTGCGCTTGGCGTCACAGCCGCGAACGATCTGCATCTTCTTGAAGAACAGCGAGCGGCGCTGGCGGAACATGTCGTCGCCCTGCTCCATCTTGTTCTTGAACTTGATCGGGCCGACCTGACGGCAGGCGAGCGAGATGTCCGAAACCTCCTCGGCAAGGCCCAACCAGCCCTTGAAGCCGCCCTTCTCCGGTATCGTGAAATGACAGGCCACGCCTTCGACCTCAGGATCGTCCAACCCGTAGGTCGCGAGCTTGTCGTTCGGGCTCATCCATTTGAACACGGTCGATCGGCGGAAGATCAGATCGGGCTCGTCCGCGGCGGAGGCGGACATTGCCGACCCGGTCAGCGCCAGGAAGAATAAAGCGAGGCCTTTCAAGCGGATGCCGGAAAGACCGGGGAAACGAGATGACATGAAGTTCTCCGGTAACAAGTCCCTGCAATGTAGGCATATGGCGGCCGATCGGGAAGACGGCCCGCAATCCGACACGCCCGCCGTTTACCGCTCCGTGAGGCTTTCTTGCTACGGTTTGGACAAAAGTAGCTGATGGCAGAACTGCCGTGCTGGTGAACGCGTATCCCCTCTGAGAGACTAACATCTGATTTGGATTGTGGATTGGAAGATGAATAGCGTGAAAGGGTCCGGTTTTTCTGCCAAACCGACGCGGCTTTGGCAGGTCGCCATTTTGACGGCGGCGGGTGCGATCGGTACCGCAAGCCAGGCAGACGCAGCGTTTTATTACTGGACCGATTATTCCGACGGGTTCTATGGGCGCCAGGAGCGCCATTCCGAAGTCCCGCGCCAGAAGCCACAGAAGCGCGGCGCGGCCGGCAAGAAAGGCGTCGTTGCCGAGAAAGAAGCCGGCACGAAACCGCAAGGTCCTCTCGTCATCGTCGTTTCGATCGACCGGCAGAGAGTCACGGTCTACGACACCAACGGCGTGTTCGCGGAATCTCCGGTGTCGACGGGCATGAAGGGCCATTCGACGCCGATGGGTGTGTTCAGTGTCATCCAAAAGCACAAATTCCACCACTCCAACATCTATAGCGGCGCGCCGATGCCGTACATGCAGCGGGTCACGTGGTCCGGCATCGCCATGCATGCCGGCGTGCTGCCGGGCTATCCGGCCTCGCATGGCTGCATCCGCATGCCGATGGCGTTCGCGGTGAAGATGTGGAACTGGACCAGGATGGGCGCGCGCGTGATCGTTTCGCCCCGCCAGATATCGCCGCAGAACTTCTCACATCCGCTGCTCGCCTCCGTGCGCGTGCCGCCGCAACCCGCGGCCAGCCTGGAGCCGCAGACCAATGCCAGCGACAAGGCCGACAAGGACGCGGCCAATACCTGGGCCGCCGAAGCCAAGCCGGCTGAAACGAAGACCGCCAGCGCCGACGGCGCGCTCGAGCTGCGCTCGTCGGTAGGCCACACCGTAATGTCGGACGTGACCACCGGCAATGCGCCGACCCGCGGCGAAGCCGCGGCATCGACCCAGACCGAGCCGACGGCAAAGCCTGAGACCAAGACCGCTGAGGCATCTGACGCGGCCAAACCACAGGAACCCGCAAGCACCGAAGCGAAGCCTGTCGAAGCCGCGGAGGCACCCAAAGCTTCGACGGCTGTCGAAGACAAGCCCGCCGACAAGGTAGAGGCTGCCAAGTCTGACACCGCAAAGTCCGAGCCCGCGAAGACGTCCGATGCACCGGCCACCGCGCCGGCACAGGCCGCCATGCCCGACGTCAAGAAGGACGAAGCCCGCGCCGCCGATCCGGCGCCGGCCGCAAAGCCGGAAGCGCCCAAGCGCGCCGGCCAGATCGCTGTCTTCATCAGCCGCAAGGATTCCAAGCTCTACGTGCGGCAGAACTTTGCGCCGCTATTCGAGGTGCCCGTCACGATCGCAGCGAGCGATCGGCCGCTCGGCACGCATGTCTTCACCGCCGAAGTCGACAAAGCCGATGCCAATGCGCTGCATTGGTCGGTGGTGTCCTTGCCAGTGTCCGTCCGCTCTGCCGCGCGCGAAGATGACGGCCGCGCGACACGCCGCCAGAGTGGTGCCGCCGTCATCCCCGTCGCCATCAAGCCGGTGGTGACACCGGACAGCCCGGCCGAGGCGCTCGACCGCGTCTCGATCCCTGCCGACATCATGGTCAAGATCAACGAGATGCTGACGTCGGGCGGATCGATCATCATCTCCGATCAGGGCATCAACCAGGGCGAGACTGGCGAAGGCACCGACTTCATCGTGCGGCTCTACTGAGCAGTTCGCCGCGTCAGATCGCGTCAGATAACGTGGTGTTGAGCAGGCTGATCGCCGCGGCGGAGTAAGGTGAGTCCCGGATCAGGTCGGGGGACGCCGCCATGCTGAACCGCAGGACCATGCTCGCCGCGCTTCTGACGACGGCCGCATCCGCAACGCGCGCTTTGGCCAACGGCGGCATGAGCCGTATACCGGCCTACGCCTTTTCCTTCCCTGCATTGTCAGGCGACGACATCCGCCTTGCGGCTTTCACCGGCAAGCCGCTGCTGGTGGTCAACACCGCCTCGCTCTGCGGTTACACGCCGCAATATGCCGGCCTGCAAGAAATCTGGAGCGAGTTTCGCGAACGCGGGCTCACAGTGATCGGCGTTCCCTCCAACGATTTTGGCGGACAGGAGCCCGGCGGCACCAGCGAGATCTCTGAGACCGCGCACCACCAATATGGCGTTACCTTCCCGATTGCGGCCAAGGCCGTCGTGGTCGGTGCGAAGGCGCATCCATTCTACAAATGGGCGGCAGAGGCGCGGCCAAAGGAGGTCCCGAAATGGAACTTCCACAAATATCTGATCGGCCGTGACGGCTACATCGCCGACGTCTTTGCATCCACGGTCGAGCCGGCCGACACGCGGATCAAGACGGCAATCGCCAAGACGCTGGCCGACAGCTGACGGGCCGCAGCCCAATCCGGTTGGGCACAATTGTGGTGAGGCGCCAAACAGCCGTTGCAATGGCGAGGGCCCACCATCTAGGCTAGGATTGTTTGGGGCAGGATGGTTTTGCCGGAAGCGAAAAGCCACGGCAGAACAACGGGATCAATCTCGAGGACAACACCATGCGTGTGGCAGCAGGACTGATTTTGGCAAGCGCGATGTCAGTTGCGTTGACAGGCGCGGCTTGGTCGCAGACCCCCGCGGCAAAACCTGCAGCCGCTACCCAGGCGGCACCCGCCGCAGTGCCCGCTCCAGCACCTGCTGCTCCCGCGGCTGCAGCCGCCGCACCGGCGCAACCGGCCTTCCCACCGCCGCCGAAGCAAGCGCCGCAGCCTGCCCGTGCCGCCTGCAACACGCCCGGCGCACTCGGCGTCGCCCGCACCGTCGAGATCGACACCACGGGTGGCCCCGGCTTTGGCTTCGAGCATTTCAAGGAGCTCGACTTCCTGCGCGACAAGGAGGTGGTGCTGACCTTCGACGACGGTCCATGGCCGAAGAACACACCCGCGGTGCTGAAGGCGCTCGCCGACGAATGCACCACCGGCATCTTCTTCTCGATCGGCAAGCACGCGACCTATGAGCCGGAGATCCTGAAGCAGGTCTACGCGGCCGGCCACACCGTGGGTACCCACACCTGGTCGCACGCCAACCTCAACAACAAGAAGCTCAGCGAGCAGCAGCGCAAGGAAGAGATCGAGAAGGGTCTTTCCGCGGTGAAATGGGCGCTCGGCGGCATCTCGCCCTCGCCGTTCTTCCGCTTCCCGGCGCTCCAGCACCCGCCGGAGATGGTCACCTATCTCGGCAACCGCAACGTCGCGATCTTCTCCTGCGACATCGACTCCTTCGACTTCAAGGCCTCGAAGCCCGAGAAGGTGATCGAGACCGTGATGAAGAAGCTCGACAGCAAGGGCAAGGGCATCATCCTGATGCACGACTTCCAGAAGCATACGGCGGAGGCCCTGCCCGAGTTGCTCAAGCGCCTGAAGGCGGGCGGCTACAAGGTGGTGGCGATGCGCGCCAAGTTCCCGGCTTCGTCGCTGCCCGAATACGATCAGGAACTGCTCAAGGACGTCAAGCTGCCGACAGTCAGCACCCGGCCGGTCAACAGCGTCGTCACGACAGTTTCCGAATAGCCGGCAATTGTCTTTCCGCTTCGAAGGCTACGTCATCGTCTCCGCGGACGGCATGCTCGCCGATCCGGTGCACGTCATGCCAGACAGCCTGAAGTTCGAAGGCGACAAGCTGTTCTTCGAACAGGCGCTCGATCGCGCCGCGCTGGTCGTGCACGGCCGGCACTCCCACGAGCAGCAGCCGAATTCACCCAAGCGCAAGCGCCTGATCCTGACCCGCAAGATCAAGGCTCTGACCGTCGATCCCGAGATGCCGAACGCGACATTGTGGAATCCGGATCATGCGCGCTTCGAGGAGGCCTGCGCCTTCGCCGATGTCGCCTCCGGCACCATCGCGATCATCGGCGGCCCCGTCGTGTTCGACATGTTCATGGACCGCTACGACACGTTCTGGCTGTCGGAAGCCCCCCATCTGCGGCTGCCCGGCGGCGAAGGCTGTTTTGTGGATGTACCGGCGCGGACGCCGCACGAGGTGCTTGCGTCACACGGGATGAAGCCGGGCACGCCGTATCTGCTCGATGCGGCGCATGACGTGACCGTCACGCCGTGGCGTAGGACGTAGGTGGTTTAGCCTCACACGTCCCCGTAGGCCGCCTCGGCCGGACGCGTGGCGCGGCCGTAGCCCATGATCATGAACAGCGCGCCGATGATCGAGAGGTTCTTGAGCGCGTCGACCAGCATCTTGGCGTTCTCGGGCGCCGCCTGGTTCCAGAAGTCGTAGAACAGGAAGGTCGCGACCGCGACATAGATGATCATCAGCATCGCGAAGAAGCGCGCGCCGAAATTCAGCGCGATCATCACCCCCGCGATGATCTCGAGCACGCCCACCGCGATCGCCAGCAGTTGCGGCGTGGACATGGCCGTCGCCGTCTCGATCTGCTTGGCGTAAGGCGCGATCATCTCGGGCACCACGACCTTGGCGGTGATGAAATCAACCGTCGCCTGCATGGCAAACAGTCTTGCCGCGCCCGTGTAGATGAACAGCACGGCGAACAGGATTCGCCCGAAAGTCACGAACGCTGGCATGATCGGCCTCTTGGCTCAGGCTTTCTGAAATCGCAACCTTGACGAAAGCACCGAGCGATTATGAAGAGTCATTCGCCGGTTTACAAACGGGGAAATCGCTAACTGCAAGTAATTCAAAAATAGCCCCGCGCACGAACTTCCCCTCATCCGGCGCTTCGCGCCACCTTCTCCCACAACAAGGGGAGAAGGGATTGCACCTCCGGCGGCGCTTCAGTTCGCCTTAGGTAAACAACGTCGGCTGCTGCCGGGCCGCGCGCTCCTGCGCTTCGACCACGGCCACCGCGGTCATGTTGAGGATGCCACGTGCCGTCACCGACGGGGTGAGGATGTGGGCCGGGCGCGCCGGGCCGATCAGGATCGGGCCGACGGGGAGCGCGTCCGCCAGCGACTTGATCATCTGATAGGCGACGTTGGCGGTGTCGAGGCTCGGCATCATCATGATGTTGGCCTCACCCTCGAGCTTGGAGTGCGGCAGCACCATTTTTCGCGCCGCGGCTGAGAGGGCGGTGTCGCCCTGCATCTCGCCGTCGGCCTCGATCTCCGGATGCTTCTCCTTCAGGAGCTGGGTTGCCCGGCGCATCTTGCGCGAGGAGTCCGTGTCGTAGCTGCCGAAATCCGAATGCGAGACAAAGGCGATCTTCGGCTTGATGTTGAAGCGCTGGACGTGAACCGCCGCGAGCGAAGCGATCTCGGCGAGCTCCTCGGCGCTCGGATTGGGCCGCACCTGGGTGTCGGCGATGAAGAAGGCGCCCTTGCTCGTGATCAGCAGCGCCAGCGCCGCATAGTCGCTGATCCCCGGGCAGAACCCGACGATCTCGCGGACATGGCGCAGATGGCTCATGTAGCGGCCCTCGACTCCACAGAGCATGGCGTCGGCCTCTCCGCGCACCACCGCGAGCGCGGCGATGACAGTGTTGTTGGTGCGCACCACCGTCCGCGCCGCATCCGGCGTGACGCCGCAGCGGCCGGCGACCTCGACATAGGACTGCACGTAGGAGCGGTAGCGCGGATCGTCCTCGGGATTGATGAGGTCGAAGTCCTTGCCGGCCTTGATCGAGAGGCCGAAGCGCTTGATGCGCGCCTCGACCACCGACGGACGTCCGACCAGGATCGGCGTCGCCAGTTTCTCTTCCAGCACCACTTGCGTGGCGCGCAGCACGCGCTCGTCCTCGCCTTCGGCGTAGATCACGCGCACCGGCTGGGTCTTGGCCTTGGCGAACATCGGCTTCATGACGAGGCCGGAGCGGAAGGCGAAGCGCTCGAGCAGCGCGGTGTATTCGTCGAAATTCGTGATGGGCCGGGTCGCAACGCCCGATTCTATCGCCGCTTTCGCCACCGCCGGCGCGATGCGCAGGATCAATCGGGGATCAAACGGACTCGGGATCAGCGAGCCCGGTCCGAAACCCTGCGTTTCGCCGGTGTCAAAGCCTTGCGCGACCGCATCGGACGGCGCCTCGCGCGCGAGCTGTGCGATGGCCTCCACGGCGGCGTGCTTCATCTCCTCGTTGATCGCGGTGGCGCCGACGTCGAGCGCGCCGCGGAAGATGAAGGGAAAGCACAGGACGTTGTTGACCTGGTTCGGATAGTCCGAGCGCCCGGTGCAGATCATGGCGTCAGGGCGGGCCTTGCGCGCCTCTTCCGGCATGATCTCCGGCGTCGGGTTCGCGAGCGCCATGATCAGGGGCTTGTCGCCCATCACCTTGGCCATCTCGGGCTTGAGCACGCCCGGTGCCGACAGGCCGATGAAGATGTCGGCGCCGCCGATCACGTCGGCCAGCGTGCGCTTGTCGGTCTTCTGCGCATAGACCGCCTTCCAGCGGTCCATCGTGGTGTTGCGGCCCTCGTGCACGAGGCCGTCGATGTCGCAGACCCAGATGTTCTTGCGCTGCGCGCCCATCGACACCAGCAGGTTCAGCGTCGCGATCGCTGCGGCCCCTGCCCCCGACGCCACGATCTTGACGTCGGACAGCTTCTTGCCGTTCAGCCTGAGACCATTGGTGATGGCGGCGGCAACGATGATCGCGGTGCCGTGCTGGTCGTCATGGAAGACCGGGATCTTCATGCGCTCCTTGAGCTGCGCCTCGATCTCGAAGCACTCCGGTCCGCGGATGTCCTCGAGATTGATGCCGCCGAAGGTCGGCTCGAGCGCGGCCACGGTCTCGACAACGCGATCGATAGTGTCGGCGGCGATCTCGATGTCGAACACGTCGATGCCGGCGAATTTCTTGAACAGGACCGCCTTGCCCTCCATCACCGGCTTCGAGGCCAGCGGGCCGATATTGCCGAGACCAAGCACGGCGGTGCCGTTCGAGACCACGGCGACCAGATTGGAGCGGATCGTCAGCGTCGCCGCTTCCGCCGGGTTCTTGGCGATCTCCATGCAGGCGGCGGCGACGCCTGGAGAATAGGCAAGCGCGAGGTCGCGCTGGTTCGCGAGCGGCTTGCTCGCCTGGATCTCGAGCTTTCCGGGGCGCGGCAGACGGTGATAGGCCAGCGCCGCCTGGTGGAGATCATCGGAATAAGACGACATGCGGTGTCTCGCCTCGCGTTACCGGCCTCAAACTACGTTGTCCTGACCGGCCCGCCTTCCGGTGGTATTTCCGGGTCATGGAAACGGGATGAAGCACGGCGGGCGCCCCGGTGGCAACATCCGATTGCGGCCCCATCAACAGGGCGCGCGGTCAAATATCTGATAGCGCTAGCTTTCCCTAGACCGCGCGTTGCTTCGCGAATATGGCAGGTGCGTAGTGCAACGCGAGCAACTGGGGCTGGGAATGAAGCGAATCCTGATCGGCCTGATCGTTGTGGCCGTGGTGGCCGCGGGCGGATGGTTCGGCTTCAGCCTCTACGCAAAACATCGCGTCACCGCCGAGATCGAGGCGGTCTTCGAGCAGATCCGCTCCGGCGGCGGCAAGGCGAGCCACGGCAAGGTGGCGTTCGAGCTCACGAGCCGGACGTTGACTATCGAGGATATCGCGGTTGAGCCTGCCAAGCAGCCGCAGGCTCATGTCAAGATCGCCGCCATCAAGGGCGTGGGCATCCGCCAGGTCGAGGAGACGCGCTTCGCCGCGGACAGTATCGATATCTCGGGCTTCGAAGTCACGCTGGACGAGGTCGGCCCGGGGAAGCTGAAAGTCTCCTACAAGGTCCCGCAGTTGACCATGCGGGATTACGTCGGTCCCATTCATGCTCAGAACGCGCCGACGTCAGGCTCCCTGATCGACATGTACCGTTTCGTGCTCGATCAATACGCAAACGTGACGGCTTCTTCCGTCATAGCGCCGACCCTCGCAGTCGCCTTCGATGCGGGCAAAAGCACCGGAGGCAGTGGCGAGGTCGCCTATTCGGGTCTCGCGATCCAGAAGCTCGGCCAAGGCAAGATCGCCGCGATCAAGGCGGAGCGCGCCCGTTTCACGATCAACGTGTCGCAGCCGGGCAAGGCGGACAAGCTGACCGGCGAGTTGTCCGACATCATCATCAATGATTTCGATTCTACCGCGATCGCCGCCGCGCTCGATCCGCTGAAGGCCAACGACGACAGCTATCATCGTGTCTACGGAAAGATATCCAGCGGCACTTATGTCGTGACGTCGACGCTCGGCATCCGGATGCAGGTCGATGGGGTCGCCATCACCGACATGGCGGTGCAACCATCGAAATTCCGGCCGGCCGAGATCCTGGCGCTGCTGCCGACGGACAGCTCGGTCCCGCCGACGCCGGCGCAATCGCGCGAGATGCTGGAAAAGCTTGCCGGTTTCTATGAAGGCCTTCGCGTCGGCAAGATCGAGATCGGCACCATGTCGATGACGACCCCGCAAGGGACGCCCCGGCTCAGGGCCATCAGATACCAGGAGGGCGAGTTCGCGCTCGAAGGTCTCGATGCGCCGACGCCGCAAGGGCAAATCAAGATGGAGCGCTTCGCACTCAAATCCCTCAGCATCGCGAACCTTATGCGCTGGGCGGCGAGCCTCAGCCATCCCGGACAGCCCCCCTCGCCGGATCAGATGCTGGGCCTGTTCCGGGTGCTCGCGGGCGCGGAGATCAAGGGTGTGTCGGCGCCTTACAAAAACACCAAGAAGCTGGTCACGATCGACACGCTCAGCCTGGACTGGGGACAGATGATCGGCTCTATCCCGAGCAAGGTACATGCGGTCGCCAAGATGGTCATGCCCACCGATCCATCCGACCCGAAGCAGATCACATTGATGCTCAGCGGGATCGACAAGCTCGCGATCGACCTCGATCTCGGCGCGGCGTGGACAGAACAGTCCAACAGCTTCGTTCTGACGCCCGCGACCCTCGACATCGGGATCGCAAAAGTGCAATTGCGTATCGCGCTCAGCAACGTACCACGCGAAGTGTTTTCGACCGATCCCGCCCAACTGATGGGTCAAGCGGCCCGGATTGAGGCTGTCGCGTTCGAGTTCTCAGTGCGCGACAATGGTTTCGTCGATTCCGCGGTGACGCAGAATGCACGGGGGCGAAATGTCAGCCGCGACGCCGCGCGCCAGACACTCGTCGACAGCGTCAAAGCCTACCGAGCAGATATCGCCGCCGCCAATCCGGAGGCAGGCACGGCGGTGGATGCGGTCGCAAGCTTCATCGAAACGCCGGGCCAGACGCTCGTCATCAAAGTCACGCCGCGCGCGAAGGTGCCGCTGATGCAATTGATGCAGCTCTTCAATGCCGACCCGGAGCGCACGCTGGCGCAGTTCAATATCGAGGCGTCGACGGGGCTGTAGGGAAACGAGGCGCAGCTCTCTCGGCGTCATTGCGGAGACAGCCTCACTTCTGCGGCAGGCTCACCTTCACATGCAGATCGCGGAGCTGCTTGGTGCTGGCGTCCGACGGCGCGCCCATCAGCAAATCCATGGCCTGCTGGTTCATCGGGAACAGCGAGATCTCGCGCAGATTGTTGGTGCCGCACAAGAGCATCACGATGCGGTCAACGCCCGCGGCCATGCCGCCATGCGGCGGCGCGCCGTACTGGAAAGCGCGGTACATGCCGCCGAAGCGATCGACCACTTCCTGCTCGCCATAGCCGGCGATCTCGAACGCCTTCACCATGGCTTCCGGTACGTGGTTGCGGATGCCGCCCGAGGCAATCTCGTACCCGTTGCAGGTGATGTCGTACTGGAACGCCTTGATGGTCAGCGGATCCTGCGACTTCAACGTTTCCAAGCCGCCCTGCGGCATCGAGAACGGGTTGTGCGAGAAGTCGACCTTCTTGTCCTCCTCGTTGTACTCGTACATCGGGAAGTCGACGATCCAGGCCAGTTCGAACCGCTCCTTGTCGGTGAGGTTCAATTCCTCGCCGACCTTGTTGCGGGCCAACCCTGAAAACTTCCAGAACTTGTCGGGATCGCCGGCGACGAAGAAGGCGGCATCGCCTTCCTTCACGCCGATCTGCGCGCGGATCGCTTCCGTTCGTTCCGGTCCAATATTGTTTGCAAGCGGGCCCGCACCAACTGTGGTTTTCTCCGGAGAGCCGCTGAGCACCAGCGAACCGCTGAGAGTGCCCTCGCCCGGCTTACTGGTCTCCTCGCGCCACATGATGTAGCCGAGGCCGGGCTGGCCTTCGCCCTGCGCCCACGAGTTCATGCGGTCGCAGAAGGCGCGGCTGCCGCCACCCGGCGCCGGGATCGCCCAGACCTGGTTCTTGGGGTCTTCGAGCATGCGCGCAAAGACCTTGAAGCCGGAGCCGCGGAAGTGTTCGGAGACATCCTGCATCTCGATGGGGTTGCGCAGGTCCGGCTTGTCGCTGCCGTATTTGCGCAGCGCCTCGGCGAACGGAATCTGGCGCCAGTTCTTGCTCACCGGCTTGCCCTTGGCGAACTCCTCGAACACGCCGGTGATGACAGGCTCCATCGCCGCGAAGACGTCTTCCTGCGTGACAAAGCTCATCTCGACATCGAGCTGGTAGAACTCGCCCGGCAGCCGGTCGGCGCGCGGGTCCTCGTCGCGGAAACAGGGCGCGATCTGGAAGTAGCGGTCGAAGCCCGACATCATCAAGAGCTGCTTGTACTGCTGCGGCGCCTGCGGCAGCGCGTAGAATTTTCCCGGATGGATGCGCGAGGGCACCAGGAAGTCGCGCGCGCCTTCCGGCGAGGACGCGGTCAGGATCGGGGTGTTGAACTCGAAGAAGCCTTGCCCCTCCATGCGCCGACGCATCGACTTGATGATTTCGACGCGCGTCATGATGTTCTGGTGCAGCTTCTCGCGGCGCAAATCGAGGAAGCGGTACTTCAGGCGAATGTCCTCGGGGTATTCCTGCTCGCCGAACACCGGCAGCGGCAGGTCGCCGGCCGGGCCCAGAATTTCGATCTCGTTGACATAGATCTCGATCTTGCCGGTCGGCAAATCGTCATTGTCGGTTCCTTCGGGGCGGCGGCGGGCTTTGCCGTCCATCCGTACCACGAATTCCGAGCGCAGCTTTTCAGCTTGCGAGAACGCCGGCGAGTCCGGGTCGACCACGCATTGGGTCAGGCCGTAATGGTCGCGCAGGTCGATGAACAGCACGCCGCCATGGTCGCGAACGCGATGGACCCAGCCTGAAAGGCGGACCGTCTCGCCGATGTTGTTCTCGCGGAGCGCGCCGCATGTATGTGACCGGTAGCGATGCATGGTCGTCCCAAAATCAATGTCGGAGGATCGAATCGGACCTGCCGAAAACGGCCGGTCCAAAGTTGCGGCAGGGTTTA
The DNA here is from genome assembly GCF_040547985.1 of Bradyrhizobium sp. LB14.3. Taxonomy (NCBI): domain Bacteria; kingdom Pseudomonadati; phylum Pseudomonadota; class Alphaproteobacteria; order Hyphomicrobiales; family Nitrobacteraceae; genus Bradyrhizobium; species Bradyrhizobium sp. LB14.3. Next base: position 302,084 of record NZ_JBEPQT010000002.1, read on the forward strand.
CCCGACGAGGCCCAAGGCGGCAACCAAGGGAACGCCCTGTTTTCGCCTGGAAGTGCCCATTTCTGGTCAATCTGGGCTCAAGCCTTTGCCATCAGGCGTTCCACGCCTATCTTGAGGCCATGACGGTTCATTTCCCCTTCCAGAACTCCTATTCGGCGCTGCCGGACAGCTTCTTCGCCCGCGTCGCGCCGACCCCCGTGGCCGCGCCCCGGCTGATCAAGCTGAACCGGCCGCTGGCGCTCCAGCTCGGACTCGACCCTGATGTCTTGGAGACGCCGGAGGGCGCCGAGATCCTGGCCGGCAAGACGGTTCCCGCAGGCGCCGATCCCATCGCCATGGCCTATGCCGGCCACCAGTTCGGGCAATTCGTCCCACAGCTCGGCGACGGCCGGGCGGTCCTGCTCGGCGAGGTCATCGACAACGACGGCATCCGCCGCGACGTCCAGCTCAAGGGCTCGGGCCCCACCCCGTTTTCCCGCCGCGGCGATGGCCGCGCCGCGCTCGGGCCGGTGCTGCGCGAATACATCGTCAGCGAGGCGATGTTCGCGCTGGGCATTCCGACCACCCGCTCGCTCGCCGCCGTCGTCACCGGCGAGCACGTCATTCGCGAGACCGCGCTGCCCGGCGCGGTGCTGACCCGCGTGGCCTCGAGCCACATCCGCGTCGGCACCTTCCAGTTCTTTGCCGTCCGCCGCGACGCCGACGCGATCCGCCAGCTCGCCGACCACGTCCTCGCCAGGCACTATCCGGAGCTGCTTGGCGTCGATAGGCCCTACCACGCACTGCTCGCCGGTGTCGTCGCGCGCCAGGCCGACCTCGTCGCGCGCTGGCTGCTGGTTGGCTTCATCCACGGCGTGATGAACACCGACAACAGCTCCGTCTCCGGCGAGACCATCGATTACGGTCCGTGCGCCTTCATGGACGCCTATAATCCCGCGCAGGTGTTTTCCTCGATCGACGAGATGGGCCGCTATGCCTATGCCAACCAGCCGCGCATCGCGTTGTGGAATCTGACCCGACTGGCCGAATGCCTGTTGCCACTGTTTGGTGAAGAGCAGGAAAAGGCGATCGAGCAGGCGCAGGAGATCCTTGGCGCATTTCCGGACACCTTCAGCAAAGCCTATCAGGCAGGCCTGCGCCGGAAGATCGGGCTATTCACCGAGCGCGACGGCGACGAGGCGCTGATCCAGGACCTGCTGGATGCGATGGCGAAGAACCAGGCTGATTTCACCCTCACCTTCCGCAAGCTGGGCGACGCCGCAGGCAGTCTCGTTGCGGATGCCGCGCGCGCACAGTTCACGGACCCCACAGCCTTCGACGAGTGGGCCAGGCGCTGGCACGAGCGCACGGCTCTGGAGCCGCAGTCTGCAACCGAGCGGCAAGCCGCCATGCACGCCGTCAACCCGATGTTCATTCCCCGCAACCACCGCGTCGAAGCCGTGATCCAGGCGGCGGTGAATGATGACTACGCGCCGTTCGAGGAATTGGTGAAGGTGCTGGCCAAGCCCTACGAGGACCAGCCCGAGTACGCGGCCTACGCCGATCCGCCGCTGCCGGACCAACGGGTGTTGCAGACGTTCTGCGGGACGTGAGGACGTTCAATTCGTAGGGTGGATCAGATTAGCCGAAGGCGTAACCTATGATGCGGGGGCGTGTCCGGCCGTGGCTGTTTCCAAACAGACCGGCCTCTACGCGAGATCATGCCTTCAGGCAGGCTGAGGCTCGACGATCTCGAGCCGATCGCCGATGCCGCCGCGGTCGTGACGTGATCGTGGGCCTCAAGTCCCGTTAACCCCGCGTCCACCATCCGGCCCGGCCCGCCGCCGGTAACCACGAGAATTAACAGACCCTCAATTCGCCCCGGACAAGTTTAGCAATGTTTCCGAGGGGTTTTGCCATGGATCTGTTGGTTTTCGAGTTCCTGGGACTGGCGCTGGTCGCCATGTGCGTGGTCGTGGTGGCACTGCCTTGCGCCCGAAAACCCTCGCGGCGGGTCCGCTACGAATAGGATTATCGTCGGAAAATGCGATTCCGGCCCAAATGCAAGGCTCGAATTCGCTTAGAGCCCCTTGACATCACAGCGCTTTCGGCAGAACGGCTGATGGACTTGTCATGGGCCGTTCATGGATTTGATTACCACCACCGCTGACCTTGCGGCTGCCTGCAGCCGGCTGGCCAAGCACCCCGTCATAACAGTCGATACCGAGTTCCTGCGCGAGACCACCTATTACCCGCTGCTGTGCGTGGTGCAGATGGCCAGCGCCGAGGAAGCGATCGTCATCGACACCCTGGCCGAGGGCATCGACCTCAAGCCGTTCTTCGAGCTGATGGCCAACGAGGGCGTGCTGAAGGTGTTCCACGCCGCCCGCCAGGACATCGAGATCATCTGGCACCAGGCCAACATCATTCCGCACCCGGTGTTCGACACCCAGGTCGCGGCCATGGTGCTCGGCTACGGCGACAGCATCGCCTACGACGCGCTGGTCGAGAAGGTCGCCGGCCACCGGCCCGACAAGACCCACCGCTTTACCGACTGGTCGCGCCGGCCGCTGACCAAGGAGCAGATGCATTACGCCGTGTCCGACGTCACGCATCTGCGTGACGTGTTCGCCGCGCTCGATGCCGATCTGAAGAAGCGCCGCCGCAGCGAGTGGGTCTCCATCGAGATGGAGGTCCTGACCTCGCCGAAGACCTACGACTTCCACCCCGAACGCGCCTGGGAACGGCTCAAGACGCGGGTGCGCAAGCCCAAGGACCTTGCGGTCCTGATGGAGGTCGCCGCCTGGCGCGAGCAGGAGGCGCAGAGCCGCGACGTGCCGCGCGGCCGCGTGCTGCGCGACGAGGCCGTCAGCGACATCGCGACCCACGCGCCGAACACGATCGAAAAGCTCGCAAACTTGCGCTCCGTGCCGAAGGGTTTCGAGAAATCAAAATGGGGCGCGGACATCGTCGCCGCGGTCGAGCGCGGGCTGGCGCGGGATCCCGCCACGCTGCCGAAGCTGGAGAAGCCGCGCAACAATAACAATGGCGCCGCGATCGTGGAGCTATTGAAGGTGCTGCTGCGGATGACCGCGGAGCGCCATGCGGTCGCCAGCAAGGTGATTGCGACCGTCGACGATCTCGAGGAGATCGCGGCCAGCGACGAGGCCGACGTGCCGGCGCTACGCGGCTGGCGCCGCGAACTGTTCGGCGAAGCCGCACTGAAACTGAAGCGCGGCGAGCTGGCGCTGGCGGTCGAGAAAGGCCGCGTGATCGGGGTTCAGCGGGCGGAATAGGCAAGTCGCTAACTGCCAACGCGAAAACAGTGTTGCACCGTCATCCTGAGGTGCGAGGCGCGCGGTGCGAAGCATCGCACGGGGAGCCTCGAAGGATGCACGGCCCCGCTGCCGCAGTCGGGCCGTCGCCCTTCGAGGCTCGCCAAAGGGGCGAGCGCCTCCAGCGACAACGGCTTCGCCGTTGCGCGGGGGTGACGGTGTTAGACCGAACGCCGTACGAAGCGAGAGCCTACGCCGGCGTCAGTTTCGCCACTTCCGGCTTCATGTCATCCAGCACGCCTGAGATCGCCGCGATCAGCTCGTCGATCTGGGCCTTGGTGACGATCAGCGGCGGACAGATGGCGATGGCGTCCAGCATGTTGCGCGAAATCACGCCGCGCTCCTGCAGCATGCGGCTGGCCATGCCGCCAACGGCGCCGGGCGTCGCCGCTGCGGTCTTGCGCCCCTTGTCCAGTACCAATTCGATCGCAGCGATCATGCCGACGCCGCGAACCTCGCCGACCAGCGGATGGCTGGTGAGCTCGCGCAGCTTGGCTTGCATGTAGCCGCCGAGCTCGGCGGCATGTGCGACCAGGCCACGCTCCTCGATGATCTTCAAATTCTCCAGCGCAATCGCCGAGCCGACCGGATGACCGCCCGCGGTAAAGCCGTGGCCAAGCACGCCGATCTTGTTGCTCTCGTCCGCGATCGGCTCGAACATGCGCTCGTTCAGGAGGATCGCCGACAGCGGGAAATAGCTCGAGGTGATCTGCTTGGAGACCACGATCGCGTCAGGCTTGATACCATAGGTCTCGCAGCCGAACATCTTCCCGGTGCGGCCAAAACCGCAGATCACCTCGTCGGCGACCAGCAGGATGTCGTACTTGTTCAAAACCTTCTGGATCTTGTCCCAATAGGTCGCCGGCGGCACGATGACGCCGCCCGCCCCCATCACCGGCTCGCCGAAGAAGGCCGCGATCGTGTCCGGGCCTTCCTTCTGGATCAGCGCATCGAGCTCCTCGGCCCGCCGTGTCGCGAAGGCCTCCTCGCTCTCGCCGGGCGCGCCGTCCTTGTAGAAATGCGGCGAGCCCGTGTGCAGGATATTCGGCAGCGGCAGGTCGAATGAGCGGTGGTTGTTCGGCAGGCCGGTCAGGCTGGCGGACGCGATAGTGACGCCGTGATAGGCGCGCATCCGGCTTATCACCTTCTTGCGCTGCGGCTGGCCGAGCGCGTTGGAGCGATAGGCGATCAGCTTCAGGACGGTGTCGTTCGCCTCCGAGCCGGAATTGGTGAAGAACACCTTGCTCATGGGCACCGGCGCGAGCGCCACCAGCTTCTCGGCGAGATCGATCGAGGGCCCGTGCGATTTGGCGGAGAACGTATGGTAGAACGGCAGCGCCAGCATCTGCTTGTGCGCGGCCTCGACCAGCCGCTTCTCGTTGAAGCCGAGCCCGACGCTCCACAGGCCTGCCATCGCCTCGAAATAGCGCTTGCCCGACGCGTCGAACACGTAAGGACCCTCGCCGCGTTCGATCACCAGGGGACCGGCCTGCTGATGGGCGCGCGCGTTGGTGTAGGAATGGAGCTGGTAGGCCACATCCCGGGCCTCTTGCGAATTGGGCAGCATGGACATTTGCGAGAATCCTTGAAAGCGTCACGTCGCCGGCGCGGCCAGCGTCATCACTCGATGATCCAGTCACTTGGCTATTGCGGCAACGCAAAACTTGCAACGCCAATTCGTCGGCGGCAAGCGCTCAGCAGCGTTGCACAAAGCCGCACATCGGGCAGCTGCACGGGGCAGCGCTCACGCCGCGCCGTCGTCATTCCCATCGCCATCGGCGGCAGTGGCTTCCCGCACTTCCACCAGCGCCATCGACAGCAGATATACCGTCGTGGACAAACCAAGACGGCGCGCCGCCTCGGCGGCATGCGACAGGTCGCTTGCCAGCTCCTTGAGCTGATCTCCCCGTGACAATGTCCCACTCCATCCGCCGATCGCGGCCGTCTACACCGCAACGGCGCCGCTGGCTCTGATCAGTTCGGCGCTGGACTGGATTGTAGCAAAATTCCCGATCACATTCACTACCGCATGCTTGTAGGCGGCGGCGTCGCCAGTTCCCGGCTGGCGGCAGGCCACCGCATCGGCGGCCACCTGGTAGCGATGGCTGCGATGAAACCCGTCGACAGCGGTGGCCAGGATGGTTTCGTCCAGGGAAAAGCCTGCGAGCACGCAACGCACATTGCGGATATTGGACATGTAGTCCACGAACCGCGACGAACTGTAGGCCGACGGCAGCGGGTGCTCGAACGTCATTTCTCCCGGCCGCGGCTTCGCGTCCACGATCCAATCGGTCAGCCTGGATGCCGGATTGAACCAGGCTGCCTGAGCGATGCGCTTCAAATGCATCACCGGCCAGAGATTGTCGCGCCACAGCGTCAGCAGTTCCAGGCAACGCGCCGTCGCAACCTCGCCGTCGAGGATGACGTGGCGACGTCCAGGGGTCAGATATTCGACCTGGAGATCCGCGCAGACCAGGATTGGCGGATCGTCGGTGATGGAAGCTAGCATGATCTTGTGCGCAGCTGCACTGGTTTCAACGGCCAGCGAGCGCGACGTCCCGCAGCGGCGACGTCACGGCTCGTCCTGCCGAGGCGTCGAGCACGCCCGGCCGGTCCCAATCGCCCTCGGGACGGATGATCACATAGGGATCGCTGTCCAGTGTAATCGCGTCCGGACCCGGTTCGATCTCCAGCAGCATTTCCGTGTAGGAGAAGTCGGAGAAGGTAACCTTGCGATTGTGGCCGAGCGGCTTGGCGCCGAAATGGGCCCAGAAATCGACCAGACGGTCCTGCGCCTGGCCGTAGATCTTGCGAAAGCCCTTGCGCTTCACATAGTCGACGCTCGCCTGTACCAACTTGAACGAGACGCGCGAGCGCCGATATTGATGCCGCACCGCAAGCCGTTCCACCTTGGCGAAATCGCCGAAGAACCGCACCCGCAGACAGCCGGCAGGCTCGTTGCCGACATAGCCGATGAAATGCGCGGCGACCATGTCGTTGCCGTCGAACTCCTCATCGAACGGGCAATCCTGCTCGGCGAGATAGACGGCTGAGCGGATCGAGGTGACCAGCATGAGATCGCTGAGGTCGCGTGCGAGGCGAATGGTGATGGCGCGGGAGTCGGGCTTCGCGAGAGGAATCCTAGTACCGTGCATCTGCAAAACTCCTTGCTTGGATGACCGCGCCGGGCATGCGCATGGGTTGTCGATGCCAGGGGCGCTCGTAGCACCAGAGGTCGGGTTGGAAGCTCGGAACAGGCTCGAAGCCGGTCGCCTTCATGATGTCGCGTCCGGCCACGGTTGACGGCTGCGCATAGCAATCCGCGTTACGAAACCTTAGCTGTCTTAGATGAGCCGCGGCCTTGCCGAGACCGGCGACGCCGCGCCCTGTCGCCGCGATCGCCCAGATGTAGATGGCAGAAACGTCCTCCTTCGCAGAAGCGAGATGGCGCGTTTCCGGCGCGGTGAGACAGATCTCGTCGAGCAGCAGCGCATCGTGGCCGCGTTCGTTCAGAAACAGGAAGGCCATGCCGCCGACGAGGTTGCCCTTCCGGCTGAAAGTCAGGATGCTCTCGGGATCGAAGGTGAAGTATCTTGCAAGCTCAGCCGTCCCGATCCGAACGCCCGGCACCAGCCGGTGCGCCATCTGCGAAAGCGCGGCAATTTCGGAAAATTGGGCGCAACGGACGTCGACATCCGGACTGAGCGGCAGCGCGTCGAAATCATGCCTTGCGGCAAACGAGCCCCTTTCCATACCTATGTCACCCCTTTATCGTCCGCGGCTTTCGTGCCCCGCTATCGCGAAGAGCTTAGCGGCTGGGGATCAGGAGTATGCAGCAGTTATTGCACCGGGGTGCTGCTATGATGCAGCACCGTGAAGAAGCCCTGGATGCGTCCTGGGACGATTTGAAATTATTTTTAGCTTGCGCAAAATATAAAAGCTTTCGCAACGCCGCTGAGGAGCTCGGGCTCACCTCCACGACCCTCATGCGCAGGATCGACCGGCTCGAAGAGAGCATCGACTGCAAGCTGTTCCTGCGCGACCAGAGCGGGCTCACGCTCAGCGACGAAGGCAGCGCCATGATCGCCGACGTGGCGCTGATGGAGCGTCATGCCTTCAACGTCCTCCGGCGTGCCTCGCGATCGTCGAACGATATGTCAGGCACCGTGCGCGTCGCGGTGACGGAAGGCCCCGGCAATTTCTGGATCCTGCCGCGACTGATCGACTTCCAGAAGACCTATCGCAAGATCACCGTCGACCTGCGCTGCGCGATGGAGCAGGCCGACGTCGCGCGGCTGGAATCCGATATCGCGATCCAGCTCGAGCCGCCGACCAATCCGGATCTGATCGTCGCCAAGCTCGGCCGTCTGCACATCTATCCGTTCGTCTCCAAGGAGTACGAAAACCTCTACGGCGTCCCGGCGGGCCTGGCCGAGCTGAAGAACCACCGCATCATCAAGCAGAACGCGCCGCAGGTCGATGACGGCGCCTACGCCCGCGTGCTCGGACTGAAGTCGCTCGAGGGCATCGTCGGGATCAAGACCAACTCGTCGGTCGGCGTGCTCTATGCAGTGGAGCGCGGCGCCGGCATCGGGTTCCTGCCGACGGTCTCGATCGCGCTCGGCGCCCCGCTCGTTGCCGTCGATCTCGGCGTCAGCCACCACGCCGATCTCTGGCTCACCTATCACAAGGAGTTCCGCACCTCCGAGCGCCACAAGATCGTGGTCGACTGGCTGAAGAAAATCTTCGATCCCAAGATGCATCCCTGTTTCCGCGACGAGTTCATCCACCCGAACGCGCTGGTGCCGATGATGACGGCCGCGCGCGAAGGCTTTGGATTGACGGGATATATCGCGGCAACGCCGACCTGAAGCTTGGGCATGACCTTTTCAAACAACCGCTCCGCACTTTTCCGGATCATGCTCTGGGCGGATGCAGGCAGGCTTCGCCTCACCACCGATATTCGACGCCGAGCGTGCCCTGGTGCGACGTCAGCTCGTTGCGGAACTTGCCGTCGTAATTGATGTAGAGCCGCGCAGTGTTGGTCAAGCTGAGCGAGGCCGAGGCGCCGGCATCCATGCCGTAGCGGCTCTCGCCGATGCCGGGCACGACAATGCTCTGGGTCCCGAGGCTCACCTGCACCGATCCCAGGTTCTGATAAAAATTGTCGACGAACTTGCCGTAGGCGGACAGGTCCAGGATCTTCTGCTCGAAGATGAAGTAGCGCCCGATCTCGGCCCCGATCATGACGCGCGCGCGTGAGAGCGCCGTCGAGCCGACATTGAGGGGATCGAGGCCGTCGGCCTCCTGGAACGCGGCGCTGGTGGCGCGGACATATTCCAGCGCCCCCTTGGGCACGATGCGCATCTGGTCCTGAGTCCAGTAGTAGCTGATCTCGGTCAGCGCGCCGTCGATTGCGGCGCCATAACCCGCGGTCGCAAAACCCAGGCCGGTATCCCGGCCGGAACGGACCTTGCCGAAACCGTGCACCACCGCGAAAGCCCAGGTCCATGGGCCCTTGTCGACGGAGCCGTTGAAGCCGAGCTGCGTCAGGTCCAGTGTCGCGGACTGAAGCGCGAGCGGCACGTCGATGTCGGTGTCGCTCTGGTCGACGGAGAAGCCGATATTGACGCCCGGCGCGAGCCGCGCGCCAAAGCCCGCGACACCGCCAACCGTCTTGCGCTTGTCGCCGACGAAATCGCCCTGTGCATCGGTCCGGACCGAGATGCCGTAGCCCTCGAACCAGGCGCGGTAGCGCGGATCCTCCGTGGCCGTCGACGCGCCGCCGCCGCCCGGATTGGTCCGAAACGCCCGGTTGACGCCGCCAGATGCCTGGTTGCCGAGCCGCTCCAGGAAATTCGAGCCGAGATCGAGCGCGCTGTTGCCGGCCGACTGGTCGTAATTGGTCGAGGTCGGCATAGGAACCGGAGTCGGTGACGGCAATGGGGTTGGGGTCGGCGTGGGCGTCGGACTTTGCGCCAAGCCGGGCGTCGCGGCCGACATCATCACGACGAACGTACAGGCCATGGCGATCGCCGTCGCAATCCGGCGGAAGCGATCCAGTCCGATCGTCTGCCGTGTCCCGGAGAGCTGCGAGGTGCAGCACATGACGACCTTCCCGAAGCGAGTGGCGGAGCGCTGGAATGCAACACAAGCTGCGGCGCGTGCGGCGATTTGTTCCGAACTGTCACGGAGGGTCAACGGGTTGGCACGCTATGGCCGAGGCTATTGCCCGGGATTGTGGTTCCACGGCCACAGGTCGCAAATTGCAATCCTGTTCGCCCGGCCCTGGCTTGAAATTCGCGCACGGCTTGCTAACGCGCGATTTTCATGTTGCAATATCGGACACAATCGGAATTGGCGCTCGGCTGTGCGTTTCGCGACATTGAGATTCAAGACTCGAACAGACTTCCGGAAGCCCGTTTGTGGCGTGGCACGCGAAAAAAGCGGCCGCGTCTTTTTTGTATCTAGCGGAGGAGACTGAGGATGCCGCAAAAGGGCACCGTCAAATGGTTCAACCCGACCAAGGGCTATGGGTTCATCAAGCCGAACGGCAGCGACAAGGACGTGTTCGTCCATATCTCCGCCGTCGAGCGTGCGGGACTTTCCACCCTCAACGAAAACCAAGCGGTTGAATACGACCTCGTGGAGAACCGCGGCAAAGCATCCGCGGAGAACCTCAAGGTTTCCTGATTTCTCTCGATTTTGCGCGAGAGATCATGACGTTGCCCCCGGCTCCGCCGGGGGTTTTTATTTATGACGACGAAACGCGACAGCGCTTCAATTCGCCACCGGCGCAATCAAAAAATTCTCCGACGGCCCGCCGCCCGCCGTCTTGCAGACGTCACCCTCGATCCGGATCTTGCCGGCCGCGAGCAGCCGTAGCGCCTCAGGATAGATGCGGTGCTCGATCTCGAGGATGCGCTCCGACAGCGTGGCCCCGGTATCGTGGTCGCTCACAGGCACCGCGCCCTGCATCACGATGGGACCGGCGTCGGTCTCGGGGATCACGAAGTGCACCGTCGCGCCAGACAGCTTGACGCCGGCGCGCAAGGCCTGGCCGTGCGGGTCGAGACCGGGGAAAGACGGCAGCAGCGAGGGATGGATGTTGAGCATCCGCCCGTACCAGGCCTTGGTGAATTCCGCCGTGAACAGGCGCATGAAGCCGCCGAGACAGATCAGCTCGATGCCATGCTGATCGAGCGCTGTCTGCAGTACCGTCTCGAAGCCGGCGCGGTTCTTGCCGAACGGCTTGCTTTCGATCACCAGCGTCTTCACGCCGCGCGCTTTGGCCGTTTCCAGCCCCAGCGCATCGGCCTTGTTCGAGATGACCAGGGAAATCTCCGCCGGAAAATCCGGTGCGGCCGCGCCCTTGATCAGCGCGGCCATGTTGGAGCCGCGCCCCGATATCAGGATGGCGACGCGGCGCTTCATCACAGCGCCAGGTCGAGGTGGCCGTTATAGACGACGCGGTGCTCGCCTTCGGCTGGGATCACGGTGCCGAGCTGTGCCACGGTCTCACCGGCCTCAGCGAAGACCTGCATGATCTCGTTCACCTTGTCCGGCTCGACAATCGCGATCATGCCGATCCCGCAATTGAAGGTCCGCAGCATTTCGAGCTCGGCGATGCCGGCTTGAGCTGCCAGCCATTTGAACACCGGCAGCACCGGAAGGCGCGCCAGGTCGATACCGACGCCGAGATGGTTCGGCAGCACGCGCGGAATGTTGTCCGTGAAGCCGCCGCCGGTGATATGGGCAAGCCCCTTCACCGCACCGGTCTCGCGGATCGCGCGCAGGCAGGATTTGACGTAGAGCCGCGTCGGCGTCAGCAACGCGCCGCCGAGCGTCATGACGGGCGAGAACGGCGCCTGCGCCTCGAAGCCGAGGCCGGATTGTTCCACAATTTTGCGCACCAGCGAGAAACCGTTGGAGTGCACGCCCGACGAGGCGAGCCCGATCACGGCATCGCCGGCGGCGATGTCCTTGCGCGGCAACAGCGTGCCACGCTCCGCGGCGCCGACGGCAAAGCCGCCGAGATCGTAATCGCCGTCCTTGTAGAGGCCGGGCATCTCGGCCGTCTCGCCGCCGATCAGGGCGCAACCGGATTCGCGGCAGCCTTCGGCGACACCGGCGACGATCGAGGCGGTCGCCTCCGGATCGAGCTTGCCGCAGGCAAAATAATCCAGGAAGAACAGCGGCTCGGCGCCCTGCACCACAAGGTCATTGACGCTCATGGCGACAAGGTCGATGCCGATCCCGCCATGCAGGCCGGTCTCGATCGCGATCTTGACCTTGGTGCCGACGCCGTCGGTCGCGGCCACCAGGATGGGGTCTTTGAAGCCGGCCGCCTTGAGGTCGAACAGGCCGCCGAATCCGCCGATTTCGGCGTCGGCGCCGGGCCGAGCGGTGGCGCGCACCATCGGCTTGATCAGGTCGACCAGGCGGTTGCCCGCGTCGATATCGACGCCTGAATCGGCGTAAGTGAGGCCGTTTTTGCGGTCGGTCATGCCCGATTTCCAGTGGGTTTGCGGCTGGTTACGTCGAATTCCGGGGACGCGCAATGGCTCGCATGGCGCGCCTTCGTATACTATGTAGAGATATCAACCGGTTCAGCCTCTAAGGGCCGGATTCGAGGTCAGACCGGGTGCCGGGAAGCGCTTTCGTGAGTATTCCGAATATCATTACCCTGGGCCGCATCATGCTGGTCCCGATCATCGTCTGGGCCATCGTGTCGAGCCAAATGGAGGTGGCGTTCGCCGTCTTCCTGATCGCGGGTATCAGCGATGCGGTCGACGGCTTCCTTGCCAAGCGCTTCAACATGACGAGCGAGCTCGGCGCCTTGCTCGACCCGCTCGCCGACAAGGCGCTGCTGGTCTCGATCTACATGGCCCTGGGCATCTGGGGTGCGATTCCGCGCTGGATCGTCATCCTGGTGGTCTCGCGCGACATCATGATCGTCGCCGCCGTGATCGTTTCGTGGCTGTTCGACCGCCCTGTCGAGATGAAGCCCTCGAGGGTATCCAAGCTCAACACTGTGGCCCAGGTGGCATTCGCGGCGCTGGTGCTGGCCGCCCTCGCCTTCGGCTTCAAGCCCGGTCCTTATGATATAATCCTGATGGGCCTCGTCACGGCCTTCACGCTCTCCTCGGTGTCGCTCTATCTCGTCGAGTGGTTGCGGCACATGAGTACGATCGAAGCCAAGTAGTACTTATCAAGTAGCACTATCGAGGCCAAATGAGTTGGGATGCGGCCCCGCAAAAGGCCAACTCCGCTCGATTAAGTCGCATCTCCTCAAACGAAGCCGGCACGCCGGCACGGAGCAAAGCAAGCGTGCCAGGCCGCGTTCATCCCCGACAATTGGCGTTTTCGCTTCCGCATGCGGAGAGCCTGAGCCGGGACAATTTCCTCGAAGGCCCCGCCAACGCCGCCGGTGTTGCCCTCATCGACGCCTGGCCGGAATGGCCGAACCGGATCATGTGGCTGGCCGGCCCGGAAGGGAGCGGCAAGAGCCATCTCGCCGCGATCTGGTCCGAGGCTTCGGGCGCCCGTTCGACCACCGCCAATGCGCTGACCGCCGAAGCCGTCCCGGGTGCGCTCGTCACCGGCGCGCTGGTGGTCGAGGATCCCAAGGTCAGGGAATTTGACGAGCGCGCCTTGTTCCATCTGATGAACCTGGCCCGCGAGGACGACGCCTACGTCCTCTTCACCGGGCGCCAGATGCCGGCATCGCTCGAGATCGAGCTGCCCGACCTGCGCTCGCGGCTGCGCGCCGTGCCTGTCATCGCGCTGCTGCCGCCTGACGACCAGCTCTTCCGCGGCCTGATCGTCAAATTCTGCGCCGACCGCCAGCTCGCCGTGGACGAGAGCGTGGTCAGCTACCTCGCTACCCGCCTGGAGCGGTCCTCGGCCGCCGCCCGGCAGGCCGTGGAGCTGCTGGACAGCGAGGCCCTGCGCCTCGGCCGTCCCGTCACCCGGGCCCTGGCCGCCGAGCTCTTGCGGGATGTCTGACCAAGGCGGCTTGACGCGGCCCGGCAGCGGAACATCAATGTCATCGAAACGTCATCGCTCTAACACAAGCTCCCGACGGTTTTGCGCATAAGTCGCAAATTTGGGCGAACTGGATGGATCGATTTCTGATGGACTCTGCGCAAGCTGTTGAAGTTAAAGAAAAAGCTCCGGAAGCCGAGGGCCATCCGGCGATCGCATCGAGCCCCGAGCGGTTCATCAATCGCGAGCTCTCCTGGCTGCACTTCAACCGCCGCGTCCTGGAGGAATCGGTCAATGCCAGCCACCCCATGCTGGAGCGGGTGCGATTCCTGTCGATTTCAGCGAATAATCTCGACGAGTTCTTCATGGTCCGCGTCGCCGGCATCAAGGCCCAGGTGCGCGAGGGCATTGCCGAACGCAGCCCCGATGGCCTGACGCCGTCCGAGCAGCTCGCGCTTATCAACCGGACCGTCTCGCAACTGGCCTCCGACCAGCAGGCGATCTGGCGCGACCTGCGCGGCACGTTGGCCAACGAGGGCATCGTTCTGGTCGAGGGCAAGGAGGTCACCAAGGCGGAGCGAACCTGGGTCGAGGACTACTTCCTCAGCAACGTGTTTCCGCTGCTGACACCGCTCGCGATCGACCCGGCCCACCCCTTCCCGTTCATTCCGAGCCTCGGCTTCACCATCGCGCTCCAACTCACGCGCGCCGCCGACGGCAAGCAGATGAACGCGCTGATCCGCATGCCCGGCAAGATCGACCGCTTCATCCGCCTGCCGGCTGACGGCAAGGTCGTCCGGCTGATCTCGCTGGAGCAGGCCACCGCGCTGTTCATCAACCGCCTGTTCCCCGGCTACAATCTTCAAGGCCAGGGCGCTTTCCGCATCATCCGCGACTCCGAGCTCGAGATCGAGGAAGAGGCCGAGGATCTCGTCCGCCTATTCGAGACCGCGCTGAAGCGCCGCCGCCGCGGGTCGGTGATCCGGCTCGAGATCGACGCCAAGATGCCGGAGCAGCTGCGCAGCTTCGTGCAGCATGCGCTATCGGCCGCCGACGACGAGGTGTTGCTGGTCGACGGCGTACTGGCCATGAACGAGCTCTCGCAGCTCACCCGCCTCGACCGGCCCGATCTCGAATTCACCCCTTACGTCCCGCGCCATCCCGAGCGCGTGCGCGAGCACGGCGGCGACATCTTCGCGGCGATCCGGCAGAAGGACCTCGTCGTCCATCATCCCTACGAATCCTTCGACGTGGTGGTGCAGTTTCTCCAGCAGGCGACGCGCGACCCCGACGTCGTCGCCATCAAGCAGACGCTCTACCGCACCTCCAGCAACTCGCCGATCGTGCGCGCGCTTGTGGAAGCCGCCGAAGCCGGCAAATCCGTCACCGCGCTGATCGAGCTGAAGGCGCGCTTCGACGAAGAGGCCAACATCCGCTGGGCGCGCGATCTCGAACGCGCCGGCGTCCAGGTCGTCTATGGCTTCCTCGAACTGAAGACGCACGCGAAGCTGTCGATGGTGGTGCGCCGCGAGGGCGGCAGCCTGACAACCTACGTCCACACCGGCACCGGCAATTACCACCCGGTGACCGCGCGCATCTACACCGACCTCTCCTACTTCACCTCGGAGCCGACCATCGGCCGCGACGCTGCGCGCGTGTTCAACTTTATCACCGGCTATGCGGCGCCGAGCGATCTGGAAAAGATGGCGGTGTCGCCGCTGACCTTGCGCAAGCGCATCATCGAGCACATCCAGGGCGAGACCGCGCATGCGCGGCACGGCCGGCCCGGCGCGGTCTGGATGAAGATGAACGCGTTGGTCGACCCCGACATCATCGACGCACTCTACGAGGCCTCACAGGCGGGCGTGCAGGTCGAGCTCGTGGTGCGCGGCATCTGTTGCCTGCGGCCCGGCATCCCCGGCCTGTCGGAGAACATCCGCGTCAAGTCGATCATCGGACGCTTCCTGGAACACGGCCGAATCTACTGCTTCGGCATGGGCCAGGGCCTGCCGAGCGCGAAAGCGGCTGTGTATATCTCCTCGGCCGACATGATGCCGCGCAACCTCGACCGCCGCGTCGAGGTGCTGTGTCCGCTGCAAAATCCCACGGTGCATCAGCAGGTTCTCGAACAGATCATGGTCGCGAATCTCAAGGACAACGAGCAGAGCTGGCAATTGTTGCCGGACGGGTCCTCAACGCGTATGAAGACCGCGAAGGGCGAGGAGCCTTTCAACGCTCACAACTACTTCATGACAAATCCGAGTCTGTCTGGCCGTGGTAAGTCGCTCAAGGAATCCTCGCCGCGCCGCCTCACGCGCCGTAATGAACGTCATCAATCCTGATCCGGGATCTCTGACGTGAAGCGGCCGCGCAAGCGCGGCTCGAGCGTCGCGGTCATCGATATCGGCTCCAACTCGGTCCGCCTCGTCGTGTACGAGGGACTGACGCGGAGCCTCATTCCGATCTTCAACGAGAAGACGCTGTGCGGCCTCGGGCGCGAGGTGCAGAGCACGGGCCTGCTCGCACCCGACGCCGTCGACAAGGCGCTGACCTCGCTCAAGCGCTTCCGTGCGCTGTGCCGGGTGATGCAGGTCGGACGGGTGTTTGCGATTGCGACCGCCGCCTGCCGCGATGCCTCCAACGGCCCCGACTTCATCGCCAAAGCCGAGCGCATCTGCGCGGTGAAGATCGAGATCCTGTCGGGCCCGCGCGAGGCGCGGTTGTCGGCGCTGGGCGTGATCTCCGGCATCCATCACCCCGACGGCATCGTCGGCGATCTCGGCGGCGGTTCGCTCGAACTGATCGACGTGCGTAAGAACAGCGTGCGCAGCGGCGTGACGCTGCCGCTCGGCGGCCTCGCTCTGCAGGACCTCGCGCATAAATCTCTCAAACGCGCCGACCGCATCGTCCGCGAGACGCTCGACGGGGTGCCGCAACTCAAGGCAGGTGGCGGCCGGAGCTTCTACGCGGTCGGCGGCACCTGGCGCGCGCTCGCGCGCATCCACATCATCCAGAGCGGCTATCCGCTCCAGGTGATGCACGGCTATTCGATCTCGGCTGCCGAGGCGCTCGACTTCTCGCGTCGTCTGCGTCGTCTTGCGGCTGTCGACATGCTCGCCGACATCGAGATCGTCGCGGATGCGCGTCGTCCTCTCCTGACCTATGCAGCGCTGGTGCTCGAGCACATCATCCGCGTGGCGAAGCCGAAGACCATCGTGTTCTCGACCTTCGGCGTGCGCGAGGGCCTGCTGCACGAGAAGCTGTCGGAAACCGAGCGCAACAAGGACGGGCTGATTTGCGCGGCGGAGGAGCTGAACCAGCTGCTGTCGCGTTCGGCGAAGCACGCCCGCGAGCTGATTGCCTGGAGCGACCGCCTCGCACGCGTGGTGAAGCTGCGCGAGACCGAGGAGGACCGCCGCCTGCGCCATGCCGCGTGCCTGCTGTCCGACATCGGCTGGCGCGTGCATCCCGATCATCGCGGCGAGCAGACGCTGAGTCTCGTCGTCAACGGCAATTTCGGCGCGATCACCCACACCGAACGCGCGTTCGTCGGCCTATCCGTGTTCTATCGCTACGCCGGCCTGAGTGAAGAGAACCAGCCGCCAGTCGCCATGCAGGAGCTGCTGACGCCGGCGCAGCTTGAACGCGCCCGCCTGCTGGGCGCGGCCTTCCGCGTCGCGCATCTGATCTCGGCGGCGCGTCCGGGCGTCTTGCCGGCGACGCATTTCCGCAGCGTGGGCCGCAAGCTGTTGCTGGTGTTCGAGCACCGCCTCGGCGATCTCGTCGCGGACCGCGTCGGCAGCCGCTTCCGCGCGCTCGCCCGGCTGATCAACCGCGCCGGCTCGATCGTCCGGCGCTAGAGAATTACTCAGCCGAAGCCTTTTACTCCGCCGAAGCCTTGGCGTGGCGCTCGGAGGACTCCAGCGCGGCCGCGCTGAGGCTGCGTCGGCGCCAGATGGTGCCGACGACCAGCACGACGACGACGCCCAGGATCGCGCAAAAATATTCGCCGCCCCCGCCACCATGGGCGAACTGCGGCGGGATGCGCAACGCGCCGAGCATGTTGTCCAGCGAGGCGCCGAACGGACCGTCGAACAGCGTGTGCAGCCGCGGCGCAATGGCGGGATCGGTGGCAATCACTTCGCCTGCGATCCAGCCGAGCAGCGCCGCGCCGGCCCACACCAGAACCGGCAGCTTTGTAAGCAGCGCCATGATCAGCGCCGCACCGGCGACGATCAGCGGCACGCTGATGGCAAGACCGAGCACCAGCAAGGGCACGCTGCCATTGGCGGCGGCAGCCACCGCAATGACGTTGTCCAGACTCATGACGATGTCGGCGACGACGACGATCTGCACGGCCTGCCACAGATGCGAGGCCGACTTGACGCCGTCCTCGTCCTCTTGTTCCGGCACCAGCAGTTTGGCCGCAATCACGATCAGCGCGAGACCGCCGACGAGCTTGAGGTACGGCAGCTCCATCAGGCTCGCGACGATGCCCGTGAAGATGATCCGCAGCAGCACCGCTGCGCCGGCACCGAAGATCATGCCCCAGAGCCGATGCCGCGGCTTGAGGCCGCGGCAGGCGAGCGCGATCACCAGCGCATTGTCGCCGGACAAAAGGATGTTGATCCAGATGATCTTGCCGACCGCAACCCAGAAGGTCGGTTCGGCCATCTCGTTGCGAAACTGGGTGAAGAATGCCCCGATCGTAGCGGGATCGAAGATCTGCCAGAGCCAGTTCACACTACGTCCTTTCGCCGTGTCTCTTTAACTTATCGGCTGACGGATCAGCCGACGATCTCGTTGCCCGAGAAGAACTGCGCGATCTCGATCGCGGCGGTCTCCGGCGCGTCCGAACCGTGCGCAGAGTTCTCGCCGATCGACTTTGCGTAGAGCTTGCGGATGGTGCCGTCGGCCGCCTTGGACGGATCGGTCGCACCCATGGCATCGCGGTACTTGGCGACGGCGCCCTCGCCTTCCAGCACCTGGACCACCACCGGGCCCGAGGTCATGAATTCCACGAGCTCACCGAAGAACGGCCGCGCCTTGTGGACCGCATAGAACGTCTCGGCCTGTTCCTTGGTCATGCGGATGCGCTTCTGCGCGACGATGCGCAGGCCCGCCTTCTCGATCACGGCGTTAACCGCACCGGTCAGGTTACGCGCGGTGGCGTCGGGCTTGATGATCGAGAAAGTGCGTTCGATGGCCATAATCTTGTCCTTGGGGAAGAATGCGGTGGTTCGGAGTTGCCGGGCTTATATCGGCGCCTTCGCCGGACGGCAAGCGACCGCCCGAATGTCTCACAGGCGCTTCGCCGCAGGAGCGAACGGCCGATTCCAGCATGGCTTACAACAATTTCACCCAGATGAACCCAATCTGAAGCCCCCGTCAGGATTCGGTTCAGCTTCGCCGGCGTAACGTCAGGTCTATCGAAACCGAAACCTGATGATCAGGCAGACCGTTTCGGCGGCCTTTCCATCGACGCGATAGCCCCGCGCCGGCAATTTTGAGGAGATCACCATGTTGAGGAAACTTTCGCTTGCCGCTGTTGCCGCGGTCGCGCTGGGTGCCGCGCTGGCGCCGACCTCCGCGTCCGCTCACTGGCATGGCGGCTGGGGCCACGGCGGCGGTGGTGGCTGGCATCACGGCTGGGGTGGACCGCGCTTCTATGCCGGCGGCCCCGTCTCCTACGGTTATGGCGGCGGCTGCTATGTGCGGCGGCTGGTCCCGACTCCCTGGGGCCCCCGCTGGCGCCTGACCAATCGCTGCTACTGAGCCCGACAGCACCTTCCCAAAAGGGTACCTAAGCCCCCAGGTACCTTTCAAGCGAAGCCCCGGCGTTCCCCTGCGCCGGGGCTTTGTATTCGGGTTGGGGTATCGCGCGCTCTCATACAATTTTTGCTAGAATGACGGGCAATCTCCGCGAGTGGCGAAACCATTTGGGGGCCAAGGACTTGATACCGTGTCGCTTCTTTGAAAACACGGAACCCTGCGATGGCCGGCCTTTCTGCCAATGACGGCGAACAAATCGACCGGCGCACCAGCCGCGCGATCTCCGATGCCGTGGGCGAACGGCTCCGGCAGAGCCTGCGCCCCGAAGCCAGGCTCCCGACGCACCTCGAGCAGCTCCTCAACGAGCTGAAGCAGCGCGACCGCGATTCGCACTGACTTCAACCTCACGGAAAAACGGGTTGCGTTTGGTCCCGGGTGCGGTGACAAGGCCGCATGCTTGCGATCACCGACCTCTCCATCCGCCTCGCCGGACGCCTTCTGATTGACCAGAGTTCCGTGCAGATCACGCCCGGATCCCGCGTCGGCATGGTCGGTCGCAACGGCACCGGCAAATCGACCCTGTTCAAGGTGATCCGCGGCGAGCTCGCGGCCGAGCACGGCACGGTCACATTGCCGCCCCGTTGGCGCGTCGGCAGCCTCGCGCAGGAAGCGCCGAACGGCCCCGAAAGCCTGATCTCAGTGGTGCTCAAGGCCGACCTCGAACGCGACGCTTTGCTTACCGAGGCCGAGAGCGCGACCGACCCGCACCGGATCGCCGAGATCCAGACCCGGTTGGTCGACATCGACGCGCATTCCGCCCCGTCGCGTGCGGCCGCGATCCTCTCCGGCCTGGGCTTCTCGGCCACCGACCAGCTCCGCCCCTGCGCCGAATTCTCCGGCGGCTGGCGCATGCGCGTTGCGCTCGCCGCAACGCTGTTCGCCGCTCCCGACCTGTTGCTGCTCGACGAGCCCACCAACTATCTCGACCTCGAAGGCACGCTGTGGCTGGAGGATCACCTCGCGCATTATCCGCGCACAGTGATCGTGATCAGCCATGACCGCGATCTCCTCGAAAGCTCGGTCGACCAGATCCTGCATCTGGAGCGCAGCAAGCTCACGCTTTACAAAGGCACCTACTCCTCCTTCGAGGAGCAGCGCGCCATGCGCGAGATGCTCGATGCCAAACAGGTCAAGCGCCAGGAAGCCGAACGCGCGCGCCTGCAAGCCTTCGTCGATCGCTTCAAGGCCAAGGCCTCGAAAGCCCGGCAGGCCCAATCACGCGTCAAAATGCTGGAGCGGCTGAAGCCGATCACGGCGCTGGTCACCCAGGATGTGCGCGAGATCAGCTTTCCGGCGCCCGAGAAAATCCTGTCGCCGCCGATCATCGCCGTCGACAACGCCGCGGTCGGCTACGATCCGGGAACGCCGGTGCTGGGCCGCGTCACCTTGCGGATCGACAATGACGACCGCATTGCGCTGCTCGGCTCCAACGGCAACGGCAAGTCGACACTGGTCAAACTGCTCGCCGGCCGCCTCGCGCCATTCTCGGGCAAGGTGACGCGCGCGGACAAGCTGTCGATCGCCTATTTCGCGCAGCACCAGCTCGACGAATTGAACGAGGACGGCTCCGCCTATGACCACATCCGCAAGCTGATGGGCGGCGAAGCGCCCGAGGCCAAGGTGCGCGCCCGCGCCGGCGCGATCGGTTTTTCCGGCAAGGCGGCCGACACCAAGGTTGGAAAACTGTCGGGCGGCGAGAAGGCGCGGCTTCTGCTGGGACTCGCAACCTTCTTCGGCCCCAACATGATCATCCTGGACGAGCCGACCAACCATCTCGACATCGACAGCCGCGCCGCGCTCGCCGAAGCCATCAACGAATTCCCCGGCGCCGTTATCATGGTCTCGCACGATCGCTATCTAATCGAGGCCTGCGCCGACCGGCTCTGGATCGTCGCCGACCGCACCGTGACCAATTACGACGGCGACCTCGACGAATATCGCCGCCTGGTGCTGTCCGCGCGCAACGGCGAGCCCGCCCCGCGCGAGCGCAGCGCGGCAAGCGAGAAGCCGCAGCGTCCGAGGTCGGACAACCGCGGCCCGCTGAAGAAGCGCATCGCGGAAGCCGAGTCCGAGATCGCCCGCGTCAGCGAGATCATCACCAAGATCGACACGGCGCTCGCCCTCCCCGACATCTTCACCCGCGATCCCAAGCAGGCCGCGCAACTGTCAAAGGCACGCGCCAACGCCGCCGGCGCGCTGGCACGCGCCGAGGAGCAGTGGTTGGAGGCGAGCACGCAGTTTGACGAGGCGGCGGGGTAACGTCTTCGCCTACCCGCGCTTGCAGGAAATGGCTCAGTCGGCGAACTGGCCGGTTGCCGTGATCATGGGCGCCAAGCGGTCGTCGGCAGCGGGGTCGGAACTACCGCTCCCGCATGATGTCGTGCCGGTAGCGCTGCAGCGGCGACAACAAATAGCTCAGGATGGTGCGCGAGCCGGTTCTGATCTCCACCGTCACCGCCATGCCCGGCGCCAGGCTGACGAGGCGGTCGTCCACCTGCATCTGCGTGCGATCCAGCGAGATGCGTGCGCTGTAGCTCAGCTCCTGCCCGTTGGGCTCACTGCTATCGCGCGGCGCCCCGAGCGGGCGGTCGCTTCCGCGCTCCGGTGGACGGTCGTGAATGATGGCATCATGCGAGACGCTCAGCACTCGGCCTTCCAACAAGCCGTAGCGGGTGAAGTTGAAGGTGTCGATCTTGACGGCGGCGCCCTGCCCGGCCTCGACAAAGCCGATATCGCGGTTGGAGATCATCGCCTCGACCTCGAGCCGCGTATCTGATGGCACGATCACCAGCAGCGATTGCGCGGGCGTGACCACGCCGCCGACGGTGTGGATCGCAAGCTGCTGCACGACGCCGTCGACCGGCGACGTCAGTTGCTGAAGCCTCGTCCTCTGCTGCGCCTTGATCAGATCGCGCGCGACGCCGTTGGCTTTCTGCTCGCTCTTGGCGAGTTCGTCGGACAGGTTCTTCCTGTACTCGGCTACGGCCTGGTTACGGGTCTCCCGGATCGCGGCAACGGCGGACTCGGCCTCCTTCAAGCGGCTGCTTTGGACGCGAAGCTCCTCCTGCTGCTCGATCTGGAGCTGAAGGGTCTCGTAGTAGGTCAGCTTCGAGCCGATCTCCTTCTCCATCAGCGTCTTGCGGATCTCGACACGTTGCTGCGTGACGGGGAGCAGCGAGTCGAGCTTATGAATCGTGGCCGCGATCGTCTGATGCTCGGCGTCCTTCTGCGCCTCCTGGCGCGCAAGCGCCGCGAGCTTGGCCCTGTTCTCGCTGACCTGATTGGCGAGAAGCTGCCGCTGCGTCGCGATCAGCATCGGATCGGCGTCCGCGGGCGGGGTCAGATCGGCAGAAGCCTCCTCGCCAGCTGTCAGCGCGGCGCGAAGGCGCGCGATATTGAGCCGTTCAGCCATGAGATCGTCATGAAGACGATCGCGCTCCGCGGCGTTGACGGTCGGATCAAGCTCTATCAGCAAATCGCCTAATTTGACCGCCTGCCCATCCTGCACGTGGATGGCCCGTACCACGCCGGTCTCGAACGGTTGCACCACCTTGCTTCGCCCGCTCGAAACGACCTTCCCGGTTGCGGAAGCGACAATGTCGATCGTGCCCCATGCCGACCATGCGAGCGCCGCACAGACAAGCAGCATCAGGGCCATGCCGATGGCGCGGCCGGTTGGCGACGGCGGTGTTTCGGTGATCTCCAACGCCGCCGGCAGGAAGGCGATTTCCTCGGCGCGTCGCTCTTTCGCTTTCCGGAAAGGAACCACCGTCTGCTGCGGCCGCGCAGCCGGCACAGCCCTAGCCGACCTCATAGATCCCTCCCTGAAGACGATGCAGCGCCGCGTAGCGGCCGCCGGTCTTGATCAAGCCGTCATGCGTGCCGTCCTCGACCAGCCGGCCTCGCTCCAGCGTGAAGATGCGGTCGGCGCCGCGGACGGTGGACAGGCGGTGGGCGATGATCAGGACCGTGCGGCCGCTGGCGATCTCCTTCATGTTGTCGTGGATGATCCGCTCGCTCTCATAGTCGAGCGCGCTGGTCGCCTCGTCGAAGATCAGGATACGCGGATTGGTCACCAGCGCGCGGGCGATCGCGATGCGCTGGCGCTGTCCGCCGGAGAGCGTCGAGCCGCGCTCGCCGACCACCGTGTCGTAGCCCTCAGGAAGCTCTAGAATGAAGTCATGCGCGCCCGCAAGCTTTGCAGCGTCCATGATGCGCGTCATCGGCAGGGTCGGATCGGCCAGCGCGATATTGTCGCGCACCGAGCGGTTGAACAGCATGTTGTCCTGGAGCACCACGCCGATCTGCCGACGCAGCCAGGCCGGGTCGGTCATCACCAGATCCATGCCGTCGATCAGCACGCGGCCGCCTTGCGGCACATAGAGCCGCTGCACCAGTTTTGCAAACGTGCTCTTGCCCGAGCCCGATGATCCCACGATGCCGACGGTTTGGCCTGCCGGAATATCGAACGAGACGTCGTGCAAGATTTCCGGCCCGTCGAGCCTGTACCGAAAGCCCACGTGCTCGAACCTGATATTGCCCCGGAGCGGCGGCAGCCCCGCGCGTGCCGCGGAGTGAGCCGGCTCCGCCGCGCTGTTGAGAATATCGCCGAGCCGCGCGATCGACAGCCGCGCCTGATGAAAATCCTGCCAGACCTGGGCCAGCCGCAGCACCGGGGCCGAAACTCTCCCTGCGAAAATGTTGAAGGCCACGAGCTCACCGACCGTCAATGCGTCCCCGATCACGAGTCGCGCGCCGACATAGAGGATGGCGGCAGTGACGATCTTGCTGACGAATTGCACCAGCTGGCTCGCCGTGTTGCCGAGGCTGGTGACACCAAAACTCGCGGAGACATAGCCGGCGAGTTGCTCTTCCCAGCGGCGCTGCATCTGCGGTTCGACCGCCATTGCCTTCAGCGTTTCGATGCCGCTGACGCTCTCGACCAGGAACGCCTGGTTCTCGGCGCCGCGGCGGAATTTCTCGTCCAGCCTGCGGCGGAACAGCGGCGTCGCCACCGCCGAAATCGCGATGTAGAACGGGAACGATGCCAGCACGATGCAGCTCATCAACGGCGAATAGGCGAACATCACCGCCAGGAACACCGAGGTGAAGAACAGGTCGATGAGAAGCGTCAGCGAGGAGCTGGTGATGAAATTGCGGATGTTCTCGAGCTCGCGGACACGGGCCACGGAATCGCCGACACGCCGGGCCTGAAACCACGCCATCGGCAGCGCCAGCAGATGGTGGAACAGGCGCGCGCCGAGTTCGACGTCGATGCGGTTGGTCGTATGCGAGAACAGATAGTTGCGCAGGATTCCGAGCACGGTGTCGAACAGGGAGACGACCACGAGGCCGATGACGAGAACGTCGAGCGTGGACAGCGAGCGGTGAACCAGTACCTTGTCGATCACGACCTGGAAGAACAGCGGTGAGACCAATGCAAAGAGCTGGAGGAAGAACGAGGCAGCCACCACCTCGCCGAGCAGTCGCCGGTATTTGCCAATCGCGCCGATGAACCAGGTGATGTCGAAGTGGCGCCCGAGGTCGGATAGCCCGGCGCGCCGCGCCATCAGGATCAACCCGCCGTCCCAGATCGCGCACAGCTCGTCGCGCTCCATCAATACAGGCCGCTGCACCCCCGGCGACTGCACCAGCACCTGGTCGGGGGAAGCTTTGGCGATGACCATGAAGCTGCCGTCACGCAGCATCGCAATCGCAGGCAGTGGGCTGTCCGGCAAACGGCTCCACTGCGTTCGATAGGTTCGTGCTTTCAGTCCGAGAGACCTGGCGCAGCGGACGATGTCCGCTGCGCCGAAGACTGCCGCTCCGGTCCGGTGCCTGAGCTGGTCGCGATCGGCCGCAACGCCCTTCAAATGCAGAAGCGTCAGCAGCGCGTCGAGCCCCGTATCGGCCACGCCAGCGTTCGTCGTCATGAGCGTTCTCCAGGCCGCACCGGCTAACGTCAGGCGTGCTGCGGCGGAGCGAGCGTCTGGCTTTGGCCAGCGTGCGGATCGGGCAACGGCATCTCGCCGTGGCCGTCACCTGCCGGGACGAAGCTGGCCGCCATGGCCTGGTTGAGCAGCATCGCGGCCGCCATCGCCGCTCCGCCCTGAATGACGACGTTGTTTCCGCTGCCGCCATCGAGAACGTCGAAGCCCCCGCCACCGATCAGCACGTCGTCACCCGCGCCGCCCGTAAGCGTGTCGTTGCCGGGGCTGCCGATCAGGATGTCGTCGCCATTGCCGCCGTTGGCAACGAGCTGGATGCCGCCGTGCAAACCGGATGCCGTGATGACGTCGTCCCCATCGAGGCCGTTGATGACGATCCTGTCGCCGGTGCCGGCATCGGTGATGTTGATGTCCTGGCCAAGCCCCGAGACCGTGATGATGCCGTCGTGCTCGGTCACCGTGATGACATCGTTGCCGCCGGTCGCGTTGATGGTCACCGTATCGGCGGCGCCGTCATTGGCGCCGAGGTCGAGATTGACCTCGTTCACGCTGGTCCCGGAGAGGTCATTGACGGTGATGTTGTCGGCACCGCCGAGGGCTTTGAAGTCGACATGTTCGACGCCGTTCAGGTCCATCGCGATGGCGGCAACGTCGCGCGTGAACAGCACCCGACCACCGTTGGCCGAGATGTTGATGTTCTCGTTGATGTTGGCGCCGTTGAACGCCAGCGTGTCGGTGCCGTTGCCGCCTTCGACGGTGTCGCTGCCGTCGCCGGGATTCCAGACGAAGGTGTCGTCACCCGCGCCAAGACTGGCCACGTCGTTGCCGCGTCCGCCATTGACGATATCATTGCCGGCGCTGCCGGTGATGGTGTCGTTGCCATCGCCGCCGTTGATGTTGAGGCTGAACGACTGTCCCGCCTTGATGGAAGACGCATTGATCACGTCGTTGCCACCTCCGCCGTTGATGCCGAGCACATCACCGGCGTCCGCGTGTGCAATCGTCACCTGCGCGGCGAGGCCGTTGACCACGATCGATCCGCCGGAGGTCACGACCGATATGTTGTCGACACCGGTCGTGCCGTTCACGGTCACGCGGTCCGCCGCACCGTCGCCACCCTGGCTGCCGGGGCCGGCACTGAGGTCGACGGCAACCTGGGCGATTCCTGTCCCGGTCAGATCGTTGACGGTGATGTTGTCGGCGCCGCCGGCCGCCGCGATCTGCACGCGCTCGATACCGTCGAGATCCATGACGATGGCGGCGACGTCGCGGGTGAGCAGCGCATGGCCGCCGTTTGCCGAGATCGACATGTTCTCGGCGACATTCGAGCCGTTGAACACCAGCGTGTCCGTTCCCGCGTCACCGAAGACGGTGTCGCTGCCGTCGCCGGGATTCCACGTGAAGATGTCGTCGCCCGCGCCGAGGAGAGCCACGTCGTTGCCGCGGCCGCCGGTGACGTTGTCGTTGCCATCGCCCCCGATCAGGGTGTCGGCCCCCTGACTGCCGGTGATGGTGTCGTTGCCCGCGCCGCCGTCGATGGTCAGCCCGATCGCCGCCGCGAGCAGGGATGCATCAATGACATCGTTGCCGCCGAGCGCCTGGATCACCAGCCGGTCGTTGGCAGCCTCTGCATTTGCGATCGTCACGGCCTCCGGCATCCCCGTGACGGTTACCGTTGTGCCCGTGGCTATGACTTCGATGTGCTGATTGCCGCCGGTGCCGCTGACGGTCACCGTATCAGCCGCACCGTCGCCTTGCGTCCCTCCGGGCGTGGCTCCGAGATCGACCAGCACCTGCTTGACGCCGGTGCCGGTGAGATCGCCGACAAGGATGTTGTCAGCGCCGCCGCGCGCATCGAATTCGATCTGCTCGATGCTGTTGAGGTCCATCGTGATGTTGGCAACGTCGCGGGTGAAGCGCACCCGGCCGCCATTGGCCGATATGTTGATGGTCTCGTTGATATTGGCACCGTTGAACAACAACTTGTCGTTGCCCGATCCGCCCTCGACCGTGTCGCTGCCGTCGCCGGGATTCCAGATGAAGGTATCGTCGCCCGATCCAAGCTCGGCAACGTCGTTGCCGCGTCCGCCATTGACGATGTCGTCGCCGCTACCGCCGATCAGGAGATCGTTGCCGTCGCCGCCGGTAATCCTGTCGTTGCCGGCGCCGCCATCGAGCGTCAGCGAAATCAGGCTGCCGAGCCCGTTGCCCGCGGTGATGACATCGTCGCCGCCGCCGGCGTGCAGGACGAGATTCTCCGTCGTGCCGATGTCGAGCGAAAATGGCGCCGCGCCCGTCCCGTCGAACCGCACCCGCGTGCCGTTCGCCGTGATCGTGAACGTCTCGTCGCCGTTGCTTCCGTTGACCTTAGCCGTATCATTGCCCTCACCGCCCTCGAACAGGTTGGTGCCGCCACCGGGATTCCAGATCATGAGATCGTCGCCGGTCTCGCCAAACAACTGGTTGTCGCCGCTGCCGCCGTCCAGCGTGTCGTTACCCGCGCCGCCGAACAGCAGATCGTTGCCGCCGCCGCCGTTGATCACATCGTTGCCGGCCTGACCAAACAGAAGGTCGGCCCCCGAGCCGCCCGTGATCCTGTCATTGCCGTCACCGCCGAAAATGTGCACCGCGGGCATCGGGCCATGGCATTCGTTAACGGTGATCGTGTCGTCGCCGCCTTGACCGAAGATGTCGATCTCGCTGGTGTTGGCGACGGTGGGGGCGCCACCGATTGGCGTCACAGACCCGTTATTGATGAGAATGCGGCCTGCGTTATTACGGCTGATCACGACGCCGTTATTGGCGCTATCGCCGAAAATGGTGAGTTGGCCCGTAACCGGGGAAAAAACAGAGGTAGTAGACATTCAAAATGATCCTTCGGTCGATCTAGCCCCACCCCTCCACGTAACAGCCGCGAACATGACATTCTTGAACCGTTGCTTGAGACGCGCGTGATTATTCTGGAGATTTCGTCCAGATTTGCTTCGGGGGAGTTTTCGACAGCGGATGCGAAGGCTCTCTCATCACGAATGGCCTGATCACGGATCACGCGTAACGACCCCGTGATTTTCAAACGCGCGCGGAAGAACCGCGGCTCGAGACAAGCGCGCAGTTTGACCTGGGTGGATGTCGGTTGCGGCAAGGGCGCGTTCACTGAGCTCCTTGTTGCGAAGTCCGCCCCTTCGTCCGTTTGCGCGACCGATCCGTCCGACGGACAGATTGCGACTGCACGCCGGAAATTATCAGCAAAGCAGGTCGAGTTTTCGATTGGCGACGCGATGGCACTTCCCTACGACGTCAACCGCTTCGACGTTGCGGTGATGGCGCTGGTGCTGTTCTTCGTCCCGGATGCGCACAAAGGTGCCTCGGGAATAGTCCGCATGGTCGCATCCTACACCTGGGACATCTTGCGGAGTGGGCTCGCCCACGCAGCCCTTATGGGAGGAGATGGACGCTCTCGGCAAACCTGCAGCGCCCACCGAGCGCGGATGTATCGCGATACGAGGCACTCAAGGTGCTTTGGGCGAAGCTCGGCATCCGCGATGTCGAAACTCGCGAACTGGTCGTCGAGCGAACGTTTGCGAATTTCGATGACTACTGGCTGTCGATGGTCGTCAGCAGCCCGGCCGGCGTATTAGGAAGGCTGTCGGAGACAGGGAGCGCGGAACTCAAACGCCGGCTACAGGCAAGATTGCCGGCGAGCGCGAACGGAGAGATCACCGTTCACGCCTCGGCCACCGCAATCAAGGAATGCAAAGCCGCTTGACGATGGGGACGAGCATGGGCGGCTGATCGCATCGACAGCCGCAACCAGCTTCAGGGCAGAAGGCCGACCCGTGTTACGCCGCCGATTTCTTCTTCGCCTTCGGCTTGGCAGCCTTCGGCACAACCGGTGCCTCCGGCGTGCCCTCGATCGAGGACAGGCGGCCGGCCGTGAAGGTGTAGATGCCCGCGCGCGGGCCGGTCGTCCACGTCACGACCGCGACGCGCCTGCCGGCGGCATCAGCGGAGAGGTTGACGTTCGAGGGCGCGCCAATGCCGCGCACCACGTCGCATTCGGTGTGGCCGAGCGCAACGGTGCCCCCCATGGGCGCCGGCGCCGTCGTGGACGCATTGGCATCAGCCGGCCCGGGCTGCGGCGCCATGCCGGCACAGCCTCCGTCTGCACTGACCAGATCCTCGGCCCCAACCGCCCTGTCGGGGGTCAGCGGCGGCGACTCAATCGAGATGTTCCGGATGAACATGCGGCTGGGCGTGTTGAACCACTGGGCGTCCCTGGAGAACACATCGGTCCCAGAGCAGCCCGCGACCAGCGGGGCTACGGCAGCCAACGCAACTATGAGCGAGCCGGGAAGCTTTTGATGTCGCACGATAAACTAAATTCCCCGTGTGAAGGATCGACCCTAAGCGTTTGTCCCAACATCACTTTGCGGCACGAAGGTGACCAAAGCCATCATCGTCCGAAAAGTGCAAATTATCATTAATTGTGCGCGACCGCTAATTCCGCTTCTGCCACCGGCCCCGTTCGTCGGCCTGCCAATAGGTGACATCAAATCCCCGCGCCTTGCAATCCGTCCAGGCGCTGCGGGCAAATGCAAGCGCGTCCGGATCGTCGCCGTTGAACAGCAGCACCATGCGCTCATAGCCCTGGGCGTCCTGCGGCAGCGCGGCGTTGTCGACGAGGAAGCGGACATTGGCGCCGTTCGGATTGTCCTCCTCGATCGCCAGCACGATCGGCTGATCGGCGGCGTCGCCCACCCGCCATGTCGCGTGCGGCAAGAAGGAATCGTCGCGGTAGGTCCACAAGTGCGCGTCGAGCGCATCCGCGCGCTCCGGCGAATTCGACTGCACCACGACGCGCCAACCGCGCTCGAGCGATTTCTCGAGAAGCGGCGGCAATACGTTCTCCACCGTCATGTTTTGCAGATGATAGAACAGCACTTCAGTCATCTTGGGTCATTTGCGCTCGTAATGGTCGGCGACCAGACGGTCGAGCAGACGGACGCCATACCCGCTTCCCCAGCTCTGGTTGATGTCGGTTTTCGGCGCGCCCATGGCGGTGCCGGCGATGTCGAGATGCGCCCAGGGCGTGCCGTCGACAAAACGCTGGAGGAACTGCGCCGCGGTGATCGAGCCGCCGTGGCGGCCGCCGGTGTTCTTCATGTCGGCGAACTGGGAATCAATCAGCTTGTCGTATTCGGGGCCGAGCGGCAGGCGCCAGACCTTTTCGCCGCTCTCGATGCCGGCCGCCAGCAGCCGCTCGGCAAGTTCGTCATTGTTGGAGAACATGCCGGCATGGTCGGTGCCGAGCGCGACCACGATCGCACCGGTCAGCGTCGCCAGATCCACCATGAATTTCGGCTTGGTTTTCTTGGCGACGTACCAGAGCACATCGGCAAGCACCAGGCGGCCTTCCGCGTCGGTGTTGATGATCTCGATGGTCTGGCCCGACATCGAGGTGACGATGTCGCCCGGGCGCTGCGCATTGCCGTCGGGCATGTTCTCGACGAGGCCGATGGCACCGACGACGTTGACCTTGGCCTTGCGTGCCGCGAGCGCATGCATCAGGCCGACGACGCAGGCCGCGCCTCCCATGTCGCCCTTCATGTCCTCCATACTGCCGGCCGGCTTGATCGAAATGCCGCCGGTGTCGAAGCAGACGCCCTTGCCGACGAAGGCAACCGGTGCCTCACCCTTCTTGCCGCCGTCCCAGCGCATGATCACGGTCCGGCTCGGCCGCGACGAGCCCTGGCCGACGCCGAGCAGCGCGCCCATGCCGAGCTTGTCCATCGCCTTCACGTCGAGCACCTCGATCTTGACGCCGAGCTTGCGGAGCAAGCCTGCGCGGCGCGCGAACTCCTCGGGAAAAAGCACGTTCGGCGGTTCGTTGACGAGGTCGCGCGCAATGATCACGCCGTCCACGATCGCACCGGCCGATGCAAACGCCTTCTTCGCGGCGGCGGCATCGCCAACGGCAAGCGAGATGTCGGCGCTGGAGCCGTCCTCCTCGCCGTCCTTCTTCTTGGTCTTGTAGCGGTCGAACTTGTAGCTGCGCAGCCGCAGGCCCGAGGCGATCGCAACCGCCTGCTCGCTCGTCATGGCGCCATTGGGCAGTTCCGCCATGATGGTCATGGCCGCGGCTCCGGCGGGAAGCTTGCTCGCCGCCACGCCGCCGAATTTGAGGAAGTCGTTCGCCTTCAGGCCGGCCGCCTTGCCGGCACCGATCACGATCAGGCGGGTGGCCTTCACCCCCTCCGGCGCCAGGATGTCCAGCGCGGCGCCGCTTTTGCCTTTGAAGGCGGCGGCGGAGGCGGCCCGCTTCACGAGTTCGATTGCCCCGCCAAGCGCCTTGACGGTCGCTGGGCCGAGCTTCAGACCGTCGTCGCAGAACACGACCATGATGCCACGGACGGCGGTAGACAACGGGACAATGCCGACCTTGATGGCATCGGACATAGGTAACTCCTCCAAAACATGGGGCTTTTTGCCGATCGGCGGTCCCGGCCACGGGCCGGAGCTGAACGGCGATTCACTGACTCTGCCGTACTATGGGCTAGGGGCCCGGCAGATGCCAAGCACCCCCGTGGCCGCGAGGCCACAACGAGGGAAATGTTAACCATATGTTGAGGGTGCCACGGGGCGGCCATTTTGTTGACGGATCAAAGGGATGGTAGTGAGAGAGTAAGCTGCTGGAAGAGACGGTTGGCCGACCTTGGGGATCCCCTCGCGGGGATTGGTTGGACAGCCGAAATTACGGCCGACGTTGGGGACTTGGTGGGATTCGTGCGGTAGCGCATGGGGTCAATCGACAGGTATATCTTCCGCACGACGCTCGCGTCGTTTGCGCTGGTCTTGGTCAGCCTGACGGGCGTGATCTGGATTACGCAGGCGTTGCGCGGCATCGACCTGATGACGAGCCAGGGTCAGACCATCCTGACCTTCCTCGGCATCACCAGCCTCGTCGTGCCCGCGTTGGTCCTGATCATCTCGCCGATCGCGCTGATGATCGCGATCTCGCATACGCTGAACAAGCTCGCGACCGATTCCGAGATCATCGTGATGAATGCCGCCGGCTTCTCGCCGTTCCGGCTGTTCTATCCGTTCTTCTACGCCACCTGCGTGGTGGCGCTGCTGGTCGCCTTCATCGCGGCCTATCTCGCCCCCGACGGCATGCGGCGGATCAAGCAGTGGGACGCCGAGATCACTGCCGACGTGCTCACAAACATCCTCCAGCCCGGCCGCTTCGCCCAGCTCGACAAGAACCTGACGATCCGGATTCGCGAACGTCAGCCCGGCGGCATCCTCGCCGGCATCTTCATCGACGACCGCCGCGATCCGAACGAGCGCGTCTCGATCGTCGCCGAGCACGGCGAAGTCGTGAAGAACGACACCGGATCGTTCCTGGTGCTGGAGACCGGCAATCTCCAGCGCTTCGAGGCCGGCAAGCGCGATCCCGCGCTGGTGGCGTTCGGCCGCTACGGCTTCGACATGTCGAAGTTCTCGGGCCAGGGCCGCGACGTCGCCCTCGGCATCCGCGAGCGTTATCTCTGGGAGCTGCTCTCGCCGTCAGAAGACGACCCCGTCTACAAGCAGATTCCCGGCCAGTTCCGCTCGGCCTTGCATGACAGCCTGTTGGCGCCGATCTATCCGTTCGCCTTTGCCGTGCTGACCTTTGCGTTCCTGGGGGCGCCACGCACCACCCGCCAGAGCCGCAATTTCTCGATCGGCTCCTCGATCCTCGCCGTGTTCGGCCTGCGCATGGCCGGCTTCGCCTGCTCGGTGGTGGCCGTGAAATCGCCGGGCGCGGTGCTGGTCCAATATGCGATGGTCTTTGGTGCCATCGGCATCGGGCTGGCGATCATCATCGGCGGCCTCGTGGTCGAACCGCCGCCGCGCCTCATGGAGGCCATCAACAGGTCAAACGCGCGCATCGCGCGGCTGTTCGGACGGCCGGCTACCGCATGAGCATGCTCACCAACACACTCGGGCGCTATTTCGCCGGCCGTTTCGTGGTCGCAGCGCTCGGCGTGTTCGCCAGCATTTTCCTGCTGCTGGTGCTGGTCGACTACATCGAGATGGTGCGCAAGACCTCGGGCCTTGCATCCGCCTCCGCAGTCATGGTGGCCGAGACCTCGCTGTTCCGCGTGCCGCAACTGTTGGAGAAGCTGACGCCGTTCTGCATGCTGATCGGCGCCATGACCTGCTATCTCGCCCTCTCCCGCCGGCTCGAGCTCGTGGTCGCGCGCGCCGCCGGCGTCTCCGCATGGCAATTCATCTCGCCGGCGCTCGGCAGTGCGCTGCTGATCGGAGTGATCGCCACCGTCGCCTACAATCCGATGTCGGCCAATCTGCGCGAACTCTCCAAGCGCATGGAAGCCGAGCTGTTCGGCTCTGCGCCCGGCGGTGGCATTCAGGACGCCTCCGGTTTCTGGCTCAATCAGGTCACCAATGACGGCCAGACCATCATCAACGCGGCGCGCAGCGAGCAGCAGGGAGTCCGGCTCACGGGGCTCACGCTGTTCCGGTTCGACACGGAGCAGCACTTCAAGGAACGCGTCGAGGCGCGCGAGGCGACGCTCGAGTCCGGCCGTTGGCTGTTCAAGGGCGTCCGCCGCTTCTCGCTGGATTCGCCGCCGATCGACCAGGCCAGCCTGGAGATTCCGACGACGCTGACCGAGGCACAGGTCCGCAACAGTTTTTCCACACCCGAGACTGTGTCCTTTTGGCAACTACCGAGCTACATCCGCTCCTCCGAAAGCTCGGGCTTCGCGACAGCCGGATACCGACTCCAGTATCAGAAGCTTCTGGCGCAGCCGTTTTTGCTTGCAGCAATGGTGATGCTGGCGGCCTCCGTGTCGTTGCGCTTCTTCCGGATGGGCGGCGTACAGAAGATGGTTTTGAGTGGCGTGGGCGCAGGCTTTCTGCTCTACGTTTTGTCGAAAGTGACTGAAGATTTGAGCAAGGCTGAGTTGATGCATCCGATCGCTGCGGCGTGGTTGCCCGTGGTGGTGGGCGGCCTCACCGGCTTTTTGGCCTTGCTGTATCAGGAGGACGGATAGTGACGGCCGTCCACCAAGGACCCGTGTCTCGTTGGACGCGGCGCACATTGGTGCGCGCGAACGGGTTTGGCTTGTCCATTCGCAGGTTCCTGCTTGCTTTCGCCGCCGTGGCATCGCTCGGTGGCCTGATCGACGTTGCCGTCGTGGCGCCGGCCTCCGCCCAGGGCTTCACCTACAATCCGCTGCCGCCGCGTCCGAAGCCGCCGAAGGTCGCCAACGACAACCAGATGCTGGTTCAGGCAACCGAGGTCGAC
The DNA here is from genome assembly GCF_040547985.1 of Bradyrhizobium sp. LB14.3. Taxonomy (NCBI): domain Bacteria; kingdom Pseudomonadati; phylum Pseudomonadota; class Alphaproteobacteria; order Hyphomicrobiales; family Nitrobacteraceae; genus Bradyrhizobium; species Bradyrhizobium sp. LB14.3. The sequence continues at coordinate 336,478 of NZ_JBEPQT010000002.1, forward strand.
TACGACTACAACAATTCGCGCGTCTCCGCGGTCGGTAACGTCCAGCTGTTCTATAACGGCACCAGCGTCGAGGCCGACAAGGTCATCTACGACCAGAAGACCAAGCGGCTCCATGCCGAAGGCAACATCCGCATGACGGATGCCGACGGCAAGATCACCTATGCCGAGATCCTGGATCTTTCCGACGATTACCGTGACGGTTTCGTCGATTCGCTGCGCGTGGACACGGCCGACCAGACCCGCATGGCGGCGAGCCGCTCCGATCGCTCCAGCGGCAACTACACGGTGTTCGAGAACGGCGTCTACACCGCCTGCGCGCCGTGCAAGGACGATCCGAAGAAGCCGCCGCTGTGGCAGGTCAAGGGTGCGCGCATCATCCACGACCAGCAGGAGAAGATGCTGTATTTCGAGACGGCGCAGCTCGAATTCTTCGGCGTGCCGATCGCCTATATGCCCTATTTCTCGACGCCCGACCCGACCGTGAAGCGCAAGTCCGGCTTCCTGATGCCGGGCTTCACGTCGAACACGCCGTTCGGCTACGGCGTCGAGGTTCCGTTCTACTGGGCGATCGCGCCCGACATGGACGCGACCTTCAACCCGCGCATCACGTCCAAGCAGGGCGTGCTATTCCAGGCCGAGTTCCGCCAGCGCCTGATGGACGGCGCCTATCAGATCCGCGTCTACGGCATCGACCAGCTCGATCCGAGCGCGCTCGCCGGCCAGCCCGGCGACAGGCAGTTCCGCGGCGCCGTCGACACCAAGGGTCAGTTCGCGCTGAACGACAAGTGGGTCTGGGGCTGGGACGGCGTCCTCATGTCCGACTATTACTTCTTCTCGGACTACCGGTTGTCGCAATATCGCGATCCGTTGGGCTCGTTCCTTTATCTGCCGACGGATGCGCTCTCGCAGCTTTATCTGACCGGTGTCGGCAATCGCAGCTTCTTCGACGCGCGCACGATGTACTGGCTGAGTTACTCGGGCAACCAGAGCCAGGTGCCGGTCGTCTACCCCGTGATCGATTACTCGAACGTGCTGAACTATCCGGTGTTCGGCGGCGAGTTCAGCTACAAGACAAATTTCGTGAACCTGTCGCGTGACACCGCGGTGTTCGATCCGATCACGACGCTCGCCAACACCAACAGCCTGTGCACGACGGCGTCGGCCGATCCGCTCGCGCGCACGCCGTCGCAGTGCCTGCTACGCGGCTTCCCGGGCACCTACACCCGCCTGACGGCCGAAGCGCAGTGGCGCAAATCCTACACCGATCCGTTCGGTGAAATCTGGACTCCGTTCGCCATTCTCCGCGCCGACGCGATCAACTCCTCGGTCTCCAACCAGCCGGGCGTGTCGAACTATCTTCCCGTCGGCGACACCCAGGCATTCCGCCTGATGCCGACTGTCGGTCTCGAATACCGCTACCCGTTCATCAACATTCAGCCCTGGGGCTCGACCACCATCGAACCGATCGCGCAGGTCATCATCCGGCCGAACGAGACCTATGCCGGCAAGCTCCCCAACGAGGACGCCCAGAGCATGGTGTTCGACGCCTCGAACCTGTTCAGCGTCGACAAGTTTTCCGGCTATGACCGCGTCGAGGGCGGCGGCCGCGCCAATGTCGGCGTGCAGTCCACCACGCAGTTCGACAAGGGCGGCGCCGTCAAGGTGCTGTTCGGCCAGTCCTACCAGCTGTTCGGCATGAACTCCTTCGCAGTCCAGGACACCATCAATACCGGCGTGGATTCCGGCCTGCAAAGGCCGCGTTCCGACTATGTGGCGAGCGCGGCCTACTCGCCTAACAGCACCTATACGTTCAGCGTCCGCTCCCGCATGGACGAGCAGACCTGGAACGTCCAGCGCTTCGAGGCGGAAGGCCGCGCCAACTTCAATCGCTGGTCGATCAGCATGCTGTACGGCAATTACGCGGCGCAGCCGGAACTCGGCTATCTGACCCGCCGCGAGGGCATCCTGACGTCGGGCTCGATCAAGGTCGCGGCCAATTGGGTGGTCACGGGCTCGGCGCGCTGGGACCTGGAGGCCAACAAGATCAACCAGTATGTGCTCGGTGCCGGCTATGTCGACGATTGTTTTGTGCTCGGCTTGAACTACGTAACTGCGTATAGCTATTCCGCGGGCTCGACGCCGCCCGTGCTGAACCACGCGATCATGTTCCAGATCGGCCTGCGCACGCTGGCGAATACATCGACGGCCAGCAGTTCCGGCGGCGGCCTCCAGTGAACGGTTTGAAGTGACGTCCGCGTGTTCCCGATCGCAGGTTCACCGCGGCTGACATGCGAGCGACAAATATGACGATGCCATTGCCTGTCTTCCGCCTCCTCCTCGTTCTCGCCGCCCTGCTCCTGGCCGGCACGCCCTCGCGCGCGCAGAACATCGTCGTGATGGTCAACGGCGATCCGATCACCGACTTCGACATCGAGCAGCGCTCCAAGCTCGACCAGCTGACGACGCAGAAGATGCCGGCCCGCCAGGACGTCATCAACGAGCTGATCGACGACCGGGTGAAGCTGAAGGAAGGCAAGAAATACGGCGTCGACCCAGGCGTCTCCGACATCAACCAGTCCTACGAGGGCATGGCGCAACGCATGCGCATCTCGCCGGACCAGCTCACCAAATCGCTCGAGATCAAGGGCGTCCGCCCCGAAACCCTGAAGACCCGCATGAAGGCCGAGATGGTCTGGACAAGCCTCGTGCGCGGCCGCTTCAAGGAGAAGCTGATGGTCGGCGAGAAGGACGTCGCGCAGGCCGTGCAGGCCCAGACCGGCGACAAGCTTCAGATCGAGGGCACCGAATACAAGATGCAGCCGATCGTGCTGATCGTGCCGCGCGGCTCGTCGCCGGCATTCCTGGAGACGCGGCACAAGGAAGCCGAGCAATATCGCTCGCGCGTCGGAAGCTGCGAAGAAGCCAATTCCTTGTTCCGTTCCACGCCGAACGCCACCATCCGCGACACCGTCACCAAGACCACGGCGGAGCTGCCCGAGGCGCTGCGCAAGGTGCTCGACGACACGCCGATCGGCCACCTGACCGCGCCCGAGGCGACCAAGGCGGGCATCGAGATGGTGGTGCTGTGCTCGCGCAAGCCGACCATGATCGACACGCCGAAGAAGCGCGAGGTCCGCGAGAAGATGTATCAGGAGAAGTACGAGAAGACCCAGAAGACCTATCTCGATGACCTCCGCAGGGCCGCAATGATCGAATATCGCAACCGCTGATGGCCAGGCAGCCAGCCAAGCCCCTCGCCCTGACGCTGGGAGAGCCTGCCGGCATCGGCCCCGACATCACCATCGCAGCCTGGCTCAAGCGCCGCGAACTGGACCTGCCCGCCTTCTACCTACTTGGCGACGAGGCGCTGATCGCCCGCCGCGCCAAGGCGCTCGGCGCCGACGTCAGGATCGCCTCGGTGAGCGCCAGCGGGGCCTTATCCGTCTTCGCCGAGGCCCTGCCCGTGGTTGCGACCGGCGAGCCCGCGAGCGCCGAGCCCGGCAAGCCCGACGCATCGAGCGCCCCGGCCGCGCTCGCCTCGATCCGCCAGGCGGTCACTGACGTCCGCGAGGGTCGCGCCGGCGCCGTCGTCACCAACCCGATCGCCAAGAGCGTGCTCTACCGCGCCGGATTCCGCCATCCCGGCCACACCGAATTCCTCGCCGAACTCGCCGCGGAAGACGGCCGCGTGCCGCAGCCGGTGATGATGCTGTGGTCGCCGCGGCTCGCCGTGGTGCCCGTGACCATCCACGTCTCCTTGCGCGATGCGCTGGCCCAGCTCACCAGCGAGCTGATCGTCTCGACCGTGCGCATCGTCGCAACCGAACTGAAATCCCGCTTCGGCATCTCGAATCCGCGCATCGCGATCTCCGGCCTCAATCCGCATGCGGGCGAGGACGGTTCGCTCGGCCACGAGGAGCAGACCGTGATCGCGCCGGCGCTCAAGGCGTTGCGCAGCGAGGGCATCGAGGCGAAGGGACCGCTTCCTGCCGACACCATGTTTCACGAAGCCGCGCGAAACAGCTATGACTGCGCCGTCTGCATGTACCACGACCAGGCGCTGATCCCGATCAAGACGGTGGCATTCGACGACGCGGTCAACGTCACGCTCGGCCTGCCCTTCATCCGCACCTCGCCCGACCACGGCACCGCCTTCGACATCGCCGGCACCGGCAAAGCCAATCCGGCAAGCCTGATCGCGGCGTTGAGGCTTGCGAGCCGGATGGCGGCTGCGAAAATCCGATGAGCGCGATCGACGACCTCCCGCCGCTTCGCGAGGTCATTCGCCAGCACGATCTGTCGGCACGCAAATCGCTCGGCCAGAATTTCCTCCTCGACCTCAATCTCACCGCGCGCATCGCCCGTGCGGCGGCTCCGCTCGAGGACTCCACCGTCGTCGAGATCGGTCCCGGCCCGGGCGGACTGACGCGCGCGCTGCTCGCGCTCGGCGCCAGACGCGTCATCGCCATCGAGCATGACGAGCGTGCTATTCCTGCCTTGCAGGATATTTCCGCGCGCTATCCCGGCCGTCTGGAGATCGTGCATGGCGACGCCACAACCTTCGACCCGCGCCCGCTGCTATCAGGCGAACGAGCAAAGATTATCGCCAACCTGCCCTACAACATCGCGACCCACCTTCTGATCGGCTGGCTCACCACCGAGCCCTGGCCGCCCTGGTACGACATGATGGTCTTGATGTTCCAGCGCGAGGTCGGCGAACGCATCGTGGCGCGCGAGGACGAGGAGGCCTTTGGCCGCCTTGGCGTGCTCGCCAACTGGCGCTGCGAGACCAAGATCCTGTTCGACATCGCGCCGACCGCCTTCGTGCCGCCGCCGAAGGTCACGTCTTCGGTCGTACGACTGACACCGCGCGAACAGCCTCTCGCCTGCGACCGCAAGCTGCTCGAACAGGTCGCGGCCGCCGCCTTCGGCCAGCGCCGCAAGATGCTGCGCCAGAGCCTGAAGTCGCTCGGCGCCGATCCCGCGCGGCTCGCCGCAGCGGCCGGCGTCGATGCGACGCGGCGCGCGGAGACCATTCCGATTTCCGGCTTTGTTGCCATGGCGCGTGAATTGGCGGATATACGAAACGAAAACTAAGACAGAAATTCCGGAGGAAGAAATATGGCGTTGATGCGTCGGCAGTCCCTGGTCAAGTTCGATGCGCCGCTGTGCGAGACCATCGTTGACACGCCAAAGCCGACAGGGCGCGAGGTGCTGGTGCGGATCGAGCGCTGCGGCCTCTGCCACTCCGATCTGCACATCCAGGACGGTTATGCCGATCTCGGCGGCGGCAAGAAGCTCGATACCACGCGCGGCATGACGCTGCCCTTCACGCTCGGCCACGAGATCGCCGGCGTGGTCGACGAAGTTGGTCCGGAGGTAGCGACCGGCCTCCTAGGTCAGAAGAAGGCGGTGTTTCCGTGGATCGGCTGCGGCCAGTGCCGCGACTGCGCCAATGGCGACGAGAACCTCTGCGCCAAACAGCGCTTTCTCGGCGTCTCCATCGACGGTGGCTTCGCCACCCACGTGCTGGTGCCCGACGCGAAATATCTGCTCGACTACGACCCCCTGCCCGTCAACCAGGCTGCGACCCTGATGTGCTCCGGCGTCACCGCCTACGGTGCGCTCAAGCGCCTGGTCGACCGTCCGCGCCAGCGCAACCTCCTGCTGATCGGCCTCGGCGGTGTCGGCATGATGGGCCTTTCCTTTGCGGAGGCCATGTTCAAGCAGCCGATCTCGGTCGCCGACCTCAGCAGCGCCGCGCGCGAGACCGCGCTGAAGAACGGCGCGGCGGTGGCTTACGATCCGGCCGAGCCCGACGTGGTCAAGCGCATCCTCAAGGAGACCGAGGGCGGCTTCGACGAGATCGTCGATTTCGCCGGCAACGAGAAGTCGATGGCCTTCGCGGTCGCCGTCGCGGCGCGCGGCGGCAAGATTGTAGTCTCCGGCCTTATGGGCGGCCAGTTCACGCTGCCGATGGTGCAGTGGGTCTACAAGCGCATGACCATCGAGGGCTTCATGGTCGGCACGCTCACCGAGGCCCAGGAGCTGATGGCGCTCGCCCGCGCCGGCAAGATCAAGCCGACGCCGATGCGCGAGGAGCCGATGGGCGACGTCCAGACATGGATCGACGAATTGCGCGCCGGCAAGGTCGTCGGCCGCATAGTGCTGAAGAATTAGCGACGCAAGGATCGAGCGGTCGTGGCGGCGGGATCGATCTCCCGCCGCCCGCTTCGATGATCGCGATTGACGCAAGGTGCGGTTCCGAATTGGGGAACCCACCGCCCGCGGATATGGTCCTCGCCAGCTCCTTCCTGGAATTCTCGCAAGACAATTCTCGCAAGACCATGCAGACCATTCGCCACCTCTCGCCGGCGAATCCGGCGCCACCGCGATCGAGTACGGCCTGATCGCCGCCGGCATCGCGCTCGCGATCATCGCCGTCGTCAACAACCTTGGCTCGACACTGAACAAGAAGTTCAGCGCGATCAGCACCTCGCTGAACTAGCGCGGACACCCGCGTTAGTTCGCGGCACCTCGCCTTGGGCGCGGAACGTCGGCGGCCGCCTTGCGTTGGCAGCGCATGTCCATTCGTTGCACCGTCGAAAGCGCATTCTTCATCGCCTGGAGCTTCCTGGAGCAGAGCGGAGAGCTCGGCCCTCCGGACGAGTCCGCGAACGTCCTTCTCGACGCCATCGAAGCCCAGCTCAGGACCGGCGAACGCCGGCAGTTGATGCTCGCCAACAAGGCGATCGATGCCTATCGCGCGCATGCAGCCAAAGTGCGGTCCGCGCACGACTGCGAAGCCCGCTTCGGGTGACGAACGTCGCCGCCGCACTCGGGACCGCCGGCTCCGCGGCGTACAGGTATAGGCCGGCGGTCCGTCGGGCGGAGCGCGCGGGGTGCGTCGCTCCCGCGACGAGGACGCTACGCCGATCCGCGTGCCTGCTGTGTGCACTCCTGCACAGAGTTCATGAAGTTGAATGCCTCCGGTTCGGCCGCGCCACGCGGCCCTACCGACTTCCGGATTCCGCAAGTGAGAGGCCAACTTTTCAACGCCCGAAAAACGCTTTGTGTGCACTTTGGAACCGTCGGCCTCGTTACGGAAACGTAGGGTTCTGGCTGGTGCCGATTCCCGGCCAGAGCAAGTCATGTGACCGGTTGGCCCCAGAACGATCTTCTCCAGCGGCTCAGTTATCCGGATTTCGAGCTGCTCGCGCCTCACCTCCAGCCGGTCGAACTCGAGGCAAGCCACATCCTGCATCACGCCGGCGACGAGATGACGGCGGTTCATTTTCCTTGCGGCTCCACTCTGGTGTCGTTCGCGGTGCCGGTCGAGGACGATCGCGAGGTCGAAAGCCTGCTGGTGGGGCACGAGGGCGCGGTGGGCATTGCCGCCGGCCGCAGCGCCTCGCTCGCCTATTCGCGCATCGTCGTGAAGCTGGGCGGCACCCTGATGCGGCTGCCGCTGCGCGGGCTCGAGCAGGCCCAGCAGAGGTCGGCCACGCTCCATCAGGTGTTCTCGCGCTATGCCGACTGCCAGTTCGCGCAGCTGCTCCAGACCGCGGCCTGCAACGCCGCCCATTCGATCGAGCAGCGTGCCGCCAAGTGGATCATCTCGGCGCAGGAGCACATCGGCGGCCCCGAGATCCCCCTCACCCACGAGCAGCTCGCCGGCATGCTCGGCGTGTCCCGCAGCTATGCCAGCCGCGTCATCCAGATGTTCAAGGCGAGGCGGATCCTCGCGACCCGCCGTGGCGCCATCCTGATCCTCGACGCGCCGGCGCTCGAAGCCAGAGCCTGCCGTTGCAACGATTGGGTGAAGAAGCATTTCGACGAAGTGCTGGGCGGGCGGCATCTGCCGACGGCTGACACTTTGCGGCCTCACGCTAACGGCGGCGACTGACGCTTGAGGTGCAGATAGATCGGACTGAAGTCTCCGAGCCGCTGCAATTCGCGCCATTTCAGGACGATCAGCTCGCTGTCGCGCAAGTCCACGGTCCCACTCCGCCTGAGGTCGGCGAGCGTCCGGTTCACCGTCGCGATCGCCATGCCCAGCGTCTCGCCGAGCTGCGCCAAGCTGATCGGCAGGCGGCAGCGATTCCCGCGGACGAGCTGCGCGGCGCGGGCGCGGTAGAACAGCTCGCAGAACAGGTGCGCCATGCGCGCCTGCATCGGCCGCGCACTGTTGTTGGTGATGGCCTCGCGAAATATCGAGGCATCGCGCAGCGTTTCGCGCCAGACCGCCAGAGCAAAGGTCGGCCGCCGCCGGAAGGCAGCGAACAATTGGCGATGCGGAATAAAGGCGATCGAGGCTGGCCCCAACGCACTCAAGCCGTGATCCATCTGGTCGATGAACAGACCCTGCGCATCGGGCAGGTCGCCGGCCAGATGGAACGCAAGATATTGCCGCCGCCCGCTGCCGAGCAGATGGTAGCGCGCGATCATGCCTGTGACGACCAGTGCCGAATGTTCGGGCTCATCGCCCTGACGGATGAAATCCTCGTTCGGCGCGACCTCGCGCAGCATGAAGGTGAGCGCGCGGATCTCGGCGATGTCCTCCAGCGCGAGCGCGGTGTGCTCGCACAGGTTCCGGATCAGCACGTCATATGCTTTTTCCATGCACAGGGTCCGCGAAAAAAAGGTGCCCACTGTATCAATTGATACATCTGGCAAGAATCTCGCGGACTAGAACTCGCATCGACGGGACTGGTTGCTAAGTGCGTCGGCAACGGTCTGGATCCTGACTCTCATCAATCCCGAATGCGGAATGGGCCGCCTCCTCTCATGAGTTACACGACCGTACTGGAGCGCATTTGCGGATTGCTCAGCTGGGGCCCAAGCAAAGCTTCGGGCAGGATCAGGGACATCTCGCGGGAGGCCGCGCACGAGGAGCCGAGCCGGCCGATGTCGGACTGGGAATTGGCCCGCGCCATCCGCGAGTTCCGTTCCGCGCCAGCATCGAAGGACGAATGACTGCACCCACGGCCAACACACGCCACGCCAAATTCATCCAGCGGCTCCAGGCGATCGCGGACCTCTCTGACGGCGATCTCGCGGCAGTGGGTCGCGCGTCTCGGCGGGCAGGCGGCGCTCTCAAGGGTGGCGCACCTGATCTGCGAACTGGCGACACGACTGGAGACGGTTGGGCTTGCGGCGGAAGGCTGCTTCCAGATACCGATGACGCAGCGGCACGTTGCCGATGCCAGCGGATTGTCGATCGTCCACGTCAATCGTACCATCCAGGAACTGAGACAGCGCCGATTGATTGCCTGGGAGGGAAGCGAGATCGAGCTGCTGCAACCCGACCAACTCCGCACGCTCGCGGATTTCACGCCGGATTATCTGGCCTGACCGAGGCGGGTGAATGCGCCGCCAGCTGGGGCGCCGCACGCGCTACCCGCTCCGTCGAATCTCCTCCCGCTCCTTCTCGACCCGCTCGGCGTCTTTGTCATCGACCTTCATCAGATCGGCGCGGCCGCTGGCCTTGAGCAGCTCGTCGAGCTTGGCGTGAGTCGCCTGGGTATCGCGGTGCTCGGTCCGCTGGATCACCAGCGTCATGCCCCATGTCGCCAGCGTCGCGAACGAGTGCCATTCAAGCCCGTTGCCCAGCGCGCCCAGGCGACGCGATGTGGCAGAAGCAGAAGAACAATCGGTCAATTTCGTCGATTGGGCGAGGCGTTTCGCTTACCTGCGAGCGGCTTCGCTACCTCTCGAGCGCACTCGACGAGCAGCCGCTGAGCAGGGTTTGGCGTTCTGCCATTAAGCGCAACGATCCCTACCGGCCACATCTGAATAGGCATTTCGACGGGTAAGACCTTCATCGACAGCCGCTTCGCGCTGAAGTGCAACATCGATGCCGGAAGGAAACTCAGGAATCGTTCCGACGAAAGCAACGCCGACTGCATAAGGATCGAATACACGGTTACGCTGGCACGTGGCACCTCCAGTCCGGAGGCGTGAAATGCGCGGGCAATCCAACCGCCCGGAAAACTTTCGCGCGGCGGCAGGCACCAACGCTCGTTGACCAGCTCGTCGAGGCGGATCTTGCGCCGCCGCACCCACGGACTGTGCAAGCCTGCAACAACGACACCGCTTTCGTGCAGCAGCACCTCAACATCGGTATCGGCAGCCGGCGTCGAGCTCGGCAGGCGCCCTATCATGAGGTCGATGTCGTGATTGCGCAGATGGCGATCCTGAAGCTCAGGCGGTTCGCCCTCGATGATGTGAAGCGCGAGCCTCGGGTATTGCCGGGACAGCCGGTCAATAATGGCGGGCAGTAATCCAGCCATGACGGGCTCGGTGCTGCCAATGCGCAATTCACCCATCGCGGGATCAGCGAGCGATTGCAGCTCGTCCACACCGCTCCGCAAATCGTTGCACAACGCAATGCTACGCTTGAGGCCGTAGGATGGGTTGAGCACTTGCGAAACCCATCGCCTAGCGACTGGACACTAGCCTGAAACGCCGCACCAGAACATCGAGGCACGCTCGTCAGCAAGATTGTCGGCAAAGAAGAAGGGTCCAGCCGGGGCGAAGTTGCGACGGTGCGGTCTCGACGCTACGTCACCACGAGCGAGAACGATGGGTTTCGCAAGAGCTCTCCCCATCCTACGACATCTCGCTCAATCTCTGGGGAATAGGCCACCGAACAGTGAATTGCCCGGATGCTGCGCTTTCATGATCTCTTTTTGGAGATCGACAAGTTCAAGAACAAATGCCCTAATCTTGGCAGACAGACCATCAATTTCAGATGAAGAAATCGGTTTGGCTTCGTACGGTATCCCACCGGTGCTGGGCACGGGAGTTCGCAGCATGATGTAAATTTGGTCAGTAATGCTTCTTCCAATCGGATTGTGCAAAAGCTGATTGCGACCCTCGGCAAGGGCCGCATATGTCTTGAGGGCGCGAGTAAGACGGCCCCGCAAATCCTGCGTCATGAAGGGCGAGATCTTGGCGAGCTTCTTTAGAACGGCGCTCTGAGTATTCGTTGATTTGAAAAAACTGAAAACCGTCACAGCGATTGTGTGGTCTGTCTGAGTGAGACTCGCGAAAATCCATGCGAGCGTGGCCTCAGCGTGCGTCCAGTTGTTGGAGCATCGCCCGATGGCAGATGCCATCATAGGATCGTCATCGACGGGATGCATCGTGTTAAGTTCCTGCTATCAGCGATTAGGATGGGTTTTGCTCCGCGATACCCATCACTTGCTTCTATCCTCTTTCACCATAGTCGCGGATGCCCTCGGAATGGTCGCCCGCCCAGTCCACCGGGTAATTGCCAAGTCTCACATGACGATGAAACGAGGACAATGCCCAGTCGCTCACCCGCGTGACGAAACCATGCTTGACCGGGTTGATGTGGACATAGTCGACATGCCGAGCGAAGTCGCCCTCATCCCGAATGGTGTGCTCCCCAATAGCGGCGCTGCCAGATACCGCGCTCACCCTTTGCGGCGCGGCTGGAAGATATCCGCTCGCCGCGCGCGACGCCGCGTGAAAATGCCGATTTGATCAACCGCCAGCGCGTGGCGAAGTTGGCATCGCCTTCGGGCAGTGTCCAGACCGCATGGAGATGATCGGGTAGCACAACGACGGCATCAATCGTGAATGGATGACGCTGGCGCGTTTCGCGAAACGCGGCGCGTAATATCTCGACATGATCCGTCAGCAAGGAAAGCCTCCGCTCCGCCAGATTGACGGTGAAGAAGAAGCTGCCTCCGGGGATAAAGTTGCGACGATAACCCGTCATGATGGAAGGTGATTAGAGGAGGAAAAGATGGATTCGCAAGGGCTCAACCCATCCTACGGGCCTGCCTCCTCGCTGTCATTCCGGAATACGTGTGATCTTGTTCATCGAATCTCGACGAGCGAAGGGTGAAGCACGCATGCCGTAGGATGGGTAGAGCGAAAGCGAAACCCATCATTTCGATCGGCTTTCGGGCGATGGGTTTCGCAAGGGCTCAACCCATCCTACGGACTCACGCACCCCATGGGCGGAGATCGGGGCGCTCCACGCAACCCGTCGGGCAAAACACCCCGTCAAGCCCTCCGCGTAAAAAGATTTCACTTTTCCGAATTTCGGATTTGTGGCATACAGCACTGATCCTGGCCCTGCCAAAGGGGCGCTCGCGATCGTCACGACATGCGGGCCGGGTGGCGGTGGACGCGGCAGCGACGGCGCGGGCAGCGTGATGACAGGGCGGGCAACCGTGAGTCCTCACGCGACGCGGTACGACACGGCGCTGGAGAGCGGGCTTGTCGATTGTCCGGGGTGAGCACACGCAAGCCCCTGACGATCAGGCGGGACCGTCCGCGGACGGAGAAGTCGTGTGGTCCTGACGCCCGGGGTCTGTGCGTCAAGTCCAGCGGTGATGTGGCGGCCCGACCGGGCGCGCGCATCAGTCATCCGCAGGGCGACGGGGGCAATAGTGCATCGCTCCCCGGGGAGAGCACGAAGGACACCGTTAAAACCATCCGCGCAGGGAAGGCCGGGCGATCGGCCCCCCATCGGTCCACCCCGTGTGCACTCTTGTCGCGCACGGACCAACGGGTGCCGCCGGCGCCCGGCCTTCCCTGCGCCCTTTGGCCTCCATTGGGCGATGAACAAAAGCAAGACCCGGGCAAAACCTGCCGCGGGAACGCGCAACCATGCTCCCTTCCCGGCTCTCGCCCCTCGGTGCCTGCAGCGGCTCCGGAACCTTCCGCCGCTCGGACGGCTGCGGCGGAACCGAGACCTTGAGCAAGCAGTCGCAGCGAAAAAGTCTGATTCCGCGGCGGAACGAATGCCGCGCAGGCCCGATTCAAGCCACATCCTCTCCGGATTCGCGGCTCATTGCCACCCAAGTCTTTGACGACAAAGGGAAGGTAACGAGTTGCGTCAGGCGTAATCGGGAGACCAGGATGGGCAACCGCACCGCAAAGTTCATATCCGCCCTCGCGGGCAGCATCATTGCCGGTGCGCCTCTGGCCGCCGTATCGCAGAATGCACCGACGGCACCGAACACGGCAAATGCCGCGAGCGACTGCCTTGCCTCGCCAAAGGGCGCCGCGCCGCAGGGCCAGCATTGGCACTATCGCCTCGAGCGCGGGACCAAGCGGCAGTGCTGGTATCTGCGCGCCGAAGGCGGCAAGGCCACACAAACCGCACGGGTTGCGGCCGATACGCCGACAGCAGATTCAGCCGCGCCGCAGCAACACCCGGTGCAGGATGCGCGCGCCGAATATCTGACGCCGCAGAGCATTGCCGCGCCGAAGACGCCGGCGGCGCCGATGCAACAAGCTGCGAGCCCCTCCGCTGACACCAACGCGCAGCAGCCCGCCGTCGACGCGCGCTGGCCCGATGCCTCCGCGGCGTCCGTCACGCCCGCAGTGCAGCCATCGCCCGCACCTGTCGCGGCTGCCGCGCAGCCGAGCGCGAAGCCGGCGAAATCCCCTGCTCCCATGGCTCTGGCTGCGGCCGACAGCTCCGCCGACAAGCCGACCGGCTCACTCCAGATGCTGCTGCTCGCGATCGGCGGCGCGCTGGCACTTGCCGGCATCCTCGCCAGCATCATCTATCGGTTCGCCGGCGGACGCGGACGCGTCCAGGCCGCCGACCATCGCCGCGTCAACTGGGACAATTTTGAGCCGCACGATCACGACGACGGCCGCGCGCCCTGGCTCAAGGCAGCGCCGGCCGGCGCGCCGCGCGCGCAGCAGCCGCGCCCGGTCGATTTCGATGCCGTGCGTCCGCAGGCCGCGCCGCTCAAGACGGTACAGCTCGCCGCGATCGATCGCGAGATCGATGTGATCCACGCACGAGCACCGCAGGCCCGCGACGAGGCCGCAGCGTTCGACGACGCCGACATGTTCAACGGAGAATTCGAGATCGAGGCCGCAACGCCGCGGCTCGCGGCCAACGACGTCACTGACGAAGAGCCGGCCGTTCGCGATAATGGTGTGCAAATCGAGGACGCTGTCGACGTCGACGTGATCACGGCGATGCTGGAACGGCTGGCGCAGGAAGGGCCGCGGCTGAGGCAGCCAGCTATTTCTCGAGCTGATTACGTAGACCCCGCACGAAGCCTTCAAGTCCGACCTGGCGTTCGCGCTTAAGCTGCTCGGCGCGAAGGATCGAACGCACAGCCTCGAATGCGAGGCCAATGTTGTCGTTGACAACGATATAGTCGTAAGCGTCGAAGTGGCTCATTTCGTCGCCCGCTTTTTTCATGCGGCCGCGGATGACCTCATCTGAATCCTGCGCACGCGTATGTAGGCGCTGCTCAAGTGCAGCAACCGACGGCGGAAGGATAAAAACGCTAACGACATCCTTTCCTGAACGATCGCGGAGTTGCTGGGTCCCTTGCCAATCGATGTCAAACAACACATCGTTCCCAGACGCTAGCGCAGCATCGACCGGACCTCGCGGTGTGCCATAACGATTCCCGAAGACGTGAGCCGATTCCAGTAGCTCACCAGCCTGCACCATCGTTTCGAAGCGTTTTTGATCGACGAAGAAATAGTCCTTCCCATCGACCTCGCCCGGCCGCATCGGCCGTGTTGTTGCGGACACCGACATCTGGAGACCTGGAGTCTCCGCAATCAGCATGCGCGACAGCGTCGTCTTGCCCGCGCCCGACGGCGAGGACAGCACGAACATCAATCCACGCCGCTCGACACCGTCAGTTCCGTGACCGCCAATCGTCATCGATCACTCCAGATTCTGGACCTGCTCGCGAAACTGCTCGACCACGTTCTTCATGGCGAGCCCCGTATTGGTCAGTTCGATGTCGTTCGACTTCGAGCAGCAGGTGTTGACCTCGCGGTGAAACTCCTGCGCCAGGAAGTCGAGCTTGCGCCCCACCGGGCCGCCCTTGCCGATCAGCTCGCGCGCCTGCGCGATGTGCGAGGCGATGCGGTCGAGCTCCTCGCGGATGTCGGCCCTGGTCGCGATCAGGATCGCCTCCTGCATCAGGCGGTCGGAATCGAAACGGTCTGAAGTGTCGAGCAGCGTCGCGATCTGCTCGGCGAGCCTGGCCTTGATCGCCTCGGGCTTGCGACCGGGCGCAGCCTCGGCTTTTTTCGCAAGCTGCTCGACCTCGTCCACCCGCTGGATCAGGATCTGCCCCAGCGAAGTCCCCTCGCGCTTGCGCATCTCGACGAGTTCGGTGAGCGCCTTGTCGAAGGCGTCGGCGGCCGCGGCGCGCGCGGCCTTGTCCTCCTCCTCGTCGCCCTCGGGCTCGGCGACCTCAATGACACCCTTGATGGACAAAAGCCCGTCGACGCTTGGTGCGACTGCATCGACCTTGCCGGCGATCACGGCGGCGGCCTTCAGGACGGCGTTCAGCACGTCGTCGTTGACGCGGACCGTGGTGGCGGCATTGGCGCGCTTGACGGTCAGATTGGCGTAGACGGTGCCGCGCGAGAGCAGCTCGGCGGCGCGTTTCTTGGCGTGGGCCTCCAGCTCGTCAAACCCCTGCGGCAGCCGCACGCGCAGGTCAAAGCCCTTGGCGTTGACCGACTTCAATTCCCATTCGAACGTATACGGCCCGCTCGCGCCGTGGCTTCGGGCAAAGCCGGTCATGGACGACAACGCCATCAGGTCAATTTCTCCAGAAGCACGGGATTCGCGGGGCCATCAAGCCACGCGAATCTTAAGACTATTTTGCAGGAAAGTGGAATGCGCAAAGTCCCGTGGGCAGGTCTGCGCGCAGACCTAGCGCTGGACCACCGGGGGCGAGGGCTGCACCGCGCCTTGCCGGGCCGGCGCCGGACCTGCGGGGCGAGCGGCCGGCGGCTTTTTCTGCTGGTTGGGGCGGGCCGGCGTGGTCGCCGTCGGCGTATCGGCGGCGCCGGGCGCGGCGGCGGCCGGCGGCTGCGCGTCCTCGGCCGGCTCGACCGTGTCGTTCTGGATTTGCTTTTCCATCGCACGCAGCTTGGCGACGTTCTTCTGATGCGCGTCGTAAGTCTCGGTGAACGCATGGCCGCCGGTCCCGTCGGCGACGAAATAGAGGTCGCGGGTGCGGGCCGGGTTGGCGGCGGCCTCGAGCGAGGCCCGGCCGGGATTGGAGATCGGCCCCGGCGGCAGGCCCTCGATCACATAGGTGTTGTAGGGCGAGGGCTGCGTGATCTCGCTGCGCTTGATCGGACGGCCGAGCGTGCCCTTGCCGCCGACGAGGCCATAGATGATCGTGGGATCGGACTGCAGCTTGATCCGCTGCTTCAGGCGGTTGACGAACACCGCGGCGACGCGGCTGCGCTCGTCGGGCTTGCCGGTTTCCTTTTCGACGATCGAGGCCAGCGTCACCAGTTGCTCCGGACTCTTGACCGGAATGTCCTGATTGCGGCGCTCCCAGATCTCGGTCAGCACGCGCTTGTGCGCCTGCTGCATGCGCTGGACCACCTGATCACGTGGCGTCCCGCGCGGGAATTTGTAGGTCTCGGGCAACAGCGTGCCTTCGCGCGGCAGCTCACGCACGCTGCCGGTGAAGATGTCGTTGTCGGACAGCCGCGCCACGATCTGCTCGGAGGTCAGGCCCTCCGGTACCGTCACGGCATGCTGCACCACCTTGCCCTCGACGATGGTGGCGACGACGTCGCGCAAGGACGCGTTTTTCTGGAACGAATACTCACCGGGCTTGAGGTCAGAACTCGCCTTCAGCGCAGCGACACTCGCGATGAATACCCACGGATTGACGTCGGTGACGCCTTCCCGGTTCAACGTCTCGGCGATGTCGCGCTTGCCGGCGCGCTGCGGGATGTTGACGATCTTGTCGTCCTTCAGCGGTCCCGGCGCCTCGAGCACCTGCCGGCCGTAATAGTACACGCCGCCCGCGCCGATCATCGCGATCAGCAGCAGGGTGATGATGGCGTTGCCGACGATCACGAAGGGATTGCGCGCACGGTCCGATCGCTTCGGCGGCGGCGGGACCTGCTCGGGCTCAAGCGCTGCCCGCGGACTCCGGGGCGAAATGGGCGGCCTTTCACTCATCGAAGCAACCTGAATCCTGCCGGTTCAAATGCGGCCTGACAATCGCTTGTCCGGCCAAGTACACGCGCCCACTTGTATGACTATCGCCGAATACGGCAAATCGGTGGATTCGTCGAAAACACAAACTAGTGGACCGGACGCCGAAAGATTACCGACGCGTTGGTACCGCCAAAACCGAAAGAATTCGACAACGCGACGTTGACCTCGCGCTTCTTCGACTTATGCGGCACGAGATCAATCGCAGTCTCGACCGACGGATTGTCCAGATTGATGGTCGGCGGCACGACATTATCGCGAATCGCGAGAATGGCGAAGATCGCCTCGATCGCGCCGGCTGCACCGAGAAGATGGCCGGTCGACGATTTGGTCGAGGACATCGCGACCTTGGAGGCGGCGTTGCCGAGCAGGCGCTCCACCGCACCGAGCTCGATCTCGTCGCCGAGCGGTGTCGAGGTGCCGTGCGCGTTGATGTAATCGAGATCGGACGGCGTGAGGCCGGCGCGCTTGAGCGCTGCCGCCATGCTGCGGAAGCCGCCATCGCCATCGGGCGATGGCGAGGTGATATGATAGGCATCGCCGGAGAGACCGTAGCCGACCACCTCGGCATAGATCTTCGCGCCGCGGCGCCGGGCGTGCTCGAGCTCTTCCAGGACCAGGACGCCGGCACCCTCGCCCATCACAAAGCCGTCGCGGTCCTTGTCATAGGGACGCGAGGCCTTCTCGGGCGTCTCGTTGAAGCCGGTGGAGAGCGCACGCGCGGCGTTGAAGCCGGCAATGCCGATGCGGCCGATCGGCGATTCGGCACCGCCGGCGACCATGACGTCGGCATCGCCGAGCGCAATCAGGCGGGCGGCATCGCCGACCGCATGTGCACCGGTCGAGCAGGCCGTGACCACCGAGTGGTTCGGCCCCTTCAGCCCGTGCTTGATCGAGACATAGCCGGAGGCGAGATTGATCAGGCGGCCCGGAATGAAGAACGGCGACACCCGGCGCGGCCCGCGTTCCTTCAGGAGGATCGCGGTGTCCGCGATGCCGTTGAGGCCGCCGATGCCGGAACCGATCATTGTGCCGGTCGCGCATTTGTCCTCTTCGGTCGCGGGATGCCAATTGGCATCGTCGAGCGCCTGGCCGGCCGCGGCCATGCCGAAGATGATGAAGTCGTCGACCTTGCGCTGGTCCTTCGGCTCCATCCAGATATCGGGATCGAAAGTGTCGTTCGTCCCGTCGCCGCGCACGACGGTGCAGGCGTATTTGGTCTGAAGATCGGAGACATCGAAGCTCTCGATCCTGCGTGCGCCGCTTTCGCCGTTGAGGATGCGCTTCCAGGTCGGCTCGACACCGCAGCCGAGTGGCGAAACCATGCCAAGACCCGTGACGACAACCCGCCTCATATCCGAAAACTCCGCATCGAAACATTCACGGCCAATAACAAGAAACCGGCTGACCGCTGTTGGGCGGCCCGTCCGGTTTCAATGTTTTCCCCGCGAAAATGAAGAGCCTTAGCTCTTCGCGTTCTTCTCGAGAAACTTCGTGGCGTCGCCGACGGTGAGAATCGTCTCCGCGGCGTCGTCCGGAATCTCGCAGCCGAATTCTTCTTCGAATGCCATCACCAGCTCGACGGTGTCCAGACTGTCGGCGCCGAGGTCGTCGATGAAGCTCGCAGCGTCGACAACCTTCTCGGGTTCAACACCAAGGTGTTCGACCACGATCTTCTTAACCCGCTCGCCAATCTCACTCATTGCATAACCTCGTGTTGTTCCCTGTAGACCCGACCCCCCGGGACGATACGAGCCGTCGTGGTCGTTGACTGCCTTCGCTTACAAACTTTGATTTGGCCCCATCCTAACCGATGCAGGCCCGGCGAATGACGGCCAAGGCTCCGCATCGCCAATATACAGGGTTTCAAAAACCTGCAATGGCGTTCTTTGCCCATCCGTTGAAGGTCCGGTTATCATACTTCAATTGCCTTGACTACAAGCCTCATTTCGCTCCGGAAACGGCCGTTTGCCGTATCCGGCGCCGCCTGAGGGGGGCGGTACGGCATCAGGCGTCAGATCATGGCCATGCCGCCGTTGACGTGGATGGTTTGGCCGGTGACGTAGGCCGCTTCGTTCGAACTCAGGTAGACGGCAGCCGCCGCGATGTCCTCTGGCGTCCCCAGGCGATTGGCCGGAACCTTGGTCAGAATCGTTTCGCGCTGCTTGTCGTTGAGCGCATCGGTCATCGGCGTCTTGATGAAGCCGGGCGCAATGCAGTTCGCAGTGACGCCGCGTTTGGCGTATTCCGCACCCAACGTCTTGATCATGCCGATCAGGCCCGCCTTCGACGCGGTATAATTGCCCTGCCCCGGATTGCCGGTGACGCCGACCACCGAGGTGATGGCGATGATGCGGCCGAAGCGCTTGCGCATCATCAATTTCGTGGCGGCGCGGGCAAGCCGGAAGGTCGAGGTCAAATTGATGTTGATGACCTCCTCCCAGTCCTCGTCACGGAGCTGCACGAAGAGATTGTCGCGGGTGATGCCGGCATTGGCGACGAGGATGTCGACCTGTCCCATTGCCGCTTCCGCCGCGGGCACCAGCGCCTCGACCTCGTCGGCCTTGGAGAGATTGCAGGGCAGCACATGGGTGCGCTCGCCGAGCTTGCCGGCAAGCTCATCCAGCGCTTCCTTGCGCGTCCCTGATATCGCGACGGTGGCGCCCTGCGCGTGCAGCGCCTGTGCGATCGCACCGCCGATGCCGCCGGTTGCGCCGGTGACGAGCGCCTTTTTGCCAGTCAGATCGAACATCGATAACTCCTCCAAAGCACGATCCGGAAAAGTGCGCAGCGGTTTTCCGAAAAGATCGAGCGTAAACTAAAGAACGCAAGCGCGACCAGGAATCATCGCGCTTCAGGCCTGCTTCGAAGCGGCCAATGCATCCCTGGCGGCAGCAATGTCGTTGGGCCCGCTGACCGCAACGCCGACCGCACCGTCAGCAATACGCTTGACGAGGCCGGTCAGCACCTTGCCGGCGCCGATCTCGAAGAAACAGTTGACGCCCTGCCCTGCCATATAGGCAACCGACTCGCGCCAGCGCACGGTGCCGGTGACCTGCTCGACAAGGCGGCGTCGGATCTCATCAGGGTCGGTAATCGCGCTCGCCAGCACGTTCGACACCAGCGCCGCCGCCGGCGCCTTGATCGTGACCGTGGCCAGCGCCGCCGCCATCGCCTCCGCAGCCGGCTGCATCAGCGTGCAATGGAACGGCGCCGACACTGGCAGCAACATCGCGCGCTTGGCGCCCTTGGTTTTGGCGATCTCGACGGCGCGATCGACCGCGGCCTTGTCTCCGGAGACGACCACTTGTCCGCCGCCATTGTCGTTCGCAGCCTGGCAGACCTGCCCCTGCGCCGCCTCCTTGGCGACCTCCAGGGCGGCCTCGTAGTCGAGGCCAAGCAGAGCGGCCATCGCGCCGGCGCCAACCGGCACGGCTTTTTGCATTGCGAGACCGCGGGTGCGAAGCAGCCGCGCGGTGTCGGAAATCGTCAGGCTGCCGGCCGCAGCGAGCGCTGAATATTCACCGAGGGAATGGCCGGCGACGAAGGCAGCATCCCGCCCCACGGAAAACCCGGCTTCGACCTCCAGCACGCGCAGAGTGGCGATGGACACAGCCATCAGGGCCGGCTGGGCGTTTTGGGTGAGCTGGAGGGTTTCGGCCGGACCATCCCAGATGATTGCCGTCAGCTTCTCTCCCAGCGCGGCATCGACCTCGTCGAACACGGCGCGTGCCACCGGAAAGGCGTCAGCCAGAGCCTTGCCCATACCGACCGCCTGGGAACCCTGCCCCGGAAATGTGAATGCTGCCGTCATCGGCGCTCCCCTGGATCGCTCGAGCAGTTGTCTTCGAGAACCGGCAGCCGACTACGTCCGGCCCGAGCCTTGGTTCCCGATCATGCCCCAAAGGGGGCCGTAGACACTGTCCGAGGCCGGAATGTCAAGCCAGGGGGAGCATCGGCCGGCATTCAACCGGAGATGCGGGTCCCTAGAATCCGCCGGCGGTCTGGTTGGCGTCGACCTCCGACCCCGCCTGCGCGCGGCGCGCGCTGTTCACCAGTTGACCCGGCCGGTCGTCGCGGTTCGGCTTCGCGGTCGCAAGCCGCAGTACCGCGGCGTAACTCGGTTGCACCTCCATGCGGCCCGCGTGCCGGCTTTCGCTCAGCAGGCGATGAACCTTCGGCAGATTGTAGCAGGGCACGTAGAACAAGAGATGATGTTCGAGATGATAGTTCACGTAGTACGGCGCGATGAACAGGCGCTCGAGAAAATTGGCGTAGGTGGTGCGGGTGTTGCGCAAGGGATCGCTGCTGTCAGGCACGACCGCGTGCTCGGCGATATTGCGGATGCGGGTGATGACCATCATCCAGCTTACGAGCGGCACCAGCCATAGCAGCGGATAGGCCCACCACACGCCGGCCACGGTGAGCGCTGCGAACATCGCGCCATTGACGAGGCATTGCGGGCCGAGCTTCTCCCAAAAATGCGCTGCGCGCTGCCGCAACGGCCAGTCCTTCGGCCCGAGCGCGTTGAGCAGTTGCGCCTTGCGCTGTTGGAAGCCGGTCTGTCCGGTGATGTCGCGAATGAACTTGCGGCGATAGCTCAGCTTCGTGATCGGAAACGGCGCCGACAGCACGAGGTCAGGATCATCCTCCTGCTGGGTACGCGCATGATGCTGAAGGTGATAGCGCCGGTAGCTACGCGTCTCTGCGAACAGAGGATAGGCGCAGAACCACTGGCTCAGGGTCAGATTGGCTTTCTCGTCGGCGGACAGGCAGCCATGTGCGCCGTCATGCATGAGGATCGCGAGCCCGAGTTGGCGCGAGCCGATGATGGCGACGGCGAAGATATAGGTGATCGGATTGGGCCACCACGCGACCAAGGCGATTGCGGCTATGATGAGCGCCCAGGCGTGCGCGATCAGCGCGACGCCTTTCCAGGTCACGCGCTGGCGCACGTCGGCGAGTTGATCGTCGGTCAGGAAATCGCGGGCACGCATGCGAAGCGCGGTCATGGCCTAACCCTCCTCATTCGAATTGCTTGATGCGTCCCGCTCGTCGACGAGACGAAGGCGCGCCGTGTCGCCCGTGCATTTCGCCTGCTCGCCGAGCACGCGCAGCATCTCGGCGCACAGAGCCTCGGGCGAACGGCCCATGGCGTAGCCTTCGAGAATGACGCCGATGGCGACGGCCCAGAATCGCCGCGAGCTTTCGTCGGGCGCGCGCAGGGAGCGCCAGCCGTGCCGCTCAACCTGGCTTGCATAGGCCCGCGCGCCTTCGCTGTGCAGGCGCTCGATGGTGCGCTCCACCAGCGGTGCGAGATCCTGGCGCCGCCGCGTCAGCGTCAGCGCCTCGGCGAAGAAGGCCACCGAATCGTTTGCCGTCACGGTCTCGGCCAGCGCACGGGTGTAGTCCCGTGGCGTGCGCGCCTGCAGCGCCGCCCGCTCGGTCGCCCGCGCCAGATACAGCAGCTCGCGGCAGGCGCATTCGACGAACAGCGCCTCTTTGGTGCGGAAATAGTAAGTGATCTGGCTCGGGAACGCGTTCGCGGCGGCTGCGATGTCGGTGATTGCCGTGCCCGATAGCCCCCGCTCCCGAAACAGCGGGCTCGCGGCATCCAGCAGCAGCGAGCGCATTCTGCGGCCGGCCGAGCGCGTAGCGCGGGCGGCGTGCTTGGGGTCGCCAGCCGCCTCAAACGGCTCCTGGGACAAGTTTTCTGCCATTGGGGTCCGCTCCGTTGATTTATTTGTATGACATACAAACAAATAAATCAACCCGGCATGTTACTCTGCGGTGGGTCAGGCCGCCCGCATCGGGACCATCCGCGCCGAAAATGCCGCCCTCAACCTTGCCAAGTCAGCCAAAATCCGTATAAGGCGCGCATCCGCAGACCCCGGCCGGGAGCTGAACGGACGGTCTCAGCAAATCATTCGTGATCTTGGTGTGGCAGGGCCAGTCGGCCCGTCGTCCCGTGTTTCCGCCTTCTGAGCTTAATCCCAGAGTCCTTTCCGAAGGCCTCTTAAGGGCTTGACGCCGGGCGATGCGCCAACATGAGGAAAGGACTTCCATGGCTCTCTATGAGCATGTTTTTCTCGCGCGCCAAGACGCGAGCACGCAGCAGGTCGAAGAACTGACCGCGCAGATGACCGGCATTGTCGAGGGTCTCGGCGGCAAGGTTGTCAAGACCGAGAATTGGGGCGTGCGCTCCCTCACCTACCGCATGAACAAGAATCGCAAGGCGCACTTCGTGCTGCTCAACATCGACGCGCCGTCCGCGGCGATCGCCGAGATCGAGCGCCAGGAGCGCATCAGCGAAGACGTGATCCGCTATCTCAGCGTCCGCGTCGAGGAGCTCGAGGAAGGTCCGTCCGCGATGATGCGCAAGGCCGACCGTGACCGCGAGCGTGACGACCGTGGCGGCGGCTTCCGTGGCGATCGCGAAGGCGGTGGCTTCCGTGGCGACCGCGAGGGTGGTTTCCGTGGCGGCGATCGTGAAGGTGGCGGCTTCCGCGGTGACCGCGGTCCGCGCCGTCCGCGCGACGACGCTGAAACCACGACCACTGCCACCACCACCACCACCACGACGGATGGGGAGTAAGAACAATGGCTGAAGCTGGTGCACGCCGCCCGTTTTTCCGTCGTCGCAAGAGCTGCCCGTTCACGGGCGCGAATGCTCCGAAGATCGACTACAAGGACTCCAAGCTGCTGATGCGTTACGTCTCCGAGCGCGGCAAGATCGTGCCGAGCCGCATCACCGCGGTGTCCGCGAAGAAGCAGCGTGAGCTCGCCCGCGCCATCAAGCGCGCGCGGTTCCTGGGCCTGCTGCCCTACGTCATTCGCTAAGACGAATTCGGCCGGCGGTGACATCGCCGCCGGCCGTATTACCTAGTTTCTCATAAGGCTTCCGGGTCGTCCGGTCGCCGATGGTTGGGGCGAGATGCCTCTAACCGCTCGAAGGGAGCGGGACAGCTGATGATGGCCTTTGGACTGATAGCCCTGATCGCCGGCGCTGCGTCGGCCGTGATGTTCGCCTCGATCGTCTCGGGCGCGCTGATCTCGCTCGTCCTGTTCTATCTCGCACCGCTGCCGCTGATGGTCGCCACGATCGGCTGGGGACCGCTTTGCGCGACCCTCGGCGGCATCGCCGCCGCGCTTGGCCTCGGCGCCCTGTTCGGCCTGCCCTACGGCATCGCGTTCGCCGTCACCGTCGCACTGCCGGCCTGGTGGCTCGGCCACCTCGTCCTGCTCAGCCGGCAGCGAGAACCCGTCGCCCCGGGGGCCGCCGCCGAGCCGTCGGCCGAACCTGCGCTCGAGTGGTATCCGGTCGGCCGCATCCTGCTATGGATCGCGGGCTTCGCCACGCTGACCACGATCGCCGCCCTGCTCACCCTCGGCACCGACGCCGAAACCATCATCGGCACGCTGCGTCGTGGCCTGATGCGCCTCCTCCGCGCCGCCGACCCGCAGACCTCCGGCGAGACCGACCAATTTGTCGACGCGCTGGTGCGGATCGCGCCGGCCGGCGCCACCATCGTCGCGATGATGACGCTGACCCTCAATCTCTGGCTCAGCACCAAGGTGACGGCGACGTCGGGCCGGCTGCGGCGCCCCTGGCCGGACCTGATGACGGCGGAGCTGCCGCCGATGACGCTCGTGGCGCTCTGCATCGCGCTTGCCTTCTGCTTCACCGGCGGACTGCTTGCGATCGTGGCGCAGATCGCCACGGCGGCGCTAATGATGGGATATGCGCTGACCGGCTTTGCGGTGCTGCATACGCTGACGCTGGCGCTGAAGAGCCGCACTTTCTGGCTCGGCTCGACCTACGCCGTCGTCGTCGTGTTCGGATGGCCCGTCATCGCGATGGTGATCCTCGGCCTTGCGGATGCCGTGTTCGGCCTCCGCGAACGCTTCCTGCGTACGCGCCAGCCACCGCCGCTGCCGGTCCCCTAAGTTCAAGTCCGAAAATCCAACCCACTCAACACTTCGAAGGAGAACGAATATGGAAGTCATTTTGCTGGAACGCGTCAACAAGCTCGGTCACATGGGCGAAGTCGTGAAGGTTCGCGACGGCTATGGCCGCAATTTCCTGCTCAAGCGCGGCAAGGCGCTGCGCGCCACCGCCGACAACCGCGCCAAGTACGACGGCATGAAGGCCGACCTCGAGGCTCGCAACCTT
Organism: Bradyrhizobium sp. LB14.3; assembly: GCF_040547985.1. Taxonomy (NCBI): domain Bacteria; kingdom Pseudomonadati; phylum Pseudomonadota; class Alphaproteobacteria; order Hyphomicrobiales; family Nitrobacteraceae; genus Bradyrhizobium; species Bradyrhizobium sp. LB14.3. Next base: position 361,656 of record NZ_JBEPQT010000002.1, read on the forward strand.
GAGTCCAAGGGCGAGGCGTCCAAGGTCGCCGAGAAGATCCAGGGCAAGAACATCATCGTGATCCGTCAGGCTTCGGAAGCCGGCCAACTGTTCGGCTCGGTCAACGTGCGCGACATCGTCGTGGCGTTCGAAGCCGACGGCGTTTCGCTGTCCCGCCCGCAGGTTCAGCTCGACGCGCCGATCAAGACCATCGGCAAGCACACCATCAAAGTTGCCGTCCACCCCGAGGTCGAGGTCGAGATCAGTGTCACTGTGGCGCGCAGCCAGGACGAGGCCGAGCGCATCAACCGCGGCGAAGACATCTCGACCCGCAACGAAGACCGGGATGCTGCCGCCGAAGCGATCGCCGCCGCCGGCGAGTTCTTCGATCCGGAAGCCCAGCAGGACGAGGCCGAGCCGGCGCCGGCTGCGGAAGAGACCGAAAAGTAAGCCTCGCGTTCGCGCAGGCTTTCGAAACCCGGTCGCCTCAGGCGGCCGGGTTTTTCGTTTTCGCGACGACGTCCTCGCTCAGCATCGCGATCGAGGCGAGCGCCGTTGCCGTATGCTTCTCGATGCCATCGCAGGCGATCAACGTATCGGTCTCGGCGCGCGGATCGGCGCGGTCGCGTCCCGACAGGAAGGCGCGGCAAAAACTCTGCGCCGGACCGATGAGCTGGCTGACGAACATCACCGGCGTCATCGGCAAAAGCTCTCCGCGCGTGACCAGCGGTGCGCGCCAGCACTCGATGCCTTCGGCAAGGCGCGCATTCTGCGCGCGCTGGGCGTCGCGAACGCTCCCGCCCCATTCGCTGCGCGAGATCTCGAAAAGATAGCGCGCCTCGCGGCGGCTGATGACGACCCAATCAAGATGCGCCCGGATCAGGCGATCGATCCCCTGCCCGGCGTCCGGCACAGGATCGAGCGCGGCCAGTATCGCGGCGTGATAGTACCCAAGCACATCGAGGAACAGTGCACCGGCCAGCTCCTTCTTCGAGCCGAAGACGTGGAGAAGCTGCCATGGCGGCGCGATGCGAGGACCGCGGATGCGTGCGGCCTTCGCAAGTCGATCGGAAAAAATGGGTCGCTTATCTCGAAATCGGCGGCGTCGGCGCACCGGACGATTCGGCTGGCGCCGCGGGTGGGGCGGCAGCGGTCGCGGGCGGCGCCGGCTCCTGCGACTTCGCTGGCGGTTCGGAGCTCGCGGCAGGCTTGGGAGCAGCCTCTTCCGCCGGCTTGGGCGCAGCTGGCTCGGCGGGCTTCGCGGCGGCCGGTGCAGCGGGTGTCACCTGCGGCACTGGATCGGGCCGCAGCGCCGGAGTATCGCTGCCGCGCGGCTCAACCTTGGCGCTCTCGGGCTTGGCCTCGGCCGGCTTCTCGGCCGGCTTGCTGCTTTCAGATTTGGACTCGCCGGAATCATCCTTCGCAGTCTCGGGCTTGGATTCGACCTTCGGCTCATTCTTCTTGTCGTCTGCCGCCGGCGACGCGGCGTCGACCTTCGGCGCTTCCTCGATCGCGGGCTTGCCGCGACGCTTACCTTTGCGCCCTTCGGGTGCGGCTTGGCCCTCGGGCTTCACGCCTTCCTTGGCGCCCTCCTCGGCCGGCCGCGCCGCGCGCTTCTGACGTGCGCCCTCGGCCGCGGGAGCGGCACCCTCGCCTTCCGGCCTGGCGGACTCCTGCGAACGTTGGCGGCGGCCCTGATGTTCAGGGGACTGCGCGGGATTGGTATTGGCTTCCTTGTCCTTGGCGCCGTCCTTCTTGTCCTTGCCGTCCTTGGCCTGATAGCGGGTGTCGGTGGCGCCGTTGGAGACGAGGTAGGAAGCAAGCACGCCGGCCATGTCGGAGCTGGTCGTGTAATGCTGACGCAGGAAGCCCGGCAGCGAACCCGGCGCCACGGACTTCAACAGGCCGCGCGGGCTCTTGTGACATGCAGTGCAGGTCTGCGTGAACAGCTGGGATGGGGCCTTACCGGCCTCGAGGTTCGTCGCCTGCGCGAGAGCGGCATCGGTCGCGCCGAAGCCGATCAAAAGCAATACCGTCGCGAGGCTGAGCGCTCGGCTCGACATTCCCATCATCTCCATTGAATTCCGAGAGGTGCAGCCGGCATGGGGCGCGGCGGCGGGTCACCTTTTATCCGATTGAGCCGCGAATGGAAGCAGGCTCCACGCGCAAGAATGTGATTAAGCGCTTTTTGAATATCGGCCGTGAACACAGCGCAATAGCCGGGACGGGACACTTCCCCTAGATTTAGATGCAAACGCATAGGAACCGCTGCGGTGGCCGCGCGTAGGGTGAATGCCGGCTTAGTCGCATCTCTTCGGGTTCGCTCGAGAGGATGGGTATCGATGGACCGATTGTTGCGTCAATTCCTGTCTCAATTCATCCGCCGCGGGTCGATGACGGTGACCGCGGCAAAGGGTTCGAAGTTCACGGTCGGCGATGGCTCAGGCGAACCGGTTGCAGTCCGCTTCGTCACCGCGGACGCAGAGCGGAAGATCCTCGTCAATCCCGAGCTCGGGCTTGGCGAGGCCTATATGGACGGCGAGTTCGTCGTCGAGCACGGCACCATAGCTGATGCCCTCGCGATCCTGCTCGATCAACCCGACCTATTGCCGCACTGGGCAAAACCCTGGTGGCACCTTCGCTACCTAGCGCGGCACCTGAGGCAGTTCAATCCGCGCCCGCGCTCCCGCAGCAACGTCGCACACCACTACGATCTCGATGCGAGGCTCTATTCGCTCTTCCTCGACGCCGACAAGCAATATAGCTGCGCCTATTTCGAGACGCCGAAGACCACCCTCGACGATGCGCAGCTCGCCAAGAAACGACACATCGCCGCAAAGCTGCTCGTCAAGGGCGGCCAGCGCGTGCTCGACATCGGCTCGGGCTGGGGCGGACTTGGGCTCTATCTCGCCGGGATCGCAGGTGTTGACGTCACCGGCATAACGTTGTCGACCGAGCAGTTGCAGATCGCCAATGCGCGCGCAGCCGAAAAGGGTCTGACCGGATCGGCCAAATTCCTGCTTCAGGACTATCGCGACGTCGCCGGCCCGTTCGACCGCATCGTCTCAGTCGGCATGTTGGAGCATGTCGGCGCCCGCTTCTACGACACCTACTTCCGGCGCTGCGCCGAGCTGTTGGACAAAGACGGCGTCATGCTGCTGCACTCGATCGGCCGTTCGCAGGGCCCGGACTCCACCAATCCCTGGATCGCCAAATACATCTTTCCCGGCGGCTACATCCCCGCTCTTTCGGAGGTGCTGCCGGCGATCGAGCGGGCGGGCCTGCTGGTCTGCGACATCGAGATTCTGCGGCTGCATTACGCCGAAACCTTGAAAGCATGGCGCGAGCGCTTCATGGCGCGGCGCGAAGAAGCCGTACAGCTGTACGACGAGCGCTTCGCGCTGATGTGGGAATTTTATCTGGCAGCCAGCGAGATGACGTTCCGCAAGCAGGATATGATGAACTTCCAGATTCAACTCACCCGGCGTCAGGGCATAGTGCCGATGACACGCAACTACATCGCGCGTGAAGAAGCCCGGCTGCTGGCCGTCGAAGCCGGCGCCAAGCCGAGGCTGAAGATGGCTGGTGAATAAGTCCTAGTGGTGCAGGGTCGAAATCGGAGCGGACCGGAAAGAGGCAGTCAAGGCCAACTGTATCCGCAGTGCCTTCAGGATTTCGGGGGCGACCGGTTCCCGACGCACTTCAGGCCGCTCAGCGTGCTCCATGGCCGCGATCAGCCCCGACAGCCAAAGCCGGCTGCCTGCTTCGCTTCGCCAATTCCGGAGCTGCCGTCCTGGCCGCATCGCTTGCCTCGTTCCTGGTGGCGGATCGCGGGAGACAACCCCCCGCCCGCTCGCCTGTTCCGGCCGTACCCCCGAAAGAATCCGGGGAGATGTGATCTGCTTCACATAAGTCCCGCCGGCCCTGGCCTAGACCGTCGCCATGAGCAAAGAGACCCAAACCTCATTCGACGTGCAGGACGACCTCCGCACCGATTACGCCCTGATCGCTACCGGCGTCGGGGCGGCCCTGGTTGCACTGGTCTACCTTCTGCTGGTCTGAACCGAGCCGAAAGCTCCCAGCGTGCGTCATTTCGCGCGCGTCTCGATAGGTCTGCCCGCCAACCCATTAGGTTCACTTCATCCGGAGTTTTCCGTGGCGCGGTCGCTTCCTGCGCCGCGACCTGATTCAGCGAAAATCCGTCAAGCGCGGCGCGCACTGCGGCGGCCAATCATCCACCATTTTAATGATCGGTTGATAGCGGCGAGCTTTTGCTTCCGCTTTGCGCTGAGGCGGCGCTTTATCCCGGCCCCGCATCCGCCCCAGAAAATTGCTATCGCTCGACCATGGCCCTGACTGATTCGAACGTTCTCAAGCTCGCGCCGGAATCCGGAACTCCCGCCTATCGGAGCGCGCCGCATAATATCGAAGCGGAACAGAGCCTTCTGGGCGCGATCCTGGTCAACAACGACGCATTTTACCGCGTCTCCGACTTCCTGGAGCCGAAGCATTACTTCGAGCCGCTGCACCAGACCATCTTCGAGACCGCCTCGAGCCTGATCCGGATGGGCAAGATCGCGACGCCCGTCACGCTGAAGACCTTCCTGCCCGCCGACACCGATGTCGGCGGCATGACCATCGGGCAATATCTGGCGCGGCTCGCCGCCGAAGCGACCACCATCATCAATGCGCAGGATTATGGGCGCACCATCTACGACCTGGCATTGCGCCGCGATCTGATCGGCATCGGCGAGGACATGGTCAATGTCGCCTATGACGCCCCGGTCGACTTCGCGCCGCGGGCGCAGATCGAGGACGCCGAACGCCGCCTCTACGAGCTCGCCGAGTCCGGCCGCTACGACGGCGGCTTCCAGAAATTCTCGCAGGCGCTAACGCTCGCGGTCGATCTCGCCGCGAAAGCGTTCCAGCGCGACGGAAAGCTGTCCGGCATCTCGACGGGCCTGCGCGACCTCGACACCAAGATGGGCGGCTTGCAGCACTCCGACCTCATCATCGTCGCCGGCCGCCCCGGCATGGGCAAGACGTCGCTTGCAACCAACATCGCCTATAATGTCGCCCGGGCCTATGTTCCGGAACTGCAGGCCGACGGCACCACGAAGGCCGCCCATGGCGGCGTCATCGGCTTCTTCTCCTGCGAAATGTCGGCCGACCAGCTCGCCACGCGTATCGTCGCCGAGCGCACCGGCATTCCCTCCTCCCACATCCGCCGCGGCGGCATCTCGGAAGCCGATTTTGAGAGTATCCGCGAGGTTTCGATCGAGCTGCAATCGCTGCCCTTCTATGTCGACGAGACCGGCGGCCTCTCGATCTCGCAGCTGATGGCGCGCGCCCGCCGGCTGAAACGGCAGAAGGGCCTCGACCTCATCGTCATCGACTACATCCAGCTCTTGTCAGGCTCGGGCAAGCGCAGCGAAAACCGCGTGCAGGAAATCACCGAGATCACGACAAGTCTGAAGGCCCTGGCCAAGGAACTGAGCGTGCCCGTGATCGCGCTCTCGCAGCTCTCGCGCCAGGTGGAGTCGCGCGACGACAAGCGGCCGCAGCTCTCAGATCTGCGCGAATCCGGCTCGATCGAGCAGGACGCCGACGTCGTTCTGTTCGTCTACCGCGAGGAATATTACCTCGGAAACAAGGAGCCGCGCCCGGGCACACCCGAGCACGAAAAATGGCGCCTGGACATGGATCTTGCGCATGGCAAGGCCGAAGTCATCATCGGCAAGCAGCGCCACGGCCCGACCGGCACCGTCGATCTGGCCTTTGAAGCTTCGATCACACGATTTGGCGACCTTGCGCCGGACAGTCAGGTGCCGGACCGCGGTGGCGGCGACTACTAGGCTCCTCGTTCGGTTCCTTGTTGGTTCCTTGGGTTGAACCGCAGCGGTCTCTTGCGTAAAACGGCGTCATGACAATGGCGTCCGACCCGAAAATGATCCCGCAATCCGGCCTTCTCTCCGCGGAGGCCAATCAAACTGCCACGCTCGCTGCCTTCGGCGGCGTGCTCACCGTCGACCTTGACGCCATCATCGCCAACTGGCGCAAGCTCGAGAAGACCGCGGTGCCAGCCGAATGCTCGGCGGTGATCAAGGCCGACGCCTATGGCTGCGGTGCCGAGCAGGTTGCGCGTGCCCTGAACAAGGCCGGTTGCAAGACCTTCTTCGTCGCCACCATCGAGGAAGCGCGCAAGGTGCGAGCAGCCGTGCCGGAGCCTACGATCTACGTGCTCGGCGGCTATTTCCAGAACACCGGCGAGCACTACGCCCAAATCAACTGCCGCCCCGTGATCGGCGATCTCAACGAGCTTGCCGAATGGGACGTGTTCTGCCGCCGAACCGGCTGGACCGGTGGCGCGGCTGTTCACATCGACACCGGCATGAACCGGCTTGGCCTGACGCTTGCGGAAGCGCACGCCATCATCCCGCGCATCAATGCCGGCGACCACGGCATCACGCTGGTGATGAGTCATCTGGTCTCGGCCGAGCAGCTCAACAACCCAGCGAACGCCAAGCAACTCGCGGCCTTCCGCGGTATCGCCAGCGAATTCTCTGGCGTGCCCGCCGCGCTCGCCAATTCCTCCGGCGTCTTCCTCGGCGCACCTTTCCAGTTCGACATGGTGCGGCCGGGCGCCGCGCTCTACGGCGTCAACCCGACGCCGGAGGCCGACAATCCGATGCAGCCGGTGGTCGACCTCAAGGCCCGCATCGTGCAGATCCGCAGCGTCGAGCGCGGCGAAAGCGTCGGCTATGGCGGCACCTGGACCGCACGGCGGCCGACGAAACTGGCGATCATCGCAGTCGGTTATGCCGACGGCTATTTCCGCGCCGCAAGCTCCAATGACGGCACCCGCGGCGCCGAGGTCATCGTCGCCGGCAAGCGCTGCCCCGTCGCGGGCCGCGTCTCGATGGACCTGATCGCGATCGACATCACGGACTTGCCGCCGAACGCGGCGCGGCGCGGCCACATGGTGACGCTGCTTGGCGAGGGCATCACCGTCGACGAGCTCGCCCATCATTTCGGCACGATCGGCTATGAGGTGCTGACCAGCCTCGGCCACCGCTACGCGCGAATCTACAAGGGCGGCAATGTGGTGGAGCCGCTGGCAAAGCCGGCTCCCGCGACCATGGCAGAGCAACTGCCCTCCCCGCCGCCGGTCGAGCGGCCCGCGAACCCGCCGCCGCTGCCGAGCTGAGCAGCTCGCTGCTTACTTCTTTTTCCTGCTGTCCAGCGCCGTCCTGCAGGTTGCGCTGAGCTGATCGCGCTTGCCGTTGAGGCAGGCGACGATGCCCCCGCCCGGTGCGAGGCCGGCGCAGAATTTATCGTAGTCCGCCTTGCACGCGCCGCGCGGATCGGAGGATTGTGCCGAAGTCGCTCCGGAGAATGCGACGAGCAATGCGATGGCGGCAAAGTTCAACTTGGACATTGTATCTCCGGTGTCGGAACGTAAGAAGCGGTCAGCTCTACATGAAGATTGCGACATTCAACATCAACAACATCAATCGCCGCCTGCCCAATCTGTTGGCATGGATGCGAACGGCGAAACCTGATGTCGTTGCGCTTCAAGAATTGAAGGCAAGTGATGGCGAATTTCCGGCGGCCGCCATCGAAAAGGCCGGTTACGGCGCAGTGTGGTGTGGACAAAAGACCTGGAATGGCGTCGCCATCCTCGCTCGCAATGCCGAGCCCATTCTCATCCGCGATCGCTTGCCGGGAAAGCCTGCCGATCTCGAAGCCCGCTACATCGAGGCCGCCGTAAGCGGTGTCATCGTCACCAGCATCTACCTGCCGAACGGCAATCCGCAGCCGGGACCGAAATTCGAGTACAAGCTCGACTGGTTCGCGCGGCTCAAGCGCCACGCCAAAACTTTCATCAAGCAGGACCTGCCCGTGGTGCTCGCCGGCGACTATAACGTTGCGCCTGATGAGATCGACATCTATCCGACGCGCTCGTGGGACAACGATGCCTTGATCCAGCCGAAGAGCCGCGCGGCCTTCGGCTCGCTGGTGGCACAAGGCTGGTGTGACGCGATCCGTGAACTGCACCCGGAGCAACGCATCTACACCTTCTGGGATTACAAGCGAAACCGCTGGCCGCGCGATGCGGGCCTGCGGCTCGATCATGTCCTGCTCAGCCCCGCCCTCGTCTCACGCCTGGCTAAAGCGGGCGTGGACAAGAAGGTTCGCGGCGAGGATGGCGCCAGCGATCACGCGCCGGCGTGGGTCGTGCTGAAATAAATGAACGAACTCGTAAGGCGGCAAAGCGAAGCGTGCCCACCACTGCCGCTTGCGTTGGTGAGGAATGGTGGACAGACCGTGCGGCAGATATGCCTGAGAGCGCATGCTCACCACAAATTCTTGCCGTCGATCATGTTCACCGGCACGGCCTCCAGGTCGAAATCGTCGAACAGGCGCGCGTTGACGCCGACCTTGGGATTGTCGAAATCGGGCTTGCCAGTCGACCAGTCCGGCGACTCCGAATAGGTGCCGCAGCCGCAGCTCGCGCAGAAATGATGTTTGACCGTGCGGCTGCCCCAGAGATAGGTCGTGACATTCTCCGGCGGCGACAGCAGCCGAAACTGCGTCGGCGTGTAATAGGCCCACAACGCGCCGCGCTTGGCACAGAGCGAACAGGTGCAGCGGGTCACGCTCGAGGGCGCCTCCGCCACCTCGAACACCGTCTCACCGCAATGACAGCTTGCCTCGATCGGCATGACCCGCTCTCCGTTTTGTCAGGAGATGGTCGTAGCCGGACCCTGCTGCCAACATGCTGTCAGCAGCGCGGCCCGTCACGGAGCCTCGCTCGCGGACAACCGCTTGGCATTCGCGGCCACATGCTCGCGATAGCGCTGGACAATCACTGCCGGCGTCGCCCCGGCAAGCAGGCTAGCTGCCGTCTCGAAGGCAGCTGCGATCTTCTCGCTCACCATCAGCACGGCCTCCCGCCCGGCGGCCTCGTTGCCCTGGCTGAGTTTTTCGTAGCGCAAGCGCATCACATCACTCGCCTCGACCGCAAGCATCGCGCCCGCGTACCAGGGGAAACCGTCATCGGATCCGCTCAACACCGCATGGCGATCGAGCACGGAGAAGGAATGATGGTCGGGCATCGCGGACCTCAAATTCTCAAGCGAACGCTCCGATCAATACGCTTCAAATTCTAAGGATCGGGCCGGCGAACGGCTCGGATTGGCGGTGCCTGCGACACCGGAGGTTAACCAAGGCGCTTGACGCATCATTCTGGTCATCCTACTGGTCTTACCAAGATCAGACCAAAAGAGACAGGGATGGAACTCAAGCGCGCGGCCGAAGGCGAAAAGGGCTTTGAGAAGGTGTTCGCCTTCTTGCGCGAACGGCTGCTTGCAGGCTCGCTCAAGCCCGGCGATCGCCTGATCTCCGAGCGTGAGCTCGCGAGCCTTCTCGGCGTCAGCCGGCCAATCGTGCGCGAGGCGCTGCGCGCCCTCACCGTGCTCGGCATCGTCGAGATCCGCGACCGCGTCGGCACCGTGGTGACGCGGCCGGACGTCTCCGTGCTGAACGACTTCTTCACCTTCGCGCTCGCCCAGCAAGCGGACATGCTCGACGACGTCATGCAGGCGCGCGTCGCGATCGAGTGCCAGGCGATCCGGCTTGCCTGCGAGCGCGCAAACATTGCCGATTACGAGCGGCTCCAGCGCGCACTTGCGAAAATCGAGGAAACGATCGACGAGGCGGATGGTGGCGGTAAAGCCGACTTCGATTTCCACCGCACGATCGTGATGGCTTCACGCTCGGAAACCCTGACCGTCCTCCATGGCTCGATGGCCGGCCTGTTGACGCATTCGCATCGCAGTCGCCGCGAACTGGTGCAGGCCTTCCCGTCCATGAAGACCTATCTGATCGACGACCACCGCCGCATCTTTGAAGCTGTGATCGCGCGCGATCCGGAGCGCGCGGACGCAACGCTGCGCAAGCATTTTGCCATTGGAGACGAATTCCGCAGACGCGCCGTCGTCGGCGACTTGGACAAGACCAGCGCCTCGCGCTGACCGCAGACAGACGAAACAAGAAACGGACTGATAACATGGGACGGAACGACAAGGGCAGCGTCGGCTTCATCGGCATCGGCACGATGGGCCTGGAGATGGTGCGCAACCTCTTGAAGGCCGGGCACGCGGTGCGCGCCTTCGACCTCAATGAGGCTGCTGTCGCCGACATCGTCAAGGAAGGCGCGGTTCGCGCCAAAAGTCCGGCCGAGGCCGCGCAAGCCGCCGATGTCGTCATCACCATGCTGCCCGACACGCCCCATGTCGAGGCGACCATTTACGGCGAGCATGGGCTGTTGAAGTCGCCACCATCAGGCGAGCTCATCGTCGACATGAGCACGATCTCGCCGGTCACCGTCCGCCGCATCCATGCAGACCTGCAAAAGGCCGGCGTCAGCTTCATCGATGCGCCGGTCTCGGGCGGCCCGCTCGGCGCGAGGAACGCCGCGCTCTCGATCATGGCCGGCGGCGACGCCGAAGCATTTGCCAAAGCCGAGCCGTTCTTCCGCGCGATGGGCACGACCATCACGCATGTCGGGGCGGCCGGCGCCGGCCAGACCGTAAAACTCTGCAATCAGCTCATCTGCGGCATCAACATCCAGGCGATCTGCGAGGCGCTGGCGCTCGGTCGCGCTTCTGGCCTCGATCTCGATCTGCTGCGCCGCGTGCTGCTCGGTGGCTCCGCCGCATCCTGGATGCTCGACAAGCTCGGCCCCGCGATGATCGCGGGCGACGTCTCCGCCGGCTTTCGGATCGATCTGCAGCTCAAGGACCTCCGCCTGGTGCAAGAGCAGGCGCAGGCGCTGAGCGTGCCGCTGCCCGGCACCGCGCTCGTCACCAGCCAATATGTCGATGCGCGCGCCCACGGCGAAGGCAACAACGGCAACCAGGCGCTGTTCCGCGTCTACGACCGCATGACCAACCAGACCACCGGCTGACCCTGATACGATGAGCCTCCAACTCGACTTTCCCGCAGTGCTGGAGCGTTGGCCGAGTTTCCTTGCCGGCGCCGTCCTCACGCTGGAGCTGGCGGCCTTTTCGACGGTCTGCGGCGCCGTCCTTGGCACGCTCGCGGCGGTCGGGCGCGGCGCGCACAGTGCCCTGATCGCAGCCGCCTGCAAGATCTATGTCGAGGCCATCCGCAATACGCCGCTGCTGGTGCAGATCTTCCTGGTCTATTTTGGCCTCGCCAGCCTCGGGCTGAAATTCTCCGCCTTCACCGTGGCGGTGGCCGCGCTGACGATCAATGTCGGCGCCTATACCGCCGAGATCATGCGCGCCGGTTTCGAGGCGATCCCGCGCGGACAGATCGAGGCGGCCGAGGGGCTGGCGCTGTCGCGCCTCCAGATCTACTGGCATATCATCCTGCTGCCCGCGATCGAGAAGGTCTATCCGGCGCTGACCAGCCAGTTCGTGCTGTTGATGCTGGCCTCCTCGGTCTGCTCGCAGATCTCGGCGGAAGAACTCACCGCAGTCGCCAACTACATCCAGTCGGATACTTACCGCGCGTTCGAGACCTACATCATCGTCGCGGTCCTCTACATCATCCTGTCGCTGGTGATGCGCGCGGGCTTCTGGGGCCTCGGCCTCGTACTGTTTCCGCGCCGTCGCCGGCTCGGCACACCGTTGTGAGATGACCATGGGCGGACATCTGAACATCAACCATCTGATATTCCTCGGTCAGGGCGCGTTGTGGACCATTGGTCTATCGGTGATCGCGCTGATCGGCGGCGGCATCGTCGGCTTCGTGATCGCGCTGGCGCGAATCTCGCCGCTCAAATCGGTGCGGATCGCCAGTGCCGTTTATGTCCAGCTCATTCAGGGCACACCGCTGCTTGTCATCCTGTTCCTCGGCTATTTCGGCCTTGCCGCCATCGGCCTCAAGGTCTCGCCGCTCGCGGCCGCCGGCGCCTCGCTCACGCTCTATGTCGCCGCTTATCTCGGCGAGATCTGGCGCGGCTGCATCCAGTCCGTGCCGAAGCCGCAATGGGAGGCTGCCGAGGGCCTCGCGCTGAGCCGCACCCAGCGCATGATGAAGGTGATCCTGCCGCAGGCGATCCGCATCGCCACGCCGCCCACCGTCGGCTTCATGGTGCAGATCGTCAAGAACACCTCGCTCGCCTCCGTCGTCGGATTCGTCGAGCTGATGCGCTCGGGCCAGATCGTCAACAACTCCCTGTTCGAGCCGTTTGCCATCTACGCCATCATTGCCGTCACCTACTTCGCCATGTGCTATCCCCTCTCCCTGTTCAGCCAGAGGCTGGAACGGCGGATGGGGCGTGGCAGGTCCAACCTCGCGCCAGCCTGACATGCAACAAAAACCCACCTCCTCCGAACCGGTCGTGTCGCTTCGCGACGTGCAGAAGAGCTTTGGCCCGCTCCGGGTCCTCGATGGCGTCTCCTTCTTCGTCGAGCGCGGTGAGGTGCTGGCGCTGATTGGCCGTTCCGGCTCCGGCAAGAGCACGGCGCTTCGCTGTATCGACCGCTTCGAGAAGGTCGACGGCGGCGAGATCGTGGTGTGCGGTCATCGGGTCGACCGTCCGGACGTCGATCTGCGCGCGCTACGCCAGGACGTCGGCATCGTCTTCCAGAGCTACAATCTGTTTCCCCATCTCACGATCGAGCAGAACATCACGCTCGCGCCTTGCGCCGTGAAGAGCCTTGCCAAAGGCGAGGCCAAAGACCTGGCGCGGAAAGTGCTTGCGCAGGTCGGGCTCGAGGAGAAGCTGCACGCCTACCCCGAGCAGCTTTCGGGCGGCCAGCAGCAGCGCGCGGCGATCGCCCGCTCGCTCGCAATGCAGCCGAAAGTCATGCTGTTCGACGAAGTCACCTCCGCGCTCGATCCCGAGCTCACCGGCGAAGTGCTGAAGGTGATCGAACAGTTGGCGGCGGACGGCATGACCATGGTGATGGTCACCCACGAGATGGGTTTTGCCAAGGGCATCGCCGACCGGATCGTCTTCATGCATCGCGGCAAGGTTCATGAGACCGGACCCGCCTCGATCCTGACGTCGCCAACGACGCCGGAGCTGACGCAATTCGTCGGCACAGGAAACTTGAAATCATAACAGGGAGAGGAGAACCAAGGATGACAAAGAGGACATTTCTGGGCGCAGCCGTTTCGGCGTGTTGTCTCATGTTGATCGCAGCCGGCCCGGCGTCGGCGGCCGATTTGCTCGACGAGATCATGCAGGCGAAGAAGATCCGCATCTCGACGGACGTCGCCATTCCGCCCTCGGGCATGATGGATGCCAGCATGAAGCCGACCGGCTCCGACGTCGAAGTGGCGCAGCTGCTTGCCAAGGACTGGGGATTCGAGCTCGAATTCATCCAGACCACCGGCGCAACGCGCATCCCCAACGTCCTGACCGGCAAGGCCGACATCATCATTTCGACGCTCTCGGTGACGCCCGAGCGCGCCAAGGTCATCGACTTCACCAAGCGCTACGCGACGCTGCAATCCGACGTCGGCTGCATCAAGTCGCTCAACGTCAAGGACTGGCCCGACCTGAAGGACAAGACGATCGGCGTCTCGCGCGGCACCACGCAGGACACCACCTTGTCGAACATGAAGGACAAGGAACTGAAGATCGCCCGCTATGACGACGACGCCACGGAAGTGACGGCGGCGGTCTCCGGCCAGGTCGATTGCGTCGGCACCTCCGCGACGATCATCAACCAGATCGGGGTGAAGAATCCGGCCCGCATCTTCGAGTCCAAGATTCCGCTTGCTACCTTCGACCTCGCTATTGGCTTGAAGAAGGGCGAGCAGCGCCTGATGGACAAGCTCAACGCCTGGATCACCGAGAACGTCAAGAACGGCAAGCTCAACGCGATCTACAAGAAATTCCACGGCGTCGATCTGCCGCCCGACATGCGTAGCTGAAACTACGGAAAATCGTGGCAGCCGCTTGCGGCTGTCACGACCAATGCAAAATCAAGAAGGACATCACATGCGTCTCGTCATCGGATCAGACCACGCCGGCTGGCCGCTCAAGCAGACCGTTATCGACCACATCCGCAGCCTCGGCCACGACGTTCTCGACGTCGGCTCCCATGACGACAAGCCGGTGGACTTTCCCGACATCGCGCGCGCAGTCGCCCAGAAGGTCACGTCGGGCGAAGCCACACGCGGCATTATGGTGTGCGGCACCGGCGTCGGTGCCTCGATCGCGGCCAACAAGATGAAGGGCATCCGCGCCGCGGTCTGCCACGACGTCCATTCCGCCCATCAGAGCGTCGAGCATGACGACGTCAACGTCATGTGCATCGGCGCGCAGATCGTCGGCGCCTGGCTCGCCGTGGATCTCGTCTCGTCGTACCTCTCCGCCGAATTCTCCACTGACGAGGATTTCCGCCGCCGCGTGGAAAAGCTGCGCGTCATGGACGAGCAAGGCTGACGGACCTCACCGCCATGATCCTGGTGTTCGGATCGCTCAATATCGATCTGGTCGCGGCGGTCCCGGTCATTCCCGGGCCGGGCCGAACGGTGCTCGCGCCGTCCTACCAGACGCATTTCGGCGGCAAGGGCGCCAATCAGGCCGTGGCCGCCGCGCGGATCGCAGGACCGGGACAGGTCCGGATGGCCGGCCGCATCGGACGGGACGGATTCGGCGATCGCGCGATCGAGAACCTCCGGGCAAACAATGTTGATGCCGATCTCGTCGTCAGATCGGATGAGCCGACCGGCTGCGCCTTCATCACGGTCGACCATGCCGGCGAGAATGCGATCACGGTGGCCAGCGGCGCCAACATGACCACGAGCGCCGGTGACCTCCCTGCGGGGCTATTCGGTCCCGACACGGTGCTGGTGCTCCAGATGGAGGTGCCCTTTGCGCAGGCGCTCGAGGCCGCACGCAGGACGAGAGCGGAATTCGGCACCGTCATTTGGAACCTGGCGCCAGTCCCGGAGCAGATGACGCGCGATATGGTTGCAGCGCTTCTCGCCGTGACCGACTATCTCCTCGTCAATGAGCATGAGGCTATGGACGCGGCCGCGGCCATAGGCTTCGCTCCATCCGATTACGAATCGGCAGCCGCCGACCTCGCCAGGACCGGGGACCTCACCTGCATCGTCACCGCCGGTGCGCAAGGCGCGCTGGCCGTCACGGCCGATGACACCCGCCTGCGCGCCCCTGCCCCGCGCATCACGCCGGTGGACACGACCGGCGCCGGCGACACTTTTGTCGGCGCGTTCGCGGCCATGTTGAGCGAGAAGGCACCATTGCAAACCGCCCTCCAGGTCGGGTGCGACGCGGCAGCCCAAAAGTGCCTCACGCGCGGCGCGCAGGCCGGCATGCCGATGCGGGCCGCGATTCCCTCTCTCGCCTGACATCGTTCCGCGGCTACACTGCTCCGATTCCCGGAGCAGTTCCCTTGGCCTTCCTGTTCGTCCTCACCGTCGGTCTCGTCGCCGGCACCATCTCGGGCATCGTCGGCACGGGGTCGTCGATCATGCTGATGCCGGTGCTGGTCTATGCCTATGGGCCGAAGGAAGCGGTGCCGATCATGGCAGTCGCCGCGGTGATGGCGAATTTTTCGCGGATTTTAGCCTGGTGGCGCGAAGTGGACTGGCGCGCCTGCGCGGCCTATTCGGTCACGGGTATTCCGGCCGCGGTGCTCGGCGCGCGGACGCTGCTGGCGCTGCCCCCGCACACCGTCGATCTTGCCATCGGCCTCTTTCTGATCGCGATGGTGCCGGTGCGGCACTGGCTGGCGCGGCACGATCTCAAGGCCAATCTCTGGCATCTCGCCATCGGCGGGGCCCTCATCGGCTATCTCACCGGCATCGTCGTCTCCACCGGCCCGCTCAGCGTGCCGCTGTTTTTGTTCTACGGCTTGTCCAGGGGCGCCTTCCTTGCCACCGAGGCGGCTTCTTCGCTCGGCCTCTATTTCGCAAAGTCCGTGACCTTCGAACGTTTCGGCGCGCTCACCGGCGATGTGTTCGTCAAAGGCCTGGTCGCAGGATCTTCGTTGATGGCCGGCGCCTTCATCGCCAAGCGCTTCGTGCTGCATCTGAAGCCCGAAATGTTCCGCGTGGTGATGGACGCGATCATGATCGCGGCCGGCCTTTCCATGCTGTGGAATGCGGCGCAGCCGTAGCCGCGCTGCGCTCAGGCGGCAAATTCGGGCGCGATCGACGGGCTATCCTCGAGGACGCGGCTCTCTTGGGCCGGTTGTTCCTCGAGCCATAGCAACACGGCCGCGAGCGGCTGCGGCCGGTGATAGAGAAAGCCCTGCCCGAGCGTCACGCCCATCTCGCGCATGGCCTTGGCCTGCTCGGCGCGCTCGATCGGCACGCGCCGCACCGATCAGGGCATTGGCCATCCGCGCGCCCACCGTCCGAAGATCCGTCGTGATGTCGCCGAGCCAGGTCTTGAGCTTTTGGCGCGGCGGTGCGGCGACACAGAGCTAACAAAGCGTGTATCAGGCGCGCTGAATTGCGATATTCGGGATTCGGCCGGTCTGCTCTCTCGACCCGTCATTCCGTGCTATCAGCAAACCTGCAACCCTTGGACTCGCTGTCCCCATGGCTAAGAACACGCTTTCCTTCGTCTGTCAGAACTGCGGCGCGGCCTATAACCGCTGGCAGGGCAAGTGCGAGTCCTGCGGCGAGTGGAATACGCTCGCCGAGGAGGACGCGACCAGCAGCGTACCGGTGTCGATCCGCTCCAAGCGCAAGGGCCGGACGTTCACGCTCGAAAGCCTGTCCGGAAAAACCCAGGACGCCCCGCGCCTGTCCTCAGGCATGACGGAGCTAGACCGCGTCACCGGCGGCGGTTTCGTCCGCGGCTCGGTGCTTCTGGTCGGCGGCGATCCCGGCATCGGCAAGTCGACGCTGCTGACACAAGCAACCAGCCTGATGGCACGCGCTGGGCATCGCATCGTGTACATCTCGGGCGAAGAGGCGGTCGCGCAGGTGCGGCTGCGCGCGGAGCGGCTCGGGCTATCGGACGCGCCCGTGCAGCTCGCCGCCGAGACGTCGGTCGAAGACATCGTCTCGACCCTGTCGGAAGGTGCGGTGCCGCGGCTCATCGTGATCGATTCGATCCAGACCATGTGGACCGACACGGTGGAATCCGCGCCCGGCACAGTCACCCAGGTGCGCGCCTCGGCGCAGGCGCTGATCCGGTTCGCCAAGAAGACCGGCGCGGCTATCATTCTGGTCGGCCATGTCACCAAGGACGGCCAGATTGCCGGCCCCCGCGTGGTCGAGCACATGGTCGATGCCGTGCTGTCGTTCGAGGGCGAAGGCTCGCAGCAATTCCGCATCCTGCGCGCCGTGAAGAACCGTTTCGGGCCGACCGACGAGATCGGCGTGTTCGAGATGACCGGGCTCGGCCTGCGCGAGGTCACCAACCCCTCGGAGCTATTCCTGTCCGAGCGCGATCTCGGCACGCCGGGCACCGCAGTCTTCGCGGGCATCGAGGGCACCAGGCCCGTCCTGGTCGAATTGCAGGCGCTGGTGGCCCCGACCTCGCTCGGCACCCCGCGCCGGGCCGTGGTCGGCTGGGATCCGAGCCGGCTGTCGATGGTGCTGGCGGTGCTGGAGGCCCATTGCGGGGTCAAGCTGTCCGGCCACGACGTCTATCTGAACGTTGCGGGCGGGCTGCGCATCCACGAGCCGGCGGCCGATCTGGCCGCCGCGGCCGCGCTCGTGTCCTCTCTGGTTAATGCACAATTACCCACCGATGCGGTCTATTTCGGCGAGATTTCGCTGTCCGGCGTGGTCCGCCCGGTGGCGCAGACCCCGGCCCGGCTGAAGGAAGCGGCAAAACTCGGCTTTCAGCGCGCCGTGCTGCCCGAATCGGCCCGGGGCGAAGCCAGCGGCGATGCCGGACTATCGCTGAACGCGATCAACAGCCTGACGACGTTGGTCGCCGAAATCGCCGCCCGCGGCTCCCGCCGGGGCGACTCGAGCTCGCCGGCAGAGAAAAATGCCACACCGGCAAGATTCCGCCGTGGAGAGGGTTAGGCGGAGGTGACGTTCCCCGTCCCCGCCGCTATACAGCCGTCACAAAAGCAGCATGGGATTGCGTGGTTGCGGCCTTGCCGGAAACGTCGTCTGGCCCTCACTTAGGGCGGCGGCAAACACCGATTCGCTGAGCACCTTTGAAGTACGAGCGGACCAGACCAGCCGATGCCAGTAACCATCCTCGACCTGATCCTGCTCGGTGTGATGCTGATCTCGGGCCTGCTCGCCATGGTTCGCGGTTTCATGCGCGAAATCCTGTCGATCGCGGCGTGGGGCACGGCGGCGATCGTCACCCTTTATTCATTCTCGAAGCTGCTGCCGACCGCCAAGACCTATTTCAACAACGATACCGTCGCGAGCGTGGTCGTGGTCGCCGGCGTGTTCGTTGGCACCCTGGTCGTGGTCTCCGTGATCACGGTCCGGATCTCCGACATGATCCTCGATTCGCGCATCGGCGCGCTGGACCGCACCCTCGGCTTCCTGTTCGGGCTGGCTCGCGGGCTTTTGATCGTCGTGGTCGCCTTCCTGTTCTTCACCTGGCTGGTGCCGGACAAGCAGCGCCCGGACTGGGTCACGGGGGCCAAGTCCCGCGTTGTGCTCCAGGGAACCGGCGATTGGCTGATGGCCCTCTTGCCTGACGACCCCGAGAACACCATCTTGAAGAGATTCAAGAAAAACAAACCAGATGATGAGCAGACTGATTCCGAGCAGCAGCCTTCGGGCAATGGCGACGGATACAGCAAACCGGCTCGTGACGGCCTTAAAAAACTGATCGAGAAACCCGCGGCGCGTTGATTAAGCCCTAAAGAGAGGCTCGGACGAGATGCGAAATCCTGACCAGGACGCCCTACTTGATCTCGGCCCGGCCGCGCTAGTGCTTCAGGACGATCTGGAAGGGGATACGCTGCGCGAGGAATGCGGCGTCTTCGGCATCTATGGCCACCCCGATGCCGCCGCCATCACGGCGCTCGGCCTCCATGCCCTTCAGCACCGCGGTCAGGAAGCCGCCGGCATCGTCTCCTATGACGGCAGCCGCTTTCATTCCGAACGCCGCCTCGGCCTCGTCGGCGACACGTTTTCCCGCCGCGAGGTGATCGACCGCCTGCCCGGCAACATGGCGGTCGGCCATGTCCGCTATTCCACCACCGGCGCGACCATCCTGCGCAACGTGCAGCCCCTGTTCGCCGAATTGAATGCCGGCGGCCTTGCGGTCGCCCACAACGGTAACCTCACCAACGGCCTGACACTGCGCCGCGAGCTGGTGAAGAGCGGCGCAATGATGCAGTCGACCACCGACACCGAAGTGATCCTGCATCTGGTCGCGCGCTCCAGGCGCAGCCGCTTCATCGAGCGCTATGTCGACGCGTTGCGCGAGATCGAGGGCGCCTATGCGCTGGTCTCGCTGACCAACAAGAAGCTGGTCGGCGCGCGCGATCCGCGCGGCATCCGTCCGCTGGTGCTCGGCGACCTCGACGGCTGCCCGATCCTGACCTCGGAGACCTGCGCACTCGACATCATCGGTGCGCGCTTCGTCCGCGACATCGAGCCCGGCGAGGTCATCGTGTTCGACGAGAACGGGAAGGACATTCACAAGCCGTTCCCGCCGATCGCGCCGCGTCCCTGCATCTTCGAATACATCTACTTCTCCCGTCCCGATTCCATCGTTCACGGCCGCTCGGTCTACGAGGTGCGCAAGGCCTTTGGCGCGCAGCTCGCGCGCGAGAGCCACGTCCCGGTCGACGTCGTCGTGCCGGTGCCGGATTCCGGCGTGCCCGCCGCGGTCGGCTACAGCCAGCATTCCGGCGTGCCGTTCGAGCTCGGTATCATCCGCAACCATTATGTCGGCCGCACCTTCATCCAGCCGACGCAGGCGATCCGGGAATCCGGCGTGCGCATGAAGCATTCGGCCAACCGCGCCGCGATCGAAGGCAAGCGCATCATCCTGATCGACGACTCGCTGGTGCGCGGCACCACCTCGAAGAAGATCGTGCGCATGATGCGCGACGCGGGCGCCAAGGAAGTGCATTTCCGCCTCGCCTCGCCGCCGATCCTCTATCCCGACTATTACGGCATTGACCTGCCGGACCGCGGCGGCCTGCTGGCCGCGACGCATTCGCTGGAGGAGATGCGCGAGATCATGGGCGCCGACTCGCTCGCCTTCCTGTCGATCGACGGCATGTACCGCGCGATGGGCGAGCCTGGCCGCGACCCCGCCAATCCAAAATTCTCTGATCATTGCTTCACCGGGGCGTATCCGACCCACCTCACCGATCAGACCCAGACCGAGCAGCAGCCGCGACAATTGTCGCTGCTGGCGGAGGCGAGCTAGGCTGGTCGTCCTGGCGAAAGCCAAGACCCATTACCACAGGCCTCTCTGCTTCGAAGAAGGTGTGACAATCATCTTCCCTAGCCATAAACGTCACGGCGTATGGGTCCTGGCTTTCGCCAGGACGACGCTGGATAGAACCTTTCAATGACAAATCCCCTCGCCAACCGCATCGCTCTCGTCACCGGCGCCTCGCGCGGCATCGGCTTCGCCACGGCCAAGGCGCTCGCGAAGGCCGGCGCGCATATCGTGGCGGTCGCGCGCACGCAGGGCGGGTTGGAAGAGCTTGACGATGAGATCCGCCAGGACGGCGGCAGCGCAACGCTGGTGCCGCTCAACCTCACCGATTCCGACGGCATCGCGCGGCTCGGCGCCGGCCTGCACGAACGCTACGGCAAGCTCGACATCCTCGTCGGCAATGCCGGGGTGCTCGGCCCGTCCTCGCCGGTCGGTCATATCGAGCTGAAGGCTTTCAACGACGTGATGGCCGTCAACGTCTCCGCGAACTTCCAGTTGATCCGCTGCATGGAGCCGCTGCTCAAGCAATCCGACGCGGGCCGCGCGGTGTTCATCACCTCGGGCGCGGCCAACAAGGCCACCGCCTATGTCAGCCCCTACGCCGCCTCCAAGGCCGCGCTGGAAACGCTGGCGCGCGCCTGGGCGCAGGAGACCGCAAATACGAAGCTGCGCATCAATCTGTTCAATCCCGGCCCGGTCCGCACCCGCATGCGTGCCACGCTGATGCCGGGCGAAGACCCGGCGACGCTGGAAACGTCCGAGCAGGTCGCCGAATTCATCGTGCCGATGTGCGCGCCGGACTGGACCGAGACCGGCAAGTTCTACGATTACAAGTCCCGCAGCCTGATGAGCTTCCGCTCGCCGGCCTGATTGACTTGACGGCCTCCCCGCGATTGACTGCCCGCACTCAAGCGGCAGCAAGCCGCAAGCCAATAAAGGGAGGTCGCCATGGCGCCACGGCATGATCGCGCAGGCGTTACGCGTGCGCTCGCAAATGTCTCACACGCCTTTGCCATCCTGATTGCTGCCATCGCATTCGCGCTTCCGAGCGTTGCCACAGCAGGCGATGTTCCGGCCTTCGCGGTCGATGCCTCCTGGCCGAAGCCGCTGCCGAACAATTGGATCCTCGGCCAGGTCGGCGGCATCACCGTCGACTGGCAGGGCCACATCTGGGTGATCCATCGCCCGCGCTCGCTCACCGATGACGAGAAAGGCGCGAGCCTCAACCCGCCGCGTTCCAAATGCTGCGTTTCAGCACCGCCGGTGCTCGAATTCGACACCGACGGCAACCTGCTACGATCATGGGGCGGTGCCGGTGAAGGCTATGAATGGGTCGGCCGCGAGCATGGCATCGAGGTCGACGAGCGCGGCTTCGTCTGGGTCGGCGGCAATGCCGACAATGACAACGCGATCCTGAAGTTCACGCTCGACGGCAAGTTCGTGGCCCAGATCGGCAAGATCGCGCCGAGCCTCGGCAGCAACGACACGACGCAGCTCGGCAAGCCCGCCGAGACCGCGATCGACAAGGCTACGAACGAAATCTACGTCGCCGATGGCTATGGCAACCGCCGCGTCATCGTGTTCGACGCAACCACGCTCGCCTACAAGCGGCACTGGGGCGCCTACGGCAACAAGCCCGATGACACCAAGCAGGCAGCGTATGATCCCAAGGCGCCAGTGTCGCAGCAATTCGGCAACCCAGTCCATTGCGTGAAGCTCGCCAATGACGGGCTCGTCTACGTCTGCGACCGCATCAACAACCGCATCCAGGTCTTCAAGAAGGACGGCACCTTCGTAAAGGAGTTCTTCTTCGAAAAGAACACGCTCGGCAACGGCGCCGTGTGGGACATCGCGATCTGGCCCGATCCGAAGCAGACCTGGCTGCTCAGCGCCGACGGCGAAAACAACGAGATCAGGGTCATCAAGCGCGAGGACGGCAGCGTGGTCGGCAGCTTCGGGCACAACGGCCGCAATGCCGGACAATTCCACTGGGTGCACGCCATGGCGGTCGACGCCAAGGGTAACGTCTATACCGCCGAGGTCGACACCGGAAAGCGCATCCAGAAATTCAAGCTGACGTCGGACGCGCTGAAATAGCGTCTCGACGCATTTTGCCCAAAAGTTAACCGACGGATGACGCTACGACGCAGCGCCATCCGGCTTTAGGCGCATTGCCGCCGGCCGTGGGAGACGGTAGAGCCATCAGCCGGAACAAGGCTCCCATTCAAGAGGGCTGTCCGCATGTTCGACAATGGAGGAAACCTTTTATGACGATGACGTTAACGCGCCGGTCTGCGGCGCTTCTGGCCTGTGCCGCCTTCGGTTTTGCAACGTCCGCATACGCGCAGGACAAGACAGTAAAGATCGGCGTGTTGAACGACATGTCGAGCCTCTATGCCGACATCGGCGGCCCGAACTCTGTGGTCGCGATCAAGATGGCGGTCGAGGATTCCGGGCTGCTCAAGAAGGGCTGGAAGATCGACGTGCTGAGCGGCGATCACCAGAACAAGCCCGACGTCGGCGTCAATATCGCCCGGCAGTGGATCGACAACGAGAAGGTCGATGCGATCGCCGATACACCGAACTCCGGCGTGGCGCTGGCAGTCAGCAACCTCGTCAAGGAAAAGAACGCAGTGCTGCTGAATTCCGGCGCCGCTTCAGCCGACCTGACCGGCAAGGCCTGCACGCCGAACACGATCTCCTATACTTACGACACCTACATGCTCGCCAACGGCACCGGCAAGGCGCTGACCAAGGCAGGCGGCGACACCTGGTTCTTTCTTACCGCCGATTATGCTTTTGGTCACGCGCTGGAACGCGACACCACGGCCGTGGTGACCGCGAATGGCGGCAAGGTGCTCGGCAGCGTCAAGCATCCGATCAACAGCTCGGACTTCTCGTCATTCCTGCTGCAGGCGCAATCGTCCAAAGCCAAAGTGGTGGGCCTCGCCAACGCCGGCGGCGACACCACGAACGCGATCAAGCAAGCGGCCGAATTCGGCATCGTCGCCGGCGGTCAGAAGCTCGCGGCACTGCTGCTGTTCATCAACGACGTGCATTCGCTGGGACTCAAGACTGCGCAGGGCCTCACCTTCACCGAGTCCTTTTACTGGGACATGAACGACCAGACCCGTGCCTGGTCGAAGCGCTTCGCCGCACTGTCCAGCAAGAACGCGATGCCGTCGATGACTCAGGCCGGCAACTACGCGATGGTGCTGCACTATCTCAAGGCAATGGACGCGCTCGGCGGCAATCCGCATGACGGCGCCAAGGTTGTCGCCAAGATGAAGGAGCTTCCGACCGACGACCCGCTGTTCGGCAAGGGCCCGCTGCGCGCCGACGGCCGCCGCCTCATCCCCGCCTATCTGTTCGAGGTGAAGAAGCCCGAGGAGTCGAAGGGGCCGTGGGACTATTATAAGCAGATCGCCACGATCTCGGCGGAAGACGCGGCCAAGCCGCTCAAGGACAGCGAGTGCCCGCTGGTGAAGAAGTAACCGCGTAGCGGTCACGCAAATTCTCAACGACGCCATGCCCGGGCAAAAGCGCGAAGCGCGTCTTCGCGCTGGATGTCCCGGGCATTTACGTTATTGGCTCCGGAAAAGCTGCCGTAGGGTGGGCAAAGCGGAGCGTGCCCACCGTTTCTTTCGAGATCGAGGAAGGATGGTGGGAACGGCACAAGAGCGCTTTTGCCCACCCTACGAGACCGTCTTCGTCGCTGCCAGCGCCCGCACCGCGATCGCCACGCACACCACCATCAGCACCGCCGCGAGCAGGAACGGCGCGCCGGGCAGTTGCCACGGCGCGCTGGCGCCGATGAAATATGAAAACGTCAGCGTAAACAGGAACGGGCCGACGAGCTGCGACACGCTTTGCACGCTCGCGGTCGCACCCTGCAACTGTCCCTGCTGATGGGGCGCGACGAGCCGCGTCATCAGCGACTGCATGGCGGCACCCGAGATTCCCCACAGCGACATCACGGGAATACCGAGCCAGAACAGCGGCCCGGTCGGCGCCGCGCCGAAGATCACGAAGCCGACCGCGCCACAGCACAGGCCCATCAACAACGCGTTCCGCTCGCCGAGCACGCGCACGATTGGGCCGATCGCGAGCCCCTGCACCACCATGGCGCAGATGCCGACCATCGCCAGCGTCAGTCCCACGGTTTTCGAATCCCAGCCGTAGCGATAGGTGGCATAGAGCACGAAGGTCGAGGGCAGCACGACATGCGCGACCTGCGCGATGAAGTTGACGACGGACAACGCAGCGAGCACCGCGTTGGAACGCAGCAGGCGCAGCGCGCCGACCGGATTGGCGCTGGTCCAGTGGAACGGCGAGCGCTTCTCCGGCGCCAGCGATTCCGGCAGCACGAACAGCCCATAGAGTGCATTGGCAAGGCTCAGGGCTGCCGAGGCCCAGAACGGCAGGCGCGGATCGATGTCGCCGAGCAGACCGCCCAGCGCCGGGCCCAGCACGAAACCGGCGCCGAAGGCAGCGCCAATCCTGCCGAAGACCGCCGCGCGCCGCTCCGGCGGCGTGATGTCGGCAATATAGGCAAAGGCGGTCGAGATACTGGCCGAGGTGATGCCGGAAATGACGCGACCGACGAACAGCCAGACCAGCGACGGCGCCAGCGCCATCAGCACATAGTCGGCCGCGAGCCCGAAATTCGACAGCAGCACCACCGGCCGCCGCCCGAATCGATCCGACAGCGCGCCGAGCACCGGCGAGAACACGAACTGCATCAGCGCCCAGGCAGTGCCGAACAGGCCGAAGATGCGGGCCGCGTGCGCCGTGTCGTTGTCGACGAAGCTCTCGATCAGCTTTGGCAGGATCGGCATGATCACGCCGAGCGCGAGCATGTCGAGCAGGATGGTGACGAAGATGAAGGCGACCGCACCGCGCCGGACCGGCGCAGCGCTCTGCGCCATCGCCTCGCCGGCATCGTCGCTCACGACAGCCGCTTGCGCTTGTGGGCGAAGGGGTTGGCCTTCTCGCGCAAGGTGATGCGCACCGGCGTGCCCGGCAATTCGAAGGCCTCTCGCATCGAATTGGTGAGATAGCGCATATACGACTGAGGCACCGCGTCCGCGCGCGAGCAGAACAGCACGAAGCTCGGCGGGCGGGCCTTGGTCTGCGTGATGTAATTCAGCTTCAGCCTGCGGCCGGATACGGCGGGCGGCGGATTGGCCTGGACTGCCTCTTCGAACCAGCGGTTCAGCGATGATGTCGACACGCGTTTGTTCCAGAGCGCGTAGGCGTCCTGGATCGCTTGCATCAGGCGGTCAATGCCCTCGCCCATCAGACCGGAGACGGCGACGATCGGCACGCCCCTGACCTGCGGCAACAAATGGTCGGCATCCCGGCGCAGGCCGGAGATCGCGCCGCCGCCCTTGCTCTCCATCAGGTCCCATTTGTTGACGGCGAGCACGACAGCGCGGCCCTCGCGCTCGATCAGGTCGGCGATGCGAAGATCCTGCTCCTCGAAGCGGTTCTGCGCATCCATCATCATCACGACGACTTCGGCAAAGCGCACCGCGCGCAGTGCGTCGGCGACCGAGAGCTTTTCGAGCTTCTCCTCGATCCGCGAGCGCCGGCGCAGACCCGCCGTGTCGAACACGCGAAAATCGCGGCCCTTCCAGTTGATCTCGACCGCGATGGAATCGCGCGTGGTGCCGGCCTCCGCGCTCGTCAGCAGGCGCTCCTCGCCGAGCAGATGATTGATCATCGTCGACTTGCCGGCGTTGGGCCGGCCGACGATGGCGACCCGGATCGGGCGCGTGGCGGCCTCTTCCTCGGTCAGCGGCTCGTCGTCTTCGAGCTCATCGTCCTCCACCGGCTCCGGCATCAGCGGGCGCAGAGCGTCGTAGAGCTCACCCATGCCCTCGCCGTGCTCGGCCGAGACCTGGATCGGATCGCCGAGGCCGAGCGCGAAGGACTCCATCGCGCCGACGTCGCCATGCTTGCCCTCGCTCTTGTTGGCGACGAGCAGCACCGGCTTGTTGGCCTTGCGGGCGAAATCGGCGAAGGCGCGATCGTTGGGCGTGAGGCCGATACGGGCATCGATCACGAAGAACAGCGCGTCGGCCTGTGCGATCGCTGCCTCCGTCTGCTCCTGCATGCGCGCGGTCAGCGAGCCCTTGGCGCCCTCGTCGAGCCCTGCGGTATCGATGATGGTGAACTCGAGGTCGCCGAGCCTGGCCTCCCCCTCGCGGCGGTCGCGGGTGACGCCCGGCAGGTCATCGACGAGCGCGAGCTTCTGCCCGACCAGGCGGTTGAACAGCGTCGACTTGCCGACATTGGGTCGGCCGATAATGGCAATTGTATAGGACATCGGTCATTCGTGCGCTGCCGGAGCTGCGCCTGTCAATGAAATGAAGCAATTAGCGCGAGAAGCTGCCGCTCGGCATCGGCGCCGGGAAGGCGCCCTGCGATTGCTGCTGGGTGGTCTGGGTCGGTTGCGCCTGCTGGACGGGTTGATCGGGCGGCGGCGCGGTGGTGCGCTTGCGCACGATCTTCTGCCTGGGCGGCGGAGCGGCCGCGGGCGCCGCCTCCGGCTGGGCCTCGCCATCGACTTCGCCGGCGGGCGCCTCAGCCGGCGCGACTGCTGCGGCGGCCGGCTGCCTGGTCTTTTTCGCCTTGGCTCCCTTCGCCGGCTTGGCCGGCTCGGGCTGAGGCTCCACAGGCAAGGCCGCAACGGCAGGCGCGTTCGGATCGGGCTGTTGCTGGGCGCCCTTGTACATGTCTTTCGGCACGCCCTGCTCGAGGCCCGGCACACCTTCCGGGAACACCGGCTTGCGGTCGCCCGGCAGCTTCTTCTTGGTATCGAGGAAGTCGAGCATGTCGCTCGGATCGAAGCTGGAGCAACCGCCCAGGACGCCCGTGAAGGCGATCAGGACGGCGGCTGCGATCAAGCGTGGCGTGCGGCGCATATCGGTATCTCGTCTCAGCTCTCGGGGCCGTCAGCTTTTGGCGACGGGCGGCAGCAGCGCCTGCAGGGCCTCGGCGCGTGAGCGCAGGCCGGGCGGCGTTTCGCCGTCCTCAGCGATCGCATCGAGCCATTTGCGGGCCGCAGTCATGTCGTTGTTGCGCCAGGCCGACAGCGCCAGCATCTCGCGGGCACTGTGACGGAAGGTCGATTTGGGCGCGGCGGAGGCTTCCAGCCGCTGCTGCATGTCGGCATAGCCGGCGCTGTCGAGCAGGAGGCCGGCCGCGCGGAGCTTCGCCAGATCCTGCCACTCACCGCGCACGCTGCGGTCGGCGGCAATGTCGTCATACAGCTTGGCGGCCGCCTTGGGATCGCGGGCCGCCGTCTCGGCTGCCGCACGCAGGCGCGCCAGTGTGCGATAGCCCGATGGAGCCTTGGCGGCGAGTTCGGTGAAGGCCGCTTCGGCCTCCGCGTGCTTGTCCTGCTCGGACAGCTCAGCGGCCTTCTCGAAGGCGGCACCGGCCTCGGCGGCCTTCTGGGCCTCCAGATATTGGTAACCGCGCCAGCCACCCACGGCGGCAACGATCAGCACCATCAGGGCGATGAAGAAGATCGAATACTTATCCCACAGCTTCTTGAGCTGTTCGCGACGTACTTCCTCGTTGACTTCGTCAAATAATTCAGACACTTATGCTAATCCCATGCCCGTCCGGGTGCGCGCGCCAAAGCGTTCGCGTCAGGAATCCCGTCCCCACGTGGCGGCGAGGTAGCCTAACGATATGGCCGTGGCAAGGCAAAGCGAGCCCGATCAAGGCGTTAACCACCCGGGACAGCCCGGAAAGACCACCTGCCCGGCTCAGGTTCCCAGGAGTTCCCGCAACTGCCGCTTCAGCACCTTGCCGTTGGCATTGCGCGGCAACGGCTCGGCGGTGATCACCATGGTTTCGGGGACCTTGTAGTCGGACAGCCGTTCCGCGCACCAGGCGCGCAAGGCCTCGCTGTCCACCAGCGCGCGCGTCACCACCACCGCGTGAACGCGTTCGCCCAGCACCGGGCATGTCTTGGCAACGATCGCGCTTTCGACCACGGCGGGATGGCTGGCCAGCACGGATTCGACCTCGGCCGAATAGATCTTGAGGCCGCCACGGTTGATCATGTCCTTCTGCCGGTCGAACACCCGGACAAATCCCTCGTTGTCGACCGAGCCGAGATCGCCGGAATGCCAGAACCCGCTGGTAAAACTTTCGGCCGTGGCCTTCGGATTGTTCCAATAGCCCTTGATGACGGAGGCACTCTGGATCCAGAGCTCGCCGATTTCGCCATGCGGCAGCTCATGCCCGTCCGCCCCCATTGCCAGGATACGCGCACCCGGACACGGCAGGCCGACGCTGTCGATATGGCTTGCCGTCAACTCGCCAGGCATGATCGTTGACGGCGATGTCGTCTCGGTCGCGCCGTAGCAGTTCGTCAGTTCGAGCCCGGGAATTATCGCCTTGAGCTTCTCGATGGTGGCAACCGGCATCGGTGCGCCGCCAAAACCACCGATGCGCCAGCTTGAGAGATCATAGCTGTCGAAATCGGGCTGGAGCAGGCAGAGATTGTACATCGCCGGCACCATCACCGTGTAGGTGACGCGCTCGCGCGCGGCGAGCTTGAGGTATTCGGCGGCTTTGAATTCCGGCATGATGATCAGCGCGCCGCCGCAGCAGATCATCGTCGTGATGTTGGCGACGACGCCGGTGACGTGGCCGAGCGGCACCGCCGCGATTGAACGGTCCGCCTGCGTCAATTGCAGGCAGGACACAAAGATCATCGAGGAATGGACAACGTTGCAATGGGCCAGCATCGCGCCCTTCGGCTTGCCTGTCGTGCCCGAGGTGTAGAGGATCATCGCGGTGTCCTCCTCGCTGGTCTCGACCGGCGCCGGGGCCGGCGCGTTGTCGGCGAGCGCCGCGAAATGCGACAGAGCCGGATCGTTGTCGACCGCGATGCGGTGGATCACATCAGGCACATCCCGCGCATCCGGCAGCCGCTCCGCAAGTGCCGCCTCGTGGATCAGGATCTTGGCGCCGCAGTCGGCGAGCACATAGGCGATTTCCGGCTTCTGCTGCCGCGTGCCGAGCAGCACCGTGACCAGCCCCTCATGAGCGGCAGCGAACAGCAACAGCGGAAATTCGACGCGGTTGCCGAGCAGGATCGCGACACGATCGCCACGCTGCAGTCCGAGCTTGCGAAAGCCGGCCGCGATCCGCGCGGCCTGCTCCGCGGCCTGCCCCCAGCGCAGCCGGACATTGCCTGAGATCAGCGCTTCACCGTCGCCATTGCGGGCGCAGGCGTCCGCAATCATCGCCCACAGGCTCGACGGCCGATCGCAAAATGCCGGCACTACCCGATCGCCGAAGCGCGCCTCGAACCGCATCGGCGGGATCTGAGATTGCGACCAGTCCATCGGAATGCCCTTGGCTTGTTGCTCTTGTTACCTTCCGCGCATGGGCATGCCGGTCCTGTCTTGTGCTGATCGGCTAGCTGCCGATCACGGGAACACCGATCACGACCGGATGGAACGCAAAAGCCAGCGCCAGATAAGCGACGATTCCGACCGCGACCGCGATCAGATCATTGGTGACGCCGCCCACTGGAATCGGCGGGCCGCCACCATCGGTGCGACGCTTCAGCGTAATGCGATCGTACACCGCCCAGCCCAGGAAGGAGCCGAACAGGATGACGGAGCCGAGATCGCCATTGGCCAACAGATGCGCCGCCGCCCACAGCTTGATGCCGGCCAGCATCGGATGCTTCAGCGTCGCATAGATGCGGCCGCGCAGATATGACGCAACCACAAGGATGACCGCGGGCAACATCAGCGCGAGCGTGATGTGCTTCAGTGCCTTCGGCGGATACCAGACGTCGATCCAACCGGTCGCACGGTAGTGGGCGAAGCCCCAGATGATCAGCGCGAGCCCCGCGAGCGAGACAAGCGAGTAAAGGATCTTGTAGGTCCCCTCGCCCAGTCTCGCGATCGCCTGCGCGCGCGCCTCGCGTTTCGTCGTGAAAACATGGGCCGCGAAAAACAGCGCAAGCCCCAGGATCATGACCAGCAGACCCACGAGATTCTCCCCAACCAGTGCCCCAGCCCATGGCGTATCATCGATTGGCGGCAGGTCGCAACTGATGCGCTACTTGCCGATCTCGCGATTGTCGACATACCGGATCGCGATCGGCCGTCCGGCGAGGGCACCGCCAAGACCGCCCGTGAATTTCAGCGGCAGGCAGGCGTTCAACGATGATTTGATCGCATTGAGGTAGGTGGTTCTAATCTCGGCGGGAACGCCCGAGGTCGCAAAGGTCAGGCGCGGCGGACCGATCAGTCCACCCGCCTTGTTGAAGCTGAAACGCACCGCCATCTGCATGCCCGCCCGCGTATTGTCCGATGGCGGCGACCAGCAGGTGCGCAGCTCGGCGAAGAGATCGCCGATCGTGTCGAGATCGTGATCGGGCTTTTGGTATTTGGCGCGATCGGCCTCCGCCGGTACGCTTTGGATCGTGAGTTGGAGGTTCTGTCCGTAGGGATAATCGATCTCGGGAATACAGGGACCAGGCTCGAGCGGGCTGCAATAGGACGGCGTGCAGGGCCTGCCGTCGAGCACGCTGCATGGCTCGTGCGAAAACGGTATGGGGTTGATCTGCCGGGGCCGCGCGTCCGCGGCGATCGTCGAGATCGCCAGCAGGAGGAAAACAAGGATGCCGCGCCACATCATGCGAGCTCACAGTGCCACATGGAGAAAGGTGGCATCGTCAGTGCACACGTCAAGTCCCCGCGCATTCACGTGCTCGCGCGCGACCCGTTTGCGCGCACGCTAGCCCTTCTTCTTGACGTCCTTGACGTTGGTGAACTCAATGCCTTCGGCCCGTTCCCGGGTGTAGCCGAGGTAGAACTCGTTCCTCGCCAGATACACGGGATCGCCATCGACATCGTCGGCGATGCTGGATGTGTTGGCGGCGATGAAGGTGTCGAGCTTCTTGCGGTCGTCCGAGGAGACCCAGCGCGCAAGCTGGAACTCGCTCACCTCGAACTCGACCGGCAGCGAATATTCCGCATCCAGCCGCGCCTTCAGCACGTCGAGCTGGAGCGCACCGACGACGCCAACCAGCGCGGGTGCGCCGTCGCGCGGGCGGAACACCTGCACCACGCCCTCTTCCGACATCTGCTGAAGCGCTTCCTTCAGCTTCTTCGCCTTCATCGCATCGGTGAGACGCACCCGGCGGACGATTTCCGGCGCAAAGCTCGGCACGCCGACGAAGTTAAAATCCTCACCGTCGGTCAACGTGTCGCCGATGCGCAGCGTGCCATGATTGGGAATGCCGACGACGTCGCCGGCATAAGCCTCGTCCGCAACCGAACGGTCCTGCGCGAAGAAGAATTGCGGGCTGGACAGCGGCATGCTCTTGCCGGTGCGCACGAGCTTCGCCTTCATGCCGCGGCTGAGCTTGCCGGAGCACAGACGCGCAAAGGCGATGCGGTCGCGGT
This sequence comes from Bradyrhizobium sp. LB14.3, assembly GCF_040547985.1. Lineage (NCBI taxonomy): Bacteria > Pseudomonadati > Pseudomonadota > Alphaproteobacteria > Hyphomicrobiales > Nitrobacteraceae > Bradyrhizobium > Bradyrhizobium sp. LB14.3. The sequence goes on from NZ_JBEPQT010000002.1 coordinate 393,441, forward strand.
GATTCGGATCCATGTTGGCCTGGATCTTGAACACGAAGGCGCTCATGCGCGGATCGGTGGCTTCGACCCTGCGCTGGTCGCTCTCCTGCGCGCGCGGCTCGGGCGCGAACATGCCGAGGCCTTGCAGCAGGTCGCCGACGCCGAAATTGCGCAGCGCACTGCCGAAATAGACCGGCGTCAGATGGCCCTCGCGAAACGCTTCGAGCTCGAACGGTTTTGACGCCGCGGTGACGAGATCGAGCTCGTCCTTGACCGCTGACACATCGAGATTGGCATTGAGCTTGGCGAGCTCGGCAATCTCGATCTGCTGCGCCGCGCCGGTCTTGGCGCCGCCGCCTTCGAGCAGGCGCACGCCGCCATTGACGACGTCGTAGGTACCGAGGAACTCGCGACCGCGGCCGACCGGCCAGGTCATCGGCGTGGTGTCGAGCGCCAGCGTCTTCTCGATCTCGTCGAGGAGCTCGAAGACATCGCGGCTCTCGCGGTCCATCTTATTGATGAAGGTGATGATCGGGATGTCCCGAAGACGACACACCTCGAACAGCTTTCGGGTGCGCGCCTCGATGCCCTTGGCCGCGTCGATCACCATGACGGCGGAATCGACAGCCGTGAGCGTGCGATAGGTGTCTTCCGAAAAGTCCTCGTGGCCCGGCGTGTCCAGCAGATTGAACACGAGGCCCTCGAACTCGAAGGTCATGACCGAGGTCACGACCGAGATGCCGCGCTCGCGCTCGATCTTCATCCAGTCCGAACGCGTGTTGCGCCGCTCGCCCTTGGCCTTGACCTGGCCGGCCAGATTGATGGCGCCGCCGAACAGCAGCAGCTTTTCGGTCAGCGTGGTCTTGCCGGCGTCCGGATGCGAAATGATCGCAAAGGTCCGCCGCCGCGACACTTCAGCGGCAAGCGGGGAACGGGCCGGCGATTCGGCTGTGGTGGCGATGTCGGACATTGCGGCAGCGTTTGGCAGGGAAAATGAGCCTTATCAAGCCTCATTTGGTGATTGCAGTGCCTTCCGGCCAGCCCCATATCGGGCTTGGATCAGGGCTTGGGAAGGACGGCCTTCCCGCCCATCAGCACGCCAGTCGCGGGGACGACCCTGCCTCGAAGGGAGGGTCGCCATGGCCTGGAGCATCCTGTTCGTCGCCGGTCTCCTGGAGATCGCCTGGGCGATCGGCCTCAAATACACCGAGGGATTTACGAAGCTCGTCCCGTCTGTCCTCACGCTCGGGGCCATGGCCGGCAGCATTATCCTGCTTGGGCTTGCCCTCAAATCGCTGCCGATTGGAACCGCTTATGCAGTCTGGACCGGCATCGGCGCGGTCGGCACCGCGACGCTCGGCATCATCCTGTTCGGCGAGCCGGCCACCGCGTTCCGCCTCGCCAGCATCGGGCTGATCGTCGCCGGGATTGTCGGGCTGAAGCTCGTTACCTGATGAAGATCTGTACTGCCCACCAGGTCAGCGCGGCGACGATGGCGGAGGCCGGCATCGTGATGACCCAGGCATAGACGATCGAGCTGGCGACATTCCAGCGCACCGCCGAGAGGCGGCGGGCGGCGCCGACGCCGACGATCGCGCCGGTGATGGTGTGGGTGGTCGAGACGGGAACACCGAGAAAGGTCGCCATGAACAGGGTCGCGGCACCGCCGGTCTCGGCGCAAAAGCCCTGCATCGGGGTCAGTTTTGTAATCCGCAATCCCATCGTGCGGACAATGCGCCAACCACCCATCAGCGTGCCCATTGCCATGGCCGCCTGGCAGGAGAGCACCACCCAGAAGGGCACGAAGAATTCGCCGCCAAGTTGGCCCTGCGAATAGAGCAGCACGGCGATGATGCCCATGGTCTTCTGCGCGTCATTGCCACCATGGCCGAGCGAATAGAGCGAAGCAGAGGCGAACTGCAGAATGCGGAAGGCGCGATCGACGGCAAAGGGGGTGGAGCGCACCGAGGCCCAGGAGACGATTGCAACCAGTACCATCGCGAGCAGGAAGCCGACGAGCGGAGACAGCACGATCGCGATCACCGTCTTGGACAATCCGCTCCAGACCGCCGCCGAAAGGCCGGCTTTGGCCACGCCGGCACCAAATAGACCGCCGATCAATGCGTGGGACGAAGACGATGGGATGCCGAGCGCCCATGTCACGAGGTTCCAGACGATGGCGCCGACCAGCGCCGCGAAGATCACCTGGGCATCCACGATCGCGGGATCGATGATGCCGGTGCCGATGGTCTGGGCGACGTGCAGCCCGAACACCATGAAGGCGACGAAATTGAAGAACGCGGCCCAGAACACCGCGAATTGCGGCCGCAGCACGCGGGTCGAGACGATGGTCGCGATCGAATTGGCGGCGTCATGCAGGCCGTTCAGGAAGTCGAACAACAGCGCGACGGCGATCAGTCCGACCAGGACGGGAAGACCCAACGCAACATCCACCGCGCGGCCCCTGCCCTAAACTTGCTCGATGACGATGCTGTTGATCTCGTTCGCGACGTCGTCGAAGCGGTCGGCGACTTTCTCGAGATGGTCGTAGATCTCCGCGCCGACGATGAAATCCATCGCGTTGCCGTCGCGATGCTTGAGGAATAGTTCCTTCAGCCCGATATCCTGGAGATCGTCGACGCGCCCCTCGAGCTTGGTCAATTCTTCCGTGATCGCAGTCAGCATGGCCACGTTCTGACCGATCGCCTGCATCAGCGGCAACGCGCGACCGACCAGATTGGCGCATTCCACCAAGAGCACGCCGATCTCGCGCATCGGCGGCTCGAAGATGCGAACCTCGAACAGCATCACGGCCTTGGCGGTCTGCTGCATCTGGTCGATGGCGTCGTCCATCGAGGTGATCAGGTTCTTGATGTCGCCGCGGTCGAACGGGGTGATGAAGGTGCGGCGCACCGCCGTCAGCACCTCGCGGGTGATGTTGTCGGCATCGTTCTCGAACTGGTTGACGCGCTGGCAATAGACCGGCGTCTCCGCGCCCCCGTTGAGCATGCCCTGGAGCGCGATCGAGCCCTGAATCACGGTCTGGGCGTGGCGGTCGAACAGGTCGAAGAACCGTTCTTCCTTGGGCAGGAAAGCGCGAAACAATCGCATCATGGGGGAGAGACTACCGGTTGGATAATGGCCTAGCCCAAGCGGGCCGTCATGAAACTGTCATAGACCATTTTCGATCCACGCGCGTGCCACCTCACGCCCGTGGAGTCGGATCATCCACCGCTTTCGCGCGCCAACGATTTTTCTGCTACATCAATGGCTTACAGCGAACGCCGGAGGTAATGCGCGATTTCGCCGATGACGCCACGGCGGAAGGTGAGCACACAGATCACGAAGATCGAGCCCTGGATCACCGTCACCCACTGGCCGAAGCTCGCCAGATATTGCTGCATGGCGATGATCGCGAAGGCACCGACCACGGGCCCGAAGATGGTCCCGAGCCCGCCGACCAGCGTCATCAGCACCACCTCGCCGGACATCGACCAGTGCACGTCGGTGAGCGAAGCGTTCTGCGCCACGAACACCTTCAGCGATCCCGCAAAGCCGGCGAGCGTGCCCGACAGGACGAAAGCCAGGAACTTGTACTGATCGGTCCGGTAACCGAGCGAGATCGCGCGCGGCTCGTTCTCACGGATCGCCTTCAGGACTTCGCCGAAAGGCGAATTGATGATGCGGTAGATCAGCAGGAAGCCGGCGAGGAAGCCGACCAGCACCACGTAGTAGAGCACGGTCGGCTTGGTCAGATCGAACACGCCGAACATGCGGCCCTGCGGGATGCCCTGGATGCCGTCCTCACCATGGGTGAACGGCGCCTGGAGGTAGATGAAGTACAGCAGCTGCGACAGCGCCAGCGTGATCATCGAGAAATAGATGCCCTGGCGGCGGATCGAGATGAAGCCGGTGATGAGCGAGAGCCCGAACGCCGCGGCAATGCCGACGAGGATGCCGAGTTCCGGCGGCAACGCCCACACTTTCAGCGCGTGCGCGCTGCAATAGCCGGCGGTGCCCATGAACATCGCGTGGCCGAACGAGAGCAGGCCGCCATAGCCGATCAGGAGATTGAATGCACAGGCCAGCAGCGCGAAGCACAGCGCCTGCATCACGAAGAACGGATAGATGCCGCTGAATGGCACCGCAGCCAGCAGCAGCGCCATCACCACGAACACGATCATCTCGTCGCGGATCGCGCGCGGGGGCGCCGGCAGTGTGTCGTCCGTCAAGGCTGTCATATCAGGCCGCCCTTCCCGTCAATCCCGTTGGCTTCACCAAGAGCACCAGCACCATCAGCACGAACACGACGGTGTTGGAGGCCTCGGGGTAGAAATACTTGGTCATGCCCTCGATCACACCGAGCGCGAAGCCGGTGATGATGGAGCCCATGATAGATCCCATGCCGCCGATCACGACCACCGCGAACACGACGATGATGAGGTCGGCTCCCATCAGCGGCCGCACCTGGTTGATCGGCGCCGACAGCACGCCGGCGAGCGCGGCAAGGCCGACACCGAGGCCGTAGGTCAGCGTGATCATGCGCGGCACGTTGACGCCGAAGGCGCGCACCAGCGTCGGGTTTTCGGTGGCTGCGCGCAAATAAGCGCCGAGCCGTGTCTTCTCGATCAGGAACCAGGTCGCGATGCAGACCGCCAGCGAGAAGATGACGACCCAGCCGCGATAGACGGGCAGGAACATGAAGCCGAGATTCATGCCGCCCTTGAGCTGGTCCGGAATGGCGTAAGGCAGGCCGGAGGAGCCGAAGTAGTTCTGGAACACGCCCTGCACAATCAGCGCAATGCCGAAGGTCAGAAGCAGACCGTAGAGATGATCCAGCCCGGTCAGCCATTGCAGCATGGTCCGCTCCAGGATCATGCCGAAGATGCCGACGATGATCGGCGCAAGCAGCAACGCCCACCAGTAGTTGATGCCGCCGAGGTTCAGCAGGAAATAGGCAGCGAACGCGCCCATCATGTAGACCGCACCATGGGCGAAATTGATGATGTTGAGCATGCCGAAGATCACGGCAAGCCCGAGACTGAGCAGCGCGTAGAACGAGCCGTTGATCAGTCCCACCAGTAGCTGAGCGTAAAGAGCCTGCATCGATCCCGCACCCGGTCCCTTCGGCGTTCCCTGAAAGTCGCCCGCAGGCCTGATGGCCTGCGGGCGGTTATCTTACTTCTTCAAGAGCGCGCACTTGCTCTCGGACAGCGGCGTGAAAGCCTGGTCGCCCGGCACCGTGCCGACCAGCTTGTAGAAGTCCCACGGTCCCTTGGACTCGGAGGGCTTCTTCACCTCGAACAGATAGGCATTGTGGATGGTGCGGCCGTTGGGCTGGATCTCGCCCTTGCCGAACAGATCGTCTTCCGTCGGCATCGACTTCATCTTCTCGACGACCTTGGCGCCGTCATGCGGGTTGCCGCCGAGCGCTTCCAGTGCCTTGAAATAGTGACGCACGCCCGCATAGACGCCGGCCTGCACCATGGTGGGCGGCGCGTTGCTCTTCATCCTCTCGGCGAAGCGCTTGGAGAACGCCCGGGTCTGGTCGTTCATGTCCCAGTAGAAGGTCTCGGTGAAGTTGAGGCCCTGCGCGGTCTCGAGCCCGATCGCCTTGACGTCGGTGAGGAACAGCAGCAGCGCCGCGAGCTTCTGACCGCCCTTGACGATGCCGAACTCGGCCGCCTGCTTGATCGTGTTGGTGGTGTCGCCGCCGGCATTGGCAAGGCCGATGATCTTGGCCTTGGAGGCTTGCGCCTGGAGCAGGAAGGACGAGAAGTCCGGCGTGTTCAGCGGATGCTTGACGCTGCCGACCACCTTGCCGCCATTGGCGGTGATGACCGCAGTGGTGTCGCGCTCCAGCGCCGCGCCGAAGGCGTAGTCCGCGGTCAGGAAGAACCAGGTGTCGCCACCGGCCTTCACCAGCGCCTGGCCGGTGGTATGCGCCAGCATGTAAGTGTCGTAGGTCCAGTGCACGGTATTCGGCGAGCACTGCGCATTGGTGAGGTCGGAGGTCGCCGCACCCGAGTTGATGTAGACGCCGTTCTTCTCCTTGACGACGTTGTTGACGGCCAGCGCCACGCCGGAATTCGGCACGTCGACGATGATGTCGACCTTGTCGACGTCGAACCATTGCCGCGCGATCGCGGTGCCGATGTCGGGCTTGTTCTGGTGATCGCCCGAGATGAGGTCGATCTTCCAGCCCTTCGCAGCCAGGCCGGAATCTTCAATGGCCATCTGCGCGGCGAGCGTCGAGCCCGGTCCGCCGAGGTCGGCGTAGAGCCCGGACTGATCGGACAGCGCGCCGATCTTGACGGTCTTGTCCTGCGCGGACGCGACGCCCGTTACGGCGAAGGTGAGCGCGGTGGTCAGCAGCAATGACGCAATCGACATGGTCTTCATGCAACTTTCCTTTTGAATTTTCTCGTTCGCAGTTCTTTTGTTGAGCATGATCTTTCGGAAAACCGCTACACACTTTTCCGGATCATGCTTTAAACGCCGAGATAGGTGTGGAGCTTGTCCATGTTGGCGGCAAGCTCCGCATTGGAAAATCCGTCAATGATCTTGCCGTGCTCGACCACGTAATAGCGGTCGGCGACGGTGGATGCGAAGCGGAAGTTCTGCTCGACCAGGAGGATCGTAAAACCCTCCTTCTTGAGCCGCGCAATGGTGTGGCCGATCTGCTGGATGATGACGGGCGCGAGACCCTCGGTCGGCTCGTCCAGCATCAGGAAGTTCGCGCCGGTGCGTAGGATGCGCGCGATCGCGAGCATCTGCTGCTCACCGCCGGAGAGTTTGGTTCCTTGGCTGTTGAGCCGTTCCTTCAGGTTCGGAAACAGATCGAAGATCTGCTCGAGCGGCAATCCCCCTGGGCGCACCACCGGCGGCAGCATCAGGTTCTCCCGCACGTCGAGGCTGGAGAATATCCCCCGCTCTTCCGGACAGAACGCGATGCCCATGCGCGCGATCTTGTCCGAGGTCGTACGGATGATGTCCTGGTTGTTGAACTTCACCGAGCCGGTACGCTTGCCGATGATGCCCATGATCGACTTCAGCGTGGTGGTCTTGCCGGCGCCGTTGCGCCCGAGCAGCGTGACGACCTCGCCCGCATTCACGTCGAAATTGATCCCGTGCAGGATGTGGGACTCGCCGTACCAGGCTTCCAGGTTGCGGACCTGAAGGATGTTGCCGCCGCTTGCGGTCTTTGCGGGAGCTTGCGCGGTTGCAGTCTCAACCATGACCGGCTCCCAGATAGGCTTCCTTGACGCGTTCGTCCTTGGTGAGTTCGCTGTAATGGCCTTGCGCGAGCACCTGCCCGCGCGTCAGCACGGTGATGATGTCGGAGAGGTTGGCCACGACGCTCAGATTATGCTCGACCATCAGGATGGTATACTTCGCGGAGATGCGCTTGATCAGCGCGGCGATCTTGTCGATGTCCTCGTGGCCCATGCCGGCCATCGGCTCGTCCAGCAGCATCATCTCGGGGTCGAGTGCAAGCGTGGTTGCGATCTCCAGTGCGCGCTTGCGCCCGTAAGGCATCTCGACCGCGGGCGTATTGGCGAACTCGCTGAGGCCGACATCGTTCAACAATTCGCGCGCGCGATCGTTGAATTGGTTGAGCACGGACTTGGAGCGCCAGAAATCGAAGGAGCTGCCGTGCTGGCGCTGAAGCGCGACGCGGACATTTTCCAGCGCGGTGAGATGCGGAAATACCGCCGAGATCTGGAACGAACGAACCAGCCCCAGGCGAGCCACGTCGGCGGGCGCCATCGTGGTGATGTCCTGCCCCTTGTATAGGATTTTTCCGGCAGACGGCTTGAGGAACTTGGTCAAAAGATTGAAGCACGTCGTCTTGCCGGCGCCGTTGGGGCCGATCAACGCGTGAATGCTCCCACGGCGAACCTTGAGCGCAACGTCCCGGACGGCGAAGAAGCCCGCGAACTCCTTGGTCAAGCCTTCCGTTTCGAGAATGAACTCATCGGCCAAACAGTTTTCCCCCTGCCCGCGCAACACGCGTGGCTGTCCTTGTTGCTTCGGTTTCCGGAGGCCTTTTTCCGGAGGCCTTGGAGCCTCTCCGGAACGCCGCCTCCGGGCGCGGAATATGCCGGAGGTGACGGGGGTTAGGCAAGGCGGAAAGCTGAGCAGGTCAGGCCTCCGGCCGGGAGACTTATGCTCCCTTAGTCGGACGTGTTTTGATGTCGCCTGCCCAGCCTCCCGGTCGCAAGGCGCCGGTCATCAAGCCGTCGTTAACGGTCTTTCGGTCCATGCGCCAGCCTTCATAGAAAATTTTCCCGCAACCAGGATCATGCGCGGGTTTTATACGTCGGGAATATTATCGTGGATTTTGCAAGCGCCGCTCCTTCTGTGGTGAAGTCGATCAGGCAGCGTGATCTCCTGAACACGTGGCTGCGGCTTTATGCGCGCGAGCAGATGGCCCCGGCGATCTGGGAGTACCAGCCCGAGCGGCTCGAGGAAGAGCTCTCCGATCTCATCTATTATACGGTCGACATTTCGGCGCCGAAGCCGCGTCTGACCATCCAGAGCGAAGGTACGCGCATCTCGCGCGCCTATGGACACACGGGCAAAGGCGTTCTGCTCGACGACTATATCGGGCCGCGACTCGTGCCCTTTGTGATGCCGGTCTATTATGAATGCGTGGCGCGCGGCCTGCCCGTCTACAGCGTTGCCGACGTCGACGACATTTACGGGCGGATCGTCGCCTATGAGCGCTTGCTGCTGCCGTTCCAGGTCGACGGCAATATCTGTCACATCATCGCATCGCTCAAGACCTTCTGCGAGGATGGCGGCTTCGAGATCAAGAACCTGATGCGCGGAAATGACGCGCTGCCGCGCCCGAGATCGCGCGCGGTGATCGACCGCGACCTGTTCCATCGCGCTCCCGGCCGCATCGCGCCCGCCGAACTGGTCGAGTTCGCGGACCAGTCGGGCTCCGGTGTCACCACCGCGATCATCGAGCTGAACTAGCCGTCAGCGCGATTTGGCGCCGAAATCCTTGGCGTAGATCTCCGGCTTGAAGCCGACCAGCACCTTGCCGCCAATTTCCAGCACCGGCCGCTTGATCATCGATGGTTGCGCTAGCATCAACACCAGCGCCTTCTTCTCGCTCAAGCCTTCCTTGTCGGCATCGGGAAGCTTCCTGAAGGTCGTCCCGGCGCGATTGAGCAGCGTCTCCCAGCCGACCTTGTCGCTCCACTGCTTGAGCTTGTCCTTCTCCACCCCCTCCGTCTTGTAGTCGTGAAACGTGTAAGTCACGCCATGGGTGTCGAGCCAGGCGCGCGCCTTCTTCATGGTGTCGCAGTTCTTGATGCCGTAGATGATGTTGGGCAAGACGTTCCTCGCGCATGCGTCGTATCGTGATCCCCAAGCGTTGTACGCAACTCCGGTTCGCGCGACAATATTGCGAACGACGCCAACTCTCCGAACGGACACTCCATGCACGTCACCCACGATCCAGCCGCGACCGCGTCGCCGACCATCGACTTCAACAGCTTCCTCGCGGTCGATATTCGCGTCGGCACCATCGTCGATGCAAAACCGTTCCCGGAGGCGCGCAAGCCGGCCTGGCGTCTGTGGATCGACTTCGGTCCCGCGATTGGCGTGCGCAAGAGCTCGGCGCAGATCACCGAAAACCATCCGCTTGAGACGCTGGTCGGCCAACAGGTCGCGGCCGTCGTCAATTTCCCGCCGCGCCAGATCGGTCCGGTCGTCTCGGAGGTACTGACGCTCGGTTTCCCCGATGCCGAGGGCAAGGTCGTGCTGGTGCAGCCGAGCAAGCCCGTGCCGAACGGCGGACGGCTGTTCTAGCCCTAAGGCCGCTTCGGAATGTTCAGCCCGCTCTGGACGGAAGGACGCGCAAGGCCGCGTTCGAGCCAGGCGCCCACCGACTTGAATTGGCCGAATTCTACGAGATCGCCGGCGCCGTAGAACCCGACGAGGTTGCGCACCCAGCCGAGCATGGAAATGTCGGCGATGGTGTAGTCGTCATCCATGAACCATTGCCGGCCGGTAAGATGCGTCTCCATCACGCCGAGCAGGCGCTTGGCCTCGCCCGCGTAGCGCCCGAGCGGCCGCTTGTCCTCGAAATCCTTGCCGGCGAATTTGTGGAAAAAGCCGACCTGGCCGAACATCGGCCCGATGCCGCCCATCTGGAAATGCAGCCACGCGAGCGTCTGGTAACGGCGCGCCGCATCCTGCGGCAGCAGCTTGCCGGTCTTCTCCGCGAGGTACTGCAGGATCGCCCCGGACTCGAACAGCGGCAGCGGCCTACCGCCGGGACCGTTCGGATCGAGGATCGCCGGGATCTTGCCGTTCGGATTAAGCGAGAGGAATTCCGCCGTCTTCTGATCGTCTTTGCCGAAATCGACGAGGTGGACTTCGTAAGGAAGCCCGATCTCTTCCAGCATGATCGAGACCTTGACGCCGTTCGGCGTCGGCAGCGAATAAAGCTGGAGCAACTCCGGGTGCTTGGCTGGCCAGCGCTTGGTGATGGGAAAGGCGGACAGATCGGACATCGGGACCCCGGCTTCGTTCATGAGACGCCGCCTAATCTAGGCGAGCGGACGAACGACGCAAGGTCGAGTGCTCAGATCGATTTCCCGCACCGGGATCAGGTCACAATGGCCGTAGCAAATGGCTGGTGGCGTAAGTCATATCGCGCTGTACGCGCTGCTCGATGAAGCGCTGCCCGGTAACGAGCAGCGCTCCGGTGAAAACAAGCGCGAGCATCGCGGTCGCGAACTGACTGGTATCATTCATCGCACGAGCTTCTCTCACATCGGTTCGCACGGGGAACGCGGGCCGACCATCGACAGTTCCTGCAGGCTTCAAATAAATTGCCGCTTTTTCCCGGCTCATGAGCCGGCTGCCCGCCTCAATAGTTGATCTCCATCCGCAGTCCGTGCGGGTCCTCCTCCTCGCCGACACGTTGCGTGCTGTCGCGTGCCGCGACGGTGCAAGCACAGGCGTCGATAAGATCGTCGCGGCCGATGCCGGTGCCGTGACGTTGGGTCAACCATTTCGGCAGGCGCGTGAAGCCGCGTTGCGCGAGGAGCGCGATGCGCTGCTCACGGCCTTCCGCGGATGTCTTCTTCGCAAGCCGGACACACCCTGCGAGATTCCAGAAGATCAATTCCGGATGCGCTTCGCCGATCGTCGCCTGCCGCGCCGGCGTCATGATCCCGTCGACGTCCCTGATCTTGTCTCTGATATTCCAGAGCTGTGCCGATACGCCCCTGCCCTTGCCTTCGCGCTCCCAATAGTGGCGATTGGCTGCCGCCATGTCGGCAAATGTCCAGAGGTCTCGGCGCGCGCCGAGAAACACGGCGGGACCGACCAGCTCGCGTGCGCGCAAATCGCAGATGCGATAGCCGCTCGGCTTCAATCCGATCGGCATATCGATCATCGCACGCGCGTGCGGCATCGCGAGCAAGCGCGTCAGGCCGGGTGAATAATCGAAGCCATGATCGCCGCTCGCGTCGATCCAGGCAGCGACCCAGCCGAAGCGAAATCCGTCGAGGCCGAGATAGTTGTTCACGCGTACGATCCAGCCGCCGACCCGCGCTCGTTCATCCCGTGCCCTCGCTCCGATGTCGCTCGAACAGGCGCTGCGCCAACAGTGCATGGCCGAGCGTGCCGCCGGCGCGAACAGCCGCCGCAATCAATGCGGCCTCCGCGACTTCCTCGCGCGTTGCACCGGCCTTCGCCGCCTGCGCCGTGTGCACGTCGAGGCAATAGGCGCATTGCGTGGTGAGTGCGACCGCGAGGGAGATCAGCTCGCGATATTTTGGCGGGATCAATCCGTCCTTGCGCTCGACCGCGTGGTTGAACGCAAGGAACGCGCTGGCCTCGACCGGCGCGAGCGCCACGAAGTCCGGGATCGATTTCAGATCGTCAGGGCTTTGATAACAGGTCATGGCTCACCTCGTCAGATATTCGCGCATCAGGGCGCGGGCGCGATGCAGGCGTGCCTTCACGGTTTGCCTTGTCGTATCGAGTGCGACGGCGATTTCGTCGATGGTCATTTCCTTGACGTCGCGCATCAGCGCGACATCGCGGTAGTGCGGCGGCAGCGCCTCGAAGGCTGCCGCGACGTCGAGCCGCAAATCGGCTTCTGGGCGCGACAGCAGCAGCGCCTCCGCCTCTCCGTCGTCAATCGCCGGCGCGAGCCCCGCCTTGCGGGCGAGCCGCAGGCATTCGCGGCGGACCACGCTGAACAGCCAGGCCGAAAACGCGAGCCACGAGCGGATCGTGCCGACATGGCGAAACAGGATCCACAGCGCCTCCTGCGTCGCATCCTCGGCATCCGCCGAGCTGCGGCAGGTGGCGCGGGCATAGCGACGGATGTTCGGCTGCGCCGTCTTGAGCAGAGACGCGATCGCCTGGGGATCGCCGAGGCGCGCGGCCTCGAACAGGTTTGGCGAGATCACGGCGGCTCTCACGACACCCCTCCCCTTCCGATGCCGGCCATCGCGCAGATCGGACAATAGCCGACCAGGCCGGTCAGCGCGAAGCCGGCGCCGCCGAACGCAACCAGCCACGCCGCAGCACCGCTGAGATACACGAATGCGGCGACCGTCACCGCGACGCCTAAGGCAATCCGCACCGCCTGATGCAGGCCGCCGATGTTCTTCCTGTAAAATGCCATCACATCCTCCGAGATGAGCCGAAGCAAAATGCCCCGACCATCAAGAGAGGGCGCGACGACCCGAAACGATTCGCGGCACCGTGCAATTTTTTTCGCGCTCAGCTTCCGACGGCCTGATAGGCCAGACGCTTGAATTCGAAGAAGAACGGATTCCAGAAACCCATGTAGCGCTGCGTCATCAGCACGCCGGCGGTATTGGCCTGCGGGCAGATCCACCAATGGGTGCCGGCAAGGCCGCCCCACTGGAATTCGCCGGTGGAATTCGGGGGATCGAACGGCATCGGCGCGAAGGTGACGGCGCCGCCGAGGCCAAAGCCTTTGCCGGGGATTGGGCCGAGATTGGCGAAGCGGATGGTCTGGCCTGCGGGCAACTGGTTCGTCATCATCTGCCGCAGCGTCTCCGGCTTCAGCAGCGCATCCGGGCCGGGTAGCAGCGCCCGTACCAAAGCGAGCATGTCGGGCAAGGTCGAGACCAGCCCGCCGCCGCCCGACAGCCGCGGGAACTGCCGTCGATAGGCCTGCGGATAAGGCAGATTGTCGGCCCGGGTGAGGCCGGGCTTCATCGGGTCCAGCACGTCGGCACCATTGTACAGCGCGACCAACCTGCCCTGCTGCGCGTCCGGCACGTGGAAGCCGGTGTCGGTCATGCCGAGCGGCTCGAAGATGCACGCCTTGAAGACGGCGTCGAGCGGCTTGCCGGAGACGACCTCCACGACACGCCCGAGCACGTCGGTCGCAACCGAATATTCCCAGGACGAGCCGGGATGATAGGACAGCGGCAGATCGGCGAGCTGGTCGATCATGCCGGTCAGCGGCGTGAGCGGATTGAGGATGATCGCCTCGTTATAGCCTTTGAACAGCACCGAGCCGGGATCGAAGATGCCGTAGCTGAGGCCGGCCGTATGGGTGAGAAGCTGGCGGACCGTGATCGGGCTCTTGGCTGGCTCGACGTCGGCAAGGCTCGAAGCGCCCGGCTTCAGCACCTTGCGATTGCCGAGTTGCGGCAAGAATTTCTCGACGACATCATCAAGCCCGATGCGGCCTTCCTCGACCAGCAGCATGACCGCGCAGGTGACGAAGATCTTGGTATTGGAAAACGCCCGAAAAATGTGATCGGGCCGCAGCGCGGTACTCGCCTCGCGATCGGCGAAACCGACGCATTGCTGATCGACGACCTCGCGCCCGCGCAGCACCGCCCAGGATGCGCCAGGAATGATCTCCTGATCGACGTAACGCTGCATTGCCGTCCGTGTGGCGGAAAAATCAGGTGTTCTGGCGTCCATGTGCTTCCCCCAATGATGGTTGGGATCGATATAGCGTGAATTCGCCGGATATGAAGCCCGTCCGAACGGCGCAGCTCAGTCCTGTTTCATGAACGCAGTGATGTGCAGGCGGCGCCGAATCCGCATCCCCTGCCGCAGGTACAGCGCGATGGCTGATGAGTTGCTCGAAAACACGTGCAGGAACGGAATTTCGCCGCGTGCCTCGATCTGGCGCGCGACCGCCGCGAGCAGTGCCTGCGCGTAGCCTCGCCCCCGATGATCAGGGTGGACGCAGACGGCCGTCATCTCGACGAAATTGCCCGGCTTCATGCGCTCGCCGGCCATCGCGACCAATTCGCCGCCGGTGCGGATGCCGAGGAACGTGCCGAGCTCGTGCGTGCGTCGCGCGAAGGGACCGGGCTTGGTCAACTCGGTCAGCGCCATCATGGCGGGAACGTCGGCCGCACCCAACCTGACGATCTCGGCGTCGCGAAGCGGGCTGTCGGCGGGCGAGCCGATCATCTGCTCGCAGGGTCCGGCGAGCACGACCTTGAAGCCGGCGGGAACGTCGACCGTATCCGGCGTAAACAGCGCGGCGACCTGCGAGCCGGAGAGAAGATCGCCGAGCGCGGCAAAGCTCGCCTCGGACATGTCGACCATGTCGGCAAACGGCGTCATGTCCACGGGGTAGCGCAGCGCGCGCGGGTCCCCTTCGGCCAGATGTTTGTGGCTGGTCGTGAGCGCGCTCCAGATCGGGCGATCCAGCAGCGTCACGTCACCGTCGGACACAGTCTCAATCCTGCTCGAAGCTGACGATGACGGCGGCATTGGCGATGAGGATGGGGTCGTTGCCCTGTTCCGGGGCCGAGGGAATCTCCAGCCCACCCTTGACCGCGTTGACGGTCACCGTGCCGTAAGGCAGCTCCTTGGCGACGGCTTCCTTGTCCACGCTTTCCGGATTCGGCACGGCGATCGTGACGTCGACGAACATGTCGTTCGCGGTCTTGTTGATCATCCGGAAGAAACCGAGGCTCGAATGCCTGATGGCATCCGACACCGCGCGCTTGGCCGCTTTGGTGGCGTCCTTGCCGTGGACGTCCACGCCCATGCCCATCTCGGTGATACAGCGAACGCGAGTCATGCTCATTCCTGTCGGTGCTGGAATTTCGGTGCTGGAATTCAGAGGGGCTGAGCTTCCGCGATCCGCGCCTCCGGCACAAGCGCCTTTTCGCGCAGGAAATATGCGTTGCGGTCCTCCTCCTGCGCATTCACGACCGCGCGAATTCGCAGCAGATCCTTGCGCGCCACCAGACCCACCACACGATGGTTGGCGCGGTCGACCACCGGCAAGCGGCCGATATCCGAGGCGACCATGAGATCGGCGACCCGCCCCAGGACGTCGTCGGGATGTGCCACCACTGCCGACGTATCCGACACGACATCGTCGAGCGTTGCGGCCTGGTGATCGCCCTCGGTGCGCCAGCGCAGCACGTCGGCACGGGTGACCATGCCGGCGAGCCGCCCGTCGGCGGCGACCACCGGATAGGATTTGTGACGGCGCTGATCGGCGGTGAAGAAAGCGACCGCCGCGTCGACAGGCATGTCGACCGGCAGCGTGTCGACATTCGTCACCATGACATCGGCGGCGCGCAGCAGCTCGAATGGATCGATCGCGTATTCGCGCGTGATGTGCTGACCGCGGCGCGCAATCTTCTCGGTCAGGATCGAGCGCTTCAGCAGCAGCACGGTAACCGCATGCGCCGCGCCGGTTGCCGCCAGCAACGGCAGCAGCATGTCGATGTTACCGGTCAGCTCGATCGCGAACATCACGCCTGTCAGCGGCGAGCGCATCGTGCCGCCCATCATCGCGGCCATCCCGACCAGCGCCCAGAACGACGTTCCGCCGGGCAGCACCAGTCCCTCGATCCAGCCGGCCGTGCCGCCGAGGATGAGCAGCGGCGCCAGTACGCCGCCTGACGTACCCGAGCTCAGCGCGATCACCCAGATCGCGGACTTCACCAGCAGCAGCCGGATCGCCTCGTCGCGCGCCATGTGACCCGACAACAGATCGGCGATCACGTCGTAACCGACGCCGAGCGCGCGCGGATCAATGAACCCGCCGAGGCCAACGGCGAGGCCGCCGAGCATCGGCCACCACATCCAGTGCACCGGCAGATGGTCGAACAGGTCTTCGATCGCGTAGAGCAGCCGCGTCATCAGGCCGGATTGCAGGCCGGCCACGATCCCGACGCCGACCGCAGCTGCCAGTCCCCACCAGGGCAGATCCGGCCGCTCCGCGAACGGAAACAATGGCCCTGTCCCGAACAGCAACGGGCGCCACGCCGCCGAGATCACCGCCCCCGTCACGACAGGCAGGAAGCTGCGCGGCTTCCATTCGAACAGGAGCAGCTCGACTGCGAGCAGGACCGCCGCGATCGGCGTGCCGAAGATCGCCGTCATGCCGGCAGCGGCACCGGCGACCAGCAGCGTCTTGCGCTCGGCTGCGGTGAGATGGAAGCACTGCGCGAAGATCGAGCCGATCGCACCGCCGGTCATGATGATCGGCCCCTCGGCGCCGAACGGACCGCCGCTTCCTATCGACACCGCCGAGGACAGCGGTTTCAGGATCGCGACCTTCGGCTGCATCCGGCTGCCGCCGATCAGGATCGCCTCGATCGCTTCGGGGATGCCGTGGCCGCGGATCTTCTCCGAGCCGAACCGCGCCATCAGCCCGATCACGAGGCCACCGAGCGCCGGCGCCAGCACCATCCAGATTCCCGGATGGGCGTTCGCGAGCGAGACATTCTCGGTGCTGATATGACCGAACCAGACCAGATTGGTCACCAGCGCAATCAGCTTCAGCAGCACCCACGCGGCTCCGGCGCCGAGGCTGCCGACCAGCACCGCCATGCCGATCAGGACCAGCACGCGGCGGTCGGCGGTGAAATCTCCGGGCTTGCCGCGAGGACGCGGGAGGCCGCCGGTAATGTCCACGGTCTGGCGCATGAACTGCTCTTGAAGGATTTGATTTGGGAGGGATTCTTGTGCCTGCCAATATATCGTAACACGATATATATCAAGGAATGGCTGCCATGATCCTCCGAGACCATTCGATGGCCTGGGCGCTACTTCTCCCGCGCCCGCAACTCGTCGACGAGCACCCGCACATTCTCCGAATAATCGATCGGGATCACGACCAGATGCACGCCGCCTTCCTTGAAGGCGGCATCGAGCGTCGGAGCAAAACTGTCGATGCTCTCGATTCTATGTCCCTTCGCCCCATAGGCCTGCGCGTACAGGACGAAATCGGGATTGCCAAAGGTCATGCCGAAATCGGCAAAATGGTCGACGGCCTGTTTCCAGCGGATCATGCCATAGGCGTTGTCCTCGAGCACCAGCACGACCAGGTTGAGCTTGAGGCGGACGGCGGTCTCCATCTCCTGGCTGTTCATCATGAAGCCGCCGTCGCCGGCGACCGCGAGCACGCGGCGGTCGGGATAGAGCATCGCGGCCATCATCGCCGACGGCAGGCCGGCGCCCATCGTCGCCAGCGCGTTGTCAAGCAGCAGCGTGTTGGCGACGCGGGTGCGATAGTTGCGCGCAAACCAGATCTTGTACATGCCGTTGTCGAGCGCGACGATACCGTTCTCCGGAATGACCTGCCGGATGTCGTGCACGATGCGTTGCGGCGTCGGCGGCCAGCGCGCTTCAGTGGCGCGATCGGCGATCCGGCCGAGAATCGTTTCGCGCAGCGGCAGCAGCGCGGCGGCTTGCGGCAGCTTGCCTTCGAGCCGGTCGGCGAGCAGTTCCAGGCTCGGGCCGACGTCGCCGACGACTTCCGCATCCGGAAAATACACCTGCTCGACGCTGGCCGGCGTGTAGCTGACGTGAATCACCTTCGGGCCCGAGGGCCCCATGATGAAGGGCGGCTTCTCGATCGGGTCGTGGCCGATCGCGACGATCAGATCGGCGGCGTCGATCGCGTCATGAACGTAGTCGCGTTCGGACAGCGCGGCAGTGCCCATGTAGAGATTGGTACCGCCCGGCACCGTGCCCTTCCCCATTTGCGTGGTGAAGAACGGAATGCCGGTCCGCCGCACGAAGGTCGCGATGCCGTGCGTCGCGCGCGGCCGGCTGGTCGCAGCGCCCATCATCACCAGCGGGTGCTTCGCAGCCAAAATCATCTCGGCAGCGCGATCGAGCGCGGCGCGATGGGCGACCGGGATCTCGATCGGATGAACCGGGATCATCGGGACATCAGGCACTTCATCGCCCGCGATGTCCTCGGGCAATTCGAGGTGCACCGGCCCCGGCCGCTCCTCCATCGCCACGCGAAACGCATCGCGCACCACAGTCGGGATGCTGGAGGCGCTGATGATCTGCCGCGACAGCTTCGTCAACGGCTTCATGGAGGCAACCACGTCGACGATCTGGAAACGCGCCTGCCGGCTGCTCATGATCGGCTTCTGGCCTGTGATCAAAATCATCGGCATCGCACCAAGATGCGCATACGCCGCGCCCGTCGACAGATTGAGCGCGCCCGGACCGAGCGTCGAAAGACAAACACCGGGCTTGCCGGTCAGCCGCCCGTACGTCGCGGCCATGAAGGCCGCGGCCTGTTCATGGCGGGTCAGGATCAGCTCGATCCTGGAGGTACGGAGCGATTCGACCACATCGAGATTTTCTTCGCCGGGCACGCCGAAGATGCGGTCGACGCCTTCGTTCTCCAGCGCGGCGACAAACAGGTCCGATCCTTTTGCTTTACGCTCCTGCCCACTCATGTCGCCTCCCGGTCACAATGTCGGCTCCCGTGTTCCACGGCAGCGGAGGCATGGTAACGGTCCGCAGCGCAGGCACAACTCACAAAGAGGCGCGCAGCTGCATCATCCCTGTCATCGCGAGCACAGCGAAGCAATCCAGACTGTCGCCGCGGAGAGATCCTGGATGGCTTCGCTGCGCTCGCAATGACGGAGTGTGGCGACAACGCTCCTCCCTCTCGTGTCCCGGACGCGGTGCGGCACGCAGTGACGCTTCGCAGAGCCAAGGAAGCTACGCCCATCGCTGTTGCACAGGCCCCGCCTCCAGCGCACCGCGAAGAGGCGCTGCGCTGCGTCTGGGGCACGACCATCGTTGAAGGACTGGCATGGGCTCGCATCCTCGCGGCATGTTCGCCCGAGCTTTGCTTTGCTTCATCGCCTTGCCCTCTTATGAAAGAGGGCGCAGGGAAGACCGGGTGCCGGCTGGCACCCACGGTCCACTGTGCGAAAGTTGCGCTACGAAAAGCTGCACAGCGGCATACAGGTGAAGCCAAACAACCGGCCTTCCCTGCGCAGCGGTTTTACGGCTTATGCCGTGCTCTCCCCGGGGAGCGATGCACTATTGCCCCCGTCGCCTCACAGATGCGCGGACCCGGTCGGGCCGCCACATCACCGCAAGACTTGACGCACAGACCCCGGGCGTCAGGACGACACGGTTTTGCCGTACGCGAGAGCGCACCGGTCGTGTGCGCGACGCCTTCGCTCACGGTTGCCCGCCCTGCGAAGCCGTTCGCGCCGGTGTGCCCAGCGTCCGCCGCCGCCCGGCCCGCGTTCGTGACGATCGCGATACGCCCCTCTTCCTTGGGCCGGAGTGAGGCGACACATACGTCGTTTCCGAATTTCGGTAAAGTGGAATATTTTTGATGGCCGGCATCGACCAACGGATGGCGTGTTTTGCCGACGGGCAACACAAAGTCTTGTAGCCCGGCGCCCTCACCTCGCCATCAGGCTAATCTCCGTGACGAGGCGGCGTTGCAAGCCGCGTGCGCCGTGCTATCGCTTGGGCGATGACTCCCAAAACCTTCGAAACCCGCTGCCTGCACCTGCCCGCTGTCACCAAGGTGGTACAGTGGGAGGGCACCTCCGTGTTCAAGGTCGGCGGCAAGATGTTCGCACTCGGCGGCGGCTTTGCCGCGCGCTCCGGCGGCTACATGTTCAAGGTCTCGAACATGGCCTATGCCATGCTGATCGAGCACGGCCTCGCGCGGCCGGCGCCGTATCTGGCGCGCGCCAAATGGGTGCAGCTCGTCGGCAACAGCGCACTGTCAGACGCCGAGCTCACAACCTATCTGGCGCAGGCGCACACGCTGATCGTGGCGAAACTGACGCGGAAGTCCCGCAAGGCGCTGGGCCTGGACTGAAGCGCGGCCGCTGCTGAGGCTGCTGAAGCGAGGGCCTGCAGTGATTGACTTCGATAATATGCCTGACTAAAGTCAGACATCATGCTCGACCCTGTTTCCCGCGTCCGCCGCTTCAACCGTGCCGTCACGTCGGCTGTCGGCGCGCTCGATACGTCATTCCTGGGACGCGGGCGGCCACTGGGGGCGGCGCGCGTGCTCAACGCGATCGGGCACGGGCGGTCGGACGTGGCCGAGATTCGCGACTATCTCGGCCTCGATTCCGGCCTGATGAGCCGCCTGCTCCGCAGCCTCGAGGACGAAGGGCTGGTCGAGACCATTGCGCATGAAGATGATGCGCGCCGCCGCGTGGCAACGTTGACACGTGCGGGCCGGCGCGAGTTCGCGGCCTATGAGGCGCTGTCGAATACGCAGGCCGAGAGCTTTCTCGCCCAACACTCGCAACGCGAGGCGCTGCTGGCGGCGATGGATTTGATTGCCTCCGCATTGACGCGCGAGCGCGTCACGCTGGACGAGATGGATCCACGGAGCGAACAGGCCCGTTATTGCCTCGGCGAATATTATGGCGAGCTCGGCCGCCGCTTCAAGCAGGGCTTTGACGTCTCGCTGTCGCGCGATCCTGACGCCAAGGATATGCGCCGCCCGCGCGGCACGTTCATCATCGCGATCTCGGACACGCTGCCGATCGGCTGCGTCGGGCTCAAGGGCACGGATCACGGCTATGCCGAGATCAAGCGGCTGTGGGTCGCACCGGCAGCGCGCGGATTGCGGCTCGGCCGGCGCCTCATGGAAATGACCGAGGATGCTGCGCGCGGGCTCGGCATCAAGCTGCTGCGGCTCGACACCAACAGCGCCCTGGCGGAGGCCGGCCAGCTCTACCGAGGAAGCGGCTGGACCGAGATCCCCCGCTTCAATGACGATCCCTACCCGGACCTGTTCTTCGAAAAACGTCTGTGAGCGCCGGCGCCGATCGCCCTGTTGCCGCGTTATGGCCGGAGCCGCAGGAGCAACGCCATGACCAGGTCCGACCTCGCCGACATCTACCGCGACTACATCGCCTGCCTGAACCGGCGGGATTGGCCCGCCCTCGGACAGTTCGTCCACAATAACGTCGCCCACAATGCGCGACCGTTCGGACTATCCGGCTATCGTGCCATGCTGGAGCAGGATTTTCGCGCAATTCCGGATCTGCATTTCGACATCGAGCTGCTGGTCTGCGATCCGCCGCAAATCGCCGCCCGGCTGAAGTTCGATTGCACGCCGGCTGGAACGTTTCTGGGGCTGGATGTGAACGGCAGGCGCCTGTCCTTTTGCGAAAACGTGTTCTATCAATTTCGTGACGGAAAAATACGGCAAGTGTGGTCCATCATCGACAAGCGCGCGATCGAGGCGCAGCTCTAGCGCTGCGCCTCGATGAACCTGCTTACGCCGCCGCCGGCGCCACCTCCGCTTGAGGCTTCGCGAACGGCCTGAAATTCATCGCCATCAGGAAGGCGCCGAGGCCCATCGCCCAGGAGGCGATGTAGAGCCAGGCGTAGCTCGAGAACGCATCGTAGATCAGGCCGCCCGCGAGCGGGCCCGTGGCCATGCCGAGGCTGCCGGCCATCGCAGTGCCGCCGATCACCGTACCCATCATCTTGAGCGGAAAGTTCTCGCGGATCAGCACCGCGTAGAGCGGCATGGTGCCGGCATAGATGAAGCCGAAGACGGCCCCGACCGCGTAGAACGTCGCAAGCTGATGCGCGAAGACATAGGCGAGTGCGCCGAACGCCTGCAACAGCAGACCCGAGACCAGCACGCGCTTGGCACCGAAGCGGTCGCCCATCAGGCCGAAGGCGATGCGCCCGCCCATGCCGGCAAAGCCCTCGATGCTGTAGATCGTCACTGCCGCAATCAGCGGAATGCCGCAGCTCACGGCATAGGAGACAGTGTGGATGATCGGGCCGGAATGCGTGGCGCAGCAGAAGAAATTGGTCGCGAGCAGGATTAAAAATTGCGGCGAGCGCAGCGCTTCCGTCAGCGACATTTCCCCTTGCGGCGCACCCTCGCCCGCAGGCGCGGCCACGGCGTGCGCGAGCGCCGGCGGGGGACGCACCAGGAACGAGACCGGGATCATGATGGCGCCAACCACCAGCGCCACGATCTGCATCGAGGTGCGCCAGTCATGGCCGGAGACGAGCCAGGCCGCGAGCGGCGCCATCGTCATCGGCGCCATGCCCATGCCGGCCGACACCAGCGACACCGCGAGGCTGCGATGGGTGTCGAACCAGCCGGTCACGGTCGCCATCATCGGCGCGAAGATCGCTGCACAGGAGGCCCCGACCAGAAGGCCAAAGACGAACTGAAACGCCAGCAGCGAGGTCGCGTGGCTCGCGGCGAACAGGCTGACGGACAGCACCGCCGAGCCCGTCAGCACCACCGGCCGCGGCCCGAACCTGTCGCTCAGCGTGCCCCAGGCCATGCTGGTGCAGGCCATCGCCAGAAAGCCGATTGTCATCGCGCTGGAAATGCCGGTCACGGACCAGCCGGTGTCCTTTGCAATCGGCTGCAAAAACACCGGCAGCGAAAACATGCCGCCGATCGCGACGCAGCCGAGCAAGCCGCCCGCGGCGACGACCACCCAGCGATACGAGGAAGAGTTCATTTTGGTCTCCCGTCAGGTCTGTCTGGGTGGAAGACGAATGGGAACTGCTCGCGGCGACAGCCGGCACCACGGCATCGGAGCAATTTTTTCGGGACCGGCCGCGCTCACGCTCCGCCTAGTTCGCCAGTCCCTGCTTCCCGATCCAATCATTGATGAGCCTGGCGACGTCGTCCGAATTGCGGTCCATCATCATCATGTGGGTGTTGCCCTTGATCCCCATCTTGGGCAGCTCGAACGTATCGACCTTGCCGCCCGCCGCCGCGACCGCCTGGCCCCATTTGGTCGGATTGACCACGAGCTTGGACCAGACCGGGACCTTGTCGAGGAAATCACCCCATACGATCAGATGCGGCACGCCCTTGAGTTTCGCAGCATCGGCCTTGGCCGGATCGGGTGCCCCCGACGGCTCGACGGTGATCAGCGCCTTCACCTTGTCCGGCGCATTGAGGGCGGCGGTGAAGCCGAAACTGCCGCCTTGGCTGTGAACCAGGATGATGCACGGGCACACCTTCTGCACCAATGCATCGTAGGCTTTTTGCGTGGCCGCGTCATTGGTGGCCCAGCGCGGAATGCCCTGCTTGGCGAACTGGTCGAACGCCTCGATCGGGAATTGCTCGCCCTCGAATGCCTCGCGCTTGCCGCCGACCTCGTAGCTCGGCCCGATCCGGAACAACTCCCATGCTTCCTTCTTGGGCCGGAAGAACGGCTCGCTCTTGAAGATCTCCGGATAGCGCGCCCAGGAGGCGCGGCCGCGCTCCACCGCATCCGAGACGTAGACGTCATAGCCCGCATTCAGGAAGAACTGCTGCCAGCCCGGCTTGCCGTCGGGCTTGGTCTCCCATGTCACCCCCGAAAGGCCGCCGCCGTGCCAGAGCAGCAGCGGCAGTTTCGACTTCGGCGCTGCCTGCTTGACGAATTGAACGTACATCTGCTCGACCTCGAACTCGCCGTTCGGATCGACCTTGATCGGCGGAGCGCCTGGCGAGAACACAATCTCCTTGGAAGGAAGCCCGCTCAGCGTTTCGGTGTGGCCGCCGACGTGAAAGCCGCCGACTTCCTTGACCAGATAGTCGGCCGCGGCCGGGGTCGCGGCTGCGATGGTCGCCGCCAGCGCGATTGCGATTGTGCGCATGAAGCTCTCCTCCGACTCTTGTTGTTGGCGCATTGTCCTCAACAAAAATGCGGAAAACAACCCCATGCACAGTAGACGGCCCCTGCGGGATCAATGGCTTACGATGCGAGTAACTTGCGATTCCAAGAACTTCCGATGCTAAGCCGCGAATTGACTCGTCGGGCAAAACATCAGCATGATGTCATCATCCCGCCATCGCATCATCGCTGCTGTGTCCTCTTGACGCTATGGTGCCATTCGCTGACGGTCAACCATACCGCCGAGACCAGGAAGTAGAGCGCGCCGACAGCAGCATAGCCCGCGACATTCGCGATCGATGGAGACATCGGCGTCGTGGCCTGAAAGATGAAGAAGCCGCCTGCGAGCGCCGACTGGGCCCCGCTGAGCACCATGGCCCATTGCGCGCCAAAACTCCTCCAGCGGCGGATGGCCGTCCCGAGCTGGAGCAGTCCTGACAGGATCGCCCAGGCCCCGAACACTCCGAGCACCCGGTTCATGCTCATCTGCAAGGCAACAAGCACCGCGACGGTGGTCGCCAGGCTGACCACGACGTTCAGAGCCTGCGTGCGGTTTTGAGCGAGCCCGCCGCTGCGCAACGCGTCGACCAAGTTGGCCGCGGCGTCCCATGCCGGGTAGAGCACGAGCAAGGCTCCCGCGATCACCGGAGATGACGGCCCGACGGCAAACGAAGCTCCGACCCAGGCGACCGAGAACGCCGCCCGGATGAAGTAGTAGAACTTCAGCCATCGCTCGCGATCGGCACGAACGAGATCCAATTGATGATACGCCATTCTACCCTCCTTTACCTACTAGTTGGTAGTCTTTCGCCGATAGCAAGGCGCCTCGCCCGGCTTGGCTGCCGGGTGTCGTGGTCGTCTCGCCGATGTCTCTCAATGTCTGGTGGACAGCCGATCCAGCAGCGGGGTGGTGATCACACCGAACATTTTTGGATCGCCATAGGCGCGCGCCGACAGCATCGCGCCGTGAATGGTCGCCATGAAGCCTTCAGCCTCGACCTTGGCTGTGCCGGAGAGTTTGAACCGCCCCTTCCGCTTGCCGCGCTCCATCACCGATGTCAGCCACGAAGCCAGCGAACGGAAGTGCGCACGGACTTCGAGCGCGACTTCCTCCGGCAAGATCGGAAGCTCGCTGGCAAGCAGCGCGCACACGCAGAACGGTGCCGTCGCATCATTGATGCACGCTTCCCAATACGCGACATAGTTTTTGAGCTGATCGCGCGGATCAGGGACATTGCGCTCGAGCGCCGACAGTCCCGCCTCGGCTCCGGCGCGGTAGCGCGACACGAGGGTGCGGACCAGATCGACCTTGCTGGCGAAATGGTGGTGGATGCTCGGCTTGCGGATGCCGACAACATCGGCCACGTCGGCGTAGCTGAAGCCGTTATAGCCGCCCGCGATGATCAAGGTGCGCGCGCAGGCGAGGATGTCGTCGGCAGTCGAGGAAACATTGGTCATGGCCGACTAGCTACCTTCCAGTTGGTAGGGCGTCAAGAACGGGATGCTTCAACCATCCGTGAGTGGTAGGAGCCTGCATGACCATTCGCCCGATCGTCCGCTATCCCGACCGCCGCCTCACGATGCCGGCTCGCCCCGTCACTGCATTCGACGCCGCCTTGCGCGAGCTTGCAGCGGATTTGCTTGAGACCATGCGCGCCGCGCCCGGCATCGGCATCACGGCGCCGCATATCGGCGTGCCCTTGCGCGTCGTCGTGCTCGAGCTCGACGCCAGGGAGGGCGCGCGCACCTACGTCAATCCGGAGATCGAATGGGCCTCACCCGAGATGATCCTGCATCGCGAAGGCAGCGTCTCGATGCCCGGGGTCAACGACGAGGTCCAGCGCCACGCCCGCGTGCGGATCAGCTATTGGGATCTCGACGGCAACATGCAGAGCGAGGAGTCGGAAGCCTTGCGCGCCGTCTGCCACCAGCACGAGATCGACCAGCTCGACGGGATGTTCTGGATTCAGCGGCTGTCGCGGCTGAAAAGGGAGCGGCTGATCAAACGGTTCGAGAAGACCGGACGGAATTCGTAGGGTCCGCGATACTGGCGAGATATTTCGCCGGCGGCTTCCCAATCACCACGTACAATCACAACAGGTGCTTTATCGCAGCATTGACGCAAGCGTGGGTTTGAAGTGTCTCACACGAAGGTGCGACGGTTGAGCACCGGCGGTCGAAGGAATGGCAGTGCGTAATGCGAAGCCGGCGTTAAGCGGCATTGACGGCGTCCATCTGAGGCATATCTTTGCCTCAACTGATACGAGGTCCCGTGAGCAGCCAAGGTACCATCCTCGCCAACCTGCTCGGCATCAAGTCGAGAACGCCCGAGACGGCACTCGCGCTGGCCATTTCCGTGGAAAAGGGGCTGCCGGTGTCGGCGCTGGACAAGTTCGCCGGGCGCATCTCGCCGCTCGACGTGCGCGGCTTTGCCTATCGCGTCGTGCCGAAGCCGACCCTGGAACGTCGCCGAAAGCAGAAACAGCATCTAACGACCGACGAGAGCGACCGGTTGGCGCGCGTTGCCAAGGTCTTCGCCTTTGGCCTCGAAGTCTTCCGCGACGAAGCGAAGGTGCGCGACTTTCTCAATCGGCCGCATCCGATGCTGGATGACAAGGTCCCGCTGGAACTTGCCCTCGCGACCGGTCCCGGCGCCGATGCGGTGGTGAATCTGCTCGGGCGCGCGGCCTATGGCGGCGGCGTCTGACCGTGCAGACGAGCGATCGCATTCTATCCAGCGGCCTCTGTTCAGAAATAGATGAGCATTTTTGGGAATTGCGCTAGAGCGGCGGAAAGGAGTTGCCGTGGTATCATTCAACAATTTTCTTTCGCTTGACCCCGACGCCGTAGAAGTGACGCGAGAGTTGGCCGAGAACGCAGATCGTCAAAGATCTGCGTTCATGTCCTTCGTGAATACTTGGATGGCATTCAACGGTTGGATGGAGGCTGTCACAGAAGCGAACAACGACGCTCAAATGATAACTAGCCTAGCCGAAAACAGAAGGATGATTACTGCTTACGACAGCTTGATGGATCAACATCAACCCTTTCGTCGACGAGTAGTCACCTTCTCCGAACGCTGGCCGGTAGTAAATGTTCGAGACGCTCGGAAGAAATTGGGGCGCGATGTGCTTTTTCGACTCTCGCGTGAGGATTTTGCAAACGAATGCAGGCTGCAAGATGTTAGATTTCACCCGGCTGGCTGGACCGACGGCGACATTCCAACTTGGCCTCAACTTCTTCGGACCATCTATGCAATCCGCTGCAATATGTTCCATGGCGCCAAGTCACCGCAAAATGCTCGTGACCGCGAATTAGTGTTGCACTCCGACCGAATTCTCAGAGCATTCATCGATCGAACCCGCTGCTTCGAGTGGCACGACTAGAGGGTCGGTAAAGACAAAAAGAGCCAGCAATCCCGTCTTCGAGTGTGATGTGTTTCGCTACGCTCTGCCCATCCTACCCGCTACGCGACGATTCGATGTCGTTGATATTCGTTGTCACACGCGCGCTGGCCAGTCTGGCGGAATCAATTTTTCCTTGGTCTGAGAAGTCCATCGGCCTCGAATCGCCTTGACGTAATCGGGATCGTCGCCGATGTACGCGTGTTCGATAAGGATGATCTGAAGACCTTTCCGACGCGCCGTTTCATCAAAGATAAAGCGAACAATCTTGCGCATAGCTGCCCTATCGCCGTTGTTGGCCATCTCCTCTAGCGTCTTTTCGTCGCCTCCTTCCGGATAATAGGGACGACTGATCTGATCGATTACAATGAGGCCTGGAATAGGCGCGTTGATGCCTTCAAAATGCTTCTGGAGCGAGAATGCGAGCGCAAGATGAATAGCGAGATAATTTTGGTCCGACCCTACTTCTGCAAGAGTGAGCGCAGCACGGCGAACCGGCTCGATCAAGGTGACCTTTGGGCTGGCAAAGAACAGCAAACGGGAATTTGTTGCCGGCACCTCCGTCGGCAGTTCAGACAGCATTTCCGTCGCGTAGTTGCTGACTATGCTCTCAGCGTCTCTGAGGCGGCTTCGTTTTGCCTCAGGGTCAACTTTTTCCTGAAGGTCTGCAATATCGCCTCGAAGAGAAGCAAGATTGGTCGAGGGATCATCAGAGTCCTGCGCTGTCATTTCGAGGAACTGATGGACTCTGCCGACAACCAGCGCTCTCTCCTGCGCTAATGATGCCGTTTTCGTCGCGTCTTCTCCCTGGCGGATTATGGCGCTCACCTGAGCCTCGACCTCCCGAAGACGGTGGGACTTGGAACCAATGTCGTCGTCAAGGCGGGCAGCTTCACTGGCCAATTCTGGACGCAGCCTGCTCACTGCCGTGACCTCCTCACGCACGACTGCCAGCGAGGAACGGATTTCATCAGCCATGGCTCGTCCAACCGTATTCTCAGCTTCGCATACCGGGCATTTCCCACTGTCGAGTTTCAGATATTGAACCAACGCTAGCTTGTGGGATTGTCCGGAAACTGCCGTCTCGTATCCGGATGCCTCATTGATTGCCTGCTTGAGCGCGCGACGTCTCTCGCGCCTTCCTTGCAGCTCCCTCACTAGGCCTAGTCGCTCCGATTCCAAGGCCGCGAGTTCATCGCCGTCTGGCGCAGAAACTTCTGCAAGGTTTGTGTCACTCACCTTTTGGAGCTGGCCCAGAAGCAACGGATCTGAAGTATCCCCCCCGGGCGCTAACGCTAAGCCGACAGCGGCCGCTTGAGTAAGGAGGGCCATAGACCGTTCCGTCATACGGCTTCGGCTACGCTCTCGGGCCTCTGCCTCACGCTCGAGGCGACCAAGGACAGCCTCCAACTGCCGCAACTTGCGCTCCGCGAGTACGCTTTCCTGGTCCACAGCTCCCAAGAAGAACGGCATCGTCGTTTTGATGTCGCGAGCCTTCTCGGGACGATTCATATCGTGTAGCAGCGTTGTCTTGCTGATGATGACATCCCCCGAGAGGAACAGGTAGGGCGTGATGTCTCTGACGGTAGCTCGTCCTTTTTGAAAAGTCTCCGAAGCGCTCGGGTTCTCGACATCGCCGATTCCGAACGCTCGCTCGATTATGGAACGGGCAGTGTCACGATTGGTCGGCCCATTCAGGCCCTCGATGTTCTCAGGAAGCGAAAGGTGCCGGCCGGTACTGACGAACATCTGTTCGGTACCCTTGCCCGCCCTTGGGATGTTTCTACCGACAATGAGATGACTTTCGCCCCCAACCCAATGTGCTGCGACTGCGAGCGCATGTTCTCGAACGTAGAACGGAAGCCCACAGCTTGATGAACCAAGACAGTAGTCTATTGCATCGATGATGGCCGATTTTCCCGTTCCGGACGCTCCGGTGATGACATTGACCTCATCAGGCCGAAAGCCGACGATCCTGCGTCTGCCCTCGACACCGTAGAAGGCAATTTCAAGAAGATTCCAACGGATCACGGCAAAACTCCAAATGCTGAGAAAATTGATCCTGTCGTACCGGCTCCCGCCATCCATGTGCCCAGCCGTTCAGCACGTCGGATGACCTGCTTAGATTCGCGCGGAAGCCGTTCCACATGCGACTTGGCCGGCACGTCGCTTCCGAGCCCGATCACGCCGCCCTTGCCTAGTTCCAGTGCCCGCGAAGTAAGCCCCAGCTTGACCGCGGCCGAAACGATCGGAAGCGAAGCATCCAGTCGCGCGCCAAGATCCAGACGAATTTCGGGATACCTATTTAGCCAAGCAAGAAGGCCCGTTCTTGAGTTTGTATCTGAAAAGGAAGTCTGGGTGTCTCCAGACAATGCAATGGGTATCGCCAAATACACCAGCCCGACTGCAGGCGCCGTTTCCGACGTATCCCAAAAGCTCCGGCAGAAGCCTACAATGGTAAAGACCCCAAACGCCGGATTCGTCTCTGCGAAGAGGTCATACGCGACATTCATTCATCGAACCCTAAGAGCTTCCGATAATTGGGATGCCAACCTACGTTCCCATTTACTGACAGCACCTGGTACGTACCCCTGACGTAGTATGGCGAGACGATTTTAGGCGCGATCGGCTCTAAATCTTTAGGCGCCGTGTAATGGCTCCAGTTCAGAAGCTCTAACCCCTTACCTTTGAGTGCTTCATCCGGTGCTTCGGCGGATCCGCCACAAATATCACCATGCCGGTCCGACCATTCCTCTACGAGCCGATCGTCGTACTTTATGATGATGTCGTGCCTAGCTGGATTCTCTCGCGACCATCGGGAGCGCTCCTCGCGCGCGCGCCACTCCTCTCGAACGGCTCGCCGCAGCTCGATGCTCCCCCCACCCACCAGCGATATCTGGCGCTCGATCATGCTGTCGAACTGATACGAAGAAGGATGGGTTGCTGTCGCGAAAGCGCTTGTGAGTTGGTCCAGCTCGATCGCGCTGACGATCTCCATGTAGCGCGTTACTAGCTCGAACCGGGACACGCCAACCTTCCGCTTCTTGGTCAGAAGGTCTAAGATTTGGCCGCCCCACCACTCAACGAGCTGCCTAGCGACTTGCGCTCGTCTACTGCGAACCACAGTCGTCAAGCTCCCGGCGAGTAAGTCCTCAATCTTGGAGATATTCGGCTGCTTCGGCTTTATCCGGGCTCGTGAAAGCAGTGTGCCCTTCGCCTCTTTGGAAAGACTAAGAAAAGCTTCGCATGCCGTAGCTCGTTCAGCGTGAGGGAGAGGCGTTTTACCTGCAATCGCTGCTTCGGCTCGCTCTTGCTTAACTCGCTCGGCCTCTTCGTTCAACGCGTCCAATAGATCGTTTCTGTCGATACCATCATCAAGCAGCGCCTCGAGAGGCGAACCCTTTGAGATGTCCGCGACCGCCACGAGATGAAACCATGTGCGAGACAAGTCGAGTGCGTGTAACACGTCGATCCATGCCTTCAAGGTCTTCCACAGCTGCAGGCTTGCAACTGTGAGCGAAGGCGGCTTTGCTTTCAAAGAATGCTTGAGTTGCTCAAGGAGAGTATCGCCATTGGCGACCAGAACGACGTCATCGAGCGTTTCAAGATAAACTACGGCATCATCATCGGCTTCATGCCACAATAGCACCAGCGCGTATTGCGCCTGGTACAGGAAGCCCAACGCAGCGTCTTCGGCGCTGTGCGCGTTCTTCGTGGTCAACCCCGCCCTCCGGCCTCTTGAGACAGATGCTAGCGGGCAGTTTCGTTGTATCGTGAGGCATATGCAATCGGACTACGTCGATATCGACATACAATGTGCAGTCGGCCTGATCGGTTCAGCTGCCTTATAGTCCGAAAGTTCAAGGCCGAGAGCAGCTTTCGCATTGCAAAAGAGGATCCCAATGCTGCTCAACGGAACTCAAATCAGACGGAACGGCAGTGAAGATCGCCGCCGACGATGCCCCTATTGCCGCATCCCCCTTACTCCCACTCAATCGTCCCAGGCGGCTTGCTCGTCACATCATACACCACCCGGTTCACGCCCTTCACCTCGTTGATGATGCGCGTGGCGGTCTCGCCGAGGAACTTCATGTCGAACTGGTAGAAGTCCGCGGTCATGCCGTCGGTCGAGGTGACGGCGCGCAGGCCCACGACGAAGTCGTAGGTGCGGCCGTCGCCCATGACGCCTACCGTCTTCACGGGCAGCAGCACGGCAAAAGCCTGCCAGATGTCGTCGTAGAGGCCTGCTTTCCGGATCTGGTCGATGTAGACGGCGTCGGCCTGGCGCAGGATGTCGAGTTTTTCGCGCGTGATGTCGCCGGGGCAGCGGATGGCGAGGCCCGGGCCCGGGAACGGATGGCGGCCGACGAAGATTTCGGGCAGGCCGAGCTCGCGCCCGAGCTTGCGCACCTCGTCCTTGAACAGCTCGCGCAGGGGCTCGACGAGCTTCATGTTCATGCGCGCAGGGAGGCCGCCGACATTGTGGTGCGACTTGATCGTCACCGAGGGGCCGCCGGTGAAGGAGACGCTCTCGATCACGTCGGGATAGAGCGTGCCTTGGGCGAGGAAGTCGGCGCCGCCGATCTTCTTGGCTTCCTGCTCGAACACCTCGATGAAGAGGCGGCCGATGGTCTTGCGCTTGGTCTCGGGGTCGGTGACGCCTTCGAGCTCGCCCAAAAATTGCTTCGACGCATCCACGTGCACGAGCGGGATGTTGTAATGGTGGCGGAACAGGTCAACCACGGTCTTGGCTTCGTCGAGGCGAAGCATGCCGTGATCGACGAACACACAGGTGAGCTGGTCGCCGATGGCTTCGTGGATCAGCACGGCGGCCACGGCTGAATCGACGCCGCCGGAGAGGCCGCAGATCACCTTGCCCTTGCCCACCTGCGCACGGATCTTCGCGATCTCCTCCTCGCGGAAGGCGCGCATCGTCCAGTCGCCGGAGAGGCCTGCGATCTTGCGGACGAAATTGCGGATCAGTTTTGCGCCGTCGGGCGTGTGCACCACTTCCGGGTGGAACATCAGGCCGTAATATTTGCGCGTCTCGTCCTGGATGATCGCGAAGGGCGCGTTCGGTGAGGTGCCGGCGACGGAAAAGCCCGGCGGCATCTTTGTGATGCGGTCGCCATGGCTCATCCAGACCTGGTTCTTGCCGCCTGACGACCAGACGTCCTCGAACAGCTTGCTCGCGGCTTTGACCTCGACATCGGCGCGGCCGAATTCGCGGTGATGACCGCCCTCGACGGTGCCGCCGAGCTGGGCTGCCATGGTCATCTGGCCGTAGCAGATGCCGAGCACGGGCACGCCCGAATCGAAGATTGCTTGGGGCGCGCGGGGCGAGCCCGCCTCATGCACCGACTCAGGGCCGCCGGAGAGAATCACCGCCTTCGGCTTCATCTCCTTGAAAGCTTGTTCGGCCTTGTTGAACGGGACGATCTCGCAATAGACGCCGTCCTCCCGCACGCGACGCGCAATCAGCTGCGTCACCTGGCTGCCGAAGTCGACGATGAGAATCTTGTCGTGCGCCGAGGCCACTGAGAGCGTCGACGCGGAGCGGTCGTTCTGTGCTGCTGTCATGGCAAGCAGATACGCGACGGGGGCTTTTCCCGCAACCGCGCGGGCCGCGCGCCCACATTCTTCTTTGGGTATGGACAAATGGATTTAGGTAAGTATTATTGACCTAATATGTCCCGGCGCTCACCAGGGGCCGATCAGGGAGGACGTCATCCCACCGCATCATCAGCCGTCGAATCTCGCCGCGCTCGGCCGCACCTGGGTCGAGGCCTGGAATACTGCCGATCTCGAACGCGTGCTCACGCTCTATGACGACGAGGCCGTGATGACCTCGGATCGCATCCCGGCGATGGGATTCGAGCCGGATGGCACCGTGCGCGGCAAGGACGCTTTGCGCGCCTATTGGGGAAAGGCGCTCGGGCTGTTGCCGAACCTGCATTTCTCGTTGATCGAATTGTTCGTCAGCCCTGATAGCGTGGTGGTGTTCTACGAGAACGAGCGGGGCAAGCGGATCTGCGAGTATTTGCGGGTGAACGCGGCGGGGCTGATCGTGCAGGGCTCGGCTAATCATTTGGCGCCCTAAGCCTATCCTCGTCATTGCAATGACGGAGACTGTGGCGAACGCATACGCTAACAACACCGCCGCCGGCACCACGACC
Organism: Bradyrhizobium sp. LB14.3; assembly: GCF_040547985.1. Taxonomy (NCBI): domain Bacteria; kingdom Pseudomonadati; phylum Pseudomonadota; class Alphaproteobacteria; order Hyphomicrobiales; family Nitrobacteraceae; genus Bradyrhizobium; species Bradyrhizobium sp. LB14.3. The sequence goes on from NZ_JBEPQT010000002.1 coordinate 426,894, forward strand.
AGGACCCCCACCATGAAACTCCCGACGTCCCCCTTCACGGTCACCGACTGGAGCAAGGTCACCTCCACCACGCATCCCGGCGAAACCGGGCAGGCCCAGTGGCGCACGCTCAACATCGGCGATCTCCGGGTGCGGATGGTCGAGTATTCACCGGGTTATCTCGCCGACCATTGGTGCGATCGCGGCCACGTGCTCTACGTGCTGCAGGGCGAGCTCGACAGCGAGCTGCGCGACGGCCGCACGTTCAAGCTCACGGCGGGGATGAGCTACCAGGTCTCGGATTTCGGCGACGCCGCGCATCGGTCCTCCACAGCGACCGGGGCAACGCTTTTCATCGTCGATTGAGGCCTCCCGGGTGGCTAATTTGCACCGCAAAATAGCAAATCAGCGCGAGATCCCGAACCACGGGTGGTGCCTTGAAGTGGCCCCAAAATCTCGCTATATTGTGATCATCGATACTTGGCCGAACGACTGGGCCGCTTCGCTTCGTTGCTGACGGGCGCGCACGCTTCAGATGAATTCTCCAACATCGACTGATGAGGACTATGGACGCAATGTCGCGTTCCGGTCTGCGTGTTAACTTCTCAAGCAAAGGAAATTCCCCATGGCTATGGGCACCGTGAAGTGGTTCAACAATCAAAAGGGTTTTGGTTTCATCCAGCCGGATGACGGCGACAAGGACGTGTTCGTGCACATCAGCGCCGTCGAGCGCGCCGGCCTCTCGACCCTCAACGAGGGCCAGAAGGTCTCGTTCGACATCGTCGCCGATCGTCGCAGCGGCAAGTCCTCCGCTGACAATCTCCGCGTCGGCTAATCGCCGCGCAACAGCGCTCTGACCACGGACGTACCGGTTAGAAGCGTTGAGACAACAGACCCCGCGACCGGTAACGGTTCGCGGGGTTTTTGTTTTGAGTGGATCTAGCCAGATTTCTTTAGCAGCGAGACGAAGAACCCGTCCGTGCCCGTCCGCCGCGGCGTCATCAGCCATCCCTCAGGCGATTGCAGCGCGGCCTGCGCAAACTCCTCCGCCTTGTCCCAGAGCACACTCGCGGTCTGCTCGGGTGGCACCACCGCGAATTCGGGATGGCGGCCGGTGAACGCCCTCACCTGCTCGCCGTTCTCCTCGGGCAGCACCGAGCAGGTGATGTAGGCGATGCGGCCGCCGGCCTTGACCAGCGGAACCGCGCGATCGAGCACCGCGGTCTGGTCCCTCAGGCGAATCTCCAGTGCCCCCGGGCGCATGCGCCATTTGGCGTCGGGGTTGCGGCGCCAGGTTCCGGTTCCCGTACACGGCGCGTCGATCACGACAAGGTCGGCGGTGGCGCTGATGTCGGCCAGCGGATCGGCCTCGCCCTTGGGCGTGCGCACATCGGCATTGTGGACGCCGGCGCGCGACAGGCGCTCGTGAATGGGAACAAGCTGCCGCTTGTCGCTGTCGGTTGCGATCAGCCGGCCCTTACCCTGCATCATCGCGGCGAGCGCCAGCGTCTTGCCGCCGGCGCCGGCGCAGAGATCGATCACCTGCTCGCCGGGTTTTGCCGCAGTCAAAGCGGCCGCAAGCTGCGATCCCTCATCCTGCACTTCAATTGCGCCCTTGATGAAATCCTCTTCCGAATGGACGCCCGGGTTGCGTGCATCGGCCGAAAGCGCGATGCGCAGGCCGGTTGCGGACCAATGCGTCGGTTTCGCATGAAGATGAGCAAGCGCCCCCAGCACCTTGTCGCGATTGGATTTTAGCGTGTTGACGCGCAAGTCGAGCGGCGCCCGGCTCGCCATCGCGGCGGCCTCCGCCACGCGGTCCTCGCCGAACGCTTTCGCAAAGTATGGATCCAGCCATTCCGGATAGTCGCCGGCGATTGCGGCCGGGGCGTCCTTCAGCGAGCGCGCGGCGAGCGCGGCCTGCTCGGCGTCGGTCAGCGGCGCGGGGGCAAAGCGGCTGCCGTCGAACAATGCGGCCATGGTGGCCGCGTCCATGTTGCGCTCGAGCCGGAGCATGCCGATCAGCCGCGCCCGCGCGGTGTCGGCATCCATCAGGAACGCACTCGAGGCATAGCGGCGCAGCACGTCCCAGACGAGGCCGGCGATCGCGGCGCGGTCGCCGGAGCCGGCGAAGCGGTGCGCAGTGCCCCACTCCTTGAGTGCCTTGGCGGCAGGAACGCGGTCCTTCTCGATGGTGTCGATCAGTTCGATGGCTGCGGACAGCCGGGCAGCGGGAGTCATTTCAAATCTTTCAGTGAATCCTGCAGATCAGGATTGGCGATTAGCGCCTAGATCAGCAACAGCATTTTCAGCGCGAAGTAGATCCACATCGCCAGCAGCACGAGCACGCCGGCGAGCCAGATCGTGGAGCGCGGGCCGAGCTGGTTCGAGGAGACGAATACGCCGGCATGGACGAACCGCGTCGCCACGAACACCCAGGACATCAGCACGATGAAGAGATCGGCATGGCGCAAGGGAAGCGCCAGCGCGATCAGGACATAGAGCAGCACCGGCAGCTCGAACTGGTTGCGGTAGCAATTGGCGAATTGTGTGGCGCCCTGCGGCCAGTTGGGCTCGCCCAGGGCAATGTCGCGGCTCTTGGTCTCGCCGGAGACGAGCGCGCGCCGGCGCCCCAGCGCCATGGCGATCAGGAGCGCGAAGGTGAGACCGACCTGCACGAAGACCGGCAGCAAAACCATTTGAATGGACATCGGAATTTTCCCGGGATCTTCCCATCCGGCGGAAGGCACAGCTAGCGTCCATTAGCCGTCACCGCTGTTCCTGACAATCAACGAGTTGAACCGGCGTTCCCGATGAGGCGACCAACTGTCGATAGGCCTCAATTCACTGGTGATGAACTCAGGGCTCGCCTTCGAGCCGAGCAGTTCGAGATGTTTGCGCATATCGACCTGCGCCGGATCGCCAGCGGTCACGTGCACCAGCGGCGCGACTTCACCTGGCGCCACACCCACCACGTCTGGGCGCCTCAGCCGGCTTCAGGGATCAACGACGCGCGCCAGGACCGGATCGCGATCAAGAAGGTCGGGCTCGCGGAGTACCGCTTCCAGCCCGACAGCTTTGAGGTCCGCCATGTCAGGGCGGCCGGCCAGGTCGACGTCGACATCGAGGAGCTGTTCGCCCAGATGGGCGGCGAGCACTAGCTCGCCGGCCGGTGTTCAAGCGACGCTTTTGAGATCCTGCTGGATCGCGGCAAGCAAGGATTGCAGCGCCTCGCTGTTCACCGGCTTGGTCCCGGTATCGGCACGCTGAACATTGGCAGGCCGCGCGACTTTGACCGGACGCTTGGGGAATGGCGGCAAAGGCGTGGGCATCGCGGGTTGCGTGAACGCGCGCTCATCATCGCCGTGAACGAATTTGCCATGGATGACGTCGTCTCGACGGCCCATGACGAACATGGTCGCCCAATAGCCAGCGGCCAAAAGGATTACGCAGAAAACAACAATCTCTAACATCATCGCACCTGAAATATGCGCAATGATTCAATGCCTTCGCCGCCCCGTCAATGAACCGACGGTCACACTTGCGGCTTTTGCGGGCAGGTGTGGCCGATCGGTCACTCTTTATTAACCATCTCCGCCCCCGAGGGGGCCGGAGCGGCGGATCAAGCCTTGTCCGGCCCGACCCGCACCAGCTGCTTGCCGAAATTGGCGCCCTTCAGGAGCCCCATGAAGGCTCCGGGCGCGCTTTCCAGGCCCTCGGTGACGAACTCCTTGTACTTGACCTTGCCGTCCCGGACCCAGCCGGACATATCGCGCAGGAAGTCACCATGGCGGGAGGCGAAGTCGGAGACGATGAAGCCGCGGAACGTCAGCCGCTTGGTCAGGGTCGCGCGCATCATGCTGGCCGCCCATTTCGGCGGCTTGGCCTCGGTGTCGTTGTAATGCGCAATCAGGCCGCAGACCGGCACGCGCGCGAACGGGTTGAGCAGCGGGAACACCGCCTCGAACACCACGCCGCCGACATTCTCGAAATAGACATCGATGCCCTTCGGACAGGCGTCTTTCAGCTTCGCCGCCAGATCAGGATCGCGGTGATCGAGGCAGGCATCGAAGCCGAGCTCCTTCACCACGTAGTCGCATTTGTCCTTGCCGCCGGCGATGCCGACTGCGCGTGCCCCCTTGACCTTCGCGATCTGGCCTACCGCCGAGCCGACGGCACCGGAGGCGCCGGCGACGACGACGGTCTCGCCTTCCTGCGGCTTGCCGATATCGAGCAGGCCCGTGTAGGCGGTCATGCCGGGCATGCCGAGCACGCCGATGGCCGTCGAGATTGGCGCGAGCTTCGGGTCGATCTTGTTCAGCCCCTTGCCGTCGGAGATCGCATGCGTCTGCCAGCCCGCGCGCGACAGCACGATGTCGCCCTTGGCGAAGTTCGGATTGTTGGACGTCGCGACCTCGCAAACCGTACCGGCTTCCATCACGCCGCCGACCGGCACCGGCGTCGCATAAGACGGACCGTCGCTCATGCGCCCACGCATATAGGGATCGAGCGACAGCCAGATCGTGCGCAGCAGGACTTCGCCCGCGCCTGGCGTCGGGACTGCGAATTCCTCAAGGCGGAAATCGGACGACTTCGGCTCGCCGACGGGACGCGCGGCGAGAACGATGCGTTTTGCTTGGGTCATGATGGCTTCCTCCGGAGTTTTCTTCGTCGCGAGCGAAGCGGAGGGAGGCAGCTGCGTCAATACAAAAGCATTGGGGTAACCGGCGCTGATGCGAGCGCCTCTCGTGTCCCGGACGCGCTGCAGCGCCCTTGCGCTGCTGCGCAGAGCCGGGACACAGAACGCCCCATGCGATCAGGTGGAAAGATGGGCCCCGGCTCTGCAGCGCACCGCTAAAGAAGCGCTGCGCTGCCTCCGGGGCACGAAGGCGAGACGACTAACCGCCGCCCGGATAGTTCGGCGCTTCACGCGTGATGGTCACGTCGTGGACGTGGCTTTCGCGCAGGCCCGCACCGGTGATGCGGACGAAGTTCGCCTTCTCATGCAGCTCCTTCATGTCCTTTGCACCGACATAACCCATCGCGGCGCGCAAGCCCCCGGCGAGCTGGTGCATGACGTTGCCGACCGGGCCCTTGTAGGGCACCTGGCCCTCGATGCCTTCTGGCACGAGCTTCAGCGTGTCCTTGATGTCCTGCTGAAAGTAGCGGTCGGCCGAGCCGCGCGCCATCGCGCCGACCGAGCCCATGCCGCGATAGGCCTTGTAGGAGCGGCCCTGCCACAGGAACACCTCGCCGGGCGTCTCGTCGGTGCCGGCGAGCAGCGAGCCGACCATCGCGATGTCGGCGCCGGCGGCGAGCGCTTTGGCAAGGTCGCCGGAGAACTTGATGCCGCCGTCGGCGATGACGGGGATGTCGGCCTTCTTGGCAGCTTCGACCGCATCCATGATCGCGGTAAGCTGCGGCACGCCGACGCCGGCGACGATGCGCGTGGTGCAGATCGAGCCCGGGCCGATGCCGACCTTGATGCAGTCCGCGCCCGCATCGATCAGCGCCTGTGCGCCCTCGGAGGTCGCGACGTTGCCGGCAACGACCTGCACCGAGTTGGACAGTCGCTTGATGCGGTTGACCGCATGGAGCACGTGACGGGAATGGCCGTGCGCGGTGTCGACCACGACGAGATCGACGCCGGCATCGATCAGCCGCTCGGTGCGCTCGAAGCCGCTATCACCGACCGTGGTGGCGGCGGCGACGCGCAGACGCCCCTGCGCGTCCTTGCAGGCCAGCGGATGCGCGACCGCCTTCTCTATGTCCTTCACGGTGACCAGTCCGACGCAGCGATATTGATCGTCGACGACGAGCAGCTTCTCGATGCGGTGATGGTGCAGCAACCGCCGCGCCTCGTCCTGGCTGACATTCTCGCGCACCGTGACGAGACCTTCATGTGTCATCAGCTCGGAGATTTTTTGCTGGCGGTCGGTGGCAAAGCGGACGTCGCGGTTGGTGAGGATGCCGACCAGCTTGCCCGGTGTGGACTTACCCGCACCGGTGACGACGGGAATGCCCGAGATGCCGTGATCGCTCATCAGCTTGAGCGCGTCGTCCAGCGTGGCGTCGGGGCTGATGGTGAGCGGGTTCACCACCATGCCCGACTCGTAGCGCTTGACCTGCCGCACCTGGGCGGCCTGCCCTTCGGGATCGAAATTGCGGTGGATGACGCCGAGGCCGCCGGCTTGCGCCATGGCGATCGCCATGCGGGCTTCGGTGACCGTGTCCATGGCGGAGGCCATGATCGGGATGTTGAGCGGGATGGCGCGGGTGACGCGGGAGCGGATGTCGACCTCGCCCGGCATGACGTCCGACAGGCCCGGCTTCAACAGCACGTCGTCGAACGTAAAGCCTTCGCGAATGCCCTGAAGTTGCACCGTGGCCATTTGCCAACTCCTTCCTGCGGCCCTGCCGCAAATAGCTATGGATGAGCGCCGCCCTCGGCGTACCTTGCGGCATCGCCGGAGAATCGGAGCCCATCGGTGGGGTTGACGCGGGTCGATAGCACGGGAGGGTGACGAATCAAAGCAAATCGGACCGCCGGCCAGCCATGCACAGGCCTTTTTAGGCAAGTTCAGCGCGGATAGCTCCGCGGCCCGTGCCGCCGGATGGCGTCCACGACGGCCCCGTGCCGGTAAATCATCGCGATCTCCGGCGCAGGGGCGCGCCCATCTGGGGTCACGCAGGATTTAGGTGCTATGCGTTGATCCGCAATGGTGGCGGGTCGGCGGCGATGATAAGCCGCAACTCCGCCCTTCCTTCCGATTTCCATTACCAATTCGTCATGGTCGACAAGCAACGCGTCATTCCACTGATCGTGGCCACTGCTCTCTTCATGGAGAACATGGATTCGACGGTCATCGCCACATCGCTGCCGGCGATCGCGGCCGACATCGGCACCAGCCCGTTGACGCTCAAGCTCGCGATCACCTCCTATCTGCTGTCGCTTGCGGTGTTCATCCCGGCGAGCGGCTGGACTGCCGACCGGTTCGGCGCGCGCATGGTGTTTGCGATCGCGGTCGGCGTGTTCATGGTCGGCTCGGTCGGCTGCGCGCTCTCGACATCCGTCAACGATTTCGTGTTCGCGCGCATCCTGCAAGGCATGGGCGGAGCGATGATGACCCCGGTCGGACGCCTCGTGCTGCTGCGCTCCGTCGACAAGAGCGCGCTGGTCAATGCAATGGCCTGGGTGACGGTCCCTGCCCTGATCGGCCCAGTGATCGGGCCGCCGCTCGGCGGCTTCATCACCACCTATGCGTCGTGGCACTGGATCTTCCTGATCAACATCCCGATCGGGCTGCTCGGCATTTTCATGGCCTTGCGCTTCATCGATCCCATCAAGAGCGAGGAACGCGAGCCGTTCGACCTCTACGGCATGGTGCTGGCGGGCCTCGGCCTTGCCGGCATTGCGTTCGGGCTCTCGGTTGCCGGTCTCAATCTGTTGCCGTGGAGCACGATTGCCGCCCTGGTCGTCGGCGGATCGATCTCGATGACGCTCTACGTCATTCACGCGCGGCGGACGGGATCGCCGGTGCTCGACTTCTCGCTGCTGAGGCTTCCGACGCTGCGCGCGGCCATTCTCGGCGGGTTCATATTCCGGCTCGGCATCGGCGCGCTGCCGTTCCTGTTGCCGCTGCTGATGCAGATCGGCTTCGGCCTGTCGCCGTTCAAGTCCGGTCTCGTCACGTTTGGCTCTTCGCTCGGCGCCATGGGCATGAAGGCGCTGGCCGCACGCATCATCCGCGCGTTCGGCTTCCGCAAGCTGATGACGGTGAACGCACTCGTCAGCGCGGTTTTCCTCGCCGCCTGTGCGCTGTTCACGGTGACGACGCCGCTGCTCATCATCATGATCATCCTGGTGATCGGCGGCTTCTTCCGCTCGCTGGAATTCACCGCGATCAACACGGTGGCCTATGCCGAAGTCGAGACTGCGCAGATGAGCCGCGCCACCACGCTCGTCAGCGTCAACCAGCAGCTCGCGGTCTCGGCCGGCGTCGCCGTGGGTGCCGCCTCGGTGGAGACCACGATGTGGCTCAGCCATGTCAGCGAGCTCAACGCCACCGTGTTTGCGCCGGCCTTCGTCGTGATCGCCCTGACCTCGGCTGCGTCGAGCTGGTTCTTCTGGCAGATGCCCGATGATGCCGGCCACGAAGTCTCCGGCCGCAAGGCGGTCGAGATCGCGAGCCGCAAGGGTGCGGGCAAGGGCGCGGCGAGTGCCGCCATCAAGGCAGCGACGGAGGATACCCAGGACGCGCGGGATCAGCGGCTGGGATAGTCTCTGTTCTCGTCATTGCGAGCAATGACGGAGTTTGTTGCTATTCCGTCGCCCCGCCCCGAAATCCCGTCGCGAGCACGTAGCGCTCCGAGGAATCCGCACGGCTTGCGGCAGGCTTGACGTGACGCACCGTCGCAAAATCGCGCTTGAGCTGAGCGAGCAGCTCGGCGTCGGCGCCGCTCTGGAACGCCTTTGCCAAAAAAGTTCCGCCGGGCTTCAGCACGTCGCAGGCAAAGGCGGCGGCGGTCTCGATCAGGCCGACGATGCGGAGCTGGTCGGTCTTGCGGTGGCCGGTGGTGTTGGCGGCCATGTCGGACATCACGACATCGGCGCCGCCGTCGAGCATGGCCTTGAGCTTGTCCGGCGCGTCATTGTCCATGAAATCGAGCTGAGCGAACTCGACGCCGGCAATCTCGGGGATGTCCAACAGGTCGATCGCGATCACCTTGCCCTTGCCGTCGACCGAGCCGACGCGCTTGGCGGCGATCTGGCTCCAGCCGCCCGGCGCAGCGCCGAGATCGACCACCGCCATGCCGTGCTTGAGCAGCCGATATTTGTCGTCGATCTCCAGCAGCTTGAACGCGGCGCGCGAGCGATAGCCCAGCGCCTTCGCCTTGATGACATAGGGGTCGTTGAGCTGCCGCTCCAGCCAGAGCTTCGACGACAATTTGCGCTTGCCGTGGGTCTTGACCTGGACGTGCAAGCGGCCGGTGGTGTCCTTGGCCATCTCACCAGCTCCTGAGTGCGCCGTCTTCGCGCATCATCTCGACCAGCATGCCCTCGCGCAGGCCCCGGTCGGCGACGCGCAGGCGCGGCAGCGGAAAGGCGCGGCGGATCGCATCGAGGATGGCGCAGCCGGCCAGCACGAGATCGGCGCGCTCGACGCTGATGCAGCTGTTGCCGGCGCGTTCCTCGTAGCTCATGCCGAGCAGCATGTTGATGGTCGCGGTGACGTCGGTATCATTCATCCAGACGCTGTCGATCCGGCGCCGATCGTAGCGCGCGAGCTTGAGATGGATGCCGGCAAGCGTCGTCACCGTGCCCGACGTGCCGAGCAGATGCATGTCGGCAAGATCGCCGCCATGCTGTTCGGCGAACGGCGTGATGTGACGGGCGACCTCGCGCTCCATCGCAGCGTAGATCTCCGGCGTCACGTCGCGCCCGCCGAATTGCTCGGCCAGTGTGACCACACCGAACGGAATCGACATCCAGGCTTTTATGCGTGGCTCCGGATTCTCCCAGTCGCGCTCGATCCGCACCAGCTCGGTCGAGCCGCCGCCGATGTCGAACAGGATCGCGCCGCGCCCCCTGGGATCGACCAGCGGCGAGCAGCCGAGCACGGCGAGCGCCGCCTCGGTCTCGCGGTCGATCACCTCGAGCTCGATGCCGGTCTCGGCCGCGACGCGGCTGCGAAAATCCTCCGCATTCGAAGCCGCACGGCAGGCCTCGGTGGCGATCAGCCGCAATCGCTTGGCTTTGCGCAGATTGATCTTGTCGCGACAGATGCCGAGCGCCACGACGGCGCGCTCGATCGCAGCCTCGCTGATGCAGCCGGTTGCCGAGACACCCTCGCCGAGCCGGATGATGCGCGAGAACGAATCGACCACGCGAAAGCCGTCATCGGTCGGACAGGCTATCAGGAGCCTGCAATTGTTGGTGCCGAGGTCCAGCGCCGCATAGACGCCGGTTCCCGGCGCTTGCGCGCCGACGGCCGGTTCCGTGGCAAACGCCACCGCCGCCATCGACCCCAGCTCACCGTGCGGCGCGAGGCCGTCGCGGAGCCGCGTGTGGTCATTCATACAAATTGTCTTTCCGCGGCCGGGTGGGCCGAGCTGGAATTGCTTTTTCGCCTGAAACCTTAGCAGTGCGTCAGTCCTGCGCAACAACGCATCACATGGGACCATGCCCATTCGTGCGTTGTCGTGAACGGGCCGGTGGGTTATCTCAACAGGATCCGGTCCCCCGCTGGCGCGAAAATGCGCAAATGCCGGCTTTTCAGGTCATTTCCATGCAAGAACACACGAAATCATCCACGCTCGAAAACGCTATTGCACTGCAAAAATACGGTGTCGGGCAGCCGGTCCGCCGCAAGGAGGATGACACGCTGGTGCGCGGCAAGGGCCGCTATACCGACGATTTCAACCTGCCCGGCCAGGCCCATGCCGTGGTCGTCCGCTCCACCCATGCCCATGGCGTCATCCGCGGTATCAACACCGACGCCGCCAAGGCGCTGCCCGGCGTGCTGGGGGTCTGGACCGGCACGGACCTCGATGCGGCCGGCTACGGCCCCTTCACCTGCGGCCTGCCGCTGAAGAACCGCGACGGCTCCCCCCTGCGCCAGACCAACCGCCAGCCGCTGGCGACCGACAAGGTCCGCTTCGTCGGCGATCCCGTCGCCTTCGTGGTCGCGGAGACGCTGGCCCAGGCGCGCGACGCGGCCGAGGCGGTCGAGCTCGACATCGAGCCGCTGGCCGCGGTGACCGAGCCCGAGGACGCCGCAAAACCCGGCGCGCCGCAACTCTACGACCACATCCCGAACAATGTCGCGCTCGACTACCATTATGGCGACATCGAGAAGGTCAACGCCGCCTTCGCCGGCGCCGCTCACGTAACCAAGGTCGACATCGAGAACACCCGCGTCGCCGTGGTCTCGATGGAGCCGCGCGTTGGCCTTGCCTCCTACGACAAGAAGACCGAGCGCTACACCATCCAGATGCCGACGCAGGGCGTCGCCGGCAACCGCGCCAACCTCGCCAAGAACCTGAAAGTGCCGAACGAGAAGGTGCGCATCCTCACCGCCAATGTCGGCGGCTCCTTCGGCATGAAGAACGTCAACTACCCCGAATACATGTGCATCCTGTACGCGGCCAAGGAGCTCGGCCGCCCGGTGAAGTGGCTGGACGAACGCTCCACCAGCTTCTTGTCCGACAGCCACGGCCGCGCGCAGAAGATTCATGCCGAGCTGGCGCTTGACGCCGAGGGGCATTTCCTCGCGGCAAAGCTCGAAGGCTACGGCAATCTCGGTGCCTACATCACCGGCGTTGCGCCCAGTCCGCTCTCGCTCAACACCAGCAAGAACTTTTCCAGCGTCTATCGCACACCGCTGATGGCCGTCGACATCAAGACGGTGCTGACCAACACCACGCTGATGGGCGCCTATCGCGGCGCCGGCCGGCCCGAGGCCAACTACTACATGGAGCGGCTGATCGACCGCGCCGCCGACGAGATGGGCATCAACCGCCTGACGATGCGCAAGCGCAACTTCATCAAGCAGAACCAGATGCCGTTCGCCGCCTCCTCCGGCGTCACTTATGACAGCGGCGACTTCCAGGCTGTCTTCAACAAGGCGCTCGAAATCTCCGACCACGAGAATTTTGCCAAGCGCAAGAAGGAGAGCAAGAAGGCCGGCAAGCTGCGCGGTATCGCCGTCGGCTCCTATCTGGAGGTTACGGCACCTCCCGGCGTCGAGCTCGGCAAGATCGTGTTCGATCCCGACGGCTCCGTGCAGCTCATCACCGGCACGCTCGATTACGGCCAGGGCCACGCATCCGCATTCGCGCAGGTGCTGTGTGCGCAGCTTGGCGTGCCCTTCGACAGCGTCAAGCTGGTGCAGGGCGACAGCGACATCGTCCACACCGGCAACGGCACCGGCGGTTCGCGCTCGATCACCGCGAGCGGCATGGCGATCGTGGGGGCCGCCAAGCTCGTAATCGAAAAGGGCAAGCGTGCCGCTGCGCACATGCTGGAAGCGTCCGAAGCCGACATCGAATTCGCCGACGGCAGCTTCACGATCGCCGGCACCGACCGCAGCATCGACATCATGGAACTCGCCAAGCGCCTGCACGACGGCAAGACGCCGGAGGGCGTGCCTGACAGCCTCGACGTCGACCACACCAGCGAACCGGTGCCCTCGGCCTTCCCGAACGGCTGCCACGTCGCCGAGGTCGAGATCGACCCTGACACCGGCGTGGTGCAGGTCGTCCAGTACAGCGCCGTCAACGATTTCGGCACGGTGATCAACCCACTGCTGGTCGCGGGCCAGCTCCATGGCGGCGTCGTCCAGGGCATTGGGCAGGCGCTGATGGAGCACATCCGCTACGACGAGAGCGGCCAGCCGATCACGGGCTCGCTGATGGACTACGCCCTGCCGCGCGCCGAGGACGTTCCGTTCATGACGGTCGGCGACCACCCCGTGCCGGCCACGACCAATCCGCTCGGCAGCAAGGGCTGCGGCGAAGCCGGCTGCGCCGGCAGCCTGTCGACGGTCGTGAACGCAGTGATCGACGCCCTCTCCGACTACGGCATCAAGCACATCGACATGCCGCTGACCCCGGAGCGGGTGTGGCGCGCGATCCAGGATGCGAAGGCGGCGTAAGGCTGCGTAATCTCCGCGTCCACAACTGTCATCGCCCGCAAAAGCGGGCGATCCAGTATTCCAGAGGCGGCGCGGCTAGAATCGAGAAGCCGCGGCGTACTGGATGCCCCGCCTTCGCGGGGCATGACAGCGCGTGTTGTTACGCCGCCGCCTGCTCGCGCGGCTGGAAGATCGCGGTGTGCTGGCAATGCGCCAGCGGCGTGGTGCCGTTGGCGACCACCAGCGCGTCGAGCTCGACGAAGCGGTGGCCTTTCTTCTCGTAGTTCGCGGTCACTTTTGCCCGCGCGGTGATCTCGTCGCCGGCGCGTGCGGCTGACAGCAGCTGCATGCGGCTGCCGACATGGATCCACGGGCCCAGAATGGTGTTGTCCACCAGCACGCGGTTCATGACGCGCTGGATCAGGCCGGGATGGCCGAGCCCCTCGCGCGCGAAGATCGGATCGGGCTTCCTGATGTCGGCGAGGTAGTCGGCTGCATCCTGCCCGGCCCAGCGCCGGGGCGTCGTGCCCAGCCAATTTCCGGTTTCGAAGGTCGCTGCGCTGACTGGCTTACGCTCGGCCACCACAGGCACCGCGATATACTCGCTCAACGACACCGCAGTCGCGGCGGCCGCCGGCAGCGTTGCCGTCCCGGTGGCGCAGAGCTCGGTGCGGCTGAACACCTCGATCGTGAGCAAGCCATTGTGCTCGGTCGCATCGACATCGGCGGTCTCGCCGTCATAGACCGGCTTGATGAAGCGCGCCTCGACCAGCCCGCGCGACAGGAAATCGCGGCCCCAGCGCGCCACCGGCACGTGCATCATGTAGGCGAAGACATCGACACCGGGAACCAGCCCGCCGGAAAAGCCGAAGCGGCGCGCCACATTGTCGTCATGCATCTTGTTTTCGGATTGTTTTGCAGTGTTGTAGGCCACGACGCGATGGGTTTCGAGCCGGTTCGGCATGGCGTCACCTTCCCTCAATTCTTGCTCTGAATTCTTGTTGTTGCGGATCGATCGTAGGCCTTGAGGAACCGGGGTCAATCCCCTCGCCTTTGCGGCCCGGATGGGGTACCACGCGCGGGCTGCGGAACCGCTTCGCAAGCCCCATCTACGGATAATGACGAACCCTCAAAACACCACCCGCATCTACGTCGACGCCGACGCCTGCCCCGTCAAGGACGAGATCTATCGCGTTGCCGGCAGGCACGGCTTGCCCGTGAGCGTGGTCGCGGGCAATTTCATCCGTGTGCCGCAGGACCCGCTGATCGAGCGGGTGGCCGCGGGCGCTGGTATGGATGCCGCCGACGACTGGATCGCCGAGCGCGCGGGGCCCGGCGATATCGTTATTACCTCGGATATTCCGCTCGCGAGCCGCTGCGTGAAGGCCGGCGCCGATGTGATTGCATCCAACGGCAAGCCGTTCACGGAAGAATCGATCGGGATGACGCTCGCGGTCCGCAACCTGATGACGGATTTGCGCTCTGCGGGCGAAGTCACGGGCGGCCCGAAATCGTTTGCACCACGCGACCGCTCGACGTTTCTGTCGACGCTCGACCAGACCATCCGCCGCATTCAGCGCCGCCGCGCCGACCAGGCCGCAACAAGACAGGACTGAGACACCGCATGGCGCCACCGCTGATTCAACTGCGCGATATCAAGCTGACCTTTGGCGGCACGCCGCTCCTGGCGAACGTCGAACTGTCGGTTTCGACCGGCGAGCGCGTCTGCCTGATCGGCCGCAACGGTTCGGGCAAATCGACACTGCTCAAGATCGCTGCCGGCCTGGTCGAACCGGATGGCGGCAGCCGTTTCGTGCAGCCCGGCGCCACCATCCGCTACCTGCCGCAGGAGCCGGATTTTGCCGGTTTCTCCACCACGCTGGCCTATGTCGAGGCCGGCCTCCATGCCGGCGACGATCACTATCAGGCGCGCTATCTGGTCGAACAGCTCGGCCTCAGCGGCGAAGAAGACCCGGCGCATGTGTCGGGCGGCGAAGCGCGCCGCGCCGCGCTGGCGCGCGTGCTGGCGCCCTCGCCCGATATCCTGCTGCTGGACGAGCCGACCAACCATCTGGATCTCACGACCATCGAATGGCTGGAGGGCGAACTGGAGAGCCGCCGCTGCGCGCTGGTGATCATCAGCCACGATCGGCGCTTCCTGAGCAATCTCTCGCGCAGCACCGCCTGGCTCGACCGCGGCCAGATCCGGCAGATCGACCGCGGCTTCAGTGCCTTTGAGGCCTGGCGCGATGAGGTGCTCGCGGAGGAAGAGCGCGACCAGCACAAGCTCGACCGCAAGATCGTCAATGAGGAGCACTGGTTGCGCTACGGCGTCTCGGGCCGCCGCAAGCGCAACGTCAAGCGGCTTGGAAACCTGCACGCGCTGCGCGATCAGCGCCGCACCCATCGCGGAGCGACGGGCAACGCCAACCTCGCGGCTGCCGAAGCCGACAAGTCCGGCAAGCTCGTCATCGAGGCCAAGAATATCAGCCGGTCCTATGGCGAGCGAAAGATCGTCGACGGCTTCTCGATCCGCGTCCAGCGCGGCGACCGCATCGGCATCGTCGGCCCGAATGGCGCCGGCAAGACGACGTTGATCGAGATGCTGACCGGCGGCAGCGCACCGGACAGCGGCAGCTTACGGCTCGGCGCCAACATCGAGATGGCGACGCTCGACCAGCACCGCGAAAGTCTCGATCCCAAATCGACGCTGGCCGAGGCGCTGACCGGCGGCCGCGGCGACCACGTCATGGTCGGCGGCAAGCCAAAGCATGTCGTCAGCTACATGAAGGACTTCCTGTTCGCCCAGGAACAGATGCGCACGCCGCTGGAGGTGCTGTCCGGCGGCGAGCGCGGCCGGCTGATGCTGGCACGCGCGCTGGCGAAGCCCTCCAATCTCCTGGTGCTGGACGAGCCGACCAACGACCTCGATCTCGAGACCCTCGACGTCCTCGAGGAAATGCTCGGCGACTACGAGGGCACCGTAATTCTGATCAGCCATGATCGCGACTTTCTCGACCGCGTGGTGACGTCCGTGATCGTGCCCGAGGGCGATGGGCGCTGGCTCGAATATGCCGGCGGTTACACCGACATGTTGGCCCAGCGTGGCGTCGACTTGAAGCGCGCGACGGCGAAAGCCGCCGAAGAGAAGAGAGAGACGCGGTCAGCAGCGCCTTCCGGCGTCACCAAACGACGGTTGACGTTCAACGAGCAACACGCGCTGGAGACGCTGCCCAAGGCCATCGCCAAACTGCAGGCCGAAATCGCCAAGCAGCAGCGGTTCCTTGACGACCCCGATCTCTTCCGCAAAGATCGCAAGCGCTTCGATCAGGCTTCCGACGCTCTGACGAAAGCGCAAGGGGAACTGGCCGAGGCCGAGGACAAATGGCTGGAGCTCGAAGTGCGGCGCGAAGAGATCGAGAAAGCTTGACCCATGACAACGACACTCGCTGCAAAAATCGCCCGCGAATACGGCACGCCCTGCGCCGTCATCGACATGGACAAGGTCGAACGCAACATCGCGCGCATCCAGAAGGCCTGCGATGACGCGGGTGTCGCCAACCGTCCCCACATCAAGACGCACAAGAATCCGACCATCGCGAAGATGCAGATCGCGGCCGGCGCGAAAGGCATCACCTGCCAGAAGCTCGGTGAAGCCGAGATCATGGCCAATGCCGGCATCGATAATATCCTGATCAGCTACAACCTGCTCGGCGACGAGAAGATGGCGCGGTTAGGGGCGTTGCAGGCCAAGGCCAACATGACGGCCGCCGCCGACAACTCGACCGTCGTCGCCGGTCTGCCCAAGGCCGCCGCTGCGTCGGGACGACCGCTGTCGGTCGTGGTCGAATGCGATACTGGGCGCAAGCGCGCCGGTGTTGAAACGCCGGCCGAGGCGATTGCGCTCGCGCGCGAGATCGCCGCGTCCAAGGGGCTCGAGTTCGCCGGCTTCATGCTGTATCCGACCGAGACCGGCTGGGCGGACGCGCAAAAGTTCTACGACGAGGCTCTGGCCGGCGTGCGCGCGCACGGGCTGGATGCAAAAATCATCTCGACCGGTGGCACGCCAAACCTGAAGAATCTCGGCAAGCTCAAGGGCGGCACCGAGCACCGCTTCGGCACCTACATCTACAACGACCGCATGCAGGTCGCCGCCGGCTCCGCCACCTGGGACGACTGCGCGCTGCACATCTATTCGACGGTGGTCAGCCGCGCCGCGCCCGAGCGCGGCATCCTCGATGCCGGCTCCAAGACGCTGACCACGGATACCGGCGGCCTCGACGGCCACGGCCTGATCCTGGAGCACCCCGAAGCCAAGATCGCGCGCTTCGCGGAAGAACACGGCTTCCTCGACCTCTCCCGCAGCAACACCAGGCCCAATGTCGGCGACATCGTGCGGATCGTGCCCAATCATGTCTGCGTCGTCGTCAACATGATGGACGAGGTGGTGATGGTGCGCGGCGAAGAAATCATCGGCACGCTTCCAGTCGCGGCACGGGGGAAGCTGCGGTAGGGGCTTCGACGATTCCACAGCCGTCATTGCGAGGAGCTCTTGCGACGAAGCAATCCAGACTACCTCCGTGGAGGATTCTGGATTGCTTCGCTACGCTCGCAATGACGGTGTTTAGCGGTCGAGCCACTTGAGCATACCCCGCCCCGCCGCAGCCCCCGTCGCGAACGAGGCCTGAAGCAAATAGCCACCCGTCGGCGCCTCCCAGTCCAGCATCTCACCGGCTGCGAACACGCCCGGCAGCTTGCGGATCATGAAGTCCGCGTCGAGCTCGTCGAACGAAATCCCGCCGGCGCTGGAGATCGCGCGCGCGATCGGCGCCACGCCTGCGAGCTTGATCGGCACGGCGTTAATCAGCTCCGCCAATCGTTCAGCCGACATTGCCGACAACGATTGACCCGCACCGATGGCGGCTTCCTGCAACAGCCCGACAGCGACCGGAGACAGCTGCGCAGCCTTGCGCAAGAAGTTGGAGAATGACTGCTTGCCGCGCGAGGCGGACAGACGCTTGACGAGTTCGCCATGATGGACGTCCGGCCGCAACGCGACGTGCAGGACCGCTTCGGCGTTCGCCGCAATCGCCTCGCGCAGTTCGGCCGACAATCCATAGATCGCCCCGCCCTCGATCCCGCCGCTTGTGATGACGGCTTCGCCGCGCGCGCGGTGCGGGCCGAAGGACAGCACAGCACCCTTGAGCGGATGGCCTTCGAAGCGCGTGCGGAAGATTTCGGACCAAGCGACGATGAAGCCGGAGTTCGCAGGCCGCAGCGGCGAGATTGAAATGTCTTTGTCGGCCAGGATCGTCGTCCAGCCGCCATCGGAGCCCAGTCTCGGCCAGCTTGCGCCGCCGAGTGCCAGCACCGTGGCGTCTGCGGCGATGGCGGCGGCGCCGCCGGGTTTTTCAAAGACTAGCCGTCCCTCCCCGTCCCAGCCCATCCAGCGATGGCGAAAGGCAAAGCGCACGCCGGCGGCATCGAGCCGTCGCAGCCAGGCCCGCAGCAAGGGCGAGGCCTTGAACGCTTTCGGAAACACACGCCCGCTGGAGCCGACAAACGTCGGCTCACCCAGCGCCTCGCTCCAGGTACGCAAGGCGTCAGGTGGAAACGCTGCGATCGCCGCGTGCAGCTTCGGCGCCGCCTCGCGATAGCGCGCCATGAACTGCGGCAACGGCTCGCTGTGGGTGAGATTGAGCCCGCCGCGGCCGGCCATCAACAATTTGCGGCCCGCGGACGGCATCGCGTCGTAGACGGTGACGCGAGCACCGCCTTGCGCCAGCACTTCGGCCGCCATCAGCCCGGCAGGGCCGGCGCCGATGACGGCGACGGCTGTCAGAGTTTTACCCCGGCGCGCGCAGCGGCCTGCGCCACGTATTTCTGCGTCTGCTCGAACGCTCCCTGCAGCGCCTTCGCCTTCGACATGTCGCTGATCTCGGCGAAATGCGCGGCGACCGCGTCCGGGGTCCACTCGGACTCCGGCAGATTGATGCCTTCGCTCTCGACGATCTTGATCACTGCGAAGGATCCGGCGCCGGCGCCCATGATAGTGCGCGTGGGCGCGTCCTCGCTGAGCATGTACTCGACTGCGGGCGTGATCGCGTTCGGCTTCATCAATTGCAGCGCCTGCGGCGGGAGCAGCTCTTCCGTCATGCGGGTTGCCGCCGTCGGCGAGATGATGTTGACGCGGATGTCGGTCTTGCGGCCCTCTTCCGCCAGCACGTTCATCAGGCCGACCATGCCGGACTTGGCCGCACCGTAATTGGCCTGGCCGAAATTGCCGTAGAGGCCGGAGGACGACGTGGTCAGCACGATGCGGCCGTAGCCACGGTCGCGCATGCCGGCCCAGGCCGCCTTGCAGCAATAGAAGGTGCCGACGAGGTGCACGTCGAGCACCTTCTGGAAATCGGCCGCTTCCATCTTGCCGAACGACTTGTCGCGCAAAATGCCGGCATTGGCGCACAAGAGGTCCACGCTGCCCCACTCCCTGGTGGTGCGCTCGACCATGGCGGTGACCTGCTCGAAATTCGAAACGTCGGCGCCGTCGGCCATCGCGGTGCCGCCGGCCTTGCGGATTTCCTCGACCACGGCTTCCGCAGGCGAGAGCGAACCGCCGCTGCCATCGCGCGCGCCGCCGAAATCGTTGACCACGACTTTCGCACCGCGGCTCGCCAGCCCCAGCGCATGCGCCCGTCCGAGACCATTGCCCGCGCCGGTAACGATGGCGACGCGTCCGTCGAACCTGATTGCCATTGTGCAGTTCCTGCTTCTTCTTCCTTCTCCCCTTGTGGGAGAAGGTGACGCGAAGCGCCGGATGAGGGGTCTCTATCGACGGCGGAGCTCGCGGAGAGATACCCTCACCCGGCTTCGCGTTCCGCGAAGCCACCCTCTCCCACAGGGGAGAGGGTGAGAAAGCTCCGCGAGAGATTTGAACAGCTTTTGAGCAGCGATGGCTGGCCGGGTCAAGCCCGGCCATGCCGACCTACCCTAGGCGAAATAGATCAAGCCAAGCCACTCCGCGACCAGCGCGGGCTTGTCTTCGCCTTCGATCTCCACCGTGACGTTGGTGCGCGACTGCAGCTCGTTCGGCTTGCGCAGCTTGGCTTCCGCCAGCACGAAGCGGCCGCGGACCCGCTTGCCCGAGCGCACCGGCGAGATGAAGCGCAGCTTGTCGAAACCGTAATTGACGCCCATCCTGGTGCCCGCGATGACAGGCATCACCTCATAGGACATGATCGACAGGAGCGACATCGTGAGGAAGCCGTGCGCGATGGTGGTGCCGAAGGCGGTTTCCTTCTTGGCGCGCTCAGGATCGACATGGATGAACTGGTGATCCTCGATCACGTCGGCATAGGTGTCGATGCGGGGCTGGTCGACCAGGTGCCACGACGACACGCCGATCTCCTTGCCGGCCATGGCCTGATAGGCGTCCAAGGAAATCGGCGGCTTCTTCCAGACTTCGTTCACTTAGGTCTCACTCCGTGTTTTCGGCAGCTCCGGAAAATCCTCCTCGCGGAATTCCCGGCCGCGCAGGGGATCATTGCGGTCGTCGTCGCGCTCGAGACGTCGGAGCTGCACGCGGCGGATCTTGCCTGAGATCGTCTTCGGCAGCTCCGTGACGATTTCGAGGCGGCGGATGCGCTTGAACGGCGCAAGGCGCGTATGCAGATGTTGGAAGATCGAGAGCGCCGTCGCCGGCGATCGCTCCGCGCCCGCGGTCAGCAGCACGAAGGCCTTGGGAACCGCGAGCCGGATCGGATCCGGGCTCGGCACCACGGCGGCTTCCGCCACCAGCTCATGCTCGAGCAACACGCTCTCCAGCTCGAACGGGCTGATGCGATAATCGGAGGATTTGAACACGTCGTCGGAGCGGCCGACGAACGTGAGATAGCCATCCTCGTCTTCGAACACGACGTCACCGCTGCGATAGAGTTCGCCTTCGGCGCCGGACAGCCCGCCGTCGTCGCCCTGATATCCCTGCATCAGGCCGGCAGGGCGCTCACGGCCCAGCAGCAGCGCCACCTCGCCTTCCCTGGCAGGATAGCCGTCGGCGTCGCTGACCTGCACGCGGTAGCCCGGCAAGGGCCGGCCCATCGATCCGACCTTGATCTTTTGCCCCGGCGAGTTGCCGGCGAGCGCGGTCGTTTCAGTCTGGCCATAGCCGTCGCGGATGGTGAGGCCCCAGGCGGCCTGCACCTGGTCGATCACTTCAGGATTGAGCGGCTCGCCTGCGCCGCAGACCTCGCGCAACGCCACCTTGAAAGCTGCGAGGTTCTCCTGGATGAACAGCCGCCACACCGTCGGCGGCGCGCACAGCGTGGTGACGCCGCAGCGGCCGATGGTGGCAAGCAGTCCCTTGGCGTCGAAGCGCGGCTGGTTGACCACGAACACGGTCGCGCCCGCATTCCACGGCGCGAACAAACAGCTCCAGGCGTGCTTGGCCCAGCCGGGCGAGGAGATGTTGAGATGGACGTCGCCGGGCTTCAACCCGATCCAGTACATGGTCGAGAGATGGCCGACGGGATAGCTGCGCTGGCTGTGCCGCACCAGTTTTGGCTTTGCCGTGGTGCCCGAGGTGAAATAGAGCAGCATCGCGTCATCGGCGTTGGTCGGGCCGTCAGGCGTGAATTGCTCCGAAGCTTTTGCCGCTCCGTCATAGGCAAGCCAGCCGTCGGAGGCCGCACCGACCACAATGCGGACGATGTTCTCCGCACCAAGGCTGGTGAATTTTGCGACCTGATCCTCGGCGGCGACCACCGCCTTCGCCTTGCCGCGATCGAGCCGGTCGCGGAGTTCGTCCGCCGTGAGCAGCGTGGTGGCGGGAATCACGACGACGCCGAGCTTCATCGCAGCCAGCATGGTCTCCCACAGCGGAACCACATTGCCGAGCAGCAGCAGGAGATGATCGCCGCGCTTCAGGCCCTGCGCGCGGAGGAAGTTCGCCACCTGGTTGGAGCGGCGCGAGAGTGCCGCGAAGGACAATTTGGTCTGCCGGTCCTGTGCGGCATCGACGATCCAGAGCGCAGGACGATCCTTGCTGTCAATATTCGCCGCCAGCTCGGCGTCGAACCAGTCGAGCGCCCAGTTGAAAGGAACCGGATCGGGCCAGCGGAAGTCCTTGACCGCTGTCTCGTAGTCCGTGCGGTTATGAAGCAGAAACGCGCGCGCTTCCTGAAATGTCGTCATCAAGCTTTCCCGGCCAGACTCCTAACGTGCTTGATAATGCCGGAAAAATCCACCCCGCTCTGGCCGGCTGCGTCGAAGGACTGATAGATCTCCTGCGCATGCTTGCCGAGCGGCGTCGCCGCGCCCGCGGCCTTGGCGGCGTCCTGCGCCAGCGTCAGATCCTTTACCATCAGCGCCGAGGCAAAACCCGGCTTGTAGTCGTTGTTGGCCGGCGAGGTCGGCACCGGTCCCGGCACCGGGCAATAGGTCGTGAGCGACCAGCACTGGCCCGACGAGGTCGAGGCGACGTCGAACAGCGCCTGATGCGAGAGGCCGAGCTTCTCAGCCAACGCAAAGGCTTCGCTCACCGCGATCATGGAAATGCCGAGGATCATGTTGTTGCAGATCTTTGCCGCCTGGCCCGCGCCGGCGCCGCCGCAATGGACAATCTTCTTGCCCATTTTTTCCAGCACCGGCTTGGCTGCCGCAAACGCGCTCTCCTCGCCGCCGCACATGAAGGTGAGCGTCGCACCCTTGGCGCCACCGGTGCCGCCGGAAACCGGCGCATCGACAGCGAGCACGCCGTTCTTGGCGGCCAGCGCATGCGCCTGCCGTGCGCTCTCGACGTCGATGGTGGAACTGTCGATGATCAGCGCGCCCTTGGTCATCGCAGG
The DNA here is from genome assembly GCF_040547985.1 of Bradyrhizobium sp. LB14.3. Classification (NCBI taxonomy): domain Bacteria; kingdom Pseudomonadati; phylum Pseudomonadota; class Alphaproteobacteria; order Hyphomicrobiales; family Nitrobacteraceae; genus Bradyrhizobium; species Bradyrhizobium sp. LB14.3. The sequence goes on from NZ_JBEPQT010000002.1 coordinate 449,350, forward strand.
AACGACCTCTCCCCACACGCCGAGAACGTGCTTGCCGGCGGGCAGCATCGTGACGACGACATCGGCGCCCTTCACAGCGCCCGCCGCGCTGTCGGCTATGCCGGCGCCATCGGCCTTGGCCTGGTTGCGCGAGCCCTCGGCGAGGTCGAAGGCCACCACCTTGTGGCCGGCTTTGACCAGATTGGCCGCCATCGGGCCGCCCATGTTGCCGAGACCAATGAATGCAATCGTGGCCATCTCGATGTCCTCCGCTGAACGTTTCGTTGATTAGTTGAACTTCAATTCGTCGGTGCCAATCTCGGCGAGATACGGCGCAAGCAGGTCCGGCGTGACATCCTCGATGCGCGGCGGCGACCAGGTCGGATTGCGGTCCTTGTCGATCACGGCGGCGCGTACGCCCTCGCGAAAATCATCGCTGCGGAAGACTTCCAGCGCGGCGCGATATTCGCGCACCAGGCACTCTTCCAGGCTCGACGCCGTGCGTGCAAGCCGCAAAAGCTTCAATGTTACCACCATGCCGCGCGGTGACTTTTCATTGAGCGTCTTCAATGTCGCATGGGCGAACTCCGAGCCGTCGCGCTTGAGCGCAGCGACGATGTCCTCCATGCGGTCGAAGCCGAACAATGCGTCGATCGTCGCCTGCCTGGCCGCCACCGGCCCCGCGGCCTCGCCGGCGGCAAAACCGTTGATCAACTTGCTCACATCAGCCGCGGTCACGCCCTGGCGAACCTTGGTCAGCGCTGCCCGCAACTCCGGCCATTTGGCAACCGGCACCACGGCATCGGCGAATTTCGCATGGATGGCGTCGGGGCCGTTCATGGTCTGGCCGGTGAGACCAAAATAGGTGCCGATCTCGCCCGGCGAGCGTGACAGCAGATAGGTGCCGCCGACATCGGGGAAGAAACCGAGCCCGACCTCGGGCATCGCGAGCCTGGTGCGCTCGGTGACGATTCGATGGCTCGCATGGGCCGAGAGCCCGACGCCGCCGCCCATCACGATGCCGTCCATGAAGGCGACATAGGGTTTTGGGAATTTCTTGATCCGGGCGTTGAGGATGTACTCCTCCCGCCACAGACTCTTGCCGAGATCGCCGTCGACCTTCGAGCTCTCCCAGAGCGCGCGGATGTCGCCGCCGGCACACAGGCCGCGCTCGCCGGCACCTTCCAGCACGATCACGGCAACGGCAGGATCGGCCTCAAAACGGTCGAGCGCCTTGTCGATGCCGCGAAACATCTCCAGCGTCACGGCGTTGATCGCCTTCGGACGGTTGAGCCTGATAATGCCGGCCGAGCCTTCGACCCGTGCGACCAGATCGTGCTCTTCCACACCACTCATCGCCCGCCCTCGATCAGTTTGCGCGCCACGATGAGCCGCATGATTTCATTGGTGCCCTCGAGGATCTGGTGCACCCGCAAATCGCGCACGATCTTCTCGATCCCGTATTCGCTGAGGTAACCGTAGCCGCCATGGAGCTGGAGCGCCTGGTTGGCGACCTCGAAGCCGGCGTCGGTCCCAAAACGCTTGGCCATGGCACATAGCATGGTGGCGTCCGGGTCCTTGCGGTCCAGCGCCGCCGCTGCGCGCCACAAGAATGTGCGCGCGGCCTCGAGCTCGATTGCCATGTCGGCGAGGCGGAATTGCAGCGCCTGGAATTCGTCTAGGCGCTTGCCGAAGGCTTTGCGCTCTTTCATGTAGGAACGCGCCTTGTCGAACGCGGTCTGCGCACCACCGAGCGAGCATGCCGTGATGTTGAGACGTCCGCCGTCGAGACCGGCCATCGCAATCTTGAAGCCGACGCCCTCTTCGCTTAAGCGATTGGCGACCGGCACGCGGGCGTTCTCGAAAATCACGGCGCGGGTCGGCTGCGCGTTCCAGCCCATCTTGCGCTCGTTGGCGCCGAACGAGACGCCCGGCGTCTTGCCGTCGATGACTAGGGTCGAGATGCCGCCGGGACCATCGCCACCGGTGCGCACCATCGCGACCAGGAGATCAGTGCCGCCGGCGCCGGAGATGAACTGCTTCTGGCCGTTCAGCACATAATGATCGCCGTCACGCACGGCGCGGGTGCGCAGCGCTGCAGCGTCCGAGCCGGCGCCGGGCTCGGTCAGGCAGTAGCTCGCAATCAGCTCCATGGTGCAGAGCTTTGGCAACCATGTGTGGCGCTGGGTGTCGCTGCCGTAGGCATCGATCATCCAGGACGCCATGTTGTGGATGGAGATGAAAGCCGAGGTGGTCGGACAGCCCGTCGCCAGCGCCTCAAAAATCAGCGCCGCGTCGAACCGCGTCATGGCGGAGCCGCCGACATCCTCGCGGATGTAGATGCCGCCCATCCCGAGCGTGGCGGCCTCACGCATGATTTCGACGGGAAAATGTTTCTCCTCGTCCCAGCGTAGCGCGTGCGGCGCGATCCTCGAAGCCGCAAACGCCAACGCCATGTCGCGAACCGCAATCTGATCCTCGTTCAGAGCGAACTGCATGATGGGCTGCTCACTGTTCTCGTCATTGCGAGGAGCGAAGCGACGAAGCAATCCAGTGTGTCCGAGGAGAAAGTCTGGATTGCTTCGCTACGCTCGCAATGACGGGCTGGGCTACAGCCTTACTTCATCAGCGGAATCGAGAACTCCGCGCCTTCCTTGACGCCGGACGGCCAGCGCGAGGTCACCGTCTTGGTCTTGGTGTAGAAGCGGACCGAGTCCGGGCCGTGCTGGTTGAGATCGCCGAATCCGGACTTCTTCCAGCCGCCGAAGGTGTAGTAGGCGATCGGCACCGGGATCGGCACGTTGATGCCGACCATGCCGACATTGACCTTGGCCGCGAAGTCGCGTGCGGCATCGCCGTCGCGGGTGAAGATCGCAACACCGTTGCCGTAGTCATGCTCGGACGGCAGCGCCAGCGCTTCCTTGTAGTCGTGCGCGCGCACGACCGAGAGCACGGGACCAAAGATCTCTTCCTTGTAGATCCGCATGTCCTTGGTGACGTTGTCGAACAGCGAACCGCCGAGATAGAAGCCGTTCTCGTAGCCCTGCATCTTGAAGCCGCGGCCGTCGACGGCGAGGGTCGCGCCTTCCTTGATGCCGATATCGATATAGCCCTTGACCTTCTCGACCGCCTCGCGCGTCACCAGCGGACCGTAATCGGCCGACGGATCGATCGAGGTGCCGATCTTGAGCGACTCGACGCGCGGGATCAGCTTTTCCATCAGGCGGTCGGCGGCGGACTTGCCGACGGGCACGGCCACCGAGACGGCCATGCAGCGTTCGCCGGCCGAACCGTAGCCGGCGCCGATCAGCGCGTCGACGGCCTGGTCCATGTCGGCATCGGGCATGATGATGGCGTGGTTCTTGGCGCCGCCAAAACACTGGCAGCGCTTGCCGGTCTGCGCGGCACGCTCGTAGATGTATTGCGCGATCGGCGTGGAGCCGACGAAGCCGACAGCCTTGATGTCGGGATCGTCCAGGATGGCGTCGACCGCTTCCTTGTCGCCGTTGACGACGTTGAGGATGCCGGCCGGCAGGCCCGCCTCGATCATGAGCGCGGCCAGCATCATCGGCACGCCGGGATCGCGCTCCGACGGCTTCAGGATGAAGGCGTTGCCGCAGGCGATCGCGGGGGCGAACTTCCACATCGGGATCATCGCCGGGAAATTGAACGGCGTGATGCCGGCGACGACGCCGAGCGCCTGGCGCATGGAGTAGATGTCGATGCCGGGTCCGGCGCCTTCGGTGTATTCGCCCTTCATCAGATGCGGGATGCCGCAGGCGAATTCCGCGACTTCGAGGCCGCGCTGGATGTCGCCCTTGGCGTCGGGCACGGTCTTGCCGTGCTCACGCGCCAGCATCTCGGCAAGCTTGTCGTAGTCGCGCTGCACCAGCTCGACGAATTTCATCATCACGCGGGCACGGCGCTGCGGGTTGGTCGCGGCCCATTCCGGCTGCGCGGCGCGGGCGTTCTCGACGGCAGCGCGGACCTCGGCCTTGGACGCCAGCGCTACCTTGCCCTGGACGTCACCGGTCATCGGCTCGAAAACGTCGGCGGTGCGGCCCGATGTGCCCTTGACCTCCCTGCCGCCGATGAAATGTCCGATTGAACGCATGGAATGATCTCCCTGGAAGTCGAGCACGATCGCTTTGACAAATCCTATCAACCTGCATTTTATAGGATTCAAGTCTGAGATAATGCACCATAGATGTGCGAAAATGCTGGATCAAGGCGCTATCGACTGGGACGACTTCCGTTTTGTGCTGGCCATCGTGCGGGGCGGCTCGGTTTCGGCTGCGGCAAAACAGCTCGGCGTCGACCATGCCACCGTCATCCGCCGCGTCGACCGGCTGGAGAAGCACCTCTCGGCGAAGCTGTTTGACCGGCGCAAGACCGGTTACCTCCTGACAGAGGCCGGGCAGCGCGTCGCCGACAGCGCGGAAGCCATGGAATCGACCATCGTCGCCAACCAGGAGCAGGTCGGCGGCTCCGTGGCCCGGCTGACCGGCACGGTACGGATCGGCGCGCCCGACGGTTTTGGGACTGCGTTCCTGGCGCCGCGGCTCGCGCCCTTCGCCGACCGCTATCCCGACCTCGATCTGCAACTGGTCGCGACCGCGCGGCTGTTCAGCCTCTCCAAGCGCGAGGCCGATATCGCCATCAGCCTGACCATGCCGAAGGAAGGCCGCATCGTCGGCCGCAAACTGCTCGACTATCGCCTCGGGCTCTATGCCGCGCCCGCCTATCTCGACCGCTTCCCGAAAATCACCTCGCGCGAGGTCCTGCCGCAGCACCGCTTCGTTGGCTATATCGAGGAGCTGCTGTTCACGCCCGAGCTCGATTATCTGCCGCAGGTGTCGCCGAAGATCTCCGCACGTTTGCGCAGCGCCAATCTGATCGCGCAGCTCAATGCCACGCTCGCAGGCTTCGGTATCGCTGTCCTGCCGCACTTCATGGCGGCCGACTATCCGCAGCTGATTGCGGTACTGACGGAAGAGGTCTCGATCACCCGCACCTTCTGGATGCTGATGCACGCCGACAGCAAGGACCTCGCGCGGATCAGGGCTGTGGCGGATTACATCAGCGAGATCGTCGAGCGCGAGCGGGCGCTGTTTGCGGGGCGGTGAATTCGGGGTGTTGAGAGCCCAACTGCCAGATCCTCATGGTGAGGAGGCGCGCAGCGCCGTCTCGAACCATAGAGGCCGGTATCTCACCCGCGACCATCCTTCGAGACGACCGCTTCGCGGTCTCCTCAGGATGAGGCCTGGAGCCTCTGGCTGTCGCTAATTCTGCTTCGCCTTCTTCGCCGCCGCAGTCTTCGGCTCACGGCGCGCGCCATCCAGCGCGCTCTCCCTGCCCGTCTTCAGCACCTCGTCCGACAGCTCGCTCGAGCCGGCGATGCGCGCCAGCAGCATGGTGCCGGCCATGGTGGTCAGCGTCGCGATTGCCTGCTTGCGCGCGGCCTTGCGCGGGAGGTTCGGGATGAAGTCGGTCATCATCTCGATCATCTCGTCGAGCTTGCCGGCAAAGGCCTTTCGCGTTTTCGGGCTCTCGCGGGCGATCTCGGCGCCCAGCGCGGGGATCGAGCAACCATGGCCGGGATTGTCGCGATGGAGCGCTGAGAGATAGGCTTCCGCGATCAGCGCCAACCGCTTCTCCGGCGCGACCTCGTCGGTGATCTTGCGCCAATGGTCCATCCCGCGATCCATGGCGTAGCCAAACGCCTCGATCACCAGCGCCTCGCGGGAATCGAAATGCGCGTAGAAGCCGCCATGGGTCAGGCCCGCTTCCTTCATGAGGTCGGCGACGCCAATGCCGTGGGCGCCCTTTTCGCGCAGCCGCACGGAAGCCTTCTTCACGATACGGTCGTGTGTTTCCTGCTTGTGTTCCCGGGAATAGCGCATGCTGGTCTCATTGAATGTCGAAGATCATCTCATAACACAGAAATGGACCAGGCGGCGCATTAATTCATGTTTAAGATATTGCCGATCATCGAAAAGGTTGCAGTTGCATGCACCGCAAGCGCCCCCTTGCCGTCGCGCACAAAACCTTCGGCGTAGCTGCTCTGGCGTCCCAGCTTGATCACTTTACCTTCGGCCGAGATCAGCCCGGAACGAACCGAGAGCGGACGCAGGAAGGTCATTTTCAGGTCGAGAGTGACCGAGCTATGCCCGGCCTCCAACCGGGTCGAGATCGCACAGCCCATGGCAGTATCGATCAGCGCCGCGGCGGTCGCCCCGTGCAGGAGCCCGATGGTATTTTCGAGATCCTCGCGCGGCTCCAGTTCCATCACGATCCGGCCCGGTTCGACCACGGCCATGGTGAAGCCGATCAGTTTTGCAAAAGGCGGCGGCGGCAGGCGGCCGTCGCGGATGCCCATCATCGCATCCATGCCCGATAGCCCCATGGCCGCCTTTGCGATCGGCGCGGGCACTTGCCAGTCCACGACACGCTCGCGCCGTTGCGCGGGTGAAAACAGGTCGGGTTGATCGTTGTCGGGCATGGATACTCCATTGCATGATATATATCATACTATATCGCGGACTTCGCGCCGGCAACTCCGCCTCCCCACCGCTTGACAACCAATGCGTTTCGGCTCGGAAGTGATCCCGAACGGCGTACCTTTGCGCAACGTCCACGAAACTCAGAGATCCCATCATGGAAATGCTCAACCACCACTGCGGCGTGACGCGCGACGCGCGCGGCGTCGTTCATGTCGCGATCTGCAACGCCGGCTCGCTCAACATCCTCGGCTCCCCCGTCACCGACGCGGTCCGCGAAGGTTTGCAGAAGCTCGCGACTGATCGCAGTATCCGCGTCATGGTGCTGCGCGGCCAGAGCGAGAAGAGCATGATCGGCGGCGCCGACATCAAGGAGATGGTGAAGCTCGACCAGGCATCGGCCGAAGCCTTCATCAGCCGCCTGCGCGATCTCTGCGAGGCCGTGCGCGCCTTCCCCGCCCCCGTGATCGCACGCATGCCGGGCTGGTGCCTCGGCGGCGGGCTCGAAGTGGCCGCGGCCTGCGACTTCCGGATTGCCGCGCATGATGCGCATTTCGGCATGCCGGAGGTGCGCGTCGGTATCCCCTCGGTGATCCATGCCGCGCTGCTGCCGCGCCTGATCGGCTGGGCCCGCGCGCGCTGGCTGGTGATGACCGCCGAAAACATCGACGCGCCGACGGCGCTGGCCTGGGGTCTGGTCGACAAGGTCGCGCCGGAGGGCGGACTCGACGCGGCCGTCGAGCAGCTCGTGCAGGCGCTGCTCGAATGCGGCCCCGAGGCGCTGCGTTCGCAGAAGGCACTGCTTCGGCAATGGGAGGAACTGCCGCTGACGGAGTCGGTAAATTTGAGCGTGAAAGTGTTCGGCCAATCGTTCCTGACCGACGAGCCGACGCGGCTGATGCAGGCGTTCGTCAACCGGAAGCGGTAGGTCTGCCCCACAGCCTCCTCCCTTCGAACGAGCAAATCTCATCCGAGCCACGACAATTTCTCATGCTGGACGCGGTTGCATTTTTTGCGCCGCATCATATGATGGTCATAATCTTACCCACCATCGCAGGGAGTCCCGCCATGGCCGAAACCGCCGATCCTGTCGTCATTGTCTCCGCCGTCCGTAGCCCGCTCGGCCGTTTCATGGGCGAGTTGTCGCCGCTGCCCGCACACAAGCTCGGGTCGCATGTGATCGCCGCGGCGTTGGAGCGTGCGAAGCTCGCGCCGGAAAAGGTCGACGAGGTCTTCATGGGCTGCGTGCTGCCGGCCGGCCAGGGCCAGGCCCCGGCGCGCCAGGCTGCGCGTGCAGCCGGCCTGCCCGACGCCACCGGCGCGACAACCGTCAACAAGGTCTGCGGCTCCGGCATGAAGGCGACCATGTTGGCGCACGACATCATTCGCGCCGGTTCGGCCGAGATCGTCGTCTCCGGCGGCATGGAGAGCATGAGCAACGCGCCGTATCTGCTGGCGAAGGCACGCGGCGGCTATCGCGCCGGCCATGACCGCATCATCGACCACATGATGATGGACGGCCTCGAAGACGCCTACGAGACCGGCCGCTCGATGGGCGATTTCGGCGAGGCGACTGCGGAAGCCTATCAGTTTACCCGCAAGGACCAGGACGCCTATGCGATGGAGACACTGAGCCGCGCGCGCAAGGCGGTCGAGGGTGGCGCGTTCAAGGCCGAGATCGCGCCGATCACGCTGAGCGAGAAGGCAGGCCTGCGCATCGTCGCCAATGACGAGCATCCGCTGAAGGTCGATCCCGCAAAGATCCCCGGGCTGAAGCCGGCATTCCGCGCCAACGGCACCATCACGCCGGCGGCCTCCTCCGCCAACGCCGACGGCGCCGCCGCGCTGGTGCTGACGACGCGGTCGCTCGCCGATCGCAACGGCCTGCCCGCATTGGCAGAGATCAAGGGCCATGCCACCCATAGCCAGGAGCCGCAATGGTTCACCACGGCGCCGATCCCGGCGATCCGCAAGCTCCTGGACAAGGTCGGCTGGAGTGCCGGCGATGTCGATCTGTTCGAGATCAACGAAGCCTTCGCCGTGGTGGCGATGGCGGCGCAGCGCGATCTCGGCATTCCCCGGGAGAAGCTCAACATCAACGGCGGCGCCTGTGCGCTCGGCCACCCCATCGGCGCCACCGGCGCACGGCTGATCGTGACGCTGCTGCATGCGCTCGAAGCAAAAAACCTCAAGCGCGGTGTGGCGGCGCTCTGCATCGGCGGCGGCGAAGCCACTGCGATCGCGGTGGAGCGCCTGACGCATTGACGTAAAAGTCCGGAAATGAGGGAACTCCGTCATTTCCGACAGACGCGTCCCGTGCCATTCTGCAAACTCGCGCAGGTGTTTCAAATCCTGCCCACCAAGATTGAGGCCCAATGATCTCGAACTGGCTCGCGGCAACACTGGGCCGCCGCAATATTCATTACGGCTGGGTGATGGTCGGCGTGACCTTCCTCACCGCGCTGATCAGCGCCGGCACGGTCGGTGCGCCCGGCGTGTTCATCATTCCGCTTCAGAAAGAGTTCGGCTGGAGCACGGCGGAGATCTCGTCCGCGCTGTCGATCCGCTTCATCCTGTTCGGGCTGATGGCGCCGTTCGCTGCCGCGCTCCTGAACCGCTACGGCCTGCGCAACGTCACGCTGCTGGCTCAGCTCATCGTCGTCTCCGGGCTGATCCTGTCGCTCGGCATGACAGAGGTCTGGCAGCTCGTCGTACTGTGGGGCGTCGTGATCGGTCTCGGCACCGGCATGACCGCGCTGGTGCTGGGCGCCACCATTGCGACCCGCTGGTTCGCGGCGCGGCGCGGCCTCGTCGTCGGCATTTTGACCGCGAGCGTCGCCACCGGCCAGCTCGTCTTCCTGCCGCTGCTTGCAAGCCTGACCGAACGATACGGCTGGCGGCTTGCACTCGGCTTTGTCTGCATCGCGCTCTGCGTTTCCGCTCTGGGAGTTCTCCTTGTGATGCGGGACCGCCCGAGCGACGTCGGCCTGCGCCCCTTCGGCGACGAAGGCACCGAGCCCCTGCCCGCCCCACCGGTCAGCCATGGCTCGATCACGGCTGTGGCACTCGGCACGCTGCGCGACGCCTCGAAGTCGCGCGCATTCTGGGTCCTGTTTGCGACCTTCTTCGTCTGCGGCGCATCCACCAACGGCCTCGTGCAGGTGCACCTGATCCCGATGTGCCTCGATTTCGGCATTCCGCAGGTGCAGGCTGCCGGTCTGCTGGCTGCGATGGGCATCTTCGACTTCTTCGGCACCATCATGTCGGGCTGGCTGTCGGACCGCTACGACAACCGCTACCTTTTGTTCTGGTACTACGGCCTGCGCGGACTCTCGCTGATCTTCCTCCCCTTCAGCGATTTCTCGTTCTATGGGCTCTCGATCTTCGCGATGTTCTACGGGCTCGACTGGATCGCAACCGTGCCGCCCACGGTGCGCCTCACTGCGCAGAAATTCGGACCCGAGCGCGCCAATCTGGTGTTCGGGTGGATCTTTGCCGGCCACCAGCTCGGCGCGGGCACCGCCGCCTTCGGCGCCGGTTTTTCGCGGACGGTGTATCAGAGCTATCTTCCCGCCTTCTTCATCGCCGGCGCACTCTGCGTGTTCGCCTCCTTGATCGTGCTGACGCTCTCGCGACAACCGAAGCCAAAGCCGCAAGCCGCGATGGCCTAGTACCTGATCGTGGTGGTGACGCCGAAGACCGCAGCCTCGACGTCGAGATTGCGCGCGCCGCCGCAGTGATATGGACCCCGGCTCTGCAGCGCACCGTCAAAGCGACGCTGCGCTGCGTCCGGGGCGCGAGACTGCGCATAAATTTCTTCCATTCAGAACGCATGGCTTCTCAGAACGCACGGCTTCTCAGAACGCATGGCTTCGCATTCTCGCGGCTCATTTCGCCCGAGCTTTGCTCTCTTCTTCGCACCCTCTCGCAAAAAAGGGCGCAGGGAAGGCCGGGCGCCGGCTGGCACCCGCAGTGCCGTGTGCGAACAAGACGCGCACGGGGTGGACCACAGGTGACGCCGAGCAATCGGCCTTCCCTGCGCGAATGGTTTTACGGCTTATGACGCGCTCTCCCCGGGGAGCGATGCACTATTGCCCCCGTCGCCTCGCGGATGGCTGATGTGCTGGCCCGGTTGGGCAGCAGCATCACCACAAGACTTGACGCACAGACCCCGGGCGTCAGGACCACACGATTTTGCCGTCCGCGCACCTCCCCGCCCCTGTCCCCGATGCCTGGCGTGCGCTCGCCATCGAGACCGAACGGGGACGCTGTCAGCGCCGTGTCGTACCGCGTGTGCAGTTGCTCACGGGAACACCCGCCCTGCAGCTTGCCCAGCGCGCCGACGCAGTCGCGGCCACCGCCTCCCGGCCCGCGTCTCGTGACGATCGCGAAACGCCCTTGTAGCGGGCCGGGATGAGCGCAAACTACGCCTTATCCGAACTTCTGTAAATACGAATATTATTCCAGCGCAGGCTTGACAGGGTGTTTTGCCCGACGGCTCCACGGCTCGTTACGTGCCCCCTGCCCTTGGCCGGCTGGTCTCTCAAGTGACCGAACCGCCGCGCGGGTTGACGATCGTATACCCACGCAATGAACGCGCATGCATTCGAGTCGCGTGTCCGCCCGAGTTGGCGTCGTAGGCCAACCAGGTGTCCCCTCCCAGGTGTTGTTCGAGGACGAACACATGTCCGCGTCGGGCTGCGACCATTCCCGGTGCGGGTGATGTCCGCGGAAAGCGCAGCCAGTTCGCCGCATGATTCAACTCCGGCACGATACGGCCGAACACGCGCAGAGCCGCGCCGCAGCCGCAGAAGGAGGAAGGGCAACCTGCCGGACGACTGCCGACAATGCGAGCCTCAGCGATGCTCGCCGTCGCGGCGCCGCCTGCATCGGTCACTGTCAGTTGCGTCGCGCGATAGGCTTGTAGTGAGGACCTGGAAATTAGCGAGGACCTGGGAATCCGCTCACGGCGCGTTTGCGAATACGAAAGGTCGCAGGGCATCGTGACATTGCATTCGGGTGCTTGATGAATGCGATAGGGCCGTGCTTCGGAAGCGACGGAGCTAAAGGCAACAATTAGACACGCAGAAAGAACCGGCTTGAACATTGCAGGGCTCCAAATTGGAAGGCCTCTGCCCCGGCACGAGAAACCAACAACAGTTTGGCTGAAATGGGCTCAAAGAGCGGCTGAAAGTGGCTGCCCTTACAGGCCGCTCCCTGCAATCATCATAAGCCACACGTAGCGACGGGCATGATTCTCGCAGAACGCGAATGCTTATCGTTGCAACTGAGACGCGGCTGCGTGTGCATTCGCTACTGACGCCGGACTGCAAGCCGATCATGAGGCCCAATCACGACGCCCCAGAGCGCTTGCTTTCCGCGTCAATTCGAAAGTCCGACTTGGCTGCGCCGAGCGCTGCGGCGAGTTCGTCGATGTGGTAGGGTTTCGGCAAAATCTGGACGCCGGCCGTTTCGGCGTCGCGAACCGCGGCTTCGGCGTATCCGCTCGTCAGCAGAACCGGGATGTCGCTTCGCCGTCTCTTGATCTCGCGCGCGAGTTCGACACCGTTCATGCCGCCCGGCATCATGATATCCGAAAACACCAGATCGACGGAGCGGCCGTCCGCCAGGGCACCGAGCGCCGCCGCAGCACTCGCCGCGCGCGTGACCTCGTAGCCGAGTTGCGCCAGCATCTCGCTCACCAGCGCGGCGACCTCGTCATCGTCTTCGACGAGGAGGATCCGGCCATGGTTGGCCTTCTTCGGCCGCGCCCTGTTCAGATCGATGAAATGGCGTTCACCAGAAGGGATGTTCCTGGATCGCGGCAGATAGAGCTCGATGCTGGTGCCCTCGCCGACCGTCGATTTGATTCGAACCGTCCCTCGTGACTGCGTCGCAAATCCGTGGACCTGGGCAAGCCCCAGGCCCGAGCCTTTCCCGACATCCTTGGTCGTGAAGAACGGCTCGAAGACCCGCGCCAGGATCTCCGGGCTCATTCCAACACCTCTATCGACCACGGACAGACGAACGTAATCACCCGCGATCTCGTCCTCGGTCAGGCCGGCCAGGTTCTCGCCACGGACAACGATCGTGCCACCGCTCGGCATCGCATCGCGGGCGTTGACCGCCAGATTGAGAATGACCAGTTCGAGCTCTCCCGGATCGACTTCCACCGGCCAAAGACTATCCGGAAAATCGAACTCGACGTGAACGTCGCCTCTCAGGCTCCGATCGAGCAATTCGCGCATGCCGCCGATCTGCGATGCGATGTCGACAGCCACGGGCCGGAGCTTCTGCCGCCGCGAAAAAGTTAGAAGCTGCCTGGTCAAGCCGGCACCGCGCTGCGCCGCCTGGACCATTCCTTCCATGAGACGACGCCGACGATCAGGATCTGTCTGCCGGTCGAGCAAATCGAGGCCGCCGGAGATCACCATCAGCAAATTGTTGAAGTCGTGAGCTACGCCGCCGGTCAATTGTCCGATGGCCTCGATCTTCTGGGCCTGACGAAGGGTCTCCTCGACGCGGGCGCGCTCTTCCATTTCGGCCCGCAGATGCTTGTTGGCCTCCTCGAGCGCACGGGTGCGCTCGACCACGAGCTTCTCGAGCTCCTGGGCCGTCCGCTCGCGCGCCTGCAGCAAGGTTCGAATTTCATATTGCCGCCGGCGGGCCCGCATTGCGGATTGAACCGCGCTCGTCAGCGTGATCGGCTGAACCGGGCGTTCAAGCAGCGAAACGTTGCGGAGTGTCTCGACGATACTGCGGCGCCAGGCAACCACCGCCGGCTGCTCCCGATGGCTGGTGAGAATGACAAAGGGCAGGTCAGACCAGGGCGGCTGCCTCTCGATCCAATGTGCCAGCGGCTGGGTATCCTTCCCGAACAACCCCTCCTCGGCCAGAAGGACCGCGCCCACGCCCGCCGACATCTCGCTGACCAGTTCAGGGAGACCTCGACAATTGATCGCTACGAGATTCGAATTACGTAAAAGCTCGACCGATGCCGGTCCATCGCGGCCGATCGGGGCAAACACGAGAACGCAATGATCGCGGGCAGCGCTCATTCCGCCGGCCCTTCTGGTATCTCCGTGCCCGTATAACGTGGATTTCCGGAGAAGATGCCGCTGAACTCGCTCAGCGGAGGACCCAGCGTGATGCCGGCACGGCCAAGGCGAAACTCGCGGATGGTATTTTCATGATTGCCGCTGCGTTTCTTCACGACCGAGAGGGCACGCCGCACCGTTCCGCCGACCTCGAAATAGCGCAGCATGAGCACGGCATCGCTCAAATAGCTGATATCGAGAGCCGTTTCCATCGGGCCGACCAGCCCATGTTGGGCGAGGATCAGGACGGTCAGCACGCCTTTTTGCGCGAGATAGCTCAGGAGCTCATGCATCTGGAGGATGAGAAATCGCTCATCGGGCATCGCGTTGAGGTAGCCGTTCAGACTGTCGATGACGACAATTCTGGCGTTATCCTTTTCGACGCTCTTGCGCACATTGGCGGCGAATTCCCCGGGGGACAGCTCGGCGGGATCGATCTGTTGAAATCGGATGAGTCCCGATTGCAGGTAGCTTTCGAGGGGCATCCCAAGCGTTCGAGACCGGGCTTCCACGGTGCCGCGACCTTCATCGAAGGCAAAGAACACCGCATGCTCACCGCGTTCTGCCGACGCGATCGCATAGGTCAGCGCGAGAGACGACTTGCCGACACCGGCGGCGCCCAGAAGAAGCGCACTGGTGCCGCGCTCGAGCCCTCCTCCCAGAAGGAGATCGAGCTGCGCGTTGCCGCTGGGCGTGAACTCGCCGACAAACGAGGCGTGATGCTCCGCCGCCACCAGACGGGGGAATATCCGCACACCTCCCGCTTCGATCGTGAAATCGTGGAAGCCGCCGCGAAACCGAATGCCGCGCATCTTGATCACGCGAAGCCGCCGGCGCTCTGCTCCATAATCGATGGCGAGCTGTTCGAGCATGACGACGCCGTGCGCGATCGAATGGAGTTGCAAATCGTCCTGGGAGGACGAGAGGTCGTCGAGGAGAATGACCGTGCAATTGCGGTTGGTGAAAAAGTGCTTCAGGGCCAGAACCTGGCGCCGGTACCGCAGCGGGTTCTGCGCAAGAAGGCGCAGTTCGGACAGGCTGTCCAGCACCACGCGCGCGGGATTGATCCGTTCGACTGCCTTGAATATCAGGCCGGTCGTTTCGCTCAGCTCCATTTCGGCGGGATGGAAGACGGTGAGCTCCCGGTCCGGATCGAGCGTCGTCTCCGGCGGGACAAGTTCGAAGATGTCGACACCTTGCAGCGACCAGCCGTGCCGCTGCGCCACCAGCGTCAGCTCACGCTTGGTTTCCGACAAGGAGATATAGAGCACGCGTTCACCGCAGCGGGCGCCCTCAAGGAGGAATTGAAGCGCCATGGTGGTCTTGCCCGAGCCGGGCCGACCCTCGTAGAGATACATACGATTGGGATCGAGCCCGCCATAGAGGATGTCGTCGAGGCCCTGACTGCCGGTCGAGATCCTCGGCAAATCTCCGGACTCGCTGGTTTGGGCCCCGCTCGAAGAATCGGTCATAGAACCCCCTGAAGGTCTATCGCCAAAAAAGACGCGCCCTGGCCCGGTTCGGGGCCGCGCAGCCTAGCGCCCCGGTTCCAAGCCGAAAGGCGAGATTTGGCAAAGAACGCCCGAGATCGGTTCCCGGTTCCGCATCAGGACGGATGCCCCAGACCGTCCCTGCGGAACAGCTCCGGGTATTCTCCTGCATAATTTCAGCTTCTACCGCCTGATTCGCGGCGGACGGCGCAAAAAGCGAACCGGCTCACTGCATCATCGCAGCCGCGATCTTCTCCGCCGACATCAGGACCGGAAAGTTGGTGTTGGCGCAGGGCACCACCGGGAAGATCGAGGCGTCGACGACGCGCAGTCCCTGCACGCCCTTGACGCGGCCCTCTGGATCGACCACCGCCATCGGATCGTCGGTCCGGCCCATGCGGCACGAGCAGGAGGCGTGCCACACGCCGATGGTCGCCTTCCGCACGAAGGCTTCCAGCGCCTCGTCGTCGTTGATCACGTCGTCGAAGGTAAAACCCTCGACCACGAAATTGTCGATCATGTAGTGGCGCAGCGCCGCCGGCCCGTCCATCAGGGCCGCGGCGATTTTTGTCAGTATCCGGTTCCTGGTGTTGACCACGCCGATCTTGCGCACGCGGTCGGTATAGGAGGCCGGGAACGGCTTGTCCGTCACGGCCCTGACGACGTCGCTCATCTGCACGGCCGCCATCTTGCGGAAACCGCTCATCAGGCGATCGAGATCGCGGCGGTCCGATAACAAGTTGAACTCGACGATCGGCTCGGCTGCCGGGTCGCGCGAGGCGAGCTTGACCTGTCCGGTCTCGGAATAGGTCTTGTTGACGAACGTCAGCAGCGATCCGATCTGCTCGCCGACCGCGTGCCAGGCCGATTTGCTGAGCAGGACGACGAACATGTCGCCTTTCGGTACGCCTTCGAGCCCTGATGAATAACGCAGGCCAAGCTGCATGTGGCGCCTGGTGTGCTCGTTCATGCGCGCGCCGCGGCGGACAAAGGACGACAGCGAGATCGAGGGATGATCCATCAGGCGCTGGCCGACACCTTGCAGCCCCATCAGGACTGGAATGCCCATATCCTTGAGGTGACCGACCGGGCCGATGCCGGCGCGCAACAGATGCGCCGGCGAATGGATGGCGCCGCTGGAGAGAACGATTTCACGGCCGCGGAATTCCTGCTCCCGTCCGTCGACAGTCGCCTTCACACCGACGCACCGCGTGCCTTCGAACAGCAGCTCTCTGACTTGCGTGTTGGTGGAGATCGTCAAGTTGGCGCGCTTGCGCGTATCACGATCGAGATAGCCCATCGCGGCCGAGACGCGTTGCTCGGCCTGGTTGGAGTGCGTCACCGGGAAAAACCCGTCGAGGAACTCGCCGTTCTGGTCGGCCAAGTATTGGTGGCCGGCCTGCTGGAAGGCGTCGGCGAACGCCTGCGAATGTCGCGTCCAGTGCTCCCGCGGGATCCGGCGAACCGGGATCCGACCGTCCTTGCCGTGGTACGGACCGTCGAAATCGAGATCGCGCTCGACCTTCTTGAAGAAGGGCAGCACGTCATTCCAGCTCCAACCCGCGGCGCCGCGCGCTTCCCATTCGTCGTAATCGGTCGGCGCGCCGCGGTTGGCCATCTGGCCGTTGATCGAGGAGCCGCCGCCGAGCACGCGCGCCTGCTCGTATTTGCGTAAGGGCGGACGTCCCTCGTTCGGATTGTTGTGGCTGACGATCTGGGTCGTGACCTTGAGCTCGGTCCAGTGGAAGCGCGGATCGAAATAGGCCGTGCCCGGATAGCTGTCCCTGATCTCGGCCGGCTCGTCGCCGGGCGGCGTGTCCTGTCCGGCTTCGCAGAGCAGTATCTTGTTGGCGCTCTTTGCGGAGAGCCGGTGGGCCAGCACGGACCCCGCCGAGCCGCCGCCCACGATAATGAAGTCGTACACGATTGGCGCTTCCTCTTGTTCTTGTCCGGGGAGCGTAGCGCGTTCTTGTTTTGAGGTCACGCCATCGCTGCCGCGGCAAAGCGCGAGCAGCCCTCGACGGCTCTGCTTACGGCCTGATCGTCATGCTCTCCGGCGGCCCGGGCTTGCGCAGCGGCTCCGCCAGTCGCGCGAACTCGCACAGCAGCGACCTCGTCTTCCGGGGATCGATGATCTCCTCGACCCAGAACTTTTCGGCGGAGCGGAACGGCGAGCGCAGCTTGTTGAGGCGCTCCTGGATCTCCTTCAGCTTCGCCGGGGAATCTTCGGCCGCGTCGATGTCGGCGCGGTAGGCGGCTTCGATGCCGCCTTCGAGCGGGAGCGAGCCCCAATAGGCCGAGGGCCAGGCGTAGCGGATCGAGAAGCGGTCGGCCGGCTGATGCACCACGCCGGCGACGCCGAAGGCGTTGCGCAGGATCACCGTGCACCAGGGCACCGTGGTCTGGTTGACCGCGGCCATGGCGCGGACGCCTTGACGGATCGTGCCGGCCTTCTCGGCATCGAGGCCAATCATGAAGCCGGGGCAGTCCATGAGATAGACGATCGGCAAATGGAAGGTCTCGGCGAAGTCGACCCAGCGCACCACCTTCTGGCAGGCATCCGCGGTCCAGGAGCCGCCGTAGTGAAAGCTGTCGCTGGCGAGCAGCATCACCGCCCTGCCCTCGAGCCGCGCGAGACCGACGATAACAGGCTTGCCGAAATTCCTGGCGACCTCGAAGAACGAGCCCTTGTCCACGACCGATTCGATGATCGGCCGCATCTTGTAGACCTGCTTGCGGTTACGCGGCACCGCGTTCATCAGCGCCTCATCGGTGCGCTCCGGATGGTCGGTGCAAGGCAAGGTCGGCGGCAGCTCGTAGACCGACGACGGCAGATAGGACAGGAATCGCCGCGCGCAGGCAAAGGCCTCCTCCTCGGTGTCGACGGCATGATCGACCGCGCCGGCGCGGGTCTGGATGTCGGCGCCGCCGAGTTCTTCCTTCGAGAGGTCCTGCCCCAACGCCTTCACCACCGGCGGGCCCGCGACGAACATCGCGGATTTTTTGGTCATGATTGAATAGTGGCTGGCGGCAAGACGCGCGGCACCGAGCCCCGCGACCGAGCCGAGGCCGAGCGCGACCACAGGCACGCGCGACAAATTCTCCGTCGTGAAGCGATACCAGCGTGTGCCGCCGATGCCGCCCGGCAGATTAGCTGCGCCCTTGGTCTCGATGGTCTTGACCGAGCCGCCGCCGCCGGAGCCTTCGATGATGCGCACGATGGGCAGACGGAAGTCGTGCGCCATCTCCTCCGCCATCAACGGTTTTGCGGAGATGGACGCATCCGCCGAGCCGCCGCGCACGGTAAAGTCGTCGCCGACTACGACGACGGTGCGGCCATCGACGCGCGCGCGGCCAAACACGCAGTTCGCCGGCGTCAATTTCTGCAACTCGCCGCTGGAATCGTATTCGCCGATGCCGGAGACGGCACCGATCTCGTGAAAGCTGCCCTTGTCGGTCAGTCTGTCGATACGCTCCCGAACAGTCAGTCGGCCCTGGTCATGCTGACGCTTGACCTTGTCAACGCCGCCCATCTCCCGCGCGAAGGCTTCGCGCCGGGCGAGCTCGTCGAGTTCCGGCTTCCAGTTCATTCACGCCCTCCGAATTGATCGGCTTGTTATTGTTGTGCACGGCCATTGCGACCGGTTTGCGCGAGATGCGATTGTTGAAGACGTCGCCTTCCGCGCCGTCCATCAGGCTGCCGAGCGAGCGGCCGAGCGCGACCATCAACGGAGCGACCTCGGCATGCAGACGCTGCTCGTTATACATCGACGACAGAAGACCGATCGTGATCACCACAAAAGTCTGGTACTGCGGCGACCAGATCGGCACCGCGAGCCCGTTGATGTGCGGGCTCCACAGGCCGCAGGCCACGACATAGCCGTGATCGCGTAGCGACTGTCGATTGGCTTCGATGCGGGGCCGCAGGATTTTCGCAGCCTCGGGGGCTTCCCGTTCCATATCCGTGATGAAGGCATCGCCGATCTCCGGCGCCAGCGCAGCGGTGTAGGCTGCGCCCGCAGCGGTCGACGCCATCGAGATACGGCTGCCGGTGCCCTCGTGCAGGCCGAGCGCCGAAGCCGAGCGCGCGAACTGGAGATAGACCAGATGAAAGCGATCGGGCACGACGAAGCCGACAGTACCAGGCAGTTGCTCGGCGACTTCCTGGAGCCGCTGGCGGATCATGCTGCGCAGCTGCGCGCCCTTCATCATCGAGGCGCTCATCGCCACCGCACTCGGCCCGATGCGATATTTTTGATCGCGTGGCAGATAGACCAGCTGTCCCATCCGCGTCAGCGTGTGCGTGAGCCGCGACACCGTCGAGCGCGGCAGGCCGCAGCGATTTGAAATCTCGAGATTGCCGAGCCTGATCTCGTGGCCCTCGAAGCATCGCAGCACGTCGAACGCGCGCGACACCACCTGGATGACATCACTCTCACCGGCATCGCCGGCGAGCGCACCCTGTCTACTCAACCGCTCTGAACGTCGTCCCATGATCCCTACCGCTTGTTCCGCTCTGCGGAATTAAATTCCACTTGCGGATGACGCTACCTCAGGCATTTTGCGACGACAACAAAAAGGCGATGGCATGCCAAATATAAAAATCGTCACTGAGGTCGCGGGACGCATCTGCGCAATGCCCGTGCAAGTTGGAGGAACCGTTGCGGATGGCGACGAAATTGTGGTGGTCGAAGCGATGAAGATGGAGATACCTGTGCCGTCGCCCGCGAGCGGCACGATCACATCGCTTCTGGTGAAGCTCAACGACGTCGTTGCCGAGGGACAGGCGATCGCGATCGTCGCGAACTGACCGCATTATCCGCAGCTTCCGCGACAATCTGTCAGCCTCATTGCTGAGTTCGCGGTACGGCGTTGCCATCGCTTCATCGCGATGACATGATCTGTTTCAAACAAACCCTGTTTCAAACAAAGAAAGAAAATCTTCGCGGCAAACGCGAGGATCATTGGAGGGAAACATGCTTCGTGGGCTGATCATGCTCGCGCCTGCCTTGGTGGCGGGCATTTCTTTTGCGTCTACACGCTATGCAGCCGCCGAAGACATCAAGCTGCCGGCAACATTGACGTTCACCGCCTATGACACCGGCACCGCCGGCTTCAACATCGCGGTCGGCGTCGGCAAGATGATGAAGGACAAATACTCGACCGACGTGCGCGTGCTCCCCGCAGGCAACGACGTCGCGCGTCTCGCGCCGCTGCGCGCCAAGCGCGCGGTCTCGTCCGCGATGGGATCGGGCTCCTACTTCGCGCAGGAAGGCGTGTTCGAGTTTGGAACCAGAGAATGGGGCCCGCAGCCGCTTCAGATCATGCTCTCGTCGGTCGACTGCAACTGCGGTACGCTTGGCGTCGCCGCCGATGCCGGCGTGAAGGATCTGAAGGACCTCAAAGGCAAGCGCGTCGGCTTCGTCGTCGGCTCGCCGGCGCTGAACCAGAATTCGCTCGCGGTGCTCGCCTTCGCCGGATTGACTCAGAAGGACGTCAGGATCGTCGAGTTCGCAAGCTACGGCGCGATGTGGAAGGGCCTGATCAACAACGACACGGATGCGGCCTTCGGCACCACCATCACCGGCCCCGCCAAGGAAGCCGAGACCTCGCCGCGCGGCCTGATCTGGCCGCCGCTGCCCGCCAACGACAAGGAAGGCTGGGCGCGGATGCAGAAGGTCGGCTCGTTCTTCTTCCCGCAGACCGCGACCTGCGGCGCCGGCATCTCGCCGGACAAGCCGATAGAGCTCGGCAACTACCCCTACCCGATCTTCGTCGCCTACGCCTCGCAAGCCCCCGACCAGGTCTATGCGATGACGAAGGCGATGATCGTGAACTACGATTCCTACAAGGACTCCGCACCCGGCGCCGGCGGGCTCGCGGCCGATCGCCAGACCAAGAACTGGGTGGTGCCGGTACACCCCGGCGCGGTGAAGGCGCTGAAGGAAGCCGGGCAATGGAGTGACGCGCAGGACACGCACAACAACAAGCTGATCAAGCGCCAGGAGGTGCTTGGCGCAGCGTGGACCGACTACGGCAAGTCCAATCCGCCCGCGGATGACAAGGCCTTCCTCGACGGCTGGATGAAAGCGCGTGCCGCGGCGCTTGCGAAGGCCGACATGCCGAACGGGTTCGACGAATAATCGTCAACGGTTAATTGCCCACGCGCGGGGTCGATCATGTCTGCTTCAGTCTCCACCGCCCCGCAGGACGAGGCCAAGCGGGTCGTGTTCGACGATCCGCATGGCGCCGCCGGCAACATGCAGGAAGCGGAGGTCACGCGCGTTCGCAGCTTGCGCGGCGCCTGGCGCTGGACGCTGGTGACCGCGACCGCCGCGACCATCCTGCTCTGCATCAACCAGCAATTCTCGCTGCGCTTTTTTGTCGGCTACACCCAGCTCAACACGGAGTACTTCTATCTCCTGATCGCGCTGATGCTGCCCTTCACGTTCCTGATCTTCCCGGGAACCACGCGCGCGCCGCTCGACCGCATTCCCTGGTATGACCTTCTCTGCTTCGTCGTGACCTTTGCCGCCGCGCTGCTGCTGATGTCGAACGTGCGCAAGGCCGCGGAGGCCGGCTGGGAATTCGGCGGCGCGCCGAACAGCGTCATCGCCGCCGGCCTCGTGATGTGGGTGATGCTGATGGAGGCGCTGCGCCGTACCGGCGGCTGGAGCCTGCTCCTGAGCGTGCTCCCCTTCACGGTCTATCCGCTGTTCGCAGAGGCCGGCTGGCTCGGGCCGTTCCGCGGCACGCAATCGACGCTGGAGCAGGCGACCGCCTATCACGTGCTCTCGGGCGAGAGCCTGCTCGGCATTCCCATCCAGGCGTTTGCCGACACCGTGATCGGCTTCCTGGTGTTCGGCACCGCGCTGATGATGACCGGCGCCGGAAAGTTCTTCATCAACCTCGCCTTCGCGCTGTGCGGCACGTTCCGCGGCGGCGCGGCGAAAGTCTGCATCTTTGCCAGCGGCCTGCTCGGCATGATGTCGGGCTCGATCATCTCCAACGTGCTCACTGCCGGCACCATGACCATCCCGGTGATGAAGAAGAGTGGTTTTCGCGCCTCCTATGCCGGCGCGATCGAAGCCTGTGCCTCGACCGGCGCGGTGCTGGCGCCGCCGGTGATGGGCGCGACCGCCTTCGTGATCGCGCAGTTCCTCAATGTCAGCTATGCCGATGTCGCGATCGCGGCCATTATTCCCGCCGCGCTTTATTACATCGGGCTGTTCATGCAGGTCGATTCCTATGCCGCACGACACGGGCTGAAAGGCATCCCGCGCGCAGAGCTGCCGCGGGTCATGGATACGATCCGGGACGGCTGGTACTACGTTTTCGTGATCGCGCTCCTGATCGTGATGCTGCTCTACTTCAAGCGCGAAAGCCATGCGCCGTTCTATGCCACCGCGCTGCTTCTGGTCCTCAACCAGCTGTTCTCGAAGGACACACGTTGGACTGTCGCGACCATCGGCAAATTCCTCGAGGTCAATGGCCGCACCTTCGTCGAGCTCGTCGGCATCCTTGCCGGCTGCGGCCTGCTGATCGGCGCCTTCTCGATGACCGGCGTGGTGTCGAGCCTCGCCAACGACCTGCTGCGCATCGCCGGCGACAATCCGTTCTTGCTGCTCGGCATGTGCGCCCTCACCAGCCTGATCCTCGGGCTCGGCCTGACCACGACGGCCTGCTACATCTTCCTCGCCATCCTGGTCGCGCCCGCGCTGGAGAAGCTCGGGCTGAACAAGATGGCCGTGCACATGTTCATCTTCTACTGGGGCATGCTGTCGTCGATCACCCCGCCGGTCGCGATTGCTTCATTCGCAGCCGCAGGCATTGCCGGCTCGCCTGCGATGAAGACGGGCTGGGAATCGATGTGGGTCGGGAGCATCATCTATTTCATCCCGTTCTTCTTCGTGCTCAATCCGGCGCTGGTGCTGCAGGGGGAAAGCCCCTATCTCGCCGGCCTCGGCCTGATGGCGCTTGCGGCGTTCGGCACGCTGTTCATCTGCGGCGGCATCCAGGGCTACCAGCCCTTCGTCGGCGATCTCCGCGGCGCCGGTGCGCTGGAATGGCCTATTCGCGTGCTGCTGGTGATCGGCGGGTTCGTGGTGGCCACCCCCGGCGGCGGCATCATGCCGCTGTCGCAGATGCAGGTGACGCTGCTCGGCCTCGCCATCCTCGTGCCCACGGCTTTGCTCGCCCTTGTTCTGGTCCGGCGGCAGACCATGGTGCCGTACGGGTTGCGCGTGCCCTGATTGCGTTGCACAAAGAGAGGCGATGAAACCGCTTTCGCCGCTCGCCACCGCCTGGACCCGCTCAAAGCCGCCTTTGCTGCGGTTCCTGGACAATTGCCTCAACGAATTCTCGGCGGAGATCTCGGGCGCGGTCGCCGACTACATTCCCGAGCTGAGCAAGGCCGATCCAGCCCATTTCGGCATCAGCCTCGCGACCCTGGACGGCCATGTCTACGAGGTCGGCGACTCCAGGGTGCCCTTCACCATCCAATCAATGTCAAAGCCGTTCGTGTTCGCGCTGGCGCTGGATCTGCTCGGCGCGAACAGGGTCGAGAGCGCGATCGGCGTCGAGCCCTCTGGCGATCCGTTCAACTCGATCCGGCTCAATTCCGAAAACCATCCGTTCAACCCGATGGTCAATGCCGGCGCGATCGCCTGCACCGGGCTGATCTACGACAGCAAGGGCGCAGACGCCTTCGAGCAGATTCGCCTCGCGCTTAGTCGTTTTGCCGGGCGCGACCTCGCCCTGGACGAGGCCGTCTACGCTTCCGAAAGCCAGACCGGCGACCGCAACCGCGCCATCGGCTATCTCCTCAAGACCAATGCGGTGATCTCGGACAATGTCGCTGCCGTGCTCGACGTCTACTTCCGGCAATGCGCGGTGCTGGTCACCGCGCGCGACATCGCGGTGATGGCGGCAACGCTCGCCAACCGCGGCGTCAATCCGGTCACGGGCGAACAGGTGCTGACGCCTTACGCGATCTCGCGCACGCTGTCGGTGATGACGTCGTCGGGCATGTACGACTATGCCGGCGAATGGATCTACCGGATCGGCATCCCCGCCAAGAGCGGTGTCGGCGGCGGGATTCTGGCCGCCCTTCCCGCCCGCCTCGGGCTCGGCAGCTATTCGCCAAAGCTCGACAAGCACGGCAACAGCGTGCGCGGCATCAAGGTCTGCGAGGCGCTGTCCTCGCATTACGACCTTCACATGCTCAACCGCAGTGACGATGCGCGCAACGCCGTCATCGCCGACTACGACATCGGCAAGAGCCCGTCGCGGCGCGTGCGCCGTCCGCAGGAGCGCGATATTCTCGCGGCGCACGAGCAGGAGGTGCGGATCATCGAGCTGGTCGGCACGCTGTCGCTATCGGCGGTCGACTATGTCTCGCGCCGGCTTGCGGGCCGGCCGCGGCCGCAATTCGTGATCTTCGATCTGCACCGCGTCACCTCCACCACGCGCGCGGGTGCGCGGCTGGTCGCCGAAGCGTTCGAGGAGCTCGCGGCGCTGAATGTGACCGTCGTGCTGTCAGGCGTCAGGCGCGCCTCCAAGGAATGGGACAGCCTGCGGGAATGGACCGCCGAGCTGAAGAACGTCCGCGATTTCTACCTGCTCGACACCGCGATCGAATGGGCCGAAGACCAGATCGTCTATCGCCATGGCGGATCGATCGATTTCCACGAGACCACCGAGCTTGCCGAACAGCCGCTGCTAGCAGGCATGAGCGAGGAAGAGCTGACCGACCTCGCCTCGATTTGCACGATCCGGACCTATGCATCCGGCGCGAAGATCATCACGACAGGCGCTGCAGCCGATTCCCTGTTCTTCCTGCGCAGCGGCGCGGTGCATGTCACCCTGCCCGACGGCGTGCGGCTGGCAACGCTGACGGCCGGCATGGCGTTCGGTGAGATGGCGCTGATTGAGACCACCCGCTCCGCGGACGTGTTCGCGGACATGGCAGCGACGGCGCACGAGGTGCAGCTGAAGGACTTCGAGCGCTTCCGCAAGCAGCATCCTCACGCCAGCGAACGCATCATGCGCAATCTGGCGCAGCTTCTGGCCGAGCGTCTGATTGTCGCCAACGCCAAGGTGGATATCCTGACCTCGACCTGAGCGCGATGGTTGCGGCTCAGCGGCTCGCCGCCTCGCTCAGCCGCCGATTGATCTTGGCCGCACTCGCCTTGAGCAATTCGGATGGCTTCTGGCCGGTCGCCGCACACAGGCAGGCCCAGTAATAGATGACGTCGCCGAGCTCATCGACGAGACCTGCCTGATCGAGCCAGTCGTCGCGCAGCAATTTCTTGATGTGCTCGGCGACCTCGCCGGATTCGCCGGCGAGGCCGAGACCGAGATAGGACAGCCGCTCGTTGGACGGATGCTCATCGACTTTCGCAATGCTCGCGGCCCAGGCCGTGTATTCATCGATCGTCATCGCCAGACCTCGCCGCAGTTTTTGGATCAGCCCACCACTTCCGTCACAGGCTGAAGATCGATCTCGAACGTCTCAAGGAATTTCGAGGTCATGATGTAGAAGCCGACCGAGAGCTGCAATTCAACCAGCGCGGCCGGCGGCAACTTCGATGAGATCGCCTTGAAGGTCACGTCCGTCGGCTTGTTCAGCTTGACGATCTCGTCGGTGAAGGCGAGCGCGGCGCGCTGTGTCTCGTCGAAGCAGTTAGCTGACTGCCAGTTCTCGAGCGCCTCGCTCTGCTCGTCGGTGACGCCGACATTCTTGCCGATGCGCTTGTGCGCGACGATCTCATACGGCGCCTCGCACAGAATTCCAGTGCGGGTAATCGCGAGCTCGCGCACGATGGGGTCAAGTTCGCCCTTGTGGCGGATGGCGCCGCCCAGGCGGCAGTACTGCTCGAAATAGCTCGGCGAATGCGACATCATCCGGAAGATGTTGGCATTGCGGTTCTTGTCGAGGATTTCGCGGGTGCGGTCGGATGCCTTCGACGGGTCGCTATAGTTGATGCGGGCCATGATTTTCCTGATGTTTTTGTCGAAGGCTTCTCGGAGCCTTTGATGCTCATTGTCGTTGCCGGCGAAAGTTCCCTGAAACTCTATTCGCGGAGAGACGCAGGAGCAACAACATCGAGTCAAAATGCCGCCGCATTGCTGATCGACCTTGGCACAATCGATATTCGCTGCGTGGGGACTAGATCGCAGCGGATACTCGAAGTGGGGTGTTCCGAGTAAAATAATTGGCCGTCCTTGCGCTCACCGCGCATCGATGAGTCACGCCCAAGTCTAGGGAGAAAAGGCATGAAGGAAGCCACCAAAGGGGCGGCCTCGGAGGCGCTCGCGCATATGCTGGCCGTGATGGCTATGCTCGTCATCGCCAGCATCTTGTTCTACGGGCGTTAGGTAGAGTTTTTGCGTTTTCGTCATTCCGGGGTGGCTCTCGCACAGGCCAGGCCCAGAACTCCCGTTCCAGGCTCGGTCCCTTGGACCGCCCCCGAATGACGAATCCCACTATTTTCCCTTCGTGAAGAACGGCATCAGCTTTCCGGCAAACGGCTTAAAGCTCGCGACGACCTCGTCGCCGATGGCGAGATCATTCTCACCATGCGCCATCATGCGAAACCCTTCGGCGCAATCGACCAGCAGAATATTGTAGGGCACGTGCGCGCGCGTCTCAGGCGTGGCGGCACGGCAGACCAACGATGTCGCGTACACCCTGCCCTTGCCGCTGGCGCGCGCCTCGCGCGGATCGGACATGCCGCAGGCCGCGCAGAAAGCGCGACGGAAATACTGCACATGGGCGCAGGCGGTGCAGGTCTGATAGGTGACCGCCTCTTCGCCCCTGGTCCAGTCCGCTAGACGCTCGCTCATCGCACCCGCTCCAAAAACATGCTGACGTGGGACGACAGCACGCCGCCGTCGCCATGCAGCAGCGCGATCGAGGCGTCACGCACCTGGCGGATAGCAGCCCGCCCCGTCATCTGCAGATGCGTTTCGACCAGATGCGCCATGGCGCCGCCAACGCCGCAATGGCCGTAGCTGAGCAAGCCACCATGGGTGTTCAGCGGCATCGCGCCATCGCGGCCAAAATGGCCTGATCGTACGCGGGCGGCTGCCTCGCCGCGCGCGGCAAGCCCGAGGTCTTCCAGCAGCATGGCGAGCGTGATGGTAAAGCTGTCGTAGATGGCGGCGTAGCGCACGTCGGAGATCGCAAGGCCCGTGGCCTCCTTGGCGCGGGCGACGGAGATCTCGGCGCCGAGCTCGCTGAGGGCGGGCGCAGCGGTAACATGCTGATGGGTATGCGCCTGGGCACAGCCGCGAATGCGTACGCCGGCCTCTCCCGTCCGCTCGCGGCTGATGACGAAGGCGGCGCCGCCGTCGGAGACCGGGCAGCAGTCGAGCAGTTTCAGCGGCATCGCCACGGGCTTCGAGGCCATGACGTCAGCGACCGTGATAGGATCGTGAAATTGCGCCCCGGGATGGGTGCAGGCGTGTGCGCGCATCAGCACCGCGAATTCGGCGAGGTCTTCTTCCGTCACGCCGTATTCGTGCATATAGCGGGTAGCGACGAGGCCGTAATAGGCGGGAATGGTCGGCCCCAGCGGCACCTCGTAGTCGGGATGGCCGACCTGCGCCAGCGCCTGGATCGAGGCATCGCGGCTCTGCCCGGTGAGGCGGTTCTCGCCGCCGACGACCAGCACATTGCGGGCGACGCCTGCTTCGACGAGATGATGGGCGAGCATGGTCATCGCGAGGCCGGTCGCACCGCCGACCTGGACGGCATGGGCATAAGCCGGACGGATGCCAAAATGCTCGGCGAAGACAGTCGCCAGCATGATGTGCGGCGAGACGGTGGAGTAGCCGCAGAGGATGCCGTCGATCTCGGCGCGCTTGAGCTCCGCATCGTCGAGTGCGGCCTGCGCGGCTTTGCTCATCAGGTCGAGCGAGGATGAGCCTTCGTGCTTGCCGAAAGATGTGAGGCCGACGCCCGTGATGAAGCTCATGGCAGCACCTGTGCATCGTCATTCCGAGGCGACGAACGGGTGACGCCGTCGCGGACCAGCGCGTCGATCTCGTCCGCGGAATAGCCGATCTCGCGCAAAATCTCCGCGCCGTGCTCGTTGAGCCGCGGCGCCAGCCGCACCGGCTCGGCCTCGGTCTCCGACCAATTGGCCGTCACCTTCATGCTGCGGATCGGCCCTTCGGTCGGATGGTTTACGACCGGGAAGAAGTTCGTGGCGTCCAGATGCTCATCGTGCAGCATCGATGCGAGGTCGTGCATCGGCATCACAGGCACATCGGCCCTGGTGAGCAGGTCGATCCATTCCGCAGTGCTGCGCGTCTCGAAGATGCGCGCGAGTTCGGCATAGACGGCGTCGATGTTGGCGGCACGGCCGGCAAAGCTCGCAAATTTCGGATCGGCGCGCAGATCGTCGCGGCCCGTCGCCTTGAAGAAGTTCTCCCACTGCTTGTCGTTGTAGACAATGACGCTGAGATAGCCGTCCGATGTCTTGTAGGGCCGGCGGTCGCGCGAGAGGTGGCGGGCGTAGCCGCCCTTGTCGAGCGGAGGCTCAAAGGTGAGCCCGCCCATGTGGTCGCCCATGACGAAGCCGGCCATGGTCTCGAACATCGGGATGTCGACGCGCTGGCCGCGTCCGGTGCGGTCGCGGTGCACGAGGCTGGCGCAGATCGCGCCGACGGCGGTGAGGCCGACAATGCGATCGACCAGCGCGTTCGGCACATAGCGCGGCACGCCGTCACCGGTCTGCGCCATCAGCGCCGGCAGCGCGGTCGCGCCCTGGATCAGATCGTCATAGGCGGGCTTTGCGGCATACGGCCCGTCCTGGCCGAAGCCGAACACGCCGGCATAGACCAGACGCGGATTGATCTTGGACACAACGTCATAGCCGAGCTGGAGCCGTGCCATCGCCTGCGGACGGACGTTGTAGACGAGCACATCGGCGTCCTTCAGCAGCCGCAGCACGGCCTCGCGGCCGGCGGGCTTCTTCAAATCGAGACAGATCGAGCGCTTGCTGCGGTTGGTGTTGAGGAACACCGGGCCCATGCCGGCGTGACGCATCGGGCCGATCAGGCGGGTGACGTCGCCGTCGAGCGATTCCACCTTGATGATGTCAGCACCGTAGTCGCCGAGCATCTGGGTCGCATAGGGCCCCATCAGCACGGTTGTCATGTCGACGACCTTGATGCCCTTCAGCGGCCCCATGGTTCGCTCCCGATTGCGCGGGGCTCTAGAAAGCGGCCCCGCGATTTCGGTCCAGCTAAAGGCAGCAGCGCCGCGCGCGCAAGGGCGGCCGGCGTATGGCCGCATGCGCTGCGCGTCCGCTATTTCTTCTGGCGGGATTCACGGATCTTGATGAGACGGTCGAGTTCGTCGTTCTGCTGGTTGATGCGGTCGGCGATCCGCGACTCGTTCTGCTCGCCCGAGGCCGCCGCGGCCTGTTCGATGAGCTGCCTTATATTGTCCTCGAGGATCGCGATGCGGTCGTTGAGTGCATCCATCGACAGCGATTCTTCGTAGTCATTGCTCATGATGCATTTCCCGCGAATCAATCAGAGCCGTACGGTGGGCAAAGCGAAGCGTGCCCACCATGATCTAGCGCAAACAAGTTGGCGGGCACGGCGCTTGCGCGCCTTTGCCCGCCCTACAAGGTCGGAGCTTACTTCAGCGGCTCCAGCACGGAGACGTAGTTGGCGACGGCCGCGCCCCCCATGTTGAAGATGCCGCCGAGTTTTGGGTTGTTGAGCTGCATGCCTTCGGGCGCCTGGCCTGCGAGCTGCATCGCGGTCATCACGTGCATGGAGACACCGGTGGCGCCGATCGGATGGCCCTTGGCCTTCAGCCCGCCGGACGGATTGACCGGCAGCTTGCCGTCCTTGAGCGTCCAGCCTTCCTTGATGGCGCGGGCGCCCTGCCCCCTCGGCGTCAAGCCCATCGCTTCGTACTCAATCAGCTCGGCGACGGTGAAGCAGTCATGGGTCTCGACGAAGGAGAGATCGGACAGCGTGATCCCGGCCTGCTCCAGCGCGCGCTGCCATGCGACCGTGCAGCCTTCGAACTGGAGGATGTCGCGCTTGGACATCGGCAAGAAATCCTGGGCGTGCGCGGTGGCGCGGAAGCCGATCGACTTGCTCATGGTCTTGGCGGTCTCGGCGTCGGCCAGCACCAGTGCGGCTGCGCCGTCGGAGACGAGCGAGCAATCAGTGCGCTTCAAGGGGCCGGCGACGTAAGGGTTCTTCTCGCTCTCGGCGCGGCAGAAATCGAAGCCAAAATCCTTGCGCATCTGGGCGTAGGGATTGGCGACGCCGTTCTTGTGGTTCTTGGCCGCGATCAGCGCCAGCGCATCGGACTGGTCGCCGTATTTCTGGAAATAGGAGCTGGCGATCTTGCCGAACACGCCGGCGAAGCCGCCGACGGTGTCACCGTCCTCAGGCAGGTAGGATGCCTTCAACAGGTTCTTGCCGATCTCCGGCCCCGGCGTGCGCGTCATCTGCTCGACGCCGACGACCAGCACGATCTTGGCCGCACCCGCAGCAATCGCACGCACGCCCTGATGCACGGCGGCGGAGCCGGTGGCGCAGGCGTTCTCGACGCGGGTGGTCGGCTTGAATCGCAGCTTCGGGTCGGCCTGGAGCACCAGCGAGGCGGTAAAATCCTGCGGCGAGAAGCCGGCGTTGAAATGGCCGAGCACGATCTCATCGACGTCGGACGCGGAGATACCGGCATCCGCCATCGCCTCATTGGCGACGCGCGTGACGAGGCTTTCGACGGTTTCGGTGTCGAACTTGCCGAACGGCGTATGCGCCCATCCAACGATGCTGGCGGTCATGGTCTTTTCTCCCTACGGTCTCTTACTGACCTAAGTCTTAGCTCAGCGATGGCAAGACTTCACGCGGCTTTCAGGGCCTTGATCGTGCGCTGGCAGATGGCAGTTATGCCGGCCCAGTTCCCGGCCTTGATCTCCGCCGCCGGGCACAGCCAGGAACCGCCGACCGCAACCACGTTGGGCTCGGCAAGCCAGGTCGCCGCATTGGCCTCGCCGACGCCACCGGTGGGGCAGAACCGCACGTTCGGAAACGGACCACCGAGCGCGCGCAGGCCCTTGATGCCGCCGGCCTGCTCGGCCGGGAAGAATTTTGCCACGTCGAGGCCATGGGCCAGCGCCATCATCAGCTCGGACGCCGTGGCGATGCCCGGCGCGAACGGCAAGGAGCTGTCGGCGGCAACCTTAAGGAGATCCGGGGTCAGGCCCGGGCTGATGCCGAACGCGACGCCGAGCCTCTCGACACGAGCGAAGTCTGCCGGATTGAGAATCGTGCCGATGCCGACGATCGCCTCGCGGACTTCGGCCATCATCGCCCTCGCGGCCTCGATAGCAACAGGGGTGCGCATGGTCACCTCCAGCGTGCGGACGCCGCCGGCAACCAGCGCACGCGCCAGCGGCACCGCATCCTGGATCCGCTCGATGGTGAGGACGGGGATGACGGTCGCGGCCTTGAAGAGCGCAACGAGGTGGTTCTGTTGGGCAGTCGTGGTCATGGGTCTCGATCTTACTTGGTCGCTTGACGAGAGGTCGCCGGCCGGTGCCGCTTCTTCGGCGGCATGGCATAACCCGGAATGATGGCGCCGGAATAGCAGATCACGAGGCTGGCAAGGCGATGCCCGGCCTGGGCGGCCTCGACCGGGTCGGAACCGGCGAGCCGCGCCGCGATATAGGCCGCCGCAAAGCTGTCCCCGGCCGCCGTGGTGTCGACCACCGGCTTGGTCATCGGCTCGGCGCGGACCTCGTGGGTGGCTCCGGCAAAGCGCAGCAGGCTGACCGGCTCGGCGAGCCGGAACACCAGCTCGGGGCTCGGGATGCGCGCCATCAGCTGGTCCTGGCTCTCGCCGGGATAGAGGGCGAGCAGATCCTCGGTCGAGGTCAGCACGATGTCGGCGGCCGCGAAGGCCGCTGCAAACACCTCGCGCGCGACATCGCGGTCCGGCCACCCTCGCGCGCGAAAATTGGTGTCGAACACGAAGCGGGTGCCGAGCAGGCGCGCCCGCTTGATCGCCGCGAACAGGCGCTCGCGTCCGGCCGCATCGTAGATCGAGAGCGTGATCGCAGAGAGATAGATGATGTCGTAGCTCATCAGCGAGTTGAGCAACTCGTTCGTCTCCGGCAAGTCCATCAGCTGGCGCGCCGCCGCACTGTCGCGCCAGTGGAAGAACTGGCGCTCGCCCTTCGCATCCAGCTGGATCATGTAGAGGCCGGGCAGCTTGCCCGCCAACCGCGCGACACGCCTTGTGCCGACGCCCTCCGAGGTCCAGGCCGCGATCATCTCATCGCTCAGGGCATCGTCGCCAAGCGCGGTGAGATAATCGACCTTGGTCTCGAGCCGCGCCAGATACACGGCCGTATTGAGGGTGTCTCCGCCGAAGCCGCGCGAGTACAGGCCACCGCCCTGCCCGGCAGACTGTCCCGAAGACTGTCCGCCCTGGGCCTGCCGAAGCTCGACCATGCATTCGCCGATGCAAGCAACGCTCGCCATCACTTTACCCGCTCAGTCAGAGATCAGGCGACGAAATTACCGCCGAGCTCGTCTTCGATGTGAATGCGGATGATGTCGTCGAAGGTCTTTTCCTCG
The DNA here is from genome assembly GCF_040547985.1 of Bradyrhizobium sp. LB14.3. Classification (NCBI taxonomy): domain Bacteria; kingdom Pseudomonadati; phylum Pseudomonadota; class Alphaproteobacteria; order Hyphomicrobiales; family Nitrobacteraceae; genus Bradyrhizobium; species Bradyrhizobium sp. LB14.3. The sequence continues at coordinate 482,038 of NZ_JBEPQT010000002.1, forward strand.
GTGGTGAAGCCGAGCTCGAGCGACCGCTTGGCATTGAAGTTGCGCGGCCAGCCGCCGACGATGCCGACGATGAAGGGGTCGGGCTCCCGCTTGATGCGGGCGGCGACCTTGTCGCCCGCGACACGCTTCAGCGCAGCGATCTGCTCGCCGACCGTCGCCGACAGGCCCGGCATGGTCAAATTGCGGCGCGGACCGACGGTGGCGAGGTCCATGGTGCCGGCATGCAGCAGGAAGCCGACGGCGGACCGCGGCGTGGCGTGCCAGTGACGGACGTCCTCGGAGACCGGCAGCACGACCTCCTTGCCGGCGAGCGGCTCGCGCAGAATGCTGGAGAAGAAGCCCGATGCCGCCTTGTTGGGCAGGCCGGGCCGGATGCAGATGGTCGGCAGGCGAATGCCGATGCCATCGAGGAAGCCGCGGCGCGAATAGTCGGCCAGCAGCAGTTCGCCGATCGCCTTCTGGGTGCCGTAGCTCAACAGCGGCGTGTGGAAGAACTCGTCGCCGATCGCCTCGGGAAACGGCGCGCCGAACACCGCGATCGAAGAGGTGAACACCACGCGCGGCTTGTAGCCGCCGCCAGCAAGCCTGACCGCGTCGAGCAGCATCCGCGTGCCGTCGAGATTGATGCGGTAGCCCTTGTCGAAATCGAGTTCGGCTTCGCCCGACACGATCGCGGCGAGATGGAAGATCACGTCGGGACGGCCGGCGATCAGCTTTTCGGCGGCGCCGGGGACGGCGAAGTCGCTCGATACCGTCTCGACGGCAAAACCGGCCTTTTCCGGCGTCTTCGGCTCGACCACGTCATGCATGGTGAGCTTGGTGATGTCGCTCTTGCCGAGCCGGCCGTCGCGCAGCAGCCGTTCACACAATTTGCGGCCGACCATGCCGGCGGCGCCCAGAACCAGAACGTGCAAGAGCCTACTCCTTCTTATTGGCGCGCTGCCCTCAGCGCGCCCTCATTGCGGCCCCGCGATCATTCCTTCACGGCGCCGGTCATCGCCGACACATAATACTCCACGAAGAAGGAATAAAGGATAACTACGGGGACCGAGCCGGTCAGTGCCGCCGCCATCAGTGCGCCCCAATGGTAGACGTCGCCGTTGACGAGCTCGGTGATCGCACCGACGGGGATCGTCTTGTTCTCGGACGAGGAGATGAAGGTCAGCGCGTAGATGAACTCGTTCCAGGACAACGTGAAGGCGAAGATGCCCGCCGAGATCACCCCCGGCAGGGACAGCGGCAGCGTGATCTTGGTCAGAATCTGGATCCGCGTCGCCCCGTCGATCAGCGCACACTCCTCCAGCTCATAGGGGATGGTGCGGAAATAGCCCATCAGGAGCCAGGTGCAGAACGGGATCAGGAAGGTCGGATAGGTCAGGATCAGCGCCAGATTGCCGTCGAACAGGCCGAGCTGAAACACGATCGCCGCCAGCGGAATGAACAGGATCGAGGGCGGCACGAGATAGCCGAGGAAGATCGCAAGGCCGATATAGCGCGAGCCTTTGTAGCGCAGACGTTCGATCGCATACGCGGCGCACACGCTGGCAAACAGCGAGATGAAGGTCGAGGACACCGAGACGATCACCGTGTTCCACATCCAGAGCGGATAGTCGGTGTCGAAGAACAGCTTCTTGATGTGCTCCAGCGTCGGATGCACGATCCAGAACGGATTGTACCTCTCGTAGTCGTACATCTCCGCGTCCGGCTTGAACGTCGCGATCGCCATCCAGTAGAACGGGAACAGCAGCAAGAAGATGATCAGACCGAGCGGAAGGTAGACGCGGAGAAATTTCCGCGGGAAGCTCTCGAGGTAGTCCATTCCGACGCTTTGGTCGTCCGCTGTGCTCATGGTCAGTCCCTCCCGCCCTGCTGCCAGCGGGAACGCTGAAGCCCGAAAAAGCTGAGCAGGATCGCCGCGACCAGGAACGGAATCATCGCGTTCGAGATCGCCGCGCCCTCGCCGAGATTGCCGCCGGTGATGGCGCGCTGGAACGATAGCGTCGCCATCAGATGGGTGGCGTTGATCGGCCCGCCCCGCGTGATGGTGTAGATCAACTGGAAGTCGGTGAAGGTCATCAGCACCGAGAACGTCATCACCACCGCGATGATCGGCGACAGCATCGGCAGCGTGATGTGGCGGAAGCGCTGCAGATTGGTGGCGCCGTCGAGATTGGCGGCCTCGTAGAGCGAGGGCGAGATGGTTTGCAATCCCGCCAGCAGCGTGATCGCCACGAAAGGCACGCCGCGCCAGATGTTGGCTGCGACGACCGACCAGCGCGCATTCCAGGGATCGCCGAGGAAATCGATGTAGTGCGTGATCAGGCCGGCCTTGAGCAGCACCCAGGAAATGATCGAGAACTGGCTGTCATAGATCCACCAGAACGCGATCGCGGAGAGCACCGTCGGCACCACGAAGGGCAATAGCACGATGGCTCGGACGATCGACTTGAACGGCAGCCGCTCGTTGAGTAGCAGCGCCAGGTAAAGTCCGATCGCGAATTTCACGGCGCTGGCGGCGACCGTGTAGAAGATGGTGTTGAACACCGACAGCCAGAACACCGAGTCCTTGGAGAGCGAGACGAAGTTCTGGAACCCGATGTAGCGCCCGGCTCCGCCGATCTTGGTATCGGTCATGCCGAGCCAGAAGCCCAGCGCCAGCGGGTAAGCCAGAAACAGGATGAGAATCGCGATCGCCGGCACCATGAACATCGCGCCGAGGAAATTCCGGCTCTCGAATGCTCTGGTCCACAAGCTGCTGCGCTTGACATGCGCGGCAACGGGCTCGGCCATAACTGCCATGTCGGACTCCCCTCAACGAAAAGTCGCGGCGTCCGGCGAACCGGACGCCGCGTAGATTGGAACTGATCAGACCTGGTAGTAGCGCTTGGCGCGCTCGGCCGCGCGCGCGGCTGCCTGCTTCGGCGTCACGGAGCCCGACGCCGCCTCGGCGAACATGTCGACGACGACGAAGTCGCCCATCACGGCGGCGGAGGCATAACCGAGATCGCCGGCATAGCCGTTGTCGCGGCAACGCTTCAGGCAGTCCCGATACGGCGTGATCTTCGGATCCGACGTCCACACCGGGTTGTCGTTGTAGGCCGGAAGCGGCGGCGACACGTAGCCGTTGGAGGAGACCTCCCAGGCGTCGTAGTTCGCCTTGTCCATCATGAACTTGATGTATTCCTTGACCGCCTTGGGATACTTCGAGTGCTTGTAACCGTAATAGACGAGCACGTTCTGCTGCTCGGTCGACACGCCGACCGGCCCGATCGGCATCGGCGCGTGGTTCATGTCCTTGGCGATCTCCTGCTGCTTCGGATCGGTCGAGTTCTTTCCGACGGTCCAGATCGAGATGCCGTTCAGCGTCAGGCTGAGTTCGCCGTTGAGGAACGCCTTGTTGTTGTTCGAGTCGTTCCACGACAGCACGCCGGGGATGAAGGTCTCGTAGAGCTGCTTGACGTATTCGAGCGCGGCGATCGTCTCCGGCGAGTCGATCACGACCTCGTTCTTGTCGTTGACGACCTTGCCGCCGAATGCCCACAGCGCCCACTGGCACCACCCGTTGGCGTCGCCCGTGGCGTGGCCGAGCGCGAAGCCGGCCGGCGTGTTGTTCTTCTTCAGGGCCTGGCACAGCTTGAGGAAGCCGGCGGTGTCCTTGGGGAATTCATCGAAGCCGGCCGCCTTCACGTGGCTGATGCGGTAGTTCAGGCAGCCGCCGGTCGCGCCCTGCGGAATGGCGATCCAGCTGTTGCCCTTCTTGCCGTAGCGTTCGGCAACCGGATACCAGCCGCCATACTGCGCGCCGAGATAGTCGGCGACATCGGTCACATCGATCAGCTTTTCCGGGAACTTATGGGGATCATCGAGCGTGCCGATGATCAGGTCGGGACCGGCGCCGACATTGGCCGCGACCGCGGCCTTCGGCCTGATGTCCTCCCAGCTCTCGGCCTCGAGCTTGACCTTGACGCCGGTCTTCTCGGAGAACGCCTTGGTCTGCTCGGCGAACTTGTCGAACTCGGCCTGGATGAATTGCTTCCAGCGCAGCACGCGGATGGAGGCGTTCGGCTCCGGCGTGTTGGTCCAGGTCGCCGCACGCACCGGGACGATGCCCGGGCCAGCCAGCAACGCCGCGCCACCGAGGCCGACTTTAAGCACACTTCGCCTGTCGAAATCGCTCATCGTTCTCTCCCTAAATTTTATATTTTGTATTGGGTGGTCTTGTGTTGGGTCTTCTTGGGCAGTCGTTCGGCGTCGCTACACGCGTTTGCCCGTCGCCTCGTCGAACAGATGAACCACGGAAGGATCGGGCTTCAGCTTGACCTTGTCACCCGGATTGAATTGGTGACGTTCGCGGAAGACGGCGACGACCTGCTCACCACCGAGCTTCGCAAACACCTGCGTTTCGGAGCCGGTCGGCTCGACCACGACGATCTCGGCATCGGCGCCGTCGTCGGCGATGGTGAAATGCTCGGGCCGCACGCCGTAAACGACGGGACGGCCGTCGGACGCCGCCGGCGCATTCTTGAGCGGCAGCTTGACGCCGTTCGGACCCTCGAAGGTCGCAACGCCGTTGACGCGCACATGACCCTTCAGGAAGTTCATGGAGGGCGAGCCGATGAAGCCGGCGACGAACTGGTTGTCGGGCTTGTCGTAGAGCTCGAGCGGCGTGCCCATCTGCTCGACGATGCCGTCATGCATGACGACGATCTTGTCGGCCATGGTCATGGCCTCGATCTGGTCGTGGGTGACGTAGACGGTCGTTGTCTTCAGCCGCTGGTGCAGTTCCTTGATCTCGGTGCGCATCGCGACGCGCAGCTTGGCGTCGAGGTTCGACAAAGGCTCGTCGAACAGAAACACCTGCGGATCGCGCACGATGGCGCGGCCCATGGCGACGCGCTGGCGCTGGCCGCCGGAGAGCTGGCGCGGGTAACGCTCGAGCAGCGGCGACAGCGCGAGAATTTCGGCGGCGCGCTTGACGCGTTTGTTGATCTCGTCGGTGCTCTCGCCCCGCAGCTTCATCGAGAAGCCCATGTTCTCGCCGACCGTCATGTGCGGATAGAGCGCGTAGTTCTGGAACACCATCGCAATGTCCCGCTCCTTGGGCTGGACATTGTTGACGACGCGGTCGCCGATCGAGATCGTGCCGGAGGTGATGTTCTCGAGGCCCGCGAGCATGCGTAGAAGCGTCGACTTGCCGCAGCCGGAGGGACCAACCAGGACGACGAACTGGCCGTCCTCGATCGGAATCGAAACGCCGTGCAGGACTTCAAAATTGCCGAACGATTTCCGCACGTCGCGGATTTGCACAGACGACATCTAGCTCCCTCCTCGAAAGTCCACGACGCATCTTGCGCCGCGACCGTCTTGTTTTTTCAGACTTCACCGAACGAAGCCCAGCCTTAGCGGGGGACATTGTCGGCAGTTTGTGCGGTTTTGGCAATTTGTCTTTGGTTAGTCTGTGCTGGTAGCGCTGTCAACGTTCCTTTGTTTGCGACAGTGAGTGTGTTAAGAGCAGCAAATGGGTCGAAAACGCACCAAGTCAGGCAAAATCCGGCTGGCGGAAGTCGCCGAACTTGCCGGCGTCAGCCCGATCACAGCGTCCCGCTTCTTCCGCAATCCCGAGGCGCTGTCGGTCGCCAAGCGGACACGGGTCGAGAGCGCGGCCAAGGAGCTCGGCTATGTGCCCAACCTGGCGGCACGCGCGTTGGCCTCGCAGCGCACCGAAGTGATCGGCGTCTTGATTCCGTCACTGACCAACAACGTGTTCTCCGACGTGCTGCGCGGCATCTATGACGCCTCCGAAAGCAGCCGTTACTCGATTCAGTTGTCCAATACACGCTACAGTATTCTCCAGGAGGAGAAGCTGCTGCGTCTGTTTCTCGCGCAGAAGCCGGCCGGACTGATCGTCACCGGCATCGACCAGACCGCGGAATCGCGCGCGATGCTCGATGCCGCCGACTGCCCGATCGTGCAGATCATGGAGATCGGACCCAATCCGGTCGACATGATGATCGGCTTTTCGCACTATGACGCAGCCCGCGCGGCGATCGCGCACCTGTTCGCGCAAGGTCACCGCAAGATCGGCTTCGTCGGCGCGCGGATGGATCCACGGGTGCAGCGGCGGCTCGACGGATACGTCTCGGCCATGAAGGACGCTGGACTGTTCGAGCAACGCCTCGTCGTCACGACGGCAACACCGACCTCGGTGACGCTCGGCGCCGCCCTTTTCACCGACCTCCTGACGCAGGAGCCCGGCATGGACGCGGTGTTCTGCGCCAATGACGACCTCGCGCTCGGCGTGCTGTTCGAATGCAGGCGCCGGGAGATTGCGATACCCGAACAGATCGCGATCGTCGGCTTCAACGATCTCGAATTCATGGCGTCCACCGTGCCGACCCTCTCCAGCGTGCGCACCAACCGCTACGAGATGGGCAACACGGCCGCCGCCATGCTGATCGAGGCGATCGACGGGCGGCGCCCGCAGCATCCGGTGCTCGATCTCGGCTTCAAGGTGATGGAGCGGCAAAGCTCCTCGGCGCGGCGTTCGGACAGCAGGCCGGCGGTTTCAGGCGCGGGCGCTGCGAACAAATTGGTAGCGTTACCAAGTGGCCATGACTAGTATCGGATTTGTGAGGAAACGACCCGCCAGCGGGCAGGCAAATCATCACTCGCGCCGTTGGGCATCGCACAAGCCGACACAATAAAACGGACGCCAGTGCGTTTGCATTGCAGGAGAAACCAATGACAAGAAAACCAACCAATGGGCATGCCCCCGCCGAAAACGGCGCTCGGCGCCATCTTCGCTCGCAGGAATGGTTCAACAATCCGCATAACCCGGGCATGACCGCGCTCTATCTGGAGCGCTATTTGAACTACGGTCTGACCCGCGCGGAGCTTCAGTCCGGCAAGCCGATCATCGGCATTGCGCAAACCGGCAACGACCTCTCACCCTGCAACCGCCACCATATCGAGCTTGCTCATCGCGTCCGCGAAGGCATCCGCGAGGCCGGCGGCATTGCGATGGAATTCCCGACCCATCCGATCCAGGAGACCGGCAAGCGCCCGACCGCGGCGCTCGACCGCAACCTCGCTTATCTCGGCCTGGTCGAGATCCTCTACGGCTATCCGCTCGACGGCGTGGTGCTGACCACCGGCTGCGACAAGACCACGCCGGCCTGCATGATGGCGGCCGCGACCGTCAACCTGCCCGCGATCGTGCTGTCGGGCGGCCCGATGCTGAACGGCTGGCACAATGGCGAGCGCACCGGCTCCGGCACCATCGTCTGGAAATCGCGCGAGCGGCTCGCCGCAGGCGAGATCGACTATGAGGAATTCATGGAGATCGTGGCGTCATCGGCGCCCTCGGTCGGCCATTGCAACACCATGGGCACCGCCTCGACCATGAACGGGCTTGCGGAAGCGCTCGGCTTCTCGCTGCCGGGCTGTGCGGCGATCCCCGCGCCTTATCGCGAGCGCGGCCAGATTGCCTATGAGACGGGCAAGCGCGCCGTCGAGATGGTCTGGGAGGATCTAAAGCCCTCGGACATCCTCACCCGCGAGGCGTTCGAGAACTGCATCGTGATCAACTCGGCAATCGGCGGCTCGACCAACGCGCCGATCCACATCAACGCGCTGGCGCGCCATATCGGCGTGGAGCTCTCGATCGACGACTGGCAGAAGGTCGGCCACGACGTGCCGTTGCTGGTCAACATGCAGCCGGCCGGCTTCTATCTCGGCGAGGAATTCCACCGCGCCGGCGGCGTGCCGGCGGTGGTGCGCGAATTGATGAAGCACAAGCGGATCCACGAGAACGCGGTCACCGTGAACGGCCGCGGCATCGGCGAGAACTGCGCCAATGCGGAAAAGCCCGACAACGACGTGATCTGGAATTACGACAAGCCGCTGGTCAAGGACGCCGGGTTCCTGGTGCTGCGCGGCAATCTGTTCGATTCAGCGATCATGAAGACCAGCGTGATCTCCAAGGAGTTTCGCGACCGCTATCTCAGCAACCCCAAGGACCTCAACGCCTTCGAGGGCCGCGCCATCGTGTTCGAGGGTCCCGAGGACTATCACGAGCGGATCGACGATGCCTCGCTGGACATCGACGAGCATTGCGTGCTGTTCGTCCGCGGCACCGGGCCGATCGGCTATCCCGGCGGCGCCGAGGTCGTGAACATGCAGCCGCCGGCGGCGTTGATCAAACGCGGCATCCTCGCCCTGCCCTGCATCGGTGACGGCCGCCAGTCCGGCACATCGGGCTCGCCCTCGATCCTCAACGCCTCGCCGGAAGCTGCCGCCAATGGCGGGCTGGCGATCCTCAGGAACGGCGACAAGGTGCGCATCGACCTCAACAAGGGCAGCGCCAACATTCTCATCTCCGACGACGAGGTGAAGAAGCGCCATGCCGAACTGGCGGCCAATGGCGGCTTCAAGCATCCGCCGAACCAGACGCCGTGGCAGGAGCTTTATCGCAACACCGTCGGCCAGCACTCGACCGGCGCCTGCATGGAGTTGGCGACACGCTACCAGAACGTCGCCGGCACGTTTGGTGTCGCGCGGGATAATCACTAACCACTCGTCATTGCGAGGAGCGAAGCGACCAAGCAATCCAGACTGTCTCCACGGTGAGATTCTGGATTGCTTCGCTTCGCTCGCAATGACGGCATAGCAATCAAATTCACGGTGAGGAGAATTACAAATGGCAGACCGCCTCAAAGGAAAGCGTGCCGTCATCACGGCTGCAGCGGCAGGCATCGGACGCGCATGCGCCATCGCATTCGCGCGTGAAGGCGCGACCGTGATCGCCACCGACATCAACGAGAGCGGCATCACGGGCCTGGCCAAGGAAGGCATTGCCGAGACGGCGAAGCTCGACGTTCGCAACACCGCCGACGTCAATGCCTTCGCCAAGCGCGTCGGCAAGGTCGACATCCTGCTGAATGCGGCGGGCTTCGTGCATCACGGCACCATCCTGGAGTGCTCGGAAGAGGACTTTGATTTCTCGTTCGACCTCAACGTCAAGTCGATGCACCGGACCATCAGGGCATTCCTGCCGGACATGCTCGCGGGCGGCGGTGGCAGCATCGTCAACATCTCCTCCTGCGCGGCGCTGCGGCCGCCGGCCAATCGCTACGTCTACAGCTCCTCGAAGGCCGCGGTGTCGCTGCTGACGCGCGCGGTCGCGCTCGACTTCATCACCAAGGGTATCCGCTGCAACAGCATCTGCCCCGGCACCGTCGAGACGCCCTCGATGCTCGACCGCGCTGCCGCGCAAGGCCCGCAGGGCAAGGAGATGTTCGTCTCCCGCCAGAAGATGGGCCGGCTCGGCACCGCCGACGAGATCGCGTCGATGGCGATCTATCTCGGCAGTGACGAGAGCGCCTTCACCACCGGCGTCGACCTCGTCGTCGACGGCGGCTACATGCTCTGATTAGTCCTCATCCCGAGGAGCCGCGACAGCGGCGTCTCGAGGGATGGACCACGGGCTCAATGGTTCGAGACGCGCGCCAAGTGCGCGCTCCTCACCATGAGGGATAGATGAAGGGATTTCGCGATGAACAAGATCGATCTCAACGGCCGCGTCGCCATCGTCACCGGCGGCGCGCAGGGCTTTGGCCGCGCCATCACCCAGCGTTTTGTCGATTCCGGCGCCGAGGTCGCGATCTGGGATTTTGACGCCGCGCTGGCCGAGAAGACGGCGAAGGAGATCGGCGACAGCGTCCGCATCTTCAAGGTCGACGTCACCGATACCGCAGCCGTCGAGCAGGCCCGCGATGCGACGCTTGCCGCCTTCGGCAAGATCGACATCCTCGTCAACAATGCGGGCATCGCCGGCGTCAACAAACCGGTCTGGGAAACCGATCTCGAGGAATGGCGCAAGGTGCTGCGCATCAACCTCGACGGTCCCTTTATCGTCTGCAAGGCGATCGTGCCCACGATGCTCAAGCAGAAATACGGGCGCATCGTCAACATCGCCTCGATCGCCGGCAAGGAAGGCAATCCGAACGCCTCGCACTATTCGGCCTCCAAGGCCGGCCTGATCGCGCTGACGAAGTCGCTCGGCAAGGAATTGGCGGCGCATGACATCCTCGTCAATGCGGTGACGCCTGCGGCCGCGAAGACCGCGATCTTCGACCAGATGACGCAGCAGCATATCGACTTCATGCTGTCGAAAATCCCCAAAGCGCGCTTCGTGCTGGTGGAAGAGCTCGCCGCGATGGCGGCCTGGCTCGCATCGGAGGACTGCGCGTTCTCGACCGGCGCCGTGTTCGACATCTCCGGCGGGCGGGCAACCTACTGAGGGCATCATGATCAGAGAAGGCGGCTGCCTCTGCGGCGCGGTGCGGTTCAAGGCGGAAGGCGAGCCGCTCAACGTTCGCGTCTGCCATTGCCGCATGTGTCAGAAGGCAATGGGCTCGCCCTACTTCGTCCGCGCGCAGTTCGACCAGCGCGCCCTGACCATCGAGGGTGACACCGCCCGCTATGCGTCGTCCGAGAACATCGATCGCGTGTTCTGCAAACGCTGCGGCACGCGCCTGTTCTCATGGCGGCGCAACGGCACGCTGGCAGGCGTCGCACTCACCACGTTCGATGATCGCAACGCCTTCGCGCCGACCGAGCACATCTGGGTCTCGGAGAAGCTCGCCTGGCTGAAGCTCGACGACGGGCTGACGCAGTATCCGGGCACGATCCCGGCGTGAATTTTGGCGGCAGCATAGCGGCTTCGGGCCACGCGGATCATTTGCAGCGTGGCATTTCGGAACCGGCCACCCTATGTTGAGGTGAAGCGTTGCTGCACCACCGGTTTGGCTGGGTCGGCTGCATGACCGCAGGCAAACCGGGACGGACGAGCCGTGAACATTTCTTTCTATGACATATCGGTGTGGGTGCTGCCGCTGGTGCTCGCCATCACCTTCCACGAGGCCGCGCACGCCTTCGTCGCATACCGTCTCGGTGACACCACGGCCTGGCAGCTCGGCCGCGTCAGCTTCAACCCGCTCAAGCATATCGACCCATTCGGCACCGTAATCCTGCCGGCGATGCTGCTGTTTGCGCATTCGCCGTTCCTGTTCGGCTATGCCAAGCCGGTACCGGTGAATTATCGCAACCTCAACCATCCCCGGCTCGACATGGTCTGGGTGGCGTTGGCCGGGCCCGTCACCAACATCCTGCTGGCGCTCGTCGCAGCTCTTGCCCTGCACGCCCTGCCCTGGGTGCCGGCCAGCTCGGCGCAGTGGATCTTCGACAACCTCAAGAATGCGCTGTTGATCAACGCGGTGCTGGCGGTGTTCAATATGATGCCGATTCCGCCGCTCGATGGCGGGCGTGTCGCGGTCGGGCTGTTGCCCCGGCCTCTCGCCCTGCCGCTGGCCCGGCTTGAGCCGTTCGGGATGCTGATCCTGATCGGTCTCTTGATCCTGCTGCCGCTGGCGGGCTCCCAGTTCGGTCTAAATCTTGATGTTATTTCAGCAATACTGCGAACGTTGACCGGTTATGTGATTCAGACTGTTCTCATTCTGACCGGCAATGCGTAGTTGAACAGCCACACACCCGAACAGAAGCCGAAGGGCTCGAGGCCGACTTGGTCAAAGCTGCCGATATGCTGATCGCGCGACGCGCCGACACCCGCGCCCGCGCCGATTTTGCCACCTGGAAGATGATGGCCAAGCTCAACGGGTCGTCCGCGCTGCCTCCGGAAGCGCAGGAGTTCCTCGTCAGCTACAAGAACATGCTGGCGCAGATGAACGAGGGCGAGGCCACAGAGGCCATCATCGGCGTGATCTACAAGGCCTATTATTCCGAGATGGGCGGCGCAGGAACCCCGCCCGACGTCCGTCCCCGGGCGCCTGAAACGGCGTCGGACAATGTTACCGCCTTCCGCCGCCCAGAACCGAAGCCGAAAAAGGTCAGTTTCTTCGGGACAGCGACCGCAGGCGCAACCCAGAAACGTCCGCTTCCGGTGGCGCTGATCTTCGCCTGCCTGGTCGTTGTCTATGTCGCGATCAGGCTCTACTGGCGCTGAGCCGCCTTCTTCTTTTTCTTGGCGTCCGGCGGCGTGAAGATGATGTCGACGGTGCGCTCGAACCGGTCTTCGGTCAGCCCGGCCGGCGGCTGCGGGACGGGATCGGACTTGCGGACGATCGAGATCGCGGCCGTATCGTAAGCTGCATCCCCGGACGACTCCACGACGTCGACCGAAAGCACGTTGCCCCGTCGGTTGATCGCGAAGGAAACCTTGACCTTCTGATTGTTGGGCTGCTTCCCCTCCGGATTGACCTTGTGGGCCGTGAGGTGCGCGCTGATCTTGCGATTCCAGTCGGCCGTGAGCTTCAGCATGTCCTTGCCGATGCCAAGCACAGGCGCCAGCGCCTTCTCGGCCTCGCGGGCGTCCTCATCGAGTGTCTGCCGCGCCGTCGCAACGGACTGCGGCGAGGCCTCCGCAGCGGGGGTTTCAATCGCCGCGATCTTCGGGTCCTCGTCCTGCGGCTTCTTCGAGATGTTTTCGGTGACGACCCGATCGGGATCGTCGACCTGTTGCGACTGATCCTTCGGAAGCTCGGTTTCCTTGGTCTCGGCTTTTTGCTCGGGAAGCGCCTGCTGCTCCTGCATCGCTTCACTGTCCGGTCCGGGCGGAAGATCGGTGTCAGGCGCCTTCGGCGAGGCCATCTCGACGGCGAACTCCGCGCCGGCTGCCCCCAGGCCATCGTCGCCGTCATCGGTTTGTAAATGGGCCAGCGCGAGCGCGGCACCACCCAGATGCAGCGCGAGCGCTGCCACCGCTGCCAAAATCCAAAGCTTCCGGGGTGGTCTGGGTTCGTCCGACATAGCGGGCCTCTAAGGCTGAGCGGCGCCTGCCGCAGGCGCCCCCGGAGCGCCTTCCAGCGCAACCAGCTTCACCCGCGAATAGCCGCCTGCGCGCAACAGCTCCATGACGCCCATCAACTCGCCATACGGCACCGAGCGATCAGCGCGCAGGAAGACATACTTGTCCTTGCTCATGTCCGACAGGCCGTCGAGGGTGCCGATCAACTCGGCGCGGTGGACCGGGTTCTCTCCGATCGCAAGCGTCAAATCGGGCTTGATGCTGAGATAGGTCGGCTTGTCCGGCTTCTTCTGCGGCGTCGCGCTCGACGTCGGCAAATCGATCGGCAGGTCGACCGTGGAGAGCGGCGCTGCGACCATGAAGATGATCAGCAGCACCAGGATGACGTCGATGAACGGCGTGACGTTGATCTCATGCGTCTCGCCGAAATCATCGTCGTCGTCATTGTCTGCGAGCGAAACGCCCATGGTTCACTCCGCCGCGCGCGAATGCACGCTGCCGTGGCTGCGGTCGAGATCGCGCGAGAGCAGCCGCCCCGCCGCGCCCGAGGCACGGCTGACGAGTTCGAGATAGCTCTTCGTCACGCGCGAGAAGTAGTTGTAGATGATGACGGCGGGAATGGCGGCGACAAGGCCGATCGCGGTCGCGAGCAGCGCCTCGGCGATGCCGGGCGCGACCACGGCGAGATTCGTGGTCTGCGACTTCGAGATGCCGATGAAGCTGTTCATGATGCCCCACACCGTGCCGAACAGGCCGACGAAGGGCGACGTGGAGCCGATGGTCGCGAGCACACCCATGCCGACGCGGATGCGCCGCGCCTCCGCGCGCACGATCTCGGAGAAGCTCGAGGCGGCCCTCTCCTTGATGCCGGTATCGCTGGACAGGCCGGCCGACATCCGCGCCTCGCGTAGCGCCGCCGCCAGGAACGACGGCAGGATGCCCTCCTTGGAGCCGAGTGCCATCTGCGCTTCCGCGAGCGAGCGCGCCTCCGCAATCTTCTTCAGGGCCGAACGAAGCTTGGTCGAGGCAACCGACAGCTCGATCGACTTGGCGATCAGCACCGTCCAGGTCATCAGCGATGCGAAGGCGAGCCCGATCATCACCGCCTTCACGATGATGTCCGCCGACTGGAACATCACCCAGGGCGACAGTTCCTTCATGGCCGGCGCGATGCCGACCGCCGCATCGGGCTTTGCCACCGCCGGCGCGGCGGCTGAGGGAGCCGCGGCGGGCGCGGCCGGCTGAGCTGTCGATTGGACCGGCGTCGCCGGCGGGCTTTGTGTCTGGGCAGAAACAGGGGATGCGAGCCAGGCGGCCGCCAACATCAAGGCTGCGGCAACGCTTGCTTGGAAGGACATGATCTTCATACTTCGGCCCAGTAGCGAATGAGGTTGTGATAGATACCCGTCAATTTGACCGTTTCGGGATCGTCACGCCCGAGCCGTTCCACCAGCGCCTGAATCGCGGTGTCGAGGTCAAAGATCATGCTCCGGGCTTGATCGTCCCGTATCATGCTCTGAAGCCAGAAGAAAGACGCAACCCGCGTTCCCCTCGTCACCGGGGTGACGAGATGGAGGCTGGTCGAGGGATAGAGCACGCAGTCCCCGGCTGGCAACTTGACTTCGTGCGAACCGTAGCTGTCCTCGATCACAAGTTCGCCACCGTCGTACTCCTCCGGCTCGGCCAGGAACAAGGTGACCGACAGGTCTGTACGGATGCGAAGGCCGGTCAGGCGGTCGCCGCGGATGGCATTGTCGACATGCAGCCCAAAATGGTGGCCGCTGCTGGCCGCATAGCGGTTGAATAACGGCGGGAAAATCTGGAGCGGAATTGCCGCCGCGATGAAGCGCGGGTTCGACGTCAGCGCCGAGATGATGCGGTTGCCGAGTTTTCGCGCGACCTCGCTGTCCGGCGGCAATTGCTCGTTGCGCTTGACCATCGCCGACTGCGAGCCGGCGGTGGAGCGCCCGTCTTCCCATTCGCTGGCGTCCATGATGCGGCGGAAATCCGCCACATCATCCTTGCTCAAAACGCCTTCAATGCATGTCAGCATGGCACCTCGTCATGACTTCATCAGTAGCGCGCCGAGATCACCAGATAGGCGGCGCGTCCCGGTGCTTCCAGCACGAACGGTGCCGCGCTCTGGTACAGCGCGTCGTAGTAGCGCTTGTCGAAGATGTTGTTCACGAACAGCTTGACCTGCCAGTTCTTGTTGATCTTGGCCTCCGCGAACATGTCGAAGCGCCAGTAGCTTGGGATCGACGTGCCCTGGTTGGCCGCGAGCAAGGTGCCGCCGTAGATCTTCGAGCGGTAAACCGCCTGCCCGCCAAGCTCCCAGACATCGGTGAGCTGGTATTTCGAGAGCAGGCTGAACGACTCGTGCGCAACATTGGCGAGCGGACGGCCGACGTTGGTGGGATACAGGGTCTTGTTCGCGGACGGCGCCAGCGACTGCGTCACCTCCGACTGCATCAGTACGAGACCGCCGAATACGCTCCACTTGTCGGTGATCTTGCCACCGACACCGAGATCAATGCCGCGGATGCGGTAGGCTGCGCCGGCCGTGATACAGGACACCGAGCCGGTAGTCGCCGGTACAGTTACTGGATAGGGACAAGTCGCCGTTGCCGTTGCCGCGGTAATGTTCTGCGATTCGCGCGCGTTGTCCTTCGTGGTCTGAAACAGCGCCGCCGTCAGCAAAAGGTGACGGTCGAACAACTCCCATTTCGTGCCGAGCTCGATCGCCTTGTTCTTCTCCGGCCCGAAAATCTGGTTCGTACTGCCGTTGAGGACGGGTGTGAGACCACCATAAGCGGTGCTCGTCCCATCGAACTCGGCACCGACGGGATTCGCTGAGGTCGCATACGCCACGTAGACGCTGCCATTCGGAAGCGGCTTGAGCGTGAGACCGAGGTTGAAGTTCGGAATCAGGAACTCGGCAGACTGCTGGCCAAACTGGCTCACGCCACCGACCGTTCCGTATCCCGACGTGTTGATCTGGTAATTATCGTAGCGGAAACCGCCGTTGAGGATCAGGAGGTCGCGATAATTCGCGCTATCCATGACGTAGCCGCTGACGGTGTCGATGCCGATTTTGGTCGGCAGCCCTGCCAGCGCGAGCGCTTTACCGGGCAAAAACGTATCTTGGGGAAAGAAGACGCTGACGCCCGTCGGCGAACCGGATGGGCTTACGGGCACTCCGTTCCCCTCCGAGGTGAGCCCGAGATATTTGTCGATCGACGATCTCTCGCGATCGACTTCAATTCCCGCCAGCGCGGTATGCTTGAACCCGGCCCCGTCCTGGAATTTGTAGGTCGCCTCCGTCTGGTTGGCGATCACGTCGGTGATCTGGAGACGGCTTTGCGGATTCATCGTGAGCGTCGAAGCCGAGAGCGGGGTGGCGTTGATCGGGCTCTCCGGCAGCGTTCCGACGTAGTTCTGCGTCGAGCGCGACGCACGGAACCTGTTACTGACCATCAGGTCCGGGGTGATCTGCACTTCAGCGTTGAGCGAACCGATGTCCTGGCCGGTCCGGTAGAAGTCGCGATTGATCTGGCCATACCAGTTGTTGCGGTTGGCGCCGAAGTCCGGGAACGGACCGCCGGCGGTCGACGCGGTGCTCGGCCGATAATAGGGCACACCGAAGTCCGGAACTCCCGTCAATTCGGTATGAATGTAACCAGCCGTGACCTTGACAGCATCGACAGGCTTCCAGGTCGTCGCGACGAAAGCGCCATTGCGATTGTCTTTGACGAAATCGCGCCCGGCGACATCGGCATCCTGGAACAGACCGCCGGCACGAACGGCCAGTGTCGGGTTGATCACCTGGTTGACGTCGAGGGTGACACGCTTGGTCTGGTCGGTGCCAAACGTGGTGTCCATGTTGTAGAAGCTCTTCTCCGTCGTCGCCTGCTTGGTGACGATGTTGATCGCACCACCGGCGACACCGCGACCGGCAAAGGTCGAGCCGGGACCGCGCAGGATCTCGACCTGCTCGGTGAAGAAGTTCTCACGAACGCTCACGCCGGGATCGCGAACACCGTCGATGAAGATGTCGTTGCGGGCGTCGAAGCCGCGGATAAAGAAGCGGTCACCGAAGGCGTTGCCGCCCTCGCCTGTTCCAAGCGTCACGCCAGCCGTACTCAGGATCGCCCGTTTCAGCGACGTGGCGTTCATGTCCTCGAGCACATCCTTTGTAAGCACAGTGATCGATTTTGGCGTGTTGAGGATCGGCTCGGGAAATTTGCCTGACGCCTGCACCCGGGTCGCCATGTAAGGCGCGGCGGGATTTGCGTACGGATCACGGTCGGCCGCAAGACCGCCTGGATTGACGACTGGCGCCGTTGCTGCCTGCTGCCGCTGCGCAGCACGCCGAAGCGCATTGCGCGCGCGGACCTGGTCGGCCGCCGGTTTCGAAGCCACGGGGCGCGGACGCTGGACCGGCGCATCGACCGTCACCGGCGGCAGGTTCGACTGCTGCGCCTGAGCCCCGCTCGAAACTGACGCGACGGCGATCAGACTGGCCACTGCAGAAACGGTCTTGCCCGTCGCAGCATCCAAATTGTTGCCGAATGATTTCCGAACAGCGACCGGACGCAACGATCGCGGTGTTTTCGTCATGCTCATCACACGCCCCGCAGTGTTTTTGCTTCCATTGGCCGCGTTGCGACAACGCGACGCACCGGTGCTATCGGGCGTATTGATGGGGGTCAACGCGATCACGGCAACACAGCGGAGGAATCCGCCCATTTCAAAGCAATTCTAAACTTGCCAGCGCGTCACTTTGTAAGCGTTCTAATCTCGAGTTTGTAAGCGTTCTAAACTGATGCCGATTTTGTCCCTCGGACACCGGTGGCACGCACTCTCACCATCGGATGCGGGAGGTGGAGGGATGCCCGCCATGGCGGACATCCCAGCCTTGGATAGACGAAATCAGAACTTCGCCGTCGTCACGAGATAGAATGCCCGGCCCGGCGCGACCGCCACGAACGGCACGGCGCTGCGGTAGAGCGTATCGTAGTAGAGCTTGTTGGTGAGATTCTGCGCGTAGAACTTCATGGTCCAGTTCTTGTCGATCTTCTTCTCGACGAACGCGTCGAAGCGCCAGTAGCTCGGGAGCTCGTTGCCGGTATTGGCCGCGAACGTCCCGCCATAGACTTTCGAGCGGTACACCGCCTGCCCGCCCAGCTCCCAGCCGCCGTCGAACTTGTACTTGGTCAGCATGCTGAACGACTGGTGCGCGACGTTGGCGAGCTGCAGGCCGAGGTTGGAGGCGGTGTTGCTCTGCGTGACCTTCGACTGCATCAGCACGATACCGCCGAAGATGCTCCAGCGATCGGTGATCTTGCCCTCGGCCTCGATGTCGATGCCCTGGATGCGGTAGGCAGCGTTCGACGTGAGCAGGCCCGCGGCGTTTGTCTCGCGCGCATTGTCCTTCGTGGTCTGGAACAGCGCAGCGCTGACCAGCAGGTGACGATCCGCCAGCTCCCATTTGGTGCCGAGTTCGGCGGCCTTGTTGCGCTCGGGCCCGAGCAGGATAGCCGTGTTGGCCGGAACCCCACCGTAGTCGGTGCCGGTCGCGTCAAGCTCCGAGCCGAACGGATTGGCCGAAGTCGCATAGGCCGCATAGACGCTGCCGATCGACGTCGGCTTGTAGACCAGGCCGACGTTGTAATTGACGAGGTCGGCGTTCATTTTCAGGTAATTCGGCGAGTTGGTCGACGAGCTCATGTTGTAGCCGTCGTAACGGATGCCGCCATTGACGATGATCGTGTCCTGCCAGTTGGCGGTATCCATGACGTACACGCTGCTGGTGTTGACACCATAGCGCGTCGGATTTCCGGTCAACGACGGCGATCCGAACGGGATGTTGGTGTACTGGGGGGAATAGAGATTGACCCCTGTAACGGCGCCGGTGCTGGTGAAGGCGCTGCCGGCCAATTCCGACGCGAGGCCGGCGTAACGGTCGATCGAGATGTTCTCGTTCGCATATTCCACGCCGAACACGGCAGTGTGCCTCACTCCGCCGGTGTCGAGCTTGAACGTGGCCTCGTTCTGGTTGGCCCACACGTCCACGTTCTGCAGCCGGCTCTGCGCGCTGGCCGTCGTGGTCCAGAGCAAGGGATTGGGGCTGGTCGTATTCGGGTTCTGCGGCAGCGTGCCGATGTAGTTCAGCAGCGAGTGCTCGCCGCGCACTTTGCTGCTCAGCGTGATGGCCTCGTTGACCTTGTACTCGATCGTGCCGGTGCCGAAATCCTGCCGCGCGGTCTGGAAGTCGCGGTTGAGGAAGCCGTACCAGTTTCCACGCGGAATGCCGGCGGACGTCACCGGCACGTTACCCTTCTTGTAATAAGGCACGCCGAAATCCGGCAGGCCGCTGAGATCGGTATGGACGTAGTTCGTGGTGATCTTGATGTCGCTGGTCGGGGTGTACTTGGTCGAGATGAAACTGCCCCAGCGATTGTCGGTGACGTAGTCGCGGCCGGCGACGTTGGCATCCTGGAACATGCCGCCGGTGCGCACCGAGAAGGTCGGATCGATCACCTGGTTGACATCGATCGTGACGCGCTTGGTCCTGTCGGTGCCGAACTCGGTATCCATGCGCTTGAAGTTGGTGTCGCCGGCCTGCTTGGTGACGATGTTGATGGCGCCGCCGGCGGTGCCGCGGCCGGCATAGGACGAGGCTGGCCCGCGCAGAATCTCGATTTGCTCGGTGAAGAAGTTCTCGCGGATCGAGACCGCGGGATCGCGGATGCCGTCGATGAAGACGTCGTTTCGCGCGTCGAAGCCGCGGATGAAGAAGCGGTCGCCGAAGGCGTTGCCGCCCTCACCCGATCCCAGCGTCACGCCGGCGGTCGAACGGCCGATCTCCTTCAGTGTCGTGGCATTCTTGTCCTCGAGCACTTCCTTGCTGAGCACCGTGATGGTCTTCGGCGTGTTCAGCATCGGCTCGGGAAATTTGCCGGAGGCCTGGACGTGGTCGACCTTGTAGGGCGCCGCCGGATCGGAATAGGGATTGCGATCGACTTCGCCGGCCCGGACCGTGGGCGCGGTCTGCTGCGCCGCCTGCTGCCGCTGCGCGGCGCGCCGAAGCGCATTGCGCGCGCGGACCTGATCCGGCGTCGGCTTCGAAACCGCGGGACGCGGACGCGCGACGGGAGCGTCGACCGTCACCGGCGGCAGGTTCGACTGCTGCGCCTCTGCGCCGCTCGACACCGACGCCACCGCGATCAATCCTGCAACGGCAGAAACCGCCTTGCCAGAATGCCCATCGAACTTGTTCTCAACCGAATGCCCCCCTGCGATCGAACGCAACGATCGCGGCACAACTGCCAGCTCCATCCCAACGCACCCCATCTTGAATTCATCGATCCGCAACATGCGCGATGAACGATGGGCCGGTGCTATCGATCGAGAAAATGCAGGTCAATGCAGTGTGATCCGTTCGATCACTTGAAATGGTCCAGTTCAAATCGATTCTAAAATCGAGCTTTGTAATCGATCTAAATCCGCGCGACATAGTGATGCAGTTGATCTGCACGCATCTTGCTCCACACGGTCGCGTGTTGCAGCTCAATCGCTGCTCGGCGGCTTCATCAGCGAGAACAATTCGTCGATGGTCTTCTGCGCCACGGCGCGCACGCGATCACTATCGTCCATGCCGGCGATGTTGACGCCGTTGACGACGGCTTTGATCTCGTCGCGGAAGTCCGTGAGGAAGCGCAGGGGATCACGCTGCTCGTTGGCAACGCGTGCGATCAGTCCCGTGATCAGAATCTGACACGCGATCAGCTTGCCGTTCAGCTCGTCCATCCTGCGCTCCCTCTGGTGGCGGGGCCGATATGAACGATGCCGATTTTCCTGACAACCGAAACGGCCTCTGCACGGTTTAGAACCGTTCTTGTAAAGCGTCCGCCCCGGCGGCTCTGCGCGGCGCCATTCAGCGCGGCGCACACCGCTTTCGAGCATTGCACAAGGTTTGCACGCTGATCGTTCACGCCGGGAAAATGCAGTGCTGCACACCGTAGCGCCACGGAGCTGCCTAGACAGTGCAAAGCTTTCCAATTGTTTAGGATTCTCAACCGATAGTGCTGTTTACTCTGGAACTTGGCGTGTATTATACAGGCGCCTTGGAACCCAATGATTGCCCTCATAATTCGTAGCTTAGGGCACGAGAGCCGACACGAGACGATATGAAAAAGTCCCGGCCGATCCTCTGGATTCTGATCATCGCGGCCGTGGCCTCCGCGGGTTACTATGGTTGGCACAAATTCGGCTCGTCCGACGCCGCAAAAACCCAGACCGCACAGAAGGGTCCGCAGCGCCCGCCCGCCATCCTTGTGAGTGTTTCGCCGGTCCAGAAGGTCGACTTCCCGGTCTACCTGACCGGTCTGGGCACGGTTGCGGGCTTCAACACCGTACAAGTCCGGACGCGGGTGGATGGCCAGATCGACAAGATCGCCTTCACCGAAGGCCAGATCGTCAAGCAGGACGAGCTTCTCGTCTCGATCGATCCCCGTCCCTATCAAGCCACGCTCGATCAGGCCAAGGCCAAGAAGGCGCAGGACGAGGCGAATCTGGCCAACGCCAATCTCGAGCTCCAGCGCGCCATGAAGCTCGGCGAATTCGCCACCGCACAGCGGGTCGACACCCAGCGCTCAACGGTCGCCCAGCTCACTGCGCAGATCGCCGCCGACGATGCCGCAATCTCCAACGCCCAGACCCAGCTCGACTACACCCAGGTCAAGGCACCGATCACCGGCGTCGCGGGCCTGCGCCAGGTCGACGTGGGCAACATTGTCAACGCCTCGACGCAGACCGGCATCGTCACAATATCGCAGGTCGAGCCGATCTCGGTGATCTTCACGGCGCCGGAGGATCAGCTTCCCTATATCAGCGAGGGCCAGAAGGCCGACGCGCTCAAGGTGATCGCTTTCACCACCGACGGCAAGAAGACGCTGGCCGAGGGCAAGCTCGCGGTCATCAACAACCAGGTCGACACGAGCAGCGGGACGATCCGGCTCAAGGCGGTGTTCGACAACAAGGACCACGCGCTGTGGCCCGGGCAGTCGGTGTCGACGCGCCTTCTGGTGCGCACCTTGAAAGATGCGACCGTCGTTCCCGATGACGCGGTCCAGCACTCCACCAACGGCCTCTATGCCTATACCGTCAATCAGGACAACAAGGCCGAGATGCACAAGATCAAGGTCAGCTACGGCATCGACGGGCGTTCGGTCATCGACGAAGGGCTGACGCCCGGGCAACAAGTGATCACCGGCGGCCAATTCAAGGTCCAGCCGGGAAGCCTCGTCTCCACGGCCGTGGCGAGTACGGATCCGGCCCAGAACAAGGTTCGACAGGAATGAACGCGGGAGGGATTTCGGCACCTTTCATCCGTTATCCCATCGGCACCTCGCTGCTGATGGCCGGCATTCTCTTCGTCGGTCTCGTCGCCTATCCCCTGTTGCCGGTCGCGCCACTGCCGCAGGTGGACTTCCCGACCATCCAGATCACCGCCAATCTGCCGGGCGGCAGCCCGGAGACCATGGCCTCGTCGGTGGCCCAGCCGCTCGAACGGCAATTCGCCCAGATCCCGGGCATCGCCCAGATGACCTCGACGAGCTATCTGGGCACCGCGTCGATCACGATCCAGTTCGACCTCAACCGCAGCATCGACGGCGCCGCCAATGACGTGCAGGGCGCCATCAATGCCGCGAGCGGCCAGCTGCCGAAGAATCTGCCCTCGCCGCCGACCTACCGCAAGGTCAACCCGGCCGACGCGCCGATCCTGCTGCTGTCGGCGACCTCCGATACATTGCCGCTGACCAGCGTCAGCGACGCGGTCGATGCCCAGCTCGCCCAGCAGATCAGCCAGCTCTCGGGCGTCGCGCAGGTGTTCATCGGCGGCCAGCAGAAACCGTCCATCCGCATCCAGATCGATCCGGCGAAACTCGTCGCCAAGGGCCTGTCGATGGAGGACGTGCGCAGCCAGATCGCGATCACCACGGTCGACAGCCCCAAAGGCAATATCGACGGCCCGAAGCGCGCCTACACGATCTACGCCAACGACCAGCTGACCCAGGCCAAGGACTGGAACGACGTCATCATCGCCTATCGCAATGGCGGTCCCTTGCGAATCCGCGACATCGGCCAGGCGGTCAGCGGCGCTGAAGACGCCAAGCAGGCGGCCTGGGCCAATGGCAAGCGCGGCGTGTTCCTGGTGATATTCAAGCAGCCGGGCGCCAACGTGATCGAGACCGTCGACCGGATCAAGGCCACCCTGCCTCGCCTCGTGGCCGCGATACCGCCCGCGATCAAGATCGAGCTCATCAGCGACCGCACCACGACCATCCGCGCCGCCGTCGAGGACGTCCAGTTCACGCTGCTGCTGACCATTGCGCTGGTGGTCA
Source organism: Bradyrhizobium sp. LB14.3 (assembly GCF_040547985.1). Taxonomy (NCBI): domain Bacteria; kingdom Pseudomonadati; phylum Pseudomonadota; class Alphaproteobacteria; order Hyphomicrobiales; family Nitrobacteraceae; genus Bradyrhizobium; species Bradyrhizobium sp. LB14.3. Next base: position 505,270 of record NZ_JBEPQT010000002.1, read on the forward strand.
TGGTCATCTTCATTTTCCTGCGCAGTTTCTGGGCGACCGTCATTCCCACCATTACGGTTCCCCTGGCGCTGCTGGGCGCGTGCGCCTTGATGTGGGTGGTCGGCTATTCGCTCGACAATCTGTCGCTGATGGCGCTCACCATCGCGGTCGGCTTCGTCGTCGACGACGCCATCGTGATGCTCGAGAACATCACCCGCTACATCGAGGAAGGCGAATCGCCGATGGCGGCCGCCTTCAAGGGCTCCAAGGAAATCGGCTTCACCATCGTGTCGATCAGTATCTCGCTGGTCGCGGTGCTGATTCCGCTGCTGCTGATGGGCGGCATCATCGGGCGCCTGTTCCGCGAATTCGCCGTCGTGCTGGCGATGACGATCTTCGTCTCGATGTTCGTGTCGCTGACCCTGACGCCGATGATGGCCTCGCGCTTCCTGCGCGCCCATGGCGAGGTGACCCACGGCAAGTTCTACCAGTGGAGCGAGCGCGGCTTCGATGCGATGCTGCGCGGCTACGAATGGGTGCTCGACCATGCCCTCGCCTGGCGCCGCACGACGCTCGCGATCTTCTTCGCAACCCTTGCTTTGTCGGTCTACCTGTTCGTCCTGATCCCGAAAGGGTTCTTCCCGCAGCAGGACGTCGGCCTGATCACCGCGACCTCGGAAGCCTCCCAGGACATCTCGTTCGCGGAGATGCAGCGCCGCCAGGTCGAGCTCGGCAAGATCGTGATGGACGATCCCGACGTCGCAACGATCGCGATGAACATCGGCGGCAGCGGCCGCGCCGGCAACAACGGCAACATGTTCATCACGCTGAAGCCGCTCGGCGTCCGCACTACCTCGGCGCAGCAGATCATCGCGCGGCTGCGTCCCCAGCTCGAGAAGGTGTCGGGCGCCCGTCTCTACATGCAGGCGGCCCAGGACGTCCGGCTCGGCGGCCGGCCGACGCGCACGCAGTTCGAGTTCACGTTGCAGGACGCCGATCTGGCCGAGCTCAACGACTGGGCGCCGAAAATCCTCGCCAAGATGCAGACGTTGCCGCAACTGCGCGACGTCGCGACCGACCAGCAGACCAAAGGCACCACGGTTCAGCTCAAGATCAACCGCGATACCGCAGCGCGCTACGGCATCCAGCCTCAGCTGATCGACGACACGCTGTACGACGCCTTCGGCCAGCGCCAGGTCACGCAGTATTTCACCCAGCTCAACACCTACAAGGTCATCCTGGAAATCCTCCCGGAGATGCAGGGCAGCCTCGAAAGCCTGAACAAACTCTATCTGAAATCGCCGCTGACCGGGGACCAGGTGCCGCTGTCGACGTTTGCGACCTGGAGCACCGATCCGGTCCGCCCGCTCTCGATCAGTCATCAGGGCCAGTTCCCGGCGATCACGATCAGCTTCAACCTCGCCCAAGGCGTCGCGCTCGGCCAGGCCACGGAGGCCGTGCAGAAGGCGATGGCCGATCTCGGTGCGCCGCCCACGCTCAATTCGAGCTTCCAAGGCACGGCACAGGCGTTCCAGCAGTCGCTGGGCACCGTGCCGCTCCTGATCCTCGCGGCGCTGGTCGTGGTCTATCTGATCCTCGGCATCCTCTACGAGAGCTACATCCATCCGATCACGATTCTCTCGACCCTGCCCTCGGCCGGCGTCGGCGCGCTCGCGATCCTGATGGCGGCCGGTTTCGAGTTCAGCCTCATTGCTTTGATCGGCATTATTCTGCTGATCGGCATCGTGAAGAAGAACGGCATCATGATGGTGGACTTCGCCATCGCCGCGGAGCGCGACGAGCACAAGACGCCGGCGGAATCGATCCGGCAGGCAGCGCTGTTGCGCTTCCGTCCGATCATGATGACGACGATGGCTGCCCTGCTCGGCGGCGTGCCGCTGATGCTCAGTCACGGCACCGGCGCCGAGATCCGCCAGCCGCTCGGCTACGCCATGGTCGGCGGCCTGATCGTCAGCCAGGCGCTGACGCTGTTCACCACCCCGGTCGTCTATCTCTATCTCGACGAGCTCAACAACTGGTTCTCGGGTTGGGGACGTAAGGGTGACGGCGAAGGCGACGAGACGATCGCGCACGGCACCGTTAAGGAAGCTGCCGAGTAGCAACTTGCACCGCGCGCCTCGCGACGCTACAGCGAGCGAGACCCCGGTTCACGCCAACGCGGTTTTGCCATGTCCCTGCAATCCAGACTTGCCGCCCTTGCCGCCGCGCTCCTGTTGTCGACGGGTGCCGCGTATGCCCAGCAGGGCGCCAAGAAGAACGCAGCTCCCCCTGCCCCGGCGGCACAGCCCGCACCGGCTCCGACGCAACCGCAGGCTGAGGGCTCTCCGGCGCAGCAGGCCGGCTGGGTCGTGCGCTGTACCAGCGTCAGCCGCGATGCGCCGCTCGAATGCGCGATGGAGCAGAACGCGGTGCTGACCAAGACCGGCCAGACCATCGTCCTGATCAACATCCGCATTGCGCCCGACACCCGCACACCGGTGGCGCTGCTGCAATTGCCGCTCGGCCTCAACCTTCCCATCGGCGCCAAGCTCCAGGTCGACGAGGGCAAGACGGTCGATCTCCCCATCCAGACCTGCGAGAACCGCGGCTGCTACGCCTCGACCCCGATCGCGCCGGACCTGCTTGCGACCTTGCGGTCGGGCAAACAGCTCAAGGTCTCCTTCCAGAACATGGCGAAGGAAACGATCGCGATCCCGATGCCGCTCGGCGATTTCGCGGCCGCTTACGACAAGATCAAGTAGCGCGCTTCTTTTTCGCCGATTGCCGCAGGAGTTTTCCTTGCGGCCCCATCCTTCGAGACGCCCGCTTCCGCGGGCTCCTCAGGATGAGGTTTCAGCGCGCGGCAAATCCCAAACCCTCATGGTGAGGAGCCCGCCAAGGCTGGCGTCTCGAACCATGAAGGCCGAGCGCTCTCGCAGCCCGCAAGCCTGCCGTTACTGCCGAGCCATCTGCGCGTTGCCGACGGCGTCGCCGTCGAGCTTCTGGTCGTTGTGCATGGTCACGCTGACGCGCGAGAGCCGTCCTTCGAATTCGAACGGCGCCTCGTAATGCGACACCGGGCTGCCGCGGTCGCGGCCGATGTCGAGGCCGGACCACGAAATCAGCGTGTGGAATCCGAGCTGGGTCTGCAGCGATCCCGCCTTCTCACCGTCGATCAGGAGCGTGTAGTCGGTGACGCCGGTACGCGAGCCCTTGGCCGGCGGCTCCTTGCGCACAAGACGCTCAACGTGAACGCCGAGCCGCCGCGCGCCCGACGGCACCTTGCGCTCCGAGCGGACGATCTGGTGACTGCCGCCGATGTTGAGGTCGTGCACGAGATGGCCGTCCTTGACGTAGAGGCTATAGCCGGACGTCGCATCACCATGCGAGATCAGCACGCCGTCGGCACCCGCCTCGTCGATCTCGACATGCGCCTCGATCGTGTAGCTGCGGCTGCGCACATCAGGCGCGACATCGGTCGGCACATGACCCATGCCGGCATGGAAGACGAAATGATGGCGCGCACCATGGAAGCGCGCGGCATTCTCCGCAAAGCGCGGCCCGAAGCGGTCGTCGAGCGGCAGCACCTTGTGCTTCCCGGCTTCCTCCCACCATGCCGCGATCATCGCTGCCAGGCGCTCCGGTTCTTTCGCCGCAAGATCATCGGTCTCGGAGAAATCCTCATCGAGATGGAACAGCTCCCATTTGTCGCTATCGAACGGCGTGCCCGATGGATGGAAGGCGACCGCCTTCCAGCCGCCCTGCCAAAGGCCGCGATGGCCGAACATCTCGAAATATTGCGGCGAGCTCTTTGAAGGAGCGGACGCGTCCGCGATCGAACGCGCAAAGCTCTCGCCTTCCAGCGGCATCTGCCGACAGCCCGCGATCTCGGCGGGCGCCTCGATGCCGATCAGCTCCAGCAGCGTCGGCGTGAGGTCGGTTGCGTGCACGAACTGGTGCCGCAGCTCTCCCTTGGCCGCGATCTGCTTCGGCCAGTTGATGACGAAGGGATCACGGATACCGCCGCCATGGGTGTTCTGCTTGTAGCGCCGCAGTGGCGTGTTGGACGCCATCGCCCAACCATGCGGAAAATTACTGTGGGTGTCGGGCCCGCCGATGTCATCGATACGGCTCAGCTTCTCCGCGATCGGCTCCGGCTTGAAGTTGAACGGACCCATCGCGTTGACGAAGCCGAGCGGTCCGCCCTCCTGGCTGGCGCCGTTGTCGGACATCACGATGATGACCGTGTTGTCGCGGATGTTGGCCGTCTCCAGGAATGAGACAAGGCGCGCAAGATGACGATCGGAATGATCGAGCATGCCGGCAAAAGCCGCCTGCAGGCGCGTGAAGACGCGACGCTCGTCGGCCGAATGATCTTCCCAGGCTTTCACGCCGTCATTGCGCGCCGGCATCCGCGTTCCCTCCGGCACCAGCCCCATCGCCTTCTGACGCGACAGCCGCTGCTCGCGCTCGATGTCCCAGCCGTGTGAGAACGTCGCATCGTAGCTCCTGATGATCTCGGCCGGGGCCTGGTGCGGCGCGTGGCAGGCCCCCAGCGCCACCCAGGTGAGCCACGGGATGTCGGGACGATCGGCGACGTGATCACCGATGAAGCGGATCGACTGGTCGATCAGGTCCTCGGTCAGATGATAGCCATCGGCATACGTCCCCGGGGGATCGATATGCGTGTTGTCGGAGACGAGCTCCGGCGCGTACTGGTCGGTCTCGGCATCGAGGAAGCCGTAGAAGCGATCAAAACCGCGGCCGAGCGGCCAGCCGTCGAACGGGCCGGTGGCGCCGCTTTCGGTCAGCGGCGTCACGTGCCATTTGCCGACCATGTAGTTGCGATAGCCGTGGGTGCGCAGCATCTCGGCGAGCGTCCCCGCCTCGCGCGCGATCTTGCCGCGGTAGCCGGGATAGCCGGAATCGAAGTTGGCAAGGCATCCGACGCCGACGGAGTGATGGTTGCGCCCGGTGAGCAGTGCCGCGCGCGTGGTCGAGCACATCGCGGTGGTGTGGAAGCCGGAGTAACGCAGCCCTTCGGCGGCGAGCCTGTCGATGGTCGGCGTCTTGATCGCGGAACCATAGCAGCCGAAATCGGAGAAGCCGACGTCGTCGAACAGCACGACCAAAATGTTCGGCGCGCCCTCGGGCGGCCTCGGCGCCTCCGGCCACCAGGGCTTTGAGTCCGCAACCGTCTTGCCGACGGTGCCGCGGAACGGCGTGCTGCTGCCTGCGCTCATCTGATCCTCCCTGTCGGCTTGCCTGGATGGCCGCCGACGGCCATGGTTGACCTGCGGCTCGTCCCCGCCTAAACTATAATCCGAATTATGGTTATGATTTGACCCAGATGCAAGCGCGGAAGCAGCCAGGTTCGGAACAGCCCGGGTTTCGTGATTTCGACCTGCCCGGCGTCGTCCCGTCGCGCCAGAAGCGCAGCCGCGAGACGACGCTGGCGCTGCTGCGCGCCGGCGCGGAGATGCTGCGGAGGCGCAGCCTCGCCGAGCTTTCGATCGAAGCGCTCTGCACCGAAGTCGGTGCCACCGTCGGCGCCTTCTACAGCCGCTTCGAAGGCAAGGAAGCCTATTTCAACGCGCTGATGGCACTGGCCGCGCGCGACGGCGAGCAGCGGCTGGCCGAGATCAGGCGGCCGTCGCCCGATGCGGGCCTCGACAAGCTCTGCCAAATCATCGTCAGCGGCATCATCATCTGGATGTGCAACCACGAGGGCGTGCTGCGCGCAGCGCTCCAGCATGACGACACCCGCCCGGACAAATGGACAGCATTCAAGGCTCTTGCGAAAGCGACCACCGAACGCGCCGCTCCTCTCCTGCTGCCGGCGATGGGCAAAGGGCGTAAGGCCGCCAAGGTCCGCACCATCGCGTTCGGCTTCCAAATCGTGCTGGGCACGCTGGTGAATGCGATCCTCAATGATCCCGGGCCGCTGTCGCTCGGGACGAAGGAGATGGAGACGCGGCTCGCCGGCTGCCTGTTGCTGCTGCTTCAGGCGGAAATCAGTCAGTCCACCCCAAGATAAGCCTTCTGCACCTGCGGGTCCTGCGCGAGCGCTGCGGCCGTGCCTGACAGCACGCTCTTGCCGACCTGGAGCACGGTGGCGAAATCCGAGACTTCCAGCGCGAGCTCGATCGATTGCTCGGCGAGCAGGATGGTCAGACCCTCGCGATGCAGGCGGCCGAACGTCTCGTACATGGATTCGACGATCGCCGGCGCAAGACCGAGCGAGGGTTCATCCAGCATCAGCAGTTTCGGATCGCTCATCAGCGCGCGGCCGACCGCGAGCATCTGCCGTTCCCCGCCGGACATGGTGCCGGCGCGCTGGTTGCGGCGCTCCTTCAACCGCGGAAAGAACTCGTAGACGCGTTCGAGGAGCGTGGCCCGGCGCGACTTGTCGTGCAGCGGCGTTGCGCCGAGCAACAAATTGTTCTCCACGCTCTGCTGCACGAACAGCCGCCAGCCCTCCGGCGACAACGCCAGCCCCTTGCGCACGATCGCAAACGCCCTCTCGCCGGCGATGTCCTCGCCGCGAAAATGGATCAATCCGGAATGCACGGGAATGAGGCCGGCGATGGCGTTCAACGTCGTGGTCTTGCCGCCGCCATTGGAGCCGAGCAGCGCGACGACGCTGCCTTCGGGAACCTCCAGCGAGACGTCGGAGACGCCGATGAGATCGCCGTAGCGCACCTCCAGATGTTCGATCCTGAGCAACGCCCCGCTCATAGGTCCGGCCCGCCCATCAGCTCGACCGGCGTGTGGCCGGCGGCCGCCTTGGCCGCGCGCTTGCCGAGATAGGCCTCGATCACTGCGGGGTTGGAGGTGACCTCGCGGGGTGACCCACGGGCGATCTCCTTGCCTTGGTGAAACACCATCACGCGGCTCGCGAGCGACATGATCACTTCCATGATGTGCTCGACGATCACGAGCGTAATGCCGGAACGGTGGATGTCGCGGACGAGGTCGATGGCGAGTCTCACTTCATGCGCGTTGAGACCGGCCATGGCTTCGTCGAGCAGCAGCACCTTTGGCTCGGTCGCGAGCGCGCGCGCGATCTCCAGCCGCTTGCGGCCCGGCGTGCCGAGCGAGCGCGCCGGTGCATCCGCAAGCCTGATCATGCCGACCCGCTCGAGCACGGCGCGCGCCTTGGTCTCTGCTTCCTTGCGATGCGCCGTGCGCAGGAAGGCGCCGATCATGACATTCTCGAGCACCGTCATGCCGTCAAATGTCTGCGGCACCTGGAAGGTGCGGGCGAGCCCAAGCCCGGCGCGCAGCTCCGGCGTGAGGTCGGTGATGTCGCGGCCCTCGAACAGGACGCGGCCGGACGTGGTCTTGAGATCGCCGGTGAGGCAGTTGAAGAACGTGGACTTGCCCGCGCCGTTGGGGCCGATCAGGCCGAGGATGTCGCCCTGCTCCAGCGTCACGGAAGCGTCGTCCACTGCCTTGAAGCTGCCGAACGCCTTGGTGATCCCGCGCGCCTCAAGGAGCATGGCCTGCTCCCGTATCCTTGCTGGGCTTGCTGCGCCGCGTGAACAGGCTGAGCAGACCGCCCGGCTGGAAGCGCGCGATCACCACGATGATCGCGCCATAGAGCACGAAGGTGAGCCCGGCGCCCTTGCCGCCGAGCCAGCTGTTGGAGATCTCCTCCAGCGGCACCAGGATCGCGGCGCCCACCAGCGGTCCGAACAGCAGCCCTGCCCCGCCCAGCGCCGCCATGATCAGGATTTTCACCGAGATCAGGATGCCGAACCCGGACTCGGGATCGACGAAGCCGAACATCATGGCGTAGAGCGCGCCGGCGACGCTCGTCAGCGCCGCACTCAGCATGTAGGCATAGAGCTTGGTACGGCTCGCAGGTGCACCGAGCGAGCGCGCGGCCCGTTCGGAATCCTTGATGGCGCGCAGGTAAAACCCCATCCGGCTGTTGGTCATCCACCACGTGATCAGAAGCGTGATCGCGAGGATGAGCAGGAAGAGATAATAGTACGGCAGCGACGACAGGAACGAGAGATCGAAGATGTTGCGTGGGACAGTTGGACCAGATAGCCCGACGGCCGCGCCTAACCAGTCGGTGTTGGTGACGATCAGCCGCATCGTCTCGGCCACAGCGATCGTCGCCATGCTGAAATAATGGCCGGACAGGCGCAGCGTCGGCACACCGATGATCGCAGCCAAGCCCACGGCCAGCACGATCCCGCCGGGAATGCCGAACAGGGGCGACAGGCCAAATTTTACATAGGACCCCATCGCGGCATAGGCGCCGCAGCCGAAGAACACGACGTGTCCGACCGAAACCTGGCCGGCATAGCCGCCGACGATGTTCCAGGCCGACGCCGCAATCGCATAAAGCAGCACCAGTGCGCCCAAGCGCTGCTGGAACGGCGAGGACAGCAGCAGCGGATAGGCGATCGCAATCGCTGCGACGACCGAGAGCCAGATCAAGCGCCGCATCACAGCTTTCTCATCACATCTTCCCCATCAGGCCCTGTGGCCGGAACCAGAGGAAGAGCAGGAACAGGACATAGACGACGATGTCCTTGTAGATCGCGCCGATCAGATAGCCGGATAGTGACTCGATCACCCCGATCAGGAGCCCTGCGACGAGCGCGCCGGGCACGCTCCCAAAACCGCCTAGCGAAACCGTGACGAAGGCGACGATGCCGAGCGTCTCGCCGACGGTCGGCACGATGTAGAAGAAGTTCGCAATCAGCGCGCCGGCAAGCCCGGTGGCGCCCGCCGCAATCGCCCAGGCGATCGCCTGCATAGTGTCGGGCCGGATGCCCATCAGCTGAGCCGCGGTTTGATCCTCCGCCACCGCCAGCATTTTCGAGCCGAGCGAGGTCCGCGTCAGCAGCAGATGCAGCCCGAGCGTCACGAGCAGCGCGACCACGCCAGCAAGCAGCCGCGAGGCCTCGATGCGCAAGCCGGCAAACGCATAAGTGCCGCCCACGATATTCGGGGGCATCGACAGGAAGTTGGCGCCGAACCACCAGAACACGGAATAGCGCAACAGCAGCGCCAGGCCGAAAGTGCCGAGGATCTGCGCCAGCATCGGCCCCTTCATGATGTCGCGGATCAGGGCGAAATAGACCACGATACCGACCGTCGCGAGCAGCAGCGTCGCCAGCGGCGCGCCGAGGATCGGCCCTCCCCCCAACAGCGTGTAGACGACGTAGGCGACGTACATGCCGAGCATGACGAAATCGCCATGCGCGAAATTGACGATGTTCATCATGCCCCACACCAGCGTGAGGCCGGAGGAAAACAGGGCGTAGACGGCGCCAAGCAGAAGCCCGCCGACGATCACCTGTACGAGTACAAAGGACATGAGCCGCGTTGCTCTGATCAAATCATCATGGGAATGGCGGAGCGCGCAGCCCCGCCTTTAAATCTCACCAGCCCTTGTAAGGCAGCACAGGCGCCTTCTCGGCATTGGCCTTGGGCCACACCGCGGTGTAGTTCTCGCCGTCCTGGAGCTGGATGATGAGGCCGGAGGCGAGCACGTTCTGGCCCTTGTCGTCGAACTTCACGCCCTTGTAGCCCATCATCAATTGCTCGGGCTTCAGATCCGTCGCCTTCAGCGCGGCCTGGATCTTGGCGGGATCGGTCGAGCCGGCGCGGTCGATCGCGTCGGCCAGCACGAAGAAGCCCTGCATCTGGCGGCCGACGGTGTCGTCCATCTCCTCGCCGCTCTTTTTCTTGTACATGTCGGCGATGATGGCGGACGGCGAGTCGGACGGTCCCACCGCCCAGGACGAGCGATTGAAGACGCCCCGCGAAATCTTGCCGACCGCCTTGATGAAGGACGGATCGGAATAGCCTGCGTCGTCGGCGAGCAACACGGGCGGCTTGTAGTCGAGCGACTGCATGGTCTTGGCGAACAGGATCGCGTCCGACGTGTAGCTGATCATGATGATGACGTCGGGCTTTTTCTCCTTGAGCTGGAGCACCTGCCCCTGCAAATCGGTCGCATTGACGGGATAGGCGACGTCAATTGCGATGGCCTGCCCCTTATCCTTGAAGGCGGCGCTGATGGTGTTGGCGACCGAGGTGCCGTATTCGGTGTTGTCGTGAACCAGTGCGATTGCATCGGTCTTGGCACCCTGCGCCTTGATGTCGGCGAGGAAGTCGACATAGGCCTTGGCGAAGTCGGTGGCGATCGGCGTCGTGCGGAAGAACCATTTGAAACCGCGCTCGGTGAGATTGGCGGCGACCGACTCGGAGTTCAGAAAGGGAATGCCGTATTTCTCGGCGATCGCGCTCGAAGTCAGCGTGACGCCGGACTGATAGGAGCCGAACAAAGCGGCCACCTTGTCCTCCGTGATCAGACGCAGCGCCTGGTTCTGGCCTGTCGCCGGGTTGCCCTGGTTATCCGCGAACACGATCTCGATCTTGGCGCCGCCAAGGCCGGAAAGGCCTGCGTTCTTCGCCAGCGGCAGAGTGCCGAGCTCGGGATGGGCGTTGTTGATGATGTCCATGGCGACCTCGAGCGCCGCCTTGGCGTGCGCGCCGATCGAGGCGGTGCCGCCGGACATCGGCAGGATCGCGCCGATCTTGACGACCTTGTCCTGCGCTCGCGCGCCTGAAGCGAGCACAAGGGACATCGCGGCCGCGCAAAGCAGCCCGGTGACGTGCTTCAATCTCATGAAATCAGACCTCCCAAAGGGTTTCCCCAACCAGGTTTTTTTTGGAAAGCTCGGCTAAGCGCCCGCCTCCGTTTGATTATGCCTGGTGATGAGAGGATGGCATGCCGGCCCGATACCGGCAAGGTGAAACGAACTGCCACGATGCTGCATAAGCAAGCACCGTTTATAGGGTGGGTTAGCGCCAGCGTACCCACCCTACGAGGCTGCGCAGCGTGCGCTCACCCCACCACGTCGCTCGCCCTCAGCAGTGTCGTGAAGCCGCCATAGATCATGCGCTTGCCGTCGAACGGCATGCCGTCCAACTTCAGCCGGGGGTCCGCCATCACCTTCTTGTTGACGGCATCGCGAGTTTCGCGGTCGCGATAGACGATCCAGGAGAACACCACGATCTCGTCCTCCTTCGCCATCACCGCGCGCGGAAACGAAGTGAGCTCGCCATAGGGCACGTCGTCGCCGATGCATTCGACATAATCCAGCGCGCCGTGCTCCATCCAGATCGCGCAGGCCGTTTTCGCCAGCGCCTTGTAGGGCTCGATCTTGTCCTTCGGCACGGCCAGCACGAAACCATCGACATAGGGCATCACGGATCTCCTTGGGTTGCATGTCCAAGGACGATGCAGCGCGCGCCGATCCGACTGGGAAACGTGATTTTCCGATGAGGCAAACCGTCGCGCGCCGCTGCGGCGCGCCGCCGGAGCCTGAGATCCGGCCGCTCACGCCCCCGATTGGACCGCAAAACACACCTGCACCGGAGCGCTTGCCAGCCCACAGCCGAGCGGGTAGAAACCCTCCACGCCTGAGCCGTGATTTGCGCGATAAGCGCCGTCGGCCACGGCCGGACAAGTCAACAAGTCATTGAATTTGTTCGGCTATTCCGTTGGGGAATGGTGTAACGGTAGCACAACAGACTCTGACTCTGTTTGTCTAGGTTCGAATCCTAGTTCCCCAGCCATTTCAGTGTTATGTCAACAAAATCAGTTACTTAGACCCACGTCAGTGACCTCAAAACGGTGCCACTCGTAACCGCTTTTCGGCACCGCAGGGCGTAACCGCGCCTCACTCTCGCCACTATTGAGGTGCGTAATATAGTTGCGTTATCGGAGGTTGCTCCGAAACAAATGCACAGCACACAGAGACCGTTCAACCGCACGCCTTGCCGGCGCGCCAACCTGTGTTTGTGCTCATTTGTCCGTCGCGACTCGCCTAAAATCTATTCTCGGCTTCGAAACTAAGGCCAGCCTCGCTGAGCCCGACGACTTTCTGTTGTCGCTTTTCGGTGCCGCCCAGACCATCGCCGGCGCCAATGTGACCCCGGCCAGCGCCATGTCGTGCGCGCCGGTCGCGTGCGCGGTCCGCTCGATCTCCGAGGCGGTCGGCCAGCTTCCCTTGCGCATCTACAAGCGGACGGCCGACGGCGGCAAAGAGCCGGCTACCAGCCATCCCCTTTACCGCCTCCTTGGTGACGCACCGAACACCTGGACGCCGGCCTCGCTCTTCCGTTCCCAGGTCACTGCCGACGCACTGTTGCAGCCCTACGGCGGCTTCGCGCAGATCGTGCGTGTTGACGGCCGCCCCTTCGAACTCATCCGGCTAGATCCCCAGCTTTCCGCGATCGTCGTCGACTACTCCAACTTCGAACCGGCCTACGCCATCAAGGCGGACGGCAAGAACCCGGCGCGCGAAATCCCCGCCGCCGACATCATCCACATTCATAGCCCCGCATACCGCCCCTCGCGCGGCCTGGTCGGCGAGGGCCGCGAAGCCATCGCTCTGTGCATGGTCCTGGAGCAGCACGCGGCGCGCCTGTTTGGCAACGGGGCGAGGCCATCTGGCGTCCTCTCACTTAAAGGCAGCATCACCGCAGACGCACTCACCAAGGCCAAGGCGGCATGGCAGGCCGCGCATAGTGGGACCAACTCCGGCGGGACCGCAGTGTTGCCCAGTGACGCTTCCTGGCAGGCGATGACCTTCTCTAGCGTTGACGCCCAGTTCCTAGAGCTACGCAAGTTCGCAATCGCGGAGATCGCGAGGCTGTTTCGCGTTCCGCTGCACATGCTGATGGAGGCGGACCGCTCGACGCCGCGCAGTATCGAGGCGCTCGGCCAAGAATTCGTCACCATGACCTTGCTGCCTTGGCTGAAGGGCTGGGAACAGGCCCTCGAATTGAAGCTCTTGGCGAAGGAAGAGCGCGATCAGTTCTGCATCGAATTCAACCTGGACGCCTTCGCCCGCGCCGATCTCCTCGCCCGCGCACAAGCTCTTTCCGTCGCAGTCGCAGCGCGAATCTTGAACCCCAATGAAGCGCGGTCCATCGGCTTTGGCCTGCCTGCCTATGTGGGCGGGGACACCTTCGAAAATCCGAATACCAGCAGCGCACATGCCGGCGGCGCACTCAGCGCGAGCGGCAAGACCAACGATCAAGAGGCCGCCTGATGCTTCGCACCATCCACCTTCATGGCAAGCTCAGCAAAGAATTCGGCGCGTCACATCGCTTCGATGTTGCGACGGCCGCTGAAGCTCTACGCGCGCTCAACTGTGCGTTCCCCGGCCGCTTCGTGAAGGCGCTGGAGCAAGGGGCCTACAAGATCGTGCGCGGTGACAAGCGCAACGGCATGCAGCTCGACCTCGATCTCGTGAACCAGTTCAACCTGGGCCTCGCGGATCTCCACCTGATCCCGGTCGCCAAGGGCGCGGCATCCAATACGGCCAAGGGCACCACCAAGATCGTGCTCGGCGCTGCGCTGGTCGGCGGCGCGCTGTTCTTATCCGGCGGTTTGCTTGCAACTCCGCTGGCGGCATCCGGCATTCTGAGCGGCACGACTTACGGCACCGTGGCAGCGATCGGCCTTGGCCTCGCACTGTCTGGTGCATCAACGCTCCTGACCAAGCCCGCCGGTCAACCAACGCAGACTTCCAACGGCCTCAACGTCAACGGCGGCAACATCGGCAATTCCGGCCAGCAGGGCAATGCGGTCCCGCTGATCTATGGCGAGTGCATGGTCGGCACGACCCCGGTCGAGGTTTGGTCCGACGTCGAGGACATCAACGTCTATGCCGACAGCGCCGGCTCAATCGAGACCGCATTCGGGGAGCGCGGCTAATGGCTGATCTCTCCTACACCACCTTTTTCGGCGACGGCGAATACGCATTCCTGCTTACGCCCGCAATGATCCGGGAGCTTGAGACGAAGTGCGGTCCCGTCGGCGCGATCAGCAATCGTCTTTTCGCGCGCAACTTCGCCCAGGCCGATCTCTCCGAGCTCATTCGGCTCGCGTTAATCGGCGGCGGAGTGACGCCCAAGCGCGCCAATGAGCTGATCGTCGCTTATGTCGACGGCCGCCCGCTTATCGAAACATACGAACTCGCCGCCAAGATCCTTGAGCGGACGCTCTTCGGCAACCCTCACGGAGATCAAGCAAGTGCAAGTTAACCTCACCGCCAACGGCGCGACCAATCCAGTCCCTTGGTATGGCGGCGCCGGCACGTTCTCTGCCTACGGCAACTTCGGCGGCGGCACTGTCACGCTGCAAATGTCGCCTGACAATGGGACGACTTGGGTCAACGTCGATTCATCGGGCGAACACTACTCTACCTTCACCACCAATGGCACGTGCGGCTTTGTGCTCGGTCTCTGCCTTATCCGCGTTCAACTCACTGGTGCGACCGCGCCGTCCATTACGGTCTCCATCTGATGGACCGCCTTGAAGTCAAAGCGACGCTCAGCGTCACCGATGCTGGCGAGATCGTCGGCACCGCTTGGCCGTTCGGCGAGCCGGACACGACCGGCGACCTCATCGTCAAGGGCGCGTTCAATTTCGTCTCGAATGAGCTTCCGGTCCTGTTCCAGCATAACCCGTCTGATCTGATCGGCACCTGGACCGACGCTGCGGAGACAACTGACGGCCTAGTGGTCAAAGGCAAGCTCCACATGGATCAGCCTCGCGCTCGCACCGTGCTCGGCATGGTCAAGAGCGGCTTGGTTTCCGGTTTGTCGATTGGGTTCAAGACCAGGTCGTCAACTCAACAGGGCCGCAACAGGGTAATCGCCGCGCTCGATCTTTTCGAGATCAGCGTCGTTCGCAATCCCGCTCATCCTCGCGCTCGCATCACCAGCGCAAAGAATTACGACACCGCGGAAGCGGTGGCCGCAATCATTCGACGCTTCACGGCGGCGTCAACCAACTGACCTCAACCTCTGAAAGGCAAAGTCCCACTCCAATGAAGCATGTTTCCCCCATCGAACTGAAAGACACCGGCGCCGGTAACGACGACCCGGCTGCGATCGTGACCAAAGCCCTGGAGGGCTTCCAGGGCACGTTCGAAGATCGCATCAAGGCCATCGAGACCAAGTCGACCGAACGCCTCGATCGTCTTGAGGCCAAGCTGAATCGCCAAGGCCACGGCGCTGGCGCCGAAGTCGAGACCAAGTCTTTCGAGACGTTCCTTCGCCACGGCCCGGACGGCCTGAGCGAGATCGAAAAGAAGTCGCTCGCCGCCGCCGGCAATACCGTGCTCACTCCGCCGGAGTTCGGTCAGGAAGTGCTCAAGCTACTGCGCCAGTTCTCGCCCATTCGCCAATATGCGCGCGTGGTTACGGTTGGCTCGGCACAGGTTCAGTATCCGCGCCGCACCGGCTCGACCGCTGCGACCTGGGTTGCGGACACTGCCGACCGCACCCCGAGCGACCCGTCTTACGAAGGCGTGAACATCACGCCTTTCGAAGCGGCGACCTATACCGACGTGTCCAATCAGCTCCTTGAGGACAACGCCTACAATCTCGAAGGCGAGCTGGCTTCCGATACGGCGGAATCGTTCGGCATCGCCGAAGGCACCGCATTCGTGAAGGGCAACGGCACCACTCAGCCGGCCGGCCTGATGACCGCGAGCGGCATCTCGCAGATCATCACGGGAGCGGCTGCAAACTTCCCGAGCTCGACGCCGGCAGACGTGCTCATTGGCATGTTCCACGCAATCCCGACGCTCTGGGCACAGCGCGGCGCGTGGCTGATGAACCGCAATACGATCGCGGCCATCCGTCTCTTCAAGGACGGCATGGGCCGTTACCTCCTGATCGACGACCTCGCGAACGGCGGCGCGCCGACGCTGCTTGGCCGGCCGATCGTTGAGGCGCCGGACATGGACGATATCGGGGCGAACAAGTTCCCGATCCTGTTCGGCGACTTGTCCGGCTACAGGATTGTGGACCGGATTTCCTTTCAGGTGCTTCGCGATCCCTACAGCATGGCGACGAAGGGCCAGACCCGCTTCCACTCGCGCAAGCGCGTGGGCGGCTCGATCACGAACCCCGACCGCTTCGTGAAGCTCAAGATTTCGGCGACCTAAGAGGAAAAGAATATGGGGCTCGCAGCGAATACCTATTCCCTCCAGCTCGGCAACACGTCTTTCGACTTGAAGCCGTCGCTGCGGGCCGCATTCGTCTTGAACGAAAAATACGGTGGCTTCCAGAACCTCTCGCGCCACCTCGCGGAAGGCAGCATCACCGCCGCCGTCGACGTAATCAACGCCACCATCGCCGATCAGAAGGCCTGGGCCAAATACGCGCTCGCGCCTGACAGCACGGTCGTGTGCGACCTCATGAACGCATTCGGCGACCTGATCGAGTTCGTCCTGTTGCTCGCGGGCGCCGACGACATCAGCGACAAAGTCGACGCCGGCAAATCGATCCCATTCAATGAATACTTCACCCAACTCTTCCAGATCGGCACCGGCTGGCTTGGCTGGGCGCAGGATGACACCTGGGAAGCGACACCTGCCGAGATCATCAACGCTCAGAAGGGACGCATGGAAATGCTCAAGGCCCTGTTCGGCAGCAAGGAGCAATCGGCAGACACTACCGACGTTACCAGCATCAAGGACGACCTCAACGCCATCGGCGACCTGACCAACCATGTGAGGCCGCGCTAATGCCCTACAAGTGTGGTCGAGTGTGCGCTTGCGGACGGATTGTTGCCGGCGATGCTCGCTGTGTATGCCAAAGCCAGCGCCGCAAGGAAGCCGACCAGCGTAGGCCGAACGCCAACGATCGCGGCTACGATAGCCGCTGGAGCAAAGCCCGCCGCACGTTCCTGGACAAGCACCCGCATTGCGCCATGTGCGGCAAGCCTGCCGTCGTGGTCGACCACATCAAGCCGCACCGTGGCGACAAGCTCATGTTCTGGGACAAGGGCAACTGGCAGCCTCTCTGCACCCATCACCACAACAGCACCAAGCAATCAATCGAGCGCCGGCAATGAGCAATGAGACCAAGCTGTGGTGTGCCGTGATCTCGCAGGCGATCACTGATGCAACCCTACCACTCGACGTGACGACCAGACGCGAACGCACCGAGCGCCAGCGAGCGCGTGATTGGTTCGTCCAGGATGATCGCAGCTTCCGTGATGCCTGCTATCGAGCGGGCTTCGAGCCTGATCGCGTGCGCAGCTACGTGCTGCCGCTGATCGCGGAGGCGGGCAAGCATGATCAGCCGATGCCACAACGCACGCGGAAACGCCGTGTCCGGTTCTCAGCGAGACATACCCCGGGGGTGGGTGAAAACATCACAAACGACCGCCGCGACCGGAACACTCCCTCGACGCAAGAGACCCCCGAATTGGAGATTTTCTGACCATGGCCGCAGTCACTTTGGCCGAGCTCAAGGCGCACCTGAACCTCACCACCGACCAGGACGACCAGCTTCTCGCCGGCAAGCTTGAGGCCGCGAGCGCGTGGGTTGGCGCCTATACCGCGAGCGATCCCGGCCTGGACACTACTCCGGCGCCGATGAACGAGGCGATCCTACAGTTGGCCGCGCACCTCTATGAGAACCGCGAGGCCAGCCTTGTGGGCGTCACCGCGTCGGCGCTGCCCTTCGGTTTCCTCGATTTGCTGGCCCATTATCGCGCGTTTGCGTTCTGAAATGACCATTTCCGACCCCTCATTGAGCCTGCAAAAGGCTATTCGAGCGCGTCTGATCGCGAGCCCGGAGCTCATGGCCCTCGTGCAGGCTGATCACGTGATGGACGCCAACGGCCGGCCCGAGGTGATGCCTGCTGTTTTCGTCGGCGAAGGGCAGACCGTCTTTCGGCGCTGGGACGCCACGACCTACGCGACCCTCCATGTTTGGTTCGCAGAGCCGGGCTTGGTCCAATGCAAGGAAGCAGTCTCCCCGATCGTCGCGGCGCTGCGGATCGATGCCCAGGCCGATGGCGTGCTGCTGATCGACGGCTTCACCGTGCACGACATGCAGGCCACCCAAACCCGCTACGTCCGAGATCCTCACGGTTCCTACAGCCATGGCGTAGTGACCGTCGCCGCCATCGTAAAGGCGAGGACAGCATGAGAGCCGGTAACCTCGATCGCCTGATTGAAATCCAGCGCCGCACCACCGGCTTGGACCTCTACGGCACTCCAACTGAGACCTGGACGGTGGCCGCTACCCTGCGCGCCCAGCTCTTGCAGCACGCCACCGACGACAAGGAAGGCCAGCGCGGCCATACCACGGACGTAGTCCGGACCTTCCGGACGCGCTGGCTCGACGGCGTCGGGCTCGACAACCGCGTCACCTATGACGACCAGCAGTATCAGATCACCCAGATCAAAGAGCTGGGCCGCCGCCGTGGCCTCGACCTCACCGTTGAGAAGGTCGGGCCATGATCTCAGTCCTCGAGCGCGTAGATGGCGCGAAGCTTTTTCTCGATCTCTGCCACTCGCCGAATACCGGCCGGCCGCAAGTAGCCTCGGCTTCTTGCTTCGGTAAGGACGCGCCAGTCACCTTTATTGCGATGAGGAATCACCGAAACGCCTACCAGGCCGAGGCCGCTCTCTCGCAACTGCTCAATGATGATCCAGCTCAAATCGCCATTCGAAATCGGTTTTTTAGCCATCGAATCTCCTCAGCCCGGCTGAAGCCTATCCGCCCCCGGTTGCGGCGCAAGTCCGGTCCATTTCGGGGGCCAAAATGACGGGCCTGATCACCGCAGAGCGCCTCCGGCAATTGCTTGCCTATGATCCTGCCACCGGCATCTTCCGCTGGAAGATCAGCACCAACGGCCGTGTAAAGGCCGGCGATGTTGCTGGTCATATCAATAGCGTCGGCCATCGCCGGATCTGTATCGACGAGCGATTTTACCAGGCCTCCCGTCTCTGTTGGCTCTACATGACCGACTCCTGGCCGAGGGGGCGCGTGCGTCGCGTCAACGGCATTCTAGATGACAACCGATGGATCAATCTGTGTTTGAGGGCCGCGTGAAGGGCCGCAAACCAGAGCTCATGGCCGACGCCAACGCGCTCGACGCCTCGACCCGGCCGCCGTCCTGGTTGAGCAAACAGGCCAAGGCCGAATTCCGCCGCGTAATGCCGGAGTTGGCGAAGCGTCGCATCCTAACCGTCGCGGACCTAGGCTCATTGGAGAGCTATTGCGTAGCCATGGGCAGGGTTCGCCAGTTGGAAGGCCTCTTGCGCACCGAGATCGACCTGAAGCTCCTCCGCGCCCAGGACAAGAGCATGGTGACGGCTCGCCAGCTTGCGGCCGAACTCGGCCTGACCCCTGTTTCCCGATCCCGTCCGGCTGTGCGCGACAACGACAACGAAGGGGACGATGACAACCCGCTCGCCCTCTAAGGACACCTATCCGCACTGGATTTTCGACGACACGCCCATTCCCGACCCGTTCGGCCATGGCGAGCGCGCAGTCGAATTCCTCCGGCGGCTCAAACATCCAAAATCGACGCTGCCCCGAATGCAATTTCAGCTCGATCTCTGGCAGGAAAGGATTGTCCGCGCGATCTATGGGCCGCGCGACGACGCCGGCAACCGGATTGTCAGCACCGTTGTCATCCTGGTCCCGCGCGGTAACCGCAAGACCAGCCTGTCCGCTGCCTTGGCTCTGCTTCACACCATCGGCCCCGAACGGGTTGCCGGCGGCGAGGTGATCTTTGCGGCCAGTGATCGCAGCCAAGCCGGCATCGCCTTCAAAGAGGCCCGTAGCATCGTCCAGGCCGATCCTAAGCACCTGGTCCCGGTGACGAAGATCTATGACGCCTTCAACAGCGCAAAAAAGATCGCCTATCCACGCGAGGGGACTGAACTCGAAGTCATCTCCGCAGATGCACCGAGCAAGGAAGGCAAAACGATCTCGTTTTGCCTGGCAGACGAAATTCACGTGTGGCGCGGAAATGATCTTTGGAAGGTCCTGACCAACGGCCTGGACAAGATCGACAACAGCTTGCTCGTGGTAGCGACCACCGCCGGCCGTGGGCAGGACAACATCGCCCATGAAGTGATCGAGCGCGCCCGCAAGATCGCGCGCGGCGAGATCATCGACCCGACATGCCTCCCTGTGCTTTTTGAGTCACCGGCAGATGTTGACTATGCCAGCGAGGAGGCTTGGCGCCGCGTCAATCCGGGGAGCGCGCACGGCTATCCGTCGATCGCCGGCTTCAAGCGCCATATCGCGCGCGCCAAAGACAGTCCCACCGAACGCGACAGCCTGTTGCAATACAAGCTCAACGTCTGGCTTGACCATTCGACCTCGCCCTTTGTGGACATGCTGACCTATGACAAGGGCGCGGCGCCGATCGACTATGAGGCCTTGCGCGGCGCGCCGTGCTGGGTCGGCGTCGATATGTCAAAGACCAGTGACCTTTCGGCTGTGATCGCATGCTTTCGGGAGGGTGACACCTACACCGTATTGCCACACTTCTTTTGCCCCGAGGCCGATATCCGCCGACGCGGCGACCTCGATGGGGTCAACTACGTTTCTTGGGCCAAGGACGGTTTCATCAGTCCAACGCCTGGCAACGTGATCGATAACGCTGCTGTCGCGGACTACATTCGCTCGCTCTCGGAGCGCTTCCAGGTCCAGGAGATCGGTTTTGACGTGGCCTATGCCCAGGCTGTGATGGCGCCTCTGGTCGACGAAGGCTTTCCAGTAGTCACTATCCGGCAAGGCTGGGTAACGCAATCACCCGCGCTCAACACCCTTGAGGCCGCAATCATCAGCGGCAACTTCCGGCACGGCGGACACCCCGTCTTGCGCTGGAACTTCGCAAACGTCGCGATCCACAAAGATGCAAACGACAATCGGATCATTCACAAGAGCAAGAGCACCGATCGCATTGACGGCGTCGCCGCGACCTGGATGGCCGTGTCGCGTGCGGCGGCCGGCGATAGCAGCCGCTCGATCTATGAACATCCGGACGCTGTTGAGCTTCTATCGTGGTGACCTATGGCCGATGACCTCGACGACTACCTGCTATCATTGCCCGACCGGCTCACCGAGCGACTGAGCGACGCGCTGCGCGAGCAGGCCTTCCGCCTTTCGGACGCCCAGCGCGAAGCTTTGCGTGCCCTTGAACAGTCGCCAGAGAGCGGCGCGCTGGAAGCGTCGTGCACGGTCGCTCCCGGCGCCAATGGCCTCGAATACATCGTGATGGCCGGCGGCGACATGACGACTAAGGAGGTCCGCGAAGGTAGCGGCGAGCCTTATGACTACGCGCTCGGTTTTGAATTCGGGACCAGTCACCAGGCGGCGCGGCCATTCTTCTACCCGACCTACAACGCCATGCGCGACGACATGCAAAAGGCGATCGACGAAGCTGTGAATGAGGTTTTCAATGACTGACGACAAATGCGCCCGCTCGATCACCTGGGCCGGCGGCACCCAAACTTTCACTCTGGCGCACCCATATGTGCAGCGCGTGTTGTCATGGCGCGGCATCCCCGGTCCAGGCGGTAGCTCGATCGCGGCTGTCATGGCGCGCTTTGAGGCCAGCAACTATTCGGCCAGCGACGTAGAGCGCCTGATCGAGCTGGCCCTGGTCGGGGGCGGCACGCCAGAGCGCGAAGTTGAAGCGCTGTTAGACGCCCATGTGCGCGGCAAACCGCTTGCCCCCAATGTCCTGATCGCCAGCGAAGTCCTGGCGGCCCTTTTCGTCGGAGATACCCATGCCAGCGCCTAGCCTCAGGATCCCCATCAGCGTCGATCTGGAGAAGTTCAAGGCCCAGATGAAAGAGACCAGCTCGCTGGCCAGCACCGCTACGCGCCAGATTGCGAAGCAGTTTTTGGCCATGAACGAAGACATCGGCAAGAGCATGGCCGGCGCCGCTGCGAAGTCGGCGCTTGGCCTCGCAACCAATGTCGCGCTGGTCGTGGGGTCATTCAAGCTGATGACGGCGGCGATCGCTGGCGCGCGCGAGCAGATGCAGCAAATGGTCGATATCGCCGACAAGGCCCAAAACCTTGGCGTATCGCCCGCGTTCCTTCAGGCCTTCACCGCTGAAGCCAAGAAATTGAAGGTGGAGGCCGGCGAGCTCGAATCTGCGCTCGACCATGCCTTCAACGCGACCAAGGAACAGTCGCCGATCGACATCGGCGAGTGGACCTTGGGCGAGGAAAAAGTCACCAGCGTCGAGAAGGCATTACGCGTCTACAATGAGACCTTAGCCAAGACTGCCGGCCAGCAGTTGCAGGGCCTGGTCCTATTCCGGGACGCAAAGACCCAGGAGGACAAGATCAAGGCGGTGCTTGCGGCGATGATCCAGCTCGACCAGATCGGACAGCATGCGGCGAGCCTCGACCTGGGCGAGAAGATGTTCGGCGCCCAAATCGTCGATCGCATGCGACAGGGCCGGACCAGCGCCGAAAGCATGCTGGCGACGATCAAAGACGCCAGCGCCAACGCGGACGGAATTTTCAGTAACGCCCTGGTCGAGCGCGCCAAGGAAGTCGACGACCAGCTTAAGCTTGCCCATCAGCGGCTCTCGACCGCGTTGAAGCCGTCCTGGGATGACCTCGCCAGCGTCTTGATGGACATCAAGAGCGGCTGGTCGGACGTGGTCGGCTACATCGCCAAGGCGGTTGAGTTGTCTAACAAGCTTCCGCGTATTCCCGGCATGCCGGCGAGCTCCAGTGACGTTGGCGCAAAGCGAGACGCCCTCGACCAGGTCAACGCGCGCCTCAACGGGACCGGCGGCGGTTTACTCGGTTCCGTCAATCTCCCGCCGTTGTCCATCCCCGGCCTGGGGCAGATTTACAACGGCACCACGGCCGACCTTGAGGCACACCGCGACCGGCTGCAAAAGGAGATCGCGGCGCTGACGGCGAACGGGGAGCAGTATGGCCCGACCGCACCGAGCCAGACGCGCGGCACCGGCCCCGCGCCCACGATGATCAGCACCGGCAACGACGTGGACAAGCTCGGCACGGCTGCCGACAGCATTGAGAAGCGCACCGCCGCATTGCAGGCGGAAGCCGCCGGCCTCGATCTCGCGACCAGCGCACGCGAGCGGAACAAAATCGAGGCGCAGCTTCAAACAGTCGCGATGCAGGCCAACGCCGCTGCTGGCAAGGGCGAGAAGGTCGTCACCGAGGAACAGCGCAAGCGTATCGAGGAAGTCACGACCGCGTATGCCCAGGCCACCGAGGCGATCGAAAAGGCCACCGTCGCACAGTCGATCCGGCGAGGTCGCGAGACCTCGCTGCTCGATCCACAGGACGTGCAGATCGCGAACGAATTGAAGGGCCTCTATCCCGACGTTGCGACCGCGCTGAACTCGGTGGAGGCCAGCGCCATGCGGACGAATGAAGCTATGCGGTCCATCGGCAGCACCATGTCGAGCAGCCTCACGAGCGGCCTAGCGGACATCCTGGACGGCACCAAGAGCGTTTCGGCGGGATTCGCCGACATGTCCAAGGCGATCGTCCGCGCGCTCGAAGAGGCGATGATCAAGGCACTTGTCGTCGCGCCGATCATGCGCTCGCTAACTGGCATGTTCGGCCTGGGTGGTTCCTCTCTGCCCTTGCCCGGCGAGGGCGCATTCATTGGGCCGGTAGCCAAGGCAGACGGTGGATTCATCACCGGACCAGGGGGACCGCGCGACGACAAGATCCATGCGCGCTTGTCCAATGGCGAGTTTGTCATCAACGCGGCCTCGACGGCGAAGCACCGCGCCGCGCTCGAAGCGATCAACAGCGACCGCATCCCCCGATTCGCGAATGGCGGCTTGATTGGCGGCACCGGCAGCGGGGCCGCGCCGATGATTGCCCCCGCGCATGTGATCGCACCTTCGATCTCCGTCAACGTGCAGGGCTCGCCCGGCCAGTCCGCCCAGGACCACCAGCGCACCGGCGAGAACATCGCTAGGTCCCTAGAGCATCAGGTCCGCAGCATGATTGCCCAGGAACTCCGCACCCAGCGGCGTCCCGGCGGCGTGCTGCGGTAAGAAAGAGGGCTTGATCCTCAAGCCGCGCGCTATATAGCGCCTGAAAAACGAAAACCCCCGCCGGCGAAGCGAGGGTTTTCCAAGGAGTGCCCAGTTTAGGTGTCAACACTGACTGGACGGTCCAGACCCAAGGTTCCGAGGCCCATGTCTGAACAGTTTGATTATAGCACTTGCGATCAAGATCGCGCGCAAAATATCGACGATCGCGAAGAAAAAAGAACCGCGCTCCCGACTGAATGGGAAGCCGCGCTCGCGGACCTCGACGACGAGCCCGCGCCGGCCTCGACAGAACCCGAAGTCGAAGAGCAGCTCGACGTAGAGCCGGCGCGCGTAAAGCCGAACTACCGCGCCATGTTCGATGCCGCGGAGGCCAAGAAGAAGCTCGCCAAAGGTCGCAACCGGCAGCAGCGGCATCGCGCGCGACCACGGGAAACGAGCATCGCCAAGCTTGCGAGCTCGCTTCGTAAGGCGATTGCGAAGTCGCGGGGGAATAAGCAGCTCGAGCAATTGGGCGAGCGGGTGGCGGAGCTTGCCGGCTTCCGCTTCCTCTCACGGATCATCATTGCGCAGCACGGCCCCATGTCTGACGCCGCTCTAGCGCGGCACCTTGACCATGGCGACGGCTTCACCCGAAAGAAGGTATGGCAGTTGCGCCAGATCGTTGCTGACCTAGAAGCCAACGGCGGACCGTGGCACGACATCTAGCCTATAATTTCGGAATTTCTGGCGTCACGCTCTTGAAAAATTGTAGTAGTTTCAATTGGTTACAGAGGCAGGATGGAACAGATCTTTAGGCAGGGTGGAACAGATTGAAAGCGTTCTGTTCCACCCTGTTTTCAGAAACCCTATAAAACAAGGGGTTTTTGAAAAGTCGACATGTCACGTTTGCTAGAAGTAGGTAGTTGTTTAGTTGTTTAGAATAGTGGGGAGCGTTAGCTCCCCTAGGAACCGTGACAGCGAAACTCGCGGTCTCCCTCGCTCCGCTCGGTCGCTTCGCTCCAAGGGCCGCCTCCGGCGTCCCGCTCTTGAAACCACCTCCGGAGATGGGAAGTGTTTGCGAGGAAGTTGAAGTTGGACTGCTCCCGGCCATACGCCGGCCTCCGGCCGGCTCATATCCTGGTCGAGAACTCTCCGGCTCTGGCAAACCCTTCCGGCCATGCTCGCCGCCTGCGGCGGCTCACGACGGCCACGGTCCTGAGGGAGGCGTTCCGGTCCGCGCGCGGTCGAGCGACGTGCGTTTACCGATGATGCCCAGGATCAGCAGCAGCGAGTCAGGATTCGTTTTTTCGTGCTGGTAGCTACCAGACACCGGACAGAGGGGCTGACGCATCAGCGGGCTTCTAATCGAGGCCTAAAATGGAAGGGCTGCCGAATACCGATCAACTTCTTATCGAAGCGTTAAACGATTCCCGTGATCCTGCGGGCATAGTTTAAACATTCAGAGGACAACGATGTCCGAAGTGATCAATTTTCCGCGCCCCCAAGAGTCCCCTGCGGTGCATCCCGGCGTTCTTCGTGTTCAACAGCTTGCAACTGTATTGTCCAAGCTGCACGGAGCAAACCTGCGCACCCAAGACGACATGCGTGGCGCGCTATGGATCCTCGATCTCACCAACCAATGCGTTCGGGTTATTCTGTCAGACTTCAAGGATGATCCCTGTATCCGCGAACTCATTCGGCACGCGGAGGAATTGACGGCTTCCATAGAGAGAGCCGGTGGCATGGTTCAGCACCTTGGCCCGGCTTCGCAGAACGCTGCCGTTGCAAGCAGTGATAACGACTCAATTGAACATAGAGCATGAGGTTGGGAGGCCCACGTGATGAGGCTGGTCGCAACGCGTGAGTATTCGTTTC
Source organism: Bradyrhizobium sp. LB14.3 (assembly GCF_040547985.1). Lineage (NCBI taxonomy): Bacteria > Pseudomonadati > Pseudomonadota > Alphaproteobacteria > Hyphomicrobiales > Nitrobacteraceae > Bradyrhizobium > Bradyrhizobium sp. LB14.3. The sequence goes on from NZ_JBEPQT010000002.1 coordinate 530,982, forward strand.
TCGACGTCCAAACTTTGAATGAGCGCCAAGCGCGTGACACGCTTTTTCGATACGGCGAGAATTCTTTTTTGCTGCACATGACTCCCGGCGAAGGGGAGGACGATCATCTTCTCTGGTTGGACTGCCGCGCAGCACTGCTCTGGATCAATCAGAGCGTTGAAGAATACGGATCATTGTAGGGACTGATATAGCGGGCTCAAGCCAATGGTTCAGACTCGGCGTGCACCACGCTTTCGCGTGTCCAAGCCAGCGCAGATCGAGCGCGGAGGCGACAAAACTCCCTGCACAGTTCGTGACATTTCTACGTCGGGCGCAGCACTTCAACTCTTCAACTCGATTGACAGAATACCCTCCGCCTTCACGTTGATTATCCCAGAAGATAATTTGAAATTGCGCTGTCGGGTCGTCTGGCGGACACCCTTTAGGGTGGGCGTGATGTTCGATTGAAGATTGAGCCGGGCTTTGATGGCATGAAAGTCAGTTCTGACTTACAACCATCAGTAGAATAACTGAGTTGACGCGACTTCCCGAATATGAGTCTTATGCCGCCACACCGCTAATGGTGGGGCTCAAGGGAATTCCAATGCTGATTGCTGACGATCGTTACTTCGCGCTCCTGCGCACGCTGACCGACGCACACGCCGGCTCCGACGACTACGTCGCGATGGGCCGGGGCTGGGTGGAGAACCGCATTCAGGTCGCCTTGTGCGCGGCCGACGTCTATCCGGCGAGTAGCGCCGATTGTGATCCCGACCATCCGTCGATCGTGCTGCACGGCGAAGAGCCGTCGTCCGAACTGGTCGCGGAGGTCGAGCTGATGCTCGCCAGCCTGGGCAGATGCAAGGGGTAAGAGAGGGCTGGGGAAAAGCGGGATACCCGTTGAAGCGGGGAGATTTCAGGGGCGGCGACTCACAAATCTCTACTAGAGTTCCGTTGTTGGCCGAGCTGATTCGGCTGGCCATGAAAGAAAACCGGGCTCACCCCTACCAAAAGGTGCCCGGCTTTCATGAAGTCAATCTCCCTGCGGCCTGTTGGCCGTCTTAACTTATGCATTCAGTAATACTGAAGGCCTGAGTCCGGTCAAGAGGTCCTACCCAAGGACTGAAAATATTGAGGAAGACAAAGTTTACGTTCGACGAAGCTGTGGATGTTTGGCTTCGCTACTGGAGTGGTCAGGTTCAGAGCGACATCGCCGCCGACTACCGCATCAATGCGGGGCGTGTGAATGAAGTCCTGAAGGAAAAGATCCACCTCGGAAGCAAGCAAATCGCAGCTTCTAAGCGTTCAGCGTAAGCGATACCCCAGGACGGGCGGCTTCGGCCGCCCGTTTCTGCGAAGCAGGCGCGCAGCGATCAGCATCCTCCAACGCTTCAAGTCGGATGAGTCGGAAGCCGTGCGGGATATGCGTAGCCAAAAAGCAGGGCAACCAGGAAAAGCGTTATAAGAAGCAGGACCGCGGAATAGATGTGTTTAACCGCGAATGTCGAGAGCCATATTCGCGCTAGGCCCCAACGCGTGAACCAAGGATACCTTTCCGGATTCTCGGTCTGATAACGCTGGAAATCTACGTCCTCGTGATTGATGCTGTATTTTTGAAGCGTAGCGTTGTATCGGGCTGCAAGCTCCAGCAGCTCAGGTTCCTGGATAGCGTCCAGCTTAATGCTGAGTTCGCGTGTTATCTCACTCATTTCGAGGCCGGCACGATGATGTTGCTCGGCACTAACGACATCACCGCTAGAATATTGGAGTAACGAGGACACCAAAATCACGATCGAGAATACGATCGTTATGAAATTTAGGTTGTCTGCCACTTGCAGCGGGACTTTGATGAAGTAAGGAAAAGCAGTTAGGATAATCAGATAGGCTGATGTAATTGCGGTGACCCTCGTTAAGGCCCGGTCTTTTGCCGCTAGGCGCTTGGCAGCATTGAAGCGCGAGCCCGACGTAGACTTCAGGCCGTGTAGAAGCTTTTCCGCAGCTTCTTTCGTTGTCATTGTGATTTTGCTCCAGAATGCAATTCAAACGATAAAGCCTCGACCATCGCCACGCGATCACGCAGCGGACCTTCGGGTAAAATGCCATAGCGGCCGGTCGTGCTCGCCTTCGTGTGCCCTAGCAGAATGCCGTGCTGCTCGTCCAGATACCCGGCCGCGCGGAAGGCGTCCGTGACGTTGTGACGGAAGCTGTGGAAGTTGACCCGCCTATCCACCTTCACGCCGACGGCCTTGAAGTAGCCATTGAAGAATTTGGAGGCCTCGCCGAAATAGCCGCGCTTGTCGCGCTCTACTTCAGGAAACAATCGCTGACAGCCGCTTGCGGCCACGCCGGCATGGTAATCGAGACAGCCCAGCTCGATCAGCCTGGAATGCACCGGCACCACGCGCATAGACCCTTCCGTCTTGGTGCTCTTGGCTGCGCCTTCCTCATCTTCGTCACCCACCTCGGTGATGTGGAATATCCACGTCCCGTGAAGCTGGCGCACGTCTGCCGTCAGCAGCTGGCAAAGCTCGCCAAGGCGAGCGCCCGAATAGATCGCGATCAGCGGAATCCAGTAACGCCAATCCCGGACAGCAGCATTCCCCAGTTTGCTCTCAGCACCGTCGCCTAAGCATGTGCCGAACAGCGGCGAGCTGAAGATCGTCTGTAGCTGTTGCTCGGTGAAGGGGAAGCGGTTCTTCTTTCGCTTGTCGATCGACAGATACATACCGCTCATCACGTCATCGTCGATATACTCGTTCTGCAACAGCCACCGCGCGAAGCTGCCGAGCGCTGCCAGATATTTGTTGATCGACTTCTGGCTGATCGGCGGTTTTTTGACGGTCTCATTCGCCTCAATCACCTTCCGAAACGACATGCCTTCGAAGGCCTTACTGTCCGCCGCCTTCACGGGCCAGCGCGCCAGCTCTTGCTTCCAGTTGCGAACAGCTTTGCGCGTGATCACCGAGACGTGCGACGCCTCGCCGACGAACTCCGCAAATAGCTTCACGATCTTGCGGTTCTGATCCCAGGTGTCCGGCCGCGCGTCTCCAATCCGCTCGGCTTTGAACTTGTCGTAAAGCTCCATGAGCGTTTCGCCGGGGGCCGCAATCCGTTTGCCGTGAGTAAGGTCGGCCGGCACCACGACCGGATCAGCGGGCACACCGGCCCAGTTGCCGGCATCACGTTCGGCCGCGCGCTCAAGAACCTCAACCTGGGCACGCTGTAACCGCTGGCACAGATCCCTATAGGCCGGCGAGCCCTTTGCGATCAGGAGCTGCTCGCTCTGGATCACGTCATCGGCCTTCCATTCGATCAGGGCCGTCTCTCCGGTCGCGAGGTGCTTCTTAAGCTCGGCAAGCTGGATGGAGCGTCGCTCGCGGTCCAGCTTCGCGGCGTCCTTCATGGCGATCAATTCAATGGTCGCGTTCAATTGCATCATCGGATCGGCGGACCAGGCCACGCGTCCGGTCTCGATGCCGGCAGCCAGCTTGTTCGTGGCCTCCTGCACTGTTGTGCGCGTCGGGAGGGCCGCGCGCGCCCGGCTATCGTGCTGAAGCTCGCCCTCATAGTGCGACCAGACCGCTGCCTGGAGATCAGCGCGGGACGGCTCGCGGCGCTGCTCAAGCTCGGCGAATTGGGCGCGGAAGGATGCGATGACTGGCGCCGCTCTGTCGCGTGCTTGCCGTCGATCACTGGTGCCGAGAGACTTCCAAATCTCTTTCCGCTTGAGCATCGGCTGTAGCTTCAACGGCACGCCGACGCGGACATAGTAGGACGTGCGACCAGGGCGCTTTTGGATATTTGTGGCGATAGACATTCGAGTCCTCGTAACCGCGACTCGTAACCACTACTCGTAACCACCGATCATGAAAAGCTGTTTTATTTCATATGTTTATTGAAATCATTGAATTTTTGCTGGGGGTCCTCAGGGTCCTAGTTCCCCAGCCACTCCAGGTAAGCCGCTCACAAACAGATCGTCAGAGGTGGCGCTCTTCGTCGAGCGCCTTCATCCTATGCATCTCGACAGGATGCGACGAGCGAGCTTCGCGCATACACGAAGCTTTGGCGCGACAGGCGCCAAGCCGCGATCCGGCCCAAGCCACTTCGAACGTTGGCAGACGGTCGACCTGGCTCCTAATCCAGCTTGATGTTTGCGGCTTCGATCACCTTCTTCCAGCGCGCGGTTTCCGCGGCGATGTAGGCCGCGAACGGTTCGGAATCCACCGCGACCGCGACTGCGCCGAGCTCAGCCATCTTCTGCACTGTCTCCGGCTGCTGCATGAAGGCGCGGATCTCCGCGGAGAGCTTTTCGACGATCGGCTTCGGCGTCGCCGCGGGGACGAAGAAGCCGTGCCAGGCCACGGCCTCGAAGCCGGGCAGGAATTCGGCAACGGCGGGCATTTCCGGATCGAAGGCGGCGCGCTTGGGCGTTGCGGTCGCAAGCATCGCGAGCTGGCCGGTCTTCACCTGCGGCAGCAGCAGCGGCACGTTGTCGAAGGCGAGATCGATCTGGCCACTCAGCAGATCCGTCAGCATCTGGCTCGAGCCCTTGTAGGGCACGTGCACCATCTTGGTGCCGGTCATCTGCTGAAACAGCTCGCCGGCGAGATGCTGCGAAGTGCCGACGCCGGCCGAGCCGAACGAGACCTTGTCCGGGTTCGCCTTCAGAAAAGCGATCAGCTCCGGCACGGTGCGCGCCTTGATCTTGTCGGGGTTGACGACGAGAACGTTGGGCACGACGCTGATCTGGGCGACCGGCGCCAGATCCTTGTCCGGCTGGTAGCTGAGCTTCGGCCCGTAGAGCGTGGGGTTGATTGCGAGCGCGGACGTGCTGGCAAGCCCGAGCGTGATGCCGTCAGGCGCCGACTTCGCCAGCCGCGTCACGCCGAGGATCGAACCGGCGCCGCCGACATTCTCGACCACGAACGGCTTGCCGAACTTCATCTGAAGATGGTTGGACACCATGCGGGCAAAGATATCCGCGGTGCCGCCGGCAGCGAAGGGAACGATCACCGTCACCTGCTTGGACGGATAGCCGTCCTGGGACTTCGCCGGCGACGTCGCCAGCAGCACGGTTGAGGCAAGAACAAGCCACATCGATCTCATCGAAATTTCCTCTGCATTTCCTATTGTTGATTGGCTGCCGCGCGCGTGCGCGGAGATAACTAGAACGCAACCTCGTACATGCTCAGGATCGCATCCCGTCCGAGGTCGCGCGGATTGTTGTCGAGCAGGCGGCGAATGGCGTGCGCCTCGTCGGCCATCACGCCGAGATCGTCCCGGGGCACGCCGAGCGCAGACAACCGCATCTCGATGCCGAGATTCCTGCAGAACCCATAAGTCGCCTCGAAGGCAAGCTTCGCATCACTCTGCGCCGGCAGTCCGAGTGCCGCGAGCACCGCCGCCGTCTTCGCCTCGGCCGCCGGCATGTTGAACGCCAGCGTGTGCGGGAAGATCACCGCGCAGGCGAGCCCGTGCGCCACATGATGGCGCGTCCCGAGCGGATAGGCCACCGCATGGCCGGCGGTCGTGTTCACCGGCCCGAGGCAATAGCCGCCGTACAGCGAGGCCAGCGCCAGACCCGCGCGCGCCTCGCGATCCCCGCCGTCAGCGACCGCGCGTTGGCCGACCAGCCGGGCGCCTTCGAGCGCGTAGAGATCGATCGCCGGATGCGCCTTGCGGCTGGTATAGGCCTCGACGCAATGCGCCAGCGCATCGACACCGGTGGCCGCAGTGATCTCCTCCGGCACGGTCATCGTCAGGTCCGGATCGACGATGGCGATATCGGCGAGCATAAAGCGACTCTGCACTGCCTGCTTGTTTCGGCTGACGGGATCGGTGACGAGTGCGCGGGTGCCGGCCTCGCTGCCGGTGCCCGACGTGGTCGGAATCTGCATCAGCGCCACGCTGCGGCCGGCCACCTTCTCCGGACCGACGATATCGGCAAAAGCCACCTCGGAGGTACAGAGCACAGCCACCAGCTTGGCGAGATCCATCGCACTGCCGCCGCCGAAGCCGATCACGAGATCGGGCTTGACCTCGCGCGCCATCGCCACGGCCTTGTCGAGATTGGGCAGGTCCGGCTCGGGCTTGACCTCGCCGAACACCTTCACTGCACCCGGCAGCGCCAGCCTGTCGACGCGGCGCGCGTTGAACGGGTCGGAGATCACGAGCGGTCGTTTGGCGCCGATGCGCTCGGCGAAGCGCGCCGCTGCGGTGATTGTGCCGCAACCGAATTCGAGGACGGCGGGGCGAAGAATTTCGATGGGCGTGAAGGCGTTGGTCATCGTGGGCTCGATCTCGTCACTTGGATGCGGAGGCGCCAGCGGCCAGCCGTTCGGCATAGTCGATGGCCTCGATCAAGCTGTGCTCGTTGGCGATGCCCTTGCCGGCGATGTCGAAGGCGGTGCCGTGATCGACTGAGGTGCGGATGATTGGCAGGCCCAGCGTGATGTTGACGCCGGAGAGCTCCTGCCAGCGGCCAGTCGCGGGATCGATCTGGAAGCCGAGCAGTTTGACCGGGATATGCCCCTGGTCGTGATACATCGCCACCGCGGCATCGTACTGACCGGCGCGCAGCTTGACGAAGATGGTGTCGCCGGGCACGGGACCGACGACGTCGAGGCCGTCAGCGACCGCTTTCGCAATCGTCGGCGCGGACACGTCGATGTCCTGGCGGCCGAACAGGCCGCCCTCGCCGGCGTGCGGATTGAGCGCGGCGATGGCGATCTTCGGCTTGGCGATGCCGAGCCGCAGCAGCGCATCGTTGGTGAGGTCGATGACCATGCGCAGGCGCTCCGGCGTCAGACGCTTCGGCACGTCCTCCAGCGCCACATGGGTCGAGACATGGCTGACGCGCATGTTGCCGTGGGCGAGCAGCATCACCGAGCCGCGCACACCGGTGAGATGCGCCAGCATCTCGGTATGTCCAGGGAAATGATAGCCGGCCTTGTTGAGGGCTTCCTTGTTGAGCGGAGCCGTGACGATGGCCGCGGTCCGTCCCGCCTGCGTCAGGCGCACGCTTTGCTCGATCGCCTTGTAGGCGAAGCGTCCGCCGTCCGCGCTCAATACGCCGGGCTTGATCGGGTCGCCCTCGACGTCGGCCTGGAGGAAGCAGAGGTTCGGCCAGTCACGATCCTCAGCGCTCACTTCCGGGATCGCAATGCCGGCACTGAGCGTAGCTTTCGCGCCATCGAGCGCCGCGCCACTGCCGATGATCAACAGACGCAGATCGCCCGTCGCGATCCGGTCCTTCAGCCCGACGCAGGCCTTGACGATGATCTCCGGCCCGATCCCGGCCGGATCGCCCATGGTGATGGCAAGATGGCGAGAGGTCATGTCGGACTCTCCTTGTTGAGCAAATGATTGATGTGGAGCAGATCGCGCCAGAGCTCACTGGTGCCAAATGCGCCTGATTTCGAGATGACATCGACGCCGGCCCAGCGGCCGCCCTGCAAGATCGAGCGCGGCAATCCCGGCACGATACGTCCTGTCACCTGCAGCGCATGCGCGCCAAGGGCAACGCATGCGGCCTTCAAAGTCTCCCCGCCGGCAACGATCAGCGTGCCCGGCGGTTCAAGCGCTGCGATCAGCGCCGTCATCTCGCGAGCGATCCGCCGTGCCGCCTCGGCGCGGGTCAGACCGTCGGCGAGGGAGAACTTGACCAGCGCCACGCCGTCATCGGCCAGCTTGCGTTGGACGTGCGTCGTGCCCCCACCTTCAGCAAGCGCGACGGCGGCATCACCGCAGGCAGAAAGCTGGGAGGCGGTGGCAGCCTGATCGGAGCCGAACAGCCCCAGCACCGGCAGCTTCAACCGGCCCGGCGCATCGGCGCGATGGCTGCGGGCGAGCGCGCCGGCCAGCCCGCCGCTTCCACACCAGAGCACGGGCCCGGGCATGCGCCGTCCCATTTCGACGACATGATCGAGCTCGATATCGCTCTCGGCATCAAAAACCTGAACACCGCCTTGCGAGAGCGTATCGGCCCGGCCCTGCCGCACTTCGATGCCCTCGAGTTGCAATTGGGTCAGGAGATTCTCTCCGACCCGATGCCAGTCGCCTTGCACCGTGCGCGCAAATTGCTGGCCACCCGCGGTGCGGCGCCCCTGATAGTGGAAGGCAGGCGCGACCACGCACGACGCCCAATGGCCGCTACGCAGGCAGGCGCCGAGCTCGGCAGCCCATGCGCCGCGCAGCAGGCTATCCACCTTCTTGTAGGCGATGGTCGCCTCGCGGAGCAGCGGCGCCAGCCGTCCGACGATCTCGATGCTCTCGGCCTTCGACCGCTCGCGGCTGCCGCTGTCGATTGCGAGGCTTCCGGAATCCTGTGGAGCGGACGCTTCCGGCCAGGTGACGTTGAACGGTCCGCACAGGCCGACGAACTCCGCGGCGGTATCGAGCGCGCCGGTGAGATCGTCGGCAAGCAGGCGGACGCTTGTCATCGTCGCGTGCCTCCGACATTGAAGATCTTGCCGGGGTTCATCAGGCCCTTGGGATCGAGCAGTTGCTTGATGCCGCGCATCAACTCGATATCGAGGGGATCGGCAACGCGGGCAAGCCGGCCACGATTGGTGATCCCGATGCCGTGTTCTGCACTGATCGCCCCGCCCTGCACTGCGGTCTCGTCGTCGACGATCTCGTTGATCTCAGCCACCAGCGCGGCTGTTGCGTCCGGATCCTGGCAACGCGCGCGGTCGATCAGGGCGATCACGTGGATATTGCCGTCGCCGATATGGCCGTGCATCACGACGCGCGCATGCGGCACCGCGGCGTTGATCCGGGCCTCGACATTGGTGACGAAGGCAGCCTGACGCTCCAGCGGCACCACACTGTCGTGCGACACGACATAGCCGCTGCGCTTGTTGCCTTCGGAGACGCTGTGCCTGACCGCCCAGATCGCCTTCGCCTGCGCGAGGTTGGACGCCAGGATGACGTCTTCGGCGAGCCCTGCCTCCATCGCGGCTGCGAGCACCGTGGCGAGCGGCTCATCGAGATCGACGCCCGCGAGCGTGTCGGTCAGCTCGACGATCAGGTACCACGGCGTCGTCAGCTCGAACGGGATCGTGACATGCGGCACGGTCTCCGCGATCACCTCGATCTGCGAGCGCGACATGATCTCGAGGCTGCCGAGCCGGTCGCCGACCGCACCGCGCAAGCGTTGCATGATCTCAAGCGCCTGCTCGACGCCCTGCAATTTGAGCAGCGCCAGTGCCGAGCTGCGCGGCGGCGAAAACAGTTTCAGCACGGCTGCGGTGACGATGCCGAGCGTCCCCTCTGCGCCGATGAAGAGCTGCTTGAGCGCGTAACCGGCGTTGTCCTTGCGGAGCGCACGCAGGCCGTTGAAAATTCTCCCGTCGGGCAGCACGACCTCCAGCCCGAGCACGAGATCGCGCGTCGGCCCGTAGCGGAGCACAGCCGTGCCGCCGGCATTGGTCGAGATGTTGCCGCCGATCTGGCAGGAGCCTTCGGCACCGAGGCTCAAAGGGAAGTAGCGATCCACGCCACGGGCCGCATTCTGCACCTCGGCGAGGATGCAGCCGGCCTCCACGGTGATGGTGTTGGCGAGCGGACTGACATCGCGCACGGCCCGCATGCGGTCGAGCCGGATCACGACGTTGGCCGTACGCTCGTCCGGCGTCGCGGCGCCGCACATGCCGGTGTTGCCGCCTTGCGGTACGATCGCGAGCTGCCTTGCCGCGCAGAACTTGACGACGGCAGAAACCTCGGCGTTCGAGCCGGGCTTCACGACGGCGGCGGCGCGACCGTGATAGCGTCCGCGCCAGTCCACCACATAGGGCTCCTGGTCGGGTCCGGACGCGATGACGTGCTTGTCGCCGAAGATAGCGGCGAGCCCGGTCAACGCATCACGGTAAGGGTCGGACATCGGATCGCCTCGGCGCGTCGCGCTAGACGACGGCGGCGAATGCCGCCGCATCCGCGAGCAGCTCTTTCACCTGCCCCGGCGGCAAGGATTCCAGCGGCGGCCGCAGGCGCTGCCATGCGGCATGGCCGGTGCGTTCGGCCGTCAGCGCCTTCAACGAGGCCATCTGCGGGAAGCGCGAGACCAGTTCGCGCGCCTTGACGATGCGTGCCTGCGCCGCCTTCAGTGCCGCGTCGTCGTCGCTGTCGCCAAAGTGCTTGTAGACATAGGCAAGGTCGCGCGCGATGAGATTGGAGGTCGCGGTGATGCAGCCCGCGCCACCCTTGCGCAGCAGCGGCAACAGCAACGGATCAGCTCCGACCAGGACCGAAAAGCCGGGGAAGCGTTCGACCATCGTGGTCATGTTGGCGAAGTCGCCGGAGGAATCCTTGATGCCGGTGAAGGTGGACGGATAAGCCGCGCGCAGCCGCTCGATCAAGGCATGCGAGATCGGCTGCGCCGACATCTGCGGGATATGGTAGAGCACGATTTTGAGCCTGGCATCGCCGATGCGCTGCACGACTTCGCTGTAGGAGGCGAAGATGCCGTCATCGGTGACGCCCTTGTAATAGAACGGCGGTAGCATCACCACGGTATCGACGCCGACCGAGAGCGCGTGGCGCGTCAGCGCGATGGTCTCGCTGAGCGCGGCAACACCGGTGCCGGGCAGAAGTCGCTGCGGCGCGATGCCGGCGGCGACTACCGCCTCCAGCAGTGCGGTCCGCTCGGCAGCCGAGAAGGAGTTCGCCTCGCCTGTCGTGCCGAGCAACGCGATGCCGTCGCAGCCTTCGTCGAGCAGGTAGCGGCAATGCGCGACGAAGCGCGCATGATCGGGGGCGAGCTCGGCGTCGAGCGGCGTCAGCGCGGCGGAGAACACGCCATGGGGGTGCAGTGATGATGTCGACAAACTTCCTCCGGGCGTCAAATCTCTGTTGTTCGGAATGCGAACTTTTGTTACTGGCTTGACCTGTCGTAAAATCAGCTTGCCGCCACGTCAAGGGCGACATGTCATGGCAAGGCATTAGAGCATGGCCAAGGTCGAAAAGAAGGCCGCAAAGCGCGCATCGCAAGCTAGCGCAAAGAATCCAAAGAATCACGTCGCCTCCGTCGGCAAGGCCTTCGCGGTGCTCAAGAGCTTCACCAGCGAGGCCTTCGAGCTGACCCTGAGTGAGATTGCCGCACGCGCCGATCTCGATCGCGGAACGGCGTTCCGGCTGATCCAGACCCTGGTCGAGGTCGGCTATGTCCAGGCGGTTCCGCAAAGCCGCCGGTTCCGGCTCGGGGTTGCCTGCCTCGACCTTGGCTACACCGTGCTGTCGCACGGTTCGTTGCGCCCGATCGTCGAGCCGCTGCTGCGCGATCTCGTACCTGATGTCGGCGATGCAGCCTCGCTCGGGATCCTCGACGGCGGCGACGTGATCTATCTCGCGCGCATCGGCGCGGGCCTCGACCGGCACAAGATGGATCGCCGTCCGGGCACGCGCATTCCCGCCTACAGTGCCGCGCTCGGTCATGCGATGCTCGCGCATCTGGCACGGGACGAGCAGATCGCGCGACTGGAATTGCGGCCCCGCGTCAAGCTGTCGGAGCGCACGCTGACCGATCTCGATGCCCTGCTCGCCCGGCTCGATCAGGTGAAGAAGAAAGGCCATGCCGTCTCCGACGGCGAGAACGCCTATGGCCTGCGCACGCTGGCGACGCCGATCTTCGACGCCCAGGGTCTCGTGATCGGGGGATTGAGCGTCACCGTCGATGCGATGCGCATGGACATGCCGACCTTCCGCGACCAGGCGCTGCCGAGGCTGATACAGGCGACGAAAGAGGTGCAGGACCTCGCGATCAAGTCGGGATTGACGAGATGAGTGACGTCAAGCCGGTGAGATGACGATGTGGTCGAAGTCGGCGGCGATCCGCGTGTTTGGAAAGATCCTAGTCGCCTCGGCCAATAGCTCTTCGTCCCGATAGCGCCCCGACATGTGGTTCAGCACGAGTTGTTCGACGTTGTTCGCGGCCGCGAACGCTGCCGCCTCGCGCGCGGTGAGATGGCCATAGTCCCGCGCGGTCGAGGCGTCGCGATCGAGGAACGTCGCTTCGATCACCAGCACATCGGCGTCAGCGACGTATCGTGACAGCCCATCCGTAGTTTCGGTGTCGCCGATCACGACGAGTTTCTTGCCGCCGCTCGGCGGCCCCAGGACGTCATCGGGATCGATGGTTCGGTCAGCGATCGCGACAGGCCGTCCTGCGGCCAACTCTCCGCGCAACGGCCCATCCGGCACACCAAGGGCTGCGAGGCGATCGGGCTGAAGGTGACGACGGGTGGGACTCTTGAAGGAGAAGCCAAAGCTGTCGGTGTCGCGGTGGCGGACCGGAAAGCAATCGACGGTGAAGTCACCGGCATCGATGACCTGTCCTTCGGTCAGCGGCGCGAATTCCACCGGGATCGGCGCCCTGCCCGCGCCCCACAGGCCCGAGAGCATGCGGACGACGATGTCGAGCGTACCCTGCCCTGCATGGACGGTCATCACGTCGGAGTTCTGGCGTAACCCCAGCGTCGAGAACAGACCGGGGATGCCGAGCACGTGATCGAGATGGGCGTGCGTCAGCAGGATGCGGTCAAGCCGCCGAAAGCCGGCGCCGCTGCGTAGCAACTGCCGCTGCGTGCCCTCGCCGCAATCGACCAGAATACGCTTGCCCGCTGCCTCGACCAGGAGGGCTGGATGGTTGCGCTCCGCCGATGGAACGCTGGCCGAGGTCCCAAGGAATGTCAGGGCGAACATGCTCGTCAGTGTCCAGGCTTCACCGCCCCCAATGCCACGCGAGCAGCAGCTCGTACAGGCCCATCGATCTCGCATGAAGCGCCGGTCCCCGCAGGACGCTCGGTAAAAAAACGCGAAAACAACCCCATGCACAGTACAAATCAGCACAAATCATTGAAGAATTTCGCACCCCATTGCGCGACCCCCGCGAGCGAAGGCGGTTTGACTCGTCGGGCAAAACAGCGCGTGCCGCCGATGCCAACGGAAGACGCCGTGCGTCGGCCATTGAACGATTGGCCGCATGGGGGCCGACGCCGGCAGCAGGCTGAGCGGCCCGCCGCCGGTGTCAGCGGACGAGTGGCGCGTGCTGAGGGGATCTGCAGGACGAGGAAGTGTAACCCGCATCTCGCCCCGCTGTAGGCGGGGCAAGATGGTTGCTCCCGGAGCAACTCGCTCAGATGAGGAAGTCGGTCGGGTGCAGGCTGGCGGCGTGAACACCGTCCAGCGTGATGGTGTCGCTCGCCGACAGATGAATCACGGCATCGCCGGCGGTATTATCGCTGATCAGGCTCGACAGCGCCGTCCAGTCCGCAAACCCATAATCACCCACATTGATCAGGTCGTGCTCGGTCGCGGTGCTGCCGACCGCCTTGTTGCCTTGATCGAAGTCAGTGATGAGGTCATTACCGGATCCGGTGTTGAAGACGAAGGTGTCGCTGTTTCCTCCGCCCGAAAGCTCGTCATTGCCGGTGCCGCCGTTGAGGATATCCCTGCCGCCGGTGATCGAGCCCGGCGTCGCGGGGTTATAGACCTTCGCATCGCCATACAGGAAATCGTTGGTCGCTCCGCCGGTGAGGATATCGTTGCCGCCATCAGCATTGCCGGACATGGTCGGAGCATCGCCGTAGAGCGCTGGGTTCGTAAGCTGGAGGGTGTCAGGGCCACCGGTCTTGAGGGTGAGAATGTCATCTCCCCCTTGGGCATTGTCGGTCAGTGAGGTCGCCGAATCTCCGTACGCAAATCCGCCGGTCCAGACAATGTTGGCGCCGAAGGTGAAGGTGATGTTGTCGTTACCGCCAATGGCATCGCCGCTGATGGAGCCGATAGCATCGCCGCTGGCTATCGCTGAGCCCTCCATGGTGTTCAGACTGATGTCGAGCGTGTCATTGCCGCCCTGCGCCGTACCGCTCATGGAACCGCCGGCATCGCCGGCGTACACATTGTCGTAGTCTCGCCAACCCACCGCGCCGATGATGGTGTCACTGCCGCCGTGCGAACTGCCCGACATGTCGCCAGCGACATCACCGAAAGCATGCACGTTGGTGTACATCGAGCCGTTCTCGACATCGATGGTGTCGTTGCCGCCCCTGGCGTCGTCGGTCATCGCCTGGGCGTCGCCGACCACGAGGGCGGCGTTCCAGCCATAGTTGAAATTGACCGTGAGCGTGTCGTTGCCGCCGTGGGACTGGCCATGTAGAGTCGTGTTGTCGTCGCCGAAGATCGTGACCTCTGCTTCGGGCTGGGTGATCGTTGCGGTCACGCTGTCGTTGCCGCCCCAGGTGTCGGTAGCGGTCGGAAAGTTGGGATCTCCGTTAACGGTTTCGATTTGACCAAACTGGTCGAGCAGGACGTCGATGGTGTCGTTCGGCAGATGTTGCATGGCGTAACTCCCAGTTCATTGTCGGAAGCGGGTTGACGCCGGCAAGCTTCTTGCGCGACGCGCTGTGACCACGCTTCACCGTGACGAATCTACTTTCGGTAGACGGCGGAAATTTGCAGGAATCCGGGATAGAGTTTGATTGCGATGAAGATTGGTGGAACTCGTCGGCGTGCCGTCGCAATCCCGATGTCGCCCGGCGCTTTGCGGAGCAACACCGCCGCTTTTGATTCAACTTCGTCAGATGATGAAGTCGGTCGGATGCAGGCTCGCGGCATGGACGCCGTCGAGCGTGACCGAATCGTTGGCGGAGAGATGGATCACGGCATCGCCGGCGGCGTTGTCGCGGATCAGGCTCGCCAGTGCGGTCCAGTCTGCAAAGCCGTAGTTCTGTACGTCGATCAAGTCATGTTCCACCGCCGTGCTGCCGATGGCCTTGTTGCCCTGATCGAAGTCGACGATCGTGTCGTTGCCGGAGCCGGTGTTGAAGGTGAAGAAGTCGCTGTTTCCCCCTCCCCACATCCGGTCGTCGCCGGCTCCGCCGTTCAGCGTATCGATGCCGCCGGTGATCGAGCCTGGTGTCGCCGGTTCATAGATTCGCGCGTCGCCATACATGAAATCGCGGCCCGCGCCGCCATTGAGGATGTCGTTGCCGCCATGGGAATTGCCCACCATGGTGGACGCATCGCCATACATCTGCGAAACGGCATTCGTGTACCGTCCGTCGAGCTTGGCGGTGAGCACATCGTCGCCGCCCTGGGCGAAATCCATCAGGGATTCCGCCGAATCCCCGAACAAGGTTCCGCCTGAGATGGCGCTGTCGCCGTTCAAGGTTATGGTCAAGTTGTCGTTGCCGCCATGCGCGAGACCCCTCAGGGAACCGATGGCGTCACCGCTTACAGTCGCCCCTCCGTCCGTCGTGAGCACGCTGACATCGAGTATGTCGTTGCCGCCGCGCGAGGTGTCTATCATGGAACCGCCGGTGTCGCCGGCAAACAGGTTGGCGCCGCCGCGCCACGCGACCGAGCCGGTAATGTCGTCATTGCCGCCTTGCGCGTTGCCCGACATGTCGCCAGCGGCATCGCCGAAGGCCGAGATCGTCGTATAGACGGTGCGGCCGGCATCCGCGACGATGGTGTCATTGCCGCCCTTGGTGTCGTCGATCATCGCCTGGGTATCTCCCACCACAAGGTCGGTATTCCAGCCGCCACCGATGTCCGCGATGAGCGTGTCGTTTCCGCCTTGCGAGTGACCAAGCAACATCGTGTGGTCATCGCCGAAAATCGTGAGTTTTGCATTGAGCGCGGCGACCGTCGCCGTCACGGTGTCGTTGCCGCCCCAGACGTCCTTGGCTGCGGGAAAGCCGGGGTCTCCGTACACGGTCTTGATTTGACCAAACTGGTCGAGCAGGACGTCGAAGGTATCGTTCGGCAGATGCTGCATGGCGTAACTCCCATTTCATTGTCGGAAGCGGGCCCTGACGCCTGCAGAACTTCTTGCAAGACGCGTTGTTGACCACGCTTCACCGGGAGCAATCTACCTTTGGTAGATGGCAGAGATTTGCAGGAATTCGGGAGAGAGTTTGATCGCATGCGTGGAACCGCGGCAATCTCGTCGAATTTCTCGAACGCGAATTCGGCGGCTTCGTCCCGCCACCACCGCTGCCTGCTACGCAATCCGCGAGATGAGTGAGGCCGCGACGCGGGCAGACATCACTTTCCGTCGGCCGACTGCGCTTCGACCGCCTGCACGGCGACACTCGCTACCTGCTGCAACGCCTCGCGGTCGGAGCCTGAAGACGCCATCACGCCCATGCCGACGGACACCGCCGAGACATAGCGCGCGAGCGCGGCAGGATCTGAGGTCGGCTTGAGGTCGCCTTCGGCCTTGGCGCGAACAAAACGGTCGCGGAGCTGGTCCTCGTTCTGGGCGCGACGGGTGGCGAGCTCGAAGGGGACGCTTTCTGATCCAGTGCCGCAGGCGATGCCGCCTTGCACAAGCAGGCAGCCCGGCGGATTGGCGGGATCGGTCTGCCTGTCGGCGATGCCCGTCAGCATCCGCTCGGCGACCTCGCGGGCGGTCGGCGCTGCCACCACCTCGTCCATCCAGACGCCGCGCAGTTTGGTGTAGCGGTCGAGCGCGGCTTTCAGCAGGCCCTCTTTGTTGCCGAAACAAGCGTAAAGGCTCGGAGGATTGATGCCCATGGCCTCGGTGAGCTGGGCAATCGTGGCGCCCTCATAGCCATGGCGCCAAAACACTTCCATCGCCTGGTCCAACGCCGTCTCGGCGTCGAATTCGCGGGGGCGTCCCATGCCCATGTGCCTGTTCTCCTCGGAATTCGCGGTCTGCCGGAGACTAACGCCAAATCCTATCTAGTTGTTCTAGCTTTATTTTCCTGCCGTCTTCCAATTCTTGCGGTAGGCCGCTACAATTTTCTTAGTGAATGGTACATAAGTATCTTGCACTGCGGCATCCAGCTCCACATCTGTAGCGAACACTACATATCTGGAGCGCGCAAATGCATCCCTCCCAAAATTCTGCCCAAAATACCGTCCGCACCGGCCGTTTTCGCCGCCTCCTTGGCGGTGTCGCCATCGTGGGCACCCTCGCCGTAGCCGGATCGATCGCGACCGGCCACTACTTCCGTTCAGCCCAGGCGACGGCAACCGCCGCCGCGGCCGAGCAAGCCGTCTCCGTCACCGTCGCGATGATCGAGCCGCGGCAGACCGTGCTGTGGGACGACTTTTCCGGCCGTCTCGAGGCCATCAACCGCGTCGAGCTTCGCCCGCGCGTGGCAGGCGCGATCATGTCGACCAACTTCACCGAAGGCACGCTGGTGAAGGCCGGTGACATCCTGTTCAAGATCGACCCGGCGCCTTACGCGGCGGAGGTCGACAAGGCCAACGCGCAGCTCGAGGCGGCGAAAGCCCGCGTCGTGTTCACCCAGAGTGAGCTCGAGCGCGGCGCGCAGCTCGTCGGCAACGCCGTGGTCACGCGGCGCGACTACGACCAGCGTGAGAACGCCAACCGCGAAGCCATCGCCAACGTGAAGGCGGCTGAAGCAACGCTTCAGACCGCAAAGCTCAATCTCGACTACACCGAGGTGCGCGCCCCCATGGATGGCCGCGTCGGCAAAATCGAGATCACCGTCGGCAATCTCGTCGCCGCCGGCACCGCCTCCCCGGTCCTGACCTCGCTGGTCTCGGTCAATCCGATCTACGCGTCGTTCGATGCGGATGAAGAGGTCGTGCTGCGTGCGCTGAACTCGATCGCGGATGCTTCCGGCCAGCGCGGCAAGCTCGACCAGATCCCGGTTGCGATGGCGACCTCGGGTGACTTGTCGGCGAAGGGCCACATCCAGCTCATCGACAACCAGGTCAACGGCCAGAGCGGCACCATCCGTGTCCGCGCGGTGTTTCAGAACGAGGACGGGCGTCTGATCCCCGGTCAGTTCGCCCGCGTGCGCATGGGCCAGCCGAAACAGCAGATGCTGGTGATGATCGACGAGCGCGCGATCGGCACCGACCAGGACAAGAAGTTCGTGATGGCGGTCGGCGACGACAGCCGTGCAGTCTACCGGCCGATCACGCTCGGCGGCTCCGTCGACGGCTTGCGTATCGTCACGGCGGGGCTGAAGACCGGCGACCGCATCATCGTCAACGGCCTGCAGCGCGTGCGGCCGGGTGCCCTGCTCAAGACGGAGATCGCGGCGATGGGTGCGCGCGGGCCGCAGCAGGCATCCAACCACAGCAACCAGGACGTCGTGCAGCGTTAGCGTTCTCCGTCATTCCGGAGCGCGCGGGCAGCGCGAACCGGAATGACGAAATCGTTGAACTATCAGGACATCACTTCTCAATTCCGGGTTCGCGGGCTTTGCCCGCGCCTAGGGATGACGGGACAGTCGTCTCTCGCGCAGGGGCAAGGCCATGAATCTCTCAAAGTTCTTCATCGATCGTCCGATTTTCGCCGGCGTGCTGTCGGTCCTGATCTTCCTCGCCGGCCTGATCTCGCTGTTCGCGATGCCGATCTCGGAATACCCCGACGTCGTGCCGCCCTCGGTGCTGGTGCGTGCGACCTATCCCGGCGCCAATCCGAAGGTGATCGCGGAGACGGTAGCGACGCCAATCGAGGAGCAGATCAACGGCGTCGAGAACATGCTCTATATGTCGAGCCAGGCGACCACCGACGGCGCGATGACGCTGACGGTGACGTTTCGGCTCGGCACCGATCCTGACAAGGCGACGCAGCTGGTGCAGAACCGCGTGCAGCAGGCCGAGCCGCGCCTGCCCGCCGTGGTGCGCCAGCTCGGCATCACCACCAAGAAGTCATCGCCCGACCTCACCATGGTCGTGCATCTGCTGTCTCCGAACAACCGCTACGACATGACGTATTTGCGCAACTACGCCGTGCTCAACGTCAAGGACCGGCTGGCGCGGATCGACGGCGTCGGCGACGTCCAGCTCTACGGCGCCGGCGATTATTCGATGCGGATCTGGGTCGATCCGCAGAAGGCCGCCGAGCACGGCCTGACCGCAAGCGATATCGTCAGATCGATCCAGGCGCAGAACGTCGAGGCCGCCGCCGGCGTGGTCGGCTCTTCCCCCAACGTCAAGGGCATCGACCTGCAACTCTCCGTCAACGCCGAAGGGCGGCTTGCGAACGAGGAGCAGTTCGGCGACATCGTGGTCAAGACCGGCACCCATGGCGAGGTGGTGCGGCTGCGCGACGTGGCGCGCATCGAGCTCGGCGCCTCCCAATACGGCCTTCGTTCGCTGCTCGACAACAAGCAGGCGGTGGCGATCCCGATCTTCCAGGCGCCCGGCTCCAATGCGCTCGAGATTTCCGACCACGTTCGCGCCACCATGGCCGAGATCAAGAAGAACATGCCGGAAGGCGTGTCCTACCAGATCGTCTACGACCCCACCCAGTTCGTGCGCTCCTCGATCGAGGCTGTGATCCACACGCTGCTGGAGGCGATCGCACTGGTGGTGCTGGTGGTGATCCTGTTCCTCCAGACCTGGCGCGCCTCGATCATTCCGCTGCTGGCGGTGCCCGTGTCGATCGTCGGCACCTTCGCGGTGATGCACGTGTTCGGGTTCTCCATCAACGCGCTCAGCCTGTTCGGCCTGGTGCTCGCGATCGGCATCGTCGTCGACGACGCCATCGTCGTCGTCGAAAACGTCGAGCGCAACATCGAGGGCGGATTGTCGCCGCGCGATGCGACCTATCAGGCGATGCGCGAGGTGTCCGGCCCGATCATCGCGATCGCGATGGTGCTGATCGCCGTGTTCGTGCCGCTCGCCTTCATCTCCGGCCTCACCGGGCAGTTCTACAAGCAGTTCGCGCTGACGATCGCGATCTCGACCGTGATCTCCGCGATCAACTCGCTGACACTGTCGCCGGCGCTGTCGGCCTTGCTGCTTAGGGGTCACGACGAACCGAAGGACCGGCTGACGATCATCATGGAAAAGGGCCTCGGCTGGTTCTTCCGCGGCTTCAACAAAGCGTTCACACGCTCGTCGGAGAATTACAGCGGCACCGTCACCAAAGTGATCTCAGGCAAGGCCGCCGTGATGGGCCTCTATGTGGTCCTGGTCGGCGTGACTGCCTTGCTGTTCCAGCAGGTCCCGAGCGGCTTCGTGCCGGGTCAGGACAAGCAATATCTGGTCGGCTTCTCGCGTCTGCCTGATGGTGCAACGC
Organism: Bradyrhizobium sp. LB14.3; assembly: GCF_040547985.1. NCBI lineage: Bacteria > Pseudomonadati > Pseudomonadota > Alphaproteobacteria > Hyphomicrobiales > Nitrobacteraceae > Bradyrhizobium > Bradyrhizobium sp. LB14.3. Next base: position 550,996 of record NZ_JBEPQT010000002.1, read on the forward strand.
TCGACCGCACCGAAGACGTGATCCGCAAGATGAGCGACATCGCCCTGACCCAGCCCGGTGTCGAGAGCTCGGTGGCATTCCCCGGCCTGTCGATCTCGGGCTTCACCAACTCCTCCAACGCCGGCATCGTGTTCTCGACGCTGAAGCCGTTCGAGGAGCGCAAAGGCGCATCGCTGAGCGGAAATGCAATCGCCGCCGACCTCAACAAGAAGTACGCCGGGATCCAGGAAGCCTTCATCGCCATGTTCCCGCCGCCGCCGGTCAACGGGCTCGGCACCATTGGCGGCTTCAAGCTGCAGATCGAGGATCGCGCCGGTCTCGGCTACGAGGCTCTGAACGACGCGACCAACGCGTTCGTAGCCGCAATGCAGAAGGCGCCGGAGATCGCCGGTGTGTTTTCGAGCTTCCAGGTCAACGTGCCCCAGCTCTTTGCCGACATCGACCGCACCAAGGCGCTCCAGCTCGGCGTGCCCGTGACGGAAGTGTTCAACACGCTCCAGATCTACCTCGGTTCCTACTACGTCAACGACTTCAACAAGTTTGGCCGCACCTATTCAGTCTATGTCCAGGCCGATGCGCCGTTCCGCGCGCGAGCCGACGACATCAGGCAGTTGAAGGTGCGCTCGTCCTCCGGCGACATGGTGCCGCTGTCGGCGCTCATGACGATCCGCCAGAGCGCAGGCCCTGAACGCGCGATCCGCTACAACGGCTTCCTGTCCTCCGACATCAACGCGGCGGCTGCGCCCGGATTCTCTTCCGGCCAGGCGCAGGAAGTCGCGACGCGGATTGCGGCGGAGACATTGCCGCCCGGCTTTGCCTTCGAATGGACCGACCTGACCTATCAGGAGTTCATCGCCGGCAATTCCGGCCTCTGGGTGTTCCCGCTGGCCATCCTGCTGGTGTTCCTGGTGCTGGCCGCGCTCTATGAGAGCCTGACCTTGCCGCTCTCGATCATCATGATCGTGCCGATGGGCCTGCTGGCCGCGATGTTCGGCGTCTGGATCTCCAAGGGCGACAACAACGTCTTCACCCAGATCGGCTTGATCGTGCTGGTCGGACTCTCCGCCAAGAACGCGATCCTGATCGTCGAATTCGCGCGCGAGCTCGAATTCGCAGGCCGTACGCCGATCCGGGCTGCAATCGAGGCGAGTCGCTTACGACTGCGCCCGATCCTGATGACGTCGATGGCGTTCATCATGGGCGTCCTGCCGCTGGTGCTCTCGACCGGCGCGGGCTCGGAGATGCGGCGTGCCATGGGCGTCGCCGTGTTCTCCGGGATGATCGGCGTTACCGTGTTCGGCCTGTTCCTGACACCGGTGTTCTATGTGCTGCTGCGGACCGTTACCGGCATGAAGCCGCTGACGCATCACGGCAGCGACACCAGCGCGTCGCCGGTGCAAACCGTCGGGCACTAGACCAGGGAAATCCCCGAGAGCAACAACAGCACGAGCACGGTCTTGCGAAAGACCGTCTCGTTGACCCTGTGGAAGGCGATCACGCCGAGCGCGGAACCTGCGAACAGCGCCGGCAGGCTGACCGCGAGGTCGACGAAAACTTTTGACGAGAGGTCCTGGTGTCCGACCAGCAGGACGATCGCGAACAGCTGCATCACGGCGATGAACGGCTGTACCAACCCGCGCTGCTCGCTCTTGGGCATGCCGCGCATGTCGCACCAGATCGTCGGGATCGCGCCGGGCATCGCGGTCAGCCCGCCGACCAGCCCTCCTCCAAACCCGATCAAAGCGACCCAATGCCGCCCGACCGCCGCGCCGGCCGTCACCAGCGTCGGCCGGAGCAGCATGTAAGCGGCATAGAGCGCGACGATGAGGCCGAAGCCGCGCCGGAGCAGATGCGTGTCCGCGGACTGCAACAGCGAGACCGCGATGGGAACGCCGATCAATCCGCCGACGATCAGCATCAGACTGCCCTCCCAGCGGATGTTGCGCCGAAGTGCCCACAGATTGGTGGCCTGCACGCCGATACTGCACGCCATCATCAGCGGCACGGCTTCGAGCGGCTGAAAAACCCTGAGCAGAATGGCACCCGCCACCGCCGAGAAAGCAAAACCCGAGAGCCCGGAGACGAAGGCACCGGCGAACACGGCAACGCTCAGCAGCATCAGAGTCGTGACATCAGGCACAATGCACCCTCCGGTCAGTCGTAGCGAATTTGCGAGACAGGGACACCGGCGCTCACGGTGCAAACGGCCGGCTCAAGTGGAATCGACGGATGCGCGTAAGCGCAAGATCGCTCCAGCACCGCGAGGCCAACCAGTTGGAGAGCGACGAGCGCCGCGGTCAGCGCGATCGCGACGACGCTGACGTTACGCACGCTCGAATTCGGGGTGACCGGTCTTGCGCTCGCGCGGATCAACTCCGTTGGCATTTTCAAAGGTATCCTCTTCGCGGGAGACGGGAATAATTTCATTCAAACACGGCGCTTCGTGCGGCTGCTCCAGCAGGTGGCGATAGCGCCGCAACGCGCGCCGCGCGTCGATTTCGCGCTGCGCGCGGAATGCCTCGCCTATGCGGGCGACGATATCGCGAAACCTGCTTGTCAAAATTGGTGACGCCGTTCGCATGACACTCTCCTCTCAACCTGCACGCGAGGTTGACGGAATTTCACTTCCGCTAGCAGTGAGTTGCTTCACACAAATATCTGATACGTCGAACAACAGATCGTGTGACCTCTAGTAGAAGACAACGCGGAAAATCGCGTCATTCGATCGAACGACGCGCGATAACTTTCTAATGATGCTTCTGATTGAACCTATTGCGAGCTGCGGCGACTCGCCTGCGCCTTGAGCGCGTCTCAGTGCACGAGCGGATTGGAGAATCCAGCTGCGAGCTTGACGAGATCGGCCTGACGGGAAACGCCGGTCTTGGCGAACACGCGATGCAGATGTGTCTTCACCGTCGTCTCCGCGATGCCGAGCGCAACCGCCGTCTCCGGGACACCGCCGACATCGACGATCGACTGCAGGACCCTGAGTTCTGCAGGAGTAAGTTCGAAGGTGCGGTCGATGAGGCCGGCACATGAGTGGCCGTCGAGTTCCGCTTTCCAGATGAACAAGGCGCCCACGGCGGAACTGCGCTCCGCCGCACCTTCGCGCAGCAGCGACGGCAGCGCCATGACGTGCGCGACATAGTAGGAACCGTCATGCGACATCAGCGGAATTTTCCGCCCCGCAGAGGCCGCCAAGGCGACCTCGCCCGTGTCACGGAAGATATCGCGCAGGGCCGAATTTACAGCGGGGGATCTCGCCACCAGCCGGCCAGCGACAGACCGCAGGACATCATCGACACCAAGGATCGTCTCCGCGGCCGGATTGCTATGGACGATATGACACGCCGAATCGAGCAGGATCACGCCGGCATTCAACTGGTCCACGACGTCGGCGAGCGCGATCGCGCGCTGCTGCTTCCGCTCAATCGCCCGGTTGATAAGCAGCGCCCGGCTCGCATGCGGAACCAGGAATTGGATCCGCGCCCGCTGCTCGGCGTCGAGCATCTCCCTGCCCGGGATCACGGTCATCAGCATCGGACACGGCGACTTCGACTGCTCCAGCACCACGTTCGCGACATCGATGCAGCCCTGGGGGCGCAGCCACTCCTGATAGAAGCGGCCACGGCGGTATTCGTCGAAATCCACGAGATCGGGGATGTTGCGCACCTCGCCATAGCGCGGAAGCCGCGCAAGCGGGTCGTATTGAGCGTAGGTCTCCGCATAGAGCCGAATGTAGCGCGGATCGACCCCACAGTAATAATGCGTCGCGCCTGATTTGCTGACCGGGTCCTTTGAAATCAGACCGCAGGCCTGGCTGCCGATGAAGGCATTGAGCTTGACAACGACGTCGCTCCACAACTCCGGGTTGAGTCCGGCGTCATAGATGGTCTCGATCAACTCGGACGGTTTTGGAGGTCGGGGCATCGGAACAGCCAATGGTGACACATGGAGATGGCGAAATGCTCTTCGTGCCCGCCGGCCATTGTGAGTCTATCACGGGAGCGAAAGGTTCAACCCTGAAGGCACAATTGGCAGCTTAGTTGACGAGCGGATTGGAGAACCCCGCCGCAAGCTTGACGAGACCGGCCTGACGCGAAACGCCCGTCTTGGCGAACACGCGATGCAGATGCGTCTTCGCCGTCGTTTCTGCGATACCGAGCGCAACCGCCGTCTCCGGGATGCCACCGACCTCGACGATCGACAGGAACACGCGCAGCTCGGCCGGCGTGAGATCGAAGGTCCGCGCGACCAGTTCGCCATAGGACTGTCCGCCAAACGACACCTTGCGCAGCAGCAGCGCGCCGACGGCATCGACCACCCGCTCGCTGCCGTCCCGCAGCACGGACGACAGCGGCAGGATGTGCGCGACGTAGCGCTCGCCGCCAGGTGAAAGCAGCGGAAACGCATGGTCCGTTGCAGCCAGCAGCGCAATTTCATTGCGGGTCGCGAACGCTTCCCGCAGCGTCCGGTTGGCCTCCGCACTGCTGGTCACGAGTTGCCCGGCAACGGATCGAACCAGATCGTCGGCCGCGAGCAAGGCGCGCCCCGCGGAATTCGCGTGCACCACCCGGCAGAACACATCGAGCAGAAAGATGCCGCAGGCAAGATTGTCCAGGACCTCCGCGAACGCGGTCGCCAGCGTCAGTTGCGAGGTCATGGCGCGGTTGATCAGCAACGCGCGGCTGGCGTGCGGCACGATCAGCGAGAGCCGCTGCTTCATCACCGGATCCACCATCCGGCGGCCCGACAGCACCGTCATCATCACCGGGCAACTCGCATTCGAATTCTCGAGCACGACGTTGGCCGCATCGCTGCAGCCCTGCGGCTTCATCCACTCCTGGTAAAAGCGCCCTCTCCGATATACGTCGAAATTGACGAGATCGGGAATGCTGGCGATCTGGCCGTGCGGAGGCAGGACCGTGAGCGGATCGAACTTCGAATGCGTCTCGGAATAGAGCTGGATGTAGTGCGGGTCCGCTCCGCAATAATAGTGCGTGACGCCGAACTTGCTGATCGAATCCTTGGAAAACAACCCGCAGGCCTGCCCGCCGACGAAGTCGCGGATGCCGGTGACGACGTTATTCCACAGCGAGGGATCGAGCCCGGCATCGTAGATGGCCTCGACCAGTTCGGCTAATTTCCGCGGTCCGTGCATGGCTATAAATGGCCTGAGCGATCAATATCACCAAGCGTACCACAGCCCAAACATGCGGCATCCTCCGATCGGAGGACGCGCCGGCCGGGCGGATGGAGCCCGGCCGACGGGCGTCGTGCTCAAGCCGCCGGGGCTAATGCCGGCTCAGAACGCGACGCGAACGCCACCTTTCGCGGTGCCGGTGCGGCTCTGGTCGGACATCATCATGCCCTCGACCGCGCCGGCTGCGGCCAGACGTATCGATGTTGATGGCTCCGTTGAAGTTGACGAAGGTCGGTAGCGCGACGGAGTTCAACGATGACACCTTCGTGTTCGGCGCGACGAGATTGACATTGATGGTCGCATTTGACTTGGACGGAGGCGACCGGACCCCGGCTCACAACGAACAGAATCCGTTTCGTCAGCCACTGCTGCACAGTTGCGACACTGCCGCCAAAGGCACTACGCCTGGTCCCAGCCGGCCTTCTCCGCATTCTCCGACCAGACCGCGGCGCGGTAGATCTCGCGCCCGCTATTGTCCCTGACGCAGATCCAGGCGTCGCGATCGCGCAGATCGTCGCGCCACACAAAGAGATGGCTTGCCATCTCGTTGGCCACCACGAATGTTGTTTCGGCGCATTCGAACACCATGCCGCTAGGGTCGATTTTCACGATATTGCCGACCAGAAGGTCGAAGAAAAAACGGCGCATTCAACACTCCGGCTGCCGACGCCGCGCGCAACGCTGCATCATGATCTACTCCGCGCGCCAGAACACGTAGTCGGCCGAATACGGCGCGCTGCGATAAGCCCCGGCCTGTTCGCAAGAACCGCGCACCATGCCGCCTTGTGTGGTGATGCGCTGAAATCAGTCGCGCGCGGTCACGGCATGTCGCCGCTCCTGACGTCGCTGGGCGTAGCGCCATAAGTTCGACGGAAGCAGCGGTTGAAATAAGAGAGATCCCCGAAGCCGACATCGTAGGCGATCGAGCTCACCGTCCGCTCGGCATATCCGGGTTCCCGCAGCATGCGATGGGCGCGCTTGACGCGCTGGTCGATCAGGAAGGAGGAGAACGTCTTGCCGTCGGCCTCGAAAAGGCGCTGGAGATAGCGCGGCGTCACGCCGAGCTCCTGTGCAACCGTGGCCACCGACAGGTCCTGCCGCCAGCAATTGTTGGAGATGGAGACCTTCGCCTTCTGGAGTCGAGCCCCCTTGACGCCGCGCCGTCCGGCCAGTTCACGCGTCTCATGGGGCGCACCGAGCACGAGCGCCAGAAGATCGTGCAGATGTCCGACCCCCAGCTGCCGCAGATTGGGCGTCGCGAAGACTTTCTCCCGCACCAGCGTCACCGCGTAGTCGACCAGCAATCGAAGCCCCGTCGAGCTCCCCGGCATGACACGCATCACGACATCATCGACGTCCACGATCATCGGCGCCAGCACACGTCTCGGCACACGCAGCGAGAAGCAGCTGCCCAGCGACACCCGCTCGAACGTGGTGACGTCCTCCGCGCTGGTCAGGACCGCCTCTCCTGGGTGAAGGTTCAAATCGTGTCCTCGCTCGGATATCCCAAGCACGCCGGATCGATTCACGATCAGGGCGAAGCTGTCGTCGCCATCGGCCACGAGCTGCTTGGTGCGGATGACTCGCGCTCCGCACAATCCTCCGATCAACAGCTGGGCTTCCGGCAAGACGTGAGACGTGAAGCTCGCCGCGGCCGGCTTTCCGTCCCTTGCCTCGACCTCCGCCTTCAACACCCCGCGGCAGTAAAAATCGCGAAGTAGCGGGATGCGCTCGTTTTCGGGAATATCGTTGGTTGAAACATCGAGAACGGAAAAATCAAATTGGCTCACTGCAATCCCTCCCAACCGACGAGCAGGTCCGGCCACACGCTGTCGTTTCCTCACACGCGCGTTCGATGCCGTCGCGCGGCGCTTGCTGCTCGTCACTTTTATGGAGCGCGATATACGAAAGTATCAGATGGCGCGCGTCCTGCATTCGGAGGACCCGCGAGCCTGACTCATCACAATGGATTGAGATCGCTGCGCGTAACAACGAAGCGTGTGAAATGGATCACACGGCGTCTTCACCGCCGTTCGTTCGCCGCGCGAACGGAACGGCAAAGCCGGCTGCGATCTTGACCAGATCAGCCTGCCTGCCTGCGCCTGTCTTTTCGAACAGGCGGCCGAGATGTGTCTTCACCGTCGTCTCGGCGATGCCGAGCTTTGCCGCAATGTCGGGAACTCCGCCAATCTCGACGATGGCCATCAGCACGCGCAGTTCGGACGGCGTCAGCCTGAAGGCCACTGCGATCGCATCGGCTGCGAGCCATGGCGTCGTCGAGGCCTTTTGAACGAAGAGCGCCGTGGCGGCAACATCTCGCGATAGACTGCGATCCCGCTTCAGGGGAAAAGCTTGGAGCAGATAGTGCTGTCCATCGACCGACGTCGCAAGCTCGATCTGTCGGCGAGCAGCGGAAAGAATTTCGCTGTCTGCATCGATTTCGCACAGGCTGCGGAATATTTTGTCGGCCTGGGTGTTGCGGGCCACGATCCGGTCGCCGACGAGTGCCAGCAGATTGGCATCGGCGAACAGCCGGCGGCATGCTGCGTTGGCGTGCATGACCCGTCCGTCTGCGTCGAGCAGGCAAACCGCCGTGCTCAACCCGTCGAGGACATCGGCAAGGTCGTCTACGGTATGCGAGCGCGCCCTGATCTGCCGGCCCATGATTCTGGAACGCTGAAGGTGCGGGGCAAGCAGCCGCATACGCTCACGCATCGGCTCGTCGACTGTTCCGCGGGACCGGTGGCGCAACACCTGCAGGATCGTGGTGCGCGCGGCCGACTTTTCGAGCGCCACGGCTGCAAGGTCTATCGCTCCTTGCGGCTCCACCCACTCGCGGTAGAAGCTCGTTGCCATAAAATCCGCATGAGGCATGACGTCGGTCACGCCGATCGTCTGCTCGGCCGCGAGCGTGAGATGACGATCAATCAGGGGGTCGAGCTCGACATATCGGTCGCGATAAAGCTGACGGAAGCGGGATTCGGTCCCGAAATGCTGATGAATCTCGATCGAGAGCCCGGCTGAATCCCTGGAGAGGATGGTCGCGGCACACCCGCCAACGTAATGGGAGACCTGTTCCAGCGCCCCGCTGCGCAGCGCGGGCTCGACTGCCGCGTCGTAGATCTCGCCGAGCAGAGACGAGAACCGATTTGCCTGGAGGATCGTCATCGGCCGGACGACGCAATCTGCGTGTTGCCTGCGCGCGCGCGAGAGAGCGAGAACCGGGAACTGGCGGAGGAGACGGGCCGGTCAATCGCCGCCTTCGACGATGGGAAAACATTGCAACAAAATGCTGGAATATCGAACATCGTCCTTGCGTAACGTCAACCGCAGGATGCGGCTTGGACGTTTTCGCCAAAGACTAGGATAAATGCGAACAGCGGGCGAACTGTGTGCGATGAGTCACGCGCCGGCGCGCACCGCAAGATTTTGTCGCGGCCGATCCTGCCGGCTCCGGCAATTACTTCCGATTCTCCTCGCAGAATTTCAGCGCCGCCAGCGCTTCGCCGGCCCGCGGGATCTGCATCTCGATGCTGTCGTCGTCATCGTCCTCAAAATCGACCGAGAGGCGCTTTGCCTTCGAGAGCCGGTCCATCATCGACTGATCGTATTCGAAGATGCCGCGCACGGTGGTCTTGTCCATGACCTCCCACTTCGCCTTCTTCATGATATCGGCGTCATCGGTGCCGACGTCGGCCCGGAGTATCTCGCCGACCTTGTCCCACTCCCAGCCGTCGTAAATCATCACCATCACGATGGCCTTCTCGGAATAGGTGATCACGATGACGTAGTCGCGATTCTCGTCTTCCTTGTCCTTGTAGCCGCGGCTCGCATTGCAATGCGCGTCCTGCGTACGCTTTTCGATGTTCCAGTCGCCGACCTTGGATTGTTGCGCCTGCACCGGCCTTGCGGTCAAAGCGACCGCGCTCAAGGCGCCGGCCAGCACCCCGGCGGCGAGAAGGAATCGTTTCATGTCAGCCTCCAGCCTGTTCCCGGGCCAAGATGACCACCTCTGCCGACGGCTCGCAAGGGGTTCAGGCGCCTGTGTAGAGTGCGGCCCGTGCCCTACTCCCGACGCGGCACGATCGCGATCGGGGTAAAGGTGTAAACTTCCTCGCCGTTCTGGTTGAACATCGTCCATTTCACCAGCGCGATGCCCTGCGGCTTGGATTTCGACGGCGTCAGGCTCATGACCTCGCCGACCAGATGCAGGCGGTCATCGGGGCGCACCGGGATGGTCCAGCGCAGCCCGTCGACGCCCGCTCCGATCAGCGGATGCAGGCCGAAAGGGCGGGTCTGGATCGCGAGGTTCATGGCAATCGCGGCGGTGTGCCATCCCGAGGCGGCGAGGCCCTTGAACAGGGTCTCCTTGGCGGCCTCGTGGTCGAGGTGCATCGGCTGCGGATCGAACTCAGCCGCGAAACGCTTGATGTCGGCCTCGGTGACGTGAAATTCAGGGGATTTGAACTGCATTCCGATGGTGAGATCGTCGAACCACTCGACCCGCGCCATGATTTCGCCTCGCAATGTGATGCGCCGCTTCCGCGGCTAACAGGATTGAGGAAGAGCGGGATGTAGCGGCTCCGAAACGCACAAACCAGCCAAGGGGGGCCCACGAAACCCGTTTCCCGATACGACGAAACACGCCTGAAACAGATAGCCGGTTATTTAATGGTCAAAATCATACAGGGACGGCCGCCATGCAATTCTTACTCGACCTGATCTGGGATTATTCCTGCTGTCAGCACCTCGTCGCCCTGCCGCCGCAGGAGGACGAGCTATGATCGAGCTGATCTCGGCCCTGCTCGCCCTTTGCAGCGCCGGCGTTTTTGCCGCGCACGCGCTGGATGCCTATCGCACGACGCATTACTGAGCGGTTCGCCTTCCCGGCGCTAGAACGGCCGGCGGTAAAAGTGCTCCGAATGCGTTGCCGGCGGAAACCTGTTGGCGAGCGCCAATGCGCCCCTCTCGTCCGTCTCGAGCGCGATCTTCTGTGCGAGCATCACGTCCCCGGGGACGAGGAAGCCCGACGGGATGAAGCACCACCCCATCGTCGCAATTCCGGCCTCGTCGATCTCATGGACATTGGCGGCCGTGCCATAATGGATGCGATAGGTCTTACCGGTATCGCAGCCGACGACATCGAAATACCGGTATTGCTCGAACTGAGCGCGCTGCGCCGGTGACAGCCATTCGGCCATAAGCCGGCGGCCGCGGGCATCCGGCGTGTTCTCGCCGAAGAAACGCCGATAGAGTTCGCGTAGGGCATGCAGACGCGCACGCGCCGGCCCGCGGAGCCAGACTGCCGCGATCATGAGCAGCTCAAATCAACCGCCGACCAGGCGGGGATAGAACAGCGTTTCCTGCACGGCCGGGTCGAACGATCGGATCCGGGTGACTTCGCCGGGTCCGGTTCGCAGCGCGGCGGTGAAGCCTGCTCCGGTCAGCTCCCGAAAGCGCCGTTCGGCTCGCGCCAACGCTTCGGCATTGCCAGGATCAAACTCGTGGCGCGTGTCGCCAGTCTGGTCCATCACGATCTGGGTCGCCATGTTGAGTCTCCTCATGCCCAGCCCCGAACTGATCAAAGCAAACGTCGTGCTGTCGGTTCCTGATGGCAACAACTTTCTCGTGCTGGCGCATCACGGCTTGCTGAGCTGCTCAACGCGCGGCGGCTGCTCCCGCTCCCTCGTCGATCTGACGTCCCATCAGGGCGATCGCCTTCTGATAGACGCCGGCAGCATTCCAGGCCTCGATGGCGCCGAAATTCGCCTCACCCGGCTGGTAACCGGCTCCTGCGCGCCAGCCGTGCGCCTTGAGGAAATTTGCCGTTGAGTTCAGCGCATTGGCGGCAACTTCGAGATTGCCGGTGCCATAGGCCAGGATATTCTTGGGCATGAACTGGGTCTGGCCGACTTCGCCATGCATCGAGCCGCGGGTTGCCCCGGACAGCGTCCCGCGATCGATCAGCTTCAGCGCCGAATAGAGCTGGTCGGTGAAGAATTCGGGACGGCGGCAGTCATAGGCGAGCGTCGCGATCGAGGAGAGCATGTTCTGGTTGCCGCGCTGGCTGCCGAAGCCGGTCTCCATGCCCCAAATCGCGATCAGCGGGCCCGGCGGGACGCCATAGCGCTGCTGGATCGAGGCGAACAAGGCGGCTTGCGATTGCTTGAGCTGGCGCCCCTTGGCAACGATGGTGGTGGCGCCGCGCTTGGCGAGGAACTGGTCGAGCGTCAGCGAGAAACTGCGCTGGCCGCGGTCGGCCGCGATGGTGGCACTGGCGTAATTGGTCTGCATCAATGCCGAGAGCGCGGTCTGGCCGACACCCTTGCCTTGCGCCTCCGCGCTGAACTCGCGCTTCCAGGCCTCAAAACCCGCCGACGAACTGCCGCATTGCGCGGCCTCGGCTACAGGCGCCAGCGAGAGAAGCAGCGCGGTAGCACCGATCACCGCCTTTGCAACGGTCCTGCCCTTGATCATTCCTCGTTCCTCTCACTTACGCTGCGCGACCCGGCTCGCGCGGACGCATGATCCTACGTCGGCCCTGATCGTCAAGCCCTAGAAGGGGCAACCGGTGCCGGCAAGGCCCTTTGACACCCGGGTGACCGCCTACCCCTGGCCGTTGTGACCGAGCAGGAAATCCACCATGATGCTCTGGTGCTGCTCGTACATGTCCGTGCCGGTTCCTGTCACGCAGCCAAGCTCTCGGGCCGCCGCGATGAAGGGCGAAACTTCCGGCTTGGTGATCACGCAGCCGCAATAGGCCGACGGCGCAAGCCGCGTGACATCGACCGGCAGCGGGTCGCCGTCCGTCATCCCGGCCGGTGTCGCATTGGCGATGAAGTCGAAGCCCGCGGGATCCGCGGTGCCGACCCGCACAGACGCCTTGCCGAGCCCGTTGAGCCGGCCCATCAACGCGTCGCGGCGCTCAGTTGCGCTGTCATGAATTGCGAGTTGGCTCACGCCGGACTCGACCAGCGCAAGTGCAATCGCCGACCCCGCGCCGCCGGCACCGACGAGAAGTGCCCGCATCCCCTTCGGATCGATCCCCTTCGCCCGCGCCGCTCCGACGAAGCCGAGACCGTCTACCATGTCGCCGTGCCAAGAACCGTCGGCGCGCCGGCGCATCAGGTTTACGGTGTGGAGGAAATGTGCGCGCTCCGTCGCACTCACGCAGGCCTGGTAGCAGGAAAATTTGTGCGGGATGGTCACGACGATGCCGTCGAGATTTTTCAGCCGCGTTGCCACGGAGAGGAAATCGGACAAATCCGCTGGTGCGACCTGAACCGGCACGAGAATGCCGTCGTGCTCCCCTGCGGCGAAGGCGGCGCTGACGCCTGCGGGCGAACGCACCTGCGCAATGGGATCGCCGACAATGACATAGAGCCGCGTCGCGCCAGATAGCGCCGGGATCATGCTGTCCGAGCCGGAACCTGGGAGCGGTCCGCCTCTCCGGCAATTCCTTGGGTCAATTCCAACCCTGCCAAATTGCCCTCCTTGCGCCACTTGTCGAGTAGCCGCAGGAACGCCACCGGCCCGCGCCAATACTGGCTGTTTCTTGCTGCAATCGGATCGAACACGCCTTCATTGTTGTAGTAGCCGGGCGTGCATTCGGCGAGATAAGCCTGGCGGCCGAGCGCGGCTTTGACGACCTCGTCGACCCAGGCATTCTCGGCGTCCAGCGTCGGCTCCAGCGTCCGGGCTTTGCGCTTGCGCACCTCGGCGATCACATAGGCGATGTGCTGCGACTGCTCGTCGATGATGTGCGGGAAGTTGGCGCTCTGGCCGGCCTGCACCGTGACGATCTGGAAGCAGTTCGGGAAGCCGCGGCTGTAGAAGCCGTGCAGCGTCTTAACGCCGTCGCGCCAGCGCGCGGACAGGCTCACGCCGTCGCGTCCATACACCTCAAAGCCCATGCGGCGGGCGTAGTCGGTGCCGACCTCGAAGCCGCTGGCATAGACCAGGCAGTCGAGCTCATAGGCCTTGCCGTCGACCACGACGCCATTCTCGGTGATGCGCTCGACGCCCTGCCCCCTGGTGTCGACGAGATGCACGTTGGGACGATTGAAGGTGTCGAGATATTCGTCGTGGAAGCACGGCCGCTTGCAGAACGCCTTGTACCAGGGCTTTAACGCCGAAGCAGTCGCCTCGTCCTTGACGATCGCATCGACGCGTGCCCGGATCTCTTCCATCTTGCGATAGTCGGCCTGCTCGATGACCTTGAGCGCCTCCTCGATCGAGGTCACCGGCTGCTTCTGCCGGCGCGGCGCCAGCAATATCTCGCCGAGCAGGCCGGTCCAGCCGTCCTGCACCAGATCCTGTTCGAACGGCTCGCCGGAGATCACCGCGGTGAAATTGTCCATGCGCTCGCGCTGCCAGCCAGGCTTGAGCCCCTGCGCCCAGCTCTGCTCCGTCGGACGGTCGTCGCGCACCCCGATCGCAGACGGCGTACGCTGGAAGACGTAGAGCTCTTTGGCGGAGCGGCCGAGATGCGGCACGCATTGCACGGCGGTGGCGCCGGTGCCGACGATGCCGACGCGTTTGTCGGCAAGACCCGTGAGACCACCTTCGGCCGTGCCTCCGGTGTAGCCGTAATCCCAGCGGCTGGTGTGGAAGCTGTGTCCCCTGAAGTCTTCGATGCCGGGAATGCCCGGCAGCTTCGGACGATTCAGGGGGCCGCCGGCAAGGATGACGAAGCGCGCGCGGATGCGATCACCGCGATCGGTCTCGACCAGCCAGCGTCCCTCCTGCTCCTGCCATTCCATGCGCGCGACGACAGTCTGAAACAGTGCCCGCCCATAGAGACCGAAGTGACGGCCGATGCGGCGCGAATGTTCGTAGATCTCGGGAGCCCGCGCATATTTGCGCACAGGCATGTAGCCGGTCTCTTCCAGCAGCGGCAGGTAGATGTAGCTCTCGGTATCGCAGGCCGCACCGGGGTAGCGATTCCAGTACCAGGTGCCGCCGAAATCGGCGGCCTTTTCAACGATCCGGAAATCATCGATGCCGGCCGCGCGCAGTCGCGCGCCGCAAAGCAGGCCGCCGAAGCCACCGCCCACGATGAGCACCTCGGTCTCTTCGCTGACAGCCTCGCGCGCAAATCCGGAATCGGCCCAGGGATCGTCGAGATAGCGCCCGAACTCGCGGGTCACCTCGACATACTGCGCCTTGCCCTCGGTGCGCAGGCGGCGATCGCGCTCGTCACGATAGCGTGCACGGAGTGCGGCAATGTCGATTGTAGATTCGTCGGCTGCACCAGTCTTGTGTCTTTCCGCTGACATCCATTTCCTCCCCGGCGGACACTGCTTCGCCGGCAGCTCGCATCACTTAGCCCTGAAAAAGTGATGCATGCAATCACGTCCCTCGCTTTTTGCGTGAACGTCGCGTGGCGTTCCGCTAACCTCAAGCGCACATCACACGTACGCCATGCAACGACATCGCGGTCCGGAGGAACGATGCAGGGATTGATGATGGACATGCCGCTTCTGATCAGCGGCCTGATCCAGTATGCCGCGGATTATCACGGCGAGGCCGAGGTCGTCGCGCGCGAGATCGAGGGCGACATTCATCGTTACACCTATGCGGACGCCCATCCGCGCATCAAGCGCATGGCGCTGGCGTTGAAGCGGCTCGGCATGAAGGCCGGCGACCGCGTCGGTACACTGGCGTGGAATACGCACCGTCACTTCGAGATGTTCTATGCCGCGCCGGGCATGGGCTACGTGCTGCACACCGTCAACCCGCGGCTGTTTCCCGAACAGCTCGTCTACATCGTCAACCACGCCGAGGACCGGGTTCTGTTCATCGACCGCGCCACGCTGCCGATCGTGGAGGCGATCGCGCCGCAGCTCAAGTCGATCGAGGCCTTTGTCGTGATGTCCTCGCGCGAGCGAATGCCGGAAACCAAGCTTGCCAACGTCCATTGCTACGAGGAGCTTCTGGGACGAGAGAACGACGCCGGCTTCGCCTGGCCGGAGTTCGACGAAAAATCGGCGTCCACGATCTGTTACACCTCGGGCACGACGGGCAATCCGAAGGGCGTGATCTATTCGCACCGCGCCGCGATCCTGCAGACCATGACCTGCTCCAGTTTCGACTTCCTGCCGGGCCATGTCGAAGGCGTGCGCGAGGTGATGATGCCGATGGCGCCGCTGTTCCACGGCAACGGCTGGAACATGCCGTTCACCGCGCCCTATACCGGATCGAAACTGGTGCTGCCCGGCCGCAATTACGAGCCCGACAAGCTCTACGAGCTGCTCGAAGGCGAGAAGGTGACGCTGTCGGCGGGTGTGCCGAGCTTCTGGCTGATCCTGCTCGACTGGCTCGGACGCACCGGCAACAGATTCTCGACATTGCGCGCAACGCTGTCGTCGGGCTCGGCGCCGCCGCGCGCGATGGTCGAGAAGCTCAAGCGCGACTACGACATCGATTACATCCAGGCTTGGGGCATGACCGAGGCGCTCGGCTGCTCGATGCCGGGCTTGCGGCCGGGCTCCGAGCATCTAGACGACAGGCAGAAATTCGACCGCCGCCAGGTGTCGGGCCGCGCCTGTTTCGGCACGAGTTTGCGCATCGTCGATGACGGCGGTGCCGAGTTGCCGCGCGACGGCAAGAGCGTCGGCCATCTGCGCGCGCGGGGACCGTGGGTTGCCTCTGGCTACATGAAGCTCGACGAAGGCCTCGACCGCGACGGCTGGCTGATCACCGGCGACATGGCCGTGATCGACCCGCAGGGCCACGTCACGCTGACCGACCGCTCCAAGGACGTGATCAAGTCCGGCGGCGAATGGATCTCATCGATCCAGCTCGAGGACGTCGCATTGTCTCATCCCGATGTGCTGCAAGCCGCCGTGGTCGCGATCAACCATGAGAAATGGCAGGAGCGGCCCCTGCTCCTAGTGGTCCGCAAGAATGGCGCGACCGTTGATGGCAAGACGTTGCTCGATCACATGCGTCCGAAGATCGCGAGCTGGTGGATGCCTGACGCCGTCGAGTTCATGGACGAATTCCCGATGACCGGCACCGGCAAGGTCCTCAAATCGGCGCTGCGCGAGAGATTCAGAGAGTACCGCGTCGCCTGAGCCGACGCGCGATCGCGCGCGGACCCTTTCCGTGCGTGATCGTCTTCATCTTTTGGTGAATTCGGGGGCGATATATCGAGATGTCGCTAGCCCCTTATCGAGGACACCATGGCGTTTTCCGGATCGCCTACTTCCATGCGCAGTTCCGACGCACCAATCCGCTGCCCTACAAAGAGGTCTACACCATACTCGAAGGCATCAGCGGCCGCGGCCACTATGTCGGGACCTGCATGGCCTGGGGCGTCAACAACAACGGCTGGTGGGGCGAAGGCGAGATCAAATTCTTCGTCGACGGCGACGGCGAATTCCCGACCAACTGCGGCACCGGCACCGAGGACTATTTTTACGGCGCCTACAATTTCGATCCCTATGTCGCGCATTCCGGTCAGGGGTCCGCGCAGCAATCGCGCTACCAGGAATTCACCACGCCCTATGCCGGCCTGCCGCAGGTGATCCGCCCCGACGGTGTCTACAAATCGCAGCAGCGGTTCGGCATGTACCGCTGGTACATCCCCGATCCCGTGCGCTTCCGCTCAGATCTGCGCGTGACGATCCAGGCGCTGGGCTGGCTGCCCAGCATCAAGAAGGCAAAGTATCTTCCGTTGCAGGACGACATCGCCTCGGTCGCGTTGTATCAGACGCTTCCGCCCGCGCGGTTCCCGGAGCTGCCCGATCCGGACTATCTCGAAATCGGCTAGCCGCCCTTCCCTGCGCTCGCAGGAGCAGCGCCACCCGGACGTCATGTCAATCGTCCGGGTGGCGTTCGCGTTACGGCTCTTCAGCGCCGGCCTACCAGGAATACTGGAGACCGACTCGCCCAAGTGTCCGCACGTCGCTCCACGACTGCGCCGGGAGCGCCACGCCACTCTCCGTCGCCGTCCGGTTAGACGTCGACGTCAAGCTGCCGCGATCGAGACCGAACGCGATGCCCATGGTCAGTGACAGGTTTCCCTGGATCCTGATCATTCCAACGACACCGGCGGCATGCTGGCCGTCGAACACCGCCCAGTGCGTCGAGATCGCGTAGTTGGTCCCGGCGGGCAAGAACGGATTGACAAGCGAAGTTGCCATCGCCGTTCCCGTCGCTGCACGGGTTATCTGGCGTGCAAGATCGAACTGGCTCTGCACGGCCTGCTGCGCGTTCGTACAGGTGTCGGTCCCCGGTATGTAGAAAAAGCCGGCACCGTAGATTGAGCAGACCTTTTCGTACTCGACCGCAGCATGGCCCGGCGTCGGGATCGTCGGAACCAGAGCCGCGGCCGCGAGAATCGCGCGCAGGTGACGTCCGAAAGCGCATCTTGCCGCCTTCATTTGCTTCCACATGGTTGTCTCCCATCAATGACGGTGGCGCTGCTCAGTAACGAGCAACGATGGCATCGCCGTTGAAGCGGTAGTTCACGCCGAGCTTCAAAAGGTGCAGGTCGTGATCGACATTCTGGGTGCTGATCCGTGTCGTCAGTGCGATCGCAGCCGGACCGAAATACAGGTAGTTGTATTCCGCGCGCGCCGAGAGATTGTTCGTCAGCGCGTATTCAAGACCCACGCCGCCGATCAAACCGGTTCGCTGGTGATTTATGTCGACCGGGAAAGGCGTGCCGGTAAAGGCCTGGTAGTCGACATTGGCCCACGCGACGCCGCCCTTGACGTAAGCCAGCAAGCCGTCGAATGCGTAGCCGACGCGGCCCGTGCCCGTCGCCAGCGCATGATACGCCACGGCAAGGCCGGAGGTGATGACCGCGGGATCGGCGGGGCGGCTACCCTTGATCGATGCCCAGGAGAGATCGAGCTCGGCGCCGACCACGAGGTTGTCGAACTGCCAGTTGGCGCCGACCTGCGCACCTGCGATCGCGCCGCGCGTGTCCATCGTGAAGCGGTCCTGCGCGAAAGCGAAGCTCGGATCGACAAGGCGGCTGCTACCCGCGCCATAGCCGCCGTGAACACCAATGTAGAAGCCGTTCCAGAGCGGCACCGGAGCGACGACCGGAACCTTCACGGTCATATCGGCTGCCATTGCGGAGGTTGCGGTGAGCGAAATGGTTGCGAGAAGCGGCGTGACAGCAGCAGCGCAGGAGAGGAAACGGCGCGCCGATCGCAGGATGGAGATTGTCATGGGATGATCTTTCAAAATACTGGAATGAATTATCGGATGAGGTTTCGGGTGCTTTACCAGGCGTACATGAAGCCCGCGCGGCCGAGGCCACGGACGTCACTCCACGATTGCGCGGGGATCGCCGTGCCGAATTCCGTCTGCGTCCGGTTCGAGCTGGACGTGAGGCTTCCCTTGTCCAGGCCAAGCGAGAAGCCGCCCGAGAACACGAAATTGCCCGAGACCCGCACCAGGCCGGAGAAGCCTGCGGCGTGCTGGCCGTCATAGGTCGCCCAGTGGGTCGAGACCGCGTAGTTCGTGCCGGTCGGAAGCCACGGCGCGACCAGTGATGCAGCCATCGCCGTGCCAGTCGACGCGCGGGTCTGCGCACGCGCGAGGTCGAACTGGTTCGTCACGGCCTGGTTGGCGTTCGTGCAGGTGTCGGTGCCCGGAATGTAGTAGAAGCCGGCGCCGTACAACGAGCAGATCTTGACGTACTCGACCGGAGCAGCGTGGCTCGGTGCGGCGACCATGGCGGTGAGGCCGGCGGCAGCGACGGCGGCAGTGATCGTCCGGGCGGCACGGCGCACAACGAGCCGGCGGTTCATGGATATGGTTGACATGATGTTCTCCAATTTCTGCTGAATGCTGTTTCGATGCGGGGGAATTAGCGCGTGAGGCCGCCGTCGCCGTTGAAGCGCACGTTGATGCCGGCCTTCACCACCTGGACGAAATGCTTGATTTCAGACGTCGTGTCCGGGCTCACCCAGTGGAGCGTTTCGGTCGGGAAAAAGATCGCGTTGTATTCGACCTTGGCGGAGACGTTGCGCAGGAAGGACACTTCCAGGCCGACGCCGCCGACCGCACCGAACAGTTCCCGGTTGTAGTTGGTGAGCTCAGCCGTGAACCTCGACGAGAGCTCCATGCGGGCATAGGCGGCGCCGCCCTTCGCGTAGGCGAGCCATTGGCCCGATGCGTAGCCGACCCGCCCCGTCGCGGTCGCGAGCCCGGTGTAGCCGACGCCGTTGTTGGTGCTCGCCGTGATGAGGGGCGAGGTGCTGGTGTTGCCCTTCACGAAAGACCAGGAGCCGTCGATCTCGGCGCCGAGGACGTAGTTGCCCTGCTGCCAGTTGTAGCCGAACTGTCCGCCAGCGAGCGGCCCGTTGTAATAGGCAAAGAACGGATTGTTGGCGGGGCTGTTGTTGGGATCGCGAAACTCCGACTTGCCCCATCCCCAGCCGCCGTGGACGCCGGCATAAAAGCCGGTCCAGGAGACAATTGGTGCAGGCAGCGGACCGCCGGCAAGAGCAGGTGAAGTGAATGCCGCGCTCGCCGCTGCAATTGCGGCTGCGAGTCCACGTCGGCGAGTTACGAAACGTCCTGAATGTGGGGGCATGTCGATGTCCATTTCCTTATCTAGTATTTAAGTTGATTTATTTATGTGTATCTATTTTAAGTTGTGTTCCAGATTGCAGCTTTAGGATTAAGCTCCTGCTCGTTTTTGAACGCACGGGACCGGCGATCACGCTCGCTGCGGATCGACGGACAGACGTTCCTGGTTGCGGGAAGAGCCCGGGCGCAGCCTAGGACAATGCGCTCCGCGGCCTGTCGATTAGCGAACTAAGGGCGAGCGATCCGCAACGATGCGCTTCCGAAGTCCCCTTGTATTGTCATGATTTCAGCCCCCGTTTTAATTGAGGCCGATCTTAGGCACAGCGCTTTGAATTGCCAGTATCGTGTGAGCAACAGTTGCGGTTTGTTGCTTGTTATTGTCCTGCTCGCTTCTCAATCGCTGCACGACGCAAGACGGCCTGTGAACGGCCGTTAACATCGCAACGCACCATGTCGGCCCTGACCCAAGTTACGGCTGGCCAGCTGATGACGATGCAGCGCCGTGCCGCGCGATCGTCGGCGCGATTCGAATCCAGCCTGCCCCCCGAACGCAGGCGCTGATCTATCCACAGGAGGCCCAGATGCTCTACCCGATGTCGCCCAAAGTCGTCGAGCTCAAGCGCAAGCTCGAAAGCTTCATGGACCGGCACATCTATCCGAACGAGGAGCGCTTCTATCGCGAGGCGGAAGAACTCGGGCCGTGGAAGGTCTATCCGGTTGTCGAGGAGCTGAAGCCGCTGGCGCGCGCCGAAGGTCTCTGGAACCTGTTCCTGCCGGAATCCAGTCACGGCGCGGGCCTCACCAATCTCGAATATGCCCCGCTCTGCGAGGTCATGGGCCGCTCGCATCTCGCACCGGAAGTGTTCAACTGTTCGGCGCCCGACACCGGCAACATGGAGGTGCTGGAGCGCTACGGCACGGAGAAGGACAAGGAGCGCTGGCTGAAGCCGCTGCTCGCAGGCGAAATCCGCTCCTGCTTCGCCATGACCGAGCCTGCAGTCGCCTCATCCGATGCGACCAACATCGAGAGTTCGATCGTCCGCGACGGCGACCATTACGTCATCAACGGCCGCAAATGGTACACGACCAACGCGACCGACCCGCGCTGCAAGATCTGCATCTTCATGGGCAAGACCGATCCTGACAATGCAGACCGCCACAAGCAGCAATCCATGATCCTGGTGCCGATGGAGACATCAGGCCTCGAGATCAAGCGTGCCCTGCCCGTGTTCGGCTTCTACGGCGTGCCCGACCGTGCCTCCGAGGTCGTCTTCACCAATGTGCGGGTCCCAAAGGAAAACATGCTGCTCGGCGAGGGCCGCGGTTTCGAGATCGCGCAGGGACGCCTCGGACCCGGCCGCATCCACCATTGCATGCGGCTGATCGGGCTCTCCGAACGCACGCTGGAAAAGATGTGCCGCCGGGTGCGCAGTCGCGTCGCCTTCGGCAAGCCGGTTTCCGAGCAGACAGTGACGCAGGAGCGCATCGCAGAAGCCCGCATCATGATCGAGCAGGCCCGGCTGCTGACGCTCAACGCCGCCTATGCGATGGACATCGTCGGCAACAAGGTGGCGAAAGCCGAGATCGCGATGATCAAGGTCGCCGTGCCCAACATGGCCTGCCAGATCATCGACTGGGCGATCCAGGCGCACGGCGGCGGCGGCACGTCGAACGATTTTGGATTGACGCAGGCCTATGCGACCGCGCGCTTGCTGCGCCTCGCCGACGGCCCCGACGAGGTCCATCGCAATCAGATCGCACGGTTCGAACTGAAGAAATATTCGAACGCTTGAATCGAGCGATGGCAATCGCGCCTAGTTCAGCACCTCCACCGTCGCCGAGCGTCCCGCGACCAGCGACATATTCTCAGGCACCGGATCCAGCGCGATGCGTACCGGCACGCGCTGGGCGAGGCGGACCCAGCTGAAGGTCGGGTTGACGTTCGCAAGCAGGCTTGCCCCCTCGGCACGGTCGCGGTCCTCGATGCCGGCGGCGATGCTCTCGACACGGCCTGGCAGCATGACCTTCTCGCCCATCAGGCGGACCTGGACCTTGTCGCCGATACGAATGCGCGCAAGTTTTGTCTCCTCGAAGTAGCCTTCCACATGCAGCGTGTCGGTGTCGACGAGTGCCATCACGCCTTTCCCGGCCGTCACGTAAGCGCCGGGACGCAAATCCATGTTGGTGATCACGCCATTCACGGAGGCGTGGACTTCGCTGCGATCGAGGTTGAGCTGGGCGACCGCGCGGTCGGCGACGGCCGCATCGAACGCCGCCTTGGCCTGGAGCTGGGTGGCCAGCACCTGCTCCTGCTTCTGCTGCGACACGGCGTCGGTCGTCAAGGCGTTGTAGCGCTTCAGATCGGCATTGGCCTGGTCGAGCGTCGCCTGATGACCGGCCACCGATGCATCGGCTTGCCGCAACACCAGCGCAAAACGTTCACGGTCGATCCGGAACAACACGTCGCCGCGATGAACCTTCTGGTTGTCCTTCACCAGCACTTCGGTCACGAAGCCCGACACATCGGGCGCGACCTGCACCACATCGGCACGCACGCGGCCGTCGCGGGTCCACGGCTGCTCCATATAATAGACCCAGAGCTCACGGCCGACAGCGAGTGCCGCGACGATGGCAAGCGCGGTGAGTGCGAGGCGACCGAGCCAGGCAAAATTCCCCTTCATGGCAAAAACTCCGAGAGATAGACGACGACGCCGAGAAGGCAGACGAAGATCGCGAAATCGAACAGCGCGCGGTGCCAAACCAGCCGATAAAGATCGAAGCGCTGCATGAACCGGCGAAGCACGGCGCTCAATGCATAGGCGATGATGATCCACAACAGCAGCGCCGGCACGAGCACGCCGTAGAGGTCGATCTGATATCTCATGCCGCAACACTCTCGCCTGTGCGCGGCCGATAGGCCGGTGCGTCCGGAAACAGGCCGCGGCGGATGCCGACGAGGCCGATCAGGGCATCCTCGCGCGCTGTTTCGTTGGGATCCTTCAACGCCCGGGCCAGCGCCCGATCGACGCTGGTCAGGAGTTCGACCGGCATTCCATCGCCCGCATATTTGCGGCAGGCGATGGCGAGCTGGTCGAGCATGTCGTCGATGACGGAAATGGTCGACGCCGCGAGGCCATAGCGAGCGCGTCGCAGGTCGATGATGTTGATCCCGATGCGAAGCTGGACCAGGCTGTCGGCATCGCGGCGATCGCTCTCCGACAGAAAAGCGATGCGTTGCACCAACAATCCGAGCCGGTGCAGCATGAGGCCGGCAAACTCCGCCCGGTCGCGCTTGCCGCGGCGCTCGGCAGCGACCGCGAGCGTCGTCCAGTTCGACAGCACCAGGCGATTGGCGATCCACTCGGCCCCCACCCCACGTGCGATGCGCGTCACGAGTTCGGCGATGGCCACGCCGACGAAGAAGGCGACCGCCGAATTGGCGTAAGACGCAAAATCCGCGCTGTAGGTCGATTGCAGCGCCAGCAGCGTCGCCGTGTTGGCCGCGAGCGCCATGCCGGTGCCGGCCGTCGCCGGCCGCGCAATCAGGAAGCCGTAGAGCAAGAAGGTCGGCGCGAGCGCGGCGACGAGCACCTCAATATGAGAAATCGCAGGCACCAGCGCGAACAAATAGACCGCGACGACCACAATGGCGACCAGCGACCACAGGCCAAAGCTGCGGATGAAGCGTGCGGGCTCGTCCTGCGCGGCGAAGAAGGAACACGCGACCGCAGCCATCATCGGCGCCGACGCGCCGTCGGGCCAGCCGGTCCCGATCCAGAACGCGCAGCAGATCAGGATGGCCGTGGCCGCACCGGCCGCCGACCACAAAGCAAGGCCGCGGTCGCGATGACGCACGGGCGCGGCGCCGGCCTCGGAGTGAAAGGCCAGATCGAGGGTTGTAACATTGCTGCCTTCGGCAATCGCCTCGGTCAACGCACGGCAGTCGCGTGATAGGTCGACCAGGTCGCGCAGCCGCGACAGCAGGCTCGTGGTGATGATCCGCTCCCAGGACGCCATGTCATCGAGCACCGCCTGCCGCTCCGCGATGACGGCGCGGATCCGCTCGGCCGGCTGCCGTGCGCTGAGGTCGCTCGTGATCCATTGCGCCAGATCCTGCAGCAGCCGCTTCAACTCGGGCTGCCGGCGCAGTGCCTCCTCACCTAACGCGGCCAGCCGATCCTCGAGCGAGGCGATCACCGGCAACAGCATCAGCATGCGCAAGCGGATTTCACCGAGGCTACTCACCGCATTGCGATCGGTCAGCCGGTCATAGGCAAGATGGGTGGAGAGCGTGTCGATCTCGACGATGTCGGTTGCGAGCTTGAGGCGCCTGGGGCGGCGGGATTCGCTGGTGCCCTCGCGCAACAGCACGGCCTGGCTGAGACGGCGCGCATCAGACAGCCAGAGATCGACACGGCTCGCAACCGCAGGTGCAACGCTGCGGGGGAAGATGATGGTGGAGACGAGGCTGGCGCAGATGATGCCGAGCGAAATCTCTTCGACCCGAGATACCGCCGTGTCAAAGATGGCGCCGGGCTCGGACACAGCGGGAAAGCCGATCAGCGCGACAGTGTAGCCGGCCAGCATGAAGACATAGCTGCGCGGCGTGCCGTCGAGCAGCGACAGATAAAGGCAGAGCCCGACCCAGAGCGCGATCGCAAGGCACAGAAGCTCGGGCGAATTGATCAGGTTCGGCACCAATGCCACCGTCATGATCGCGCCGACCAGCGTGCCCATCACCCGGAAGAATGCCTTCGAGCTGGTCGCACCCGCCAGCGGCTGCGAGGTGATGTAGACGGTGGCCATCGCCCAATAGGGCCGCGGCAAGTCCATCGCCAGCGCGATGACGAGCGCCAGGATCGACGCGGCAAACGTCTTCAACGCGAAAATGAGGTCCGCGTGGCGGACCAGGAACGGCTCGTCTGCGCGCATGACTATTTCGCCTCTGGAAACGCCTTTGGAAGTGCCTTGGCTTCCTGCAGGCGACTGGCCCGCTGCTCGATGCGCTGAAGAGTCTCGAAGGTTATCGCAAGTTCCTCGGGCCCGACATCCCTGAGGAGACTGGCCCGAACGCGCCGCAGAATCCGGTTGGTCTCCTCGACCTTGGCATCGCCCGCCTTGGTCAGATGTAGCGTTTTGGCACGGCGGTCGGTTGGGTCTTCCCGGCGTTCAACCAGACCCTCGGCCTGGAGCAGGTCGATCAACCGGACCAGCGATGGCCCCTCGATACCGAGCTCGTCGGCGAGCACACCCTGCCGGACGTTCGCGCCCTGGCGCGACAACACCAGCAGCGGGATAGCCGTCGCATAGGACAGGCCGTGATCGGACAACGCCTGATCAGACTCGCGCCGCCAGATCCGGCCAAGGCGCGTGACGAGCCGGCCGATTTCGGCGTGGATATGAGCCTGCGAAGGAGCCATGCAAATTAGATAGGACACGAACTATTAGTCTGCGACTATACAGCCTCGTATATTCAGCCGATCACGCAAAAGCGAACAAGGACAGCGCAGACGGAACCGGATTCCGCGACGGACGGAACTGCCCGGCATTCGCTACGCCTGGCGCTTGCTCGGCCTGCTCATCGTACGCTAACGGAGGAATTGTCGCGCAGCACGGCGATCAGCCGTCAGGGCATGATCATGGGCCTCAATCAGTCGCTGATGTCAGGCGCCAATATCAGCGCCCCACTAATTAGCGGCGCGCTGATCGGCCATCGGCTCTTCGTCTCGTGGGCGTTGGCAATGGCTGCGATCGCGGCAATCGGCGTGGCGCTGGCCGGCCAACTCCTCGACACGCCGCGGACGCGCTAGCGCCCTCGCCTCAGTTCACCGCATACACATCAGGATCAAAACTGGAGCTCGGTTTCTTGAAGGAGCTGCGCAGGGCCGGTGACATCGGGACGTTGTAGTTGAGGCCGCTCGGCGGCGTCGGCGATTGCAGCCACTTCTTGTAGAGGACCTCGATCTCCGGGCTCGCGTACAGCTCCGCAGTCGCGCGGTCGGCGAGCGCCTTGAACGGCGCGTCCTCCCGCCGCAGCATGATCCCGTAAGGCTCCGGCTTCGAGAACGTCTCCTCGCTGATCATGAACAGCTGCGGCTCCTTCGAGCGCGCGATCGCGACTGCGAGCTGCACGTCGTCGAGCGCGTAGGCCTGCGCGCGGTCGGTTTCCAGCAACAGGAAGGCCTCGGCCTGATCCTTGGCCGGCATCACGTTGATGCCGAGATTGCGCTCGGTGTTGACCTTGGCGAGCTGCGTCAAATTGACCGAGCCGGCCACTGCCGTCACCGCCTTGCCCTTGAGATCGTCGATGGTGTTGATCTTCGCGGCTTTCTTGGCCGCAAATCGCGTTGCGCTGAGGAAGTGCGTATTGGTAAAGGCGACCTGCTTCTGGCGATCGGCGTTGTTGGTGGTGGCCGAGCAATGCAGATCGAGCGTGCCGTTGACCATCAGCGGAATCCGGTT
The DNA here is from genome assembly GCF_040547985.1 of Bradyrhizobium sp. LB14.3. Classification (NCBI taxonomy): domain Bacteria; kingdom Pseudomonadati; phylum Pseudomonadota; class Alphaproteobacteria; order Hyphomicrobiales; family Nitrobacteraceae; genus Bradyrhizobium; species Bradyrhizobium sp. LB14.3. The sequence continues at coordinate 577,217 of NZ_JBEPQT010000002.1, forward strand.
CGACGACGTCACGGCGAGAGTGTCGACCGCGATGTCGGGCATGCCGAGCTGCTTCTTCACGGCGTCGACGATCTTGAGGCAGATGTCCATGGCGAAGCCGACCGGCTTCTGGTTTCCGTCCAGATAGCTGAACGGGACCGAAGCCTCCTGATAACCCAGCGTGATCTTCCTGGTCTCCTTGACCTTCTGGAGCGTACCCGTGAGGTCTTCGGCTGAGGCGGCAGTCGCAAGGCATGTGAGGGCCAGGACAACGGTGGGTAAACGCATCGGGGGCTCCTAAAGAAACTTGCGCGTCCATGCCGGGCGCAGCAATCGCAAGGTTGATAGCGCAGGCACGCGCCAGCCGCCAGCGGCCGTTTGTCTCCGTCAAATCGGGGCGGCTCGAGCGCCGGGACGGCTCTTACGCGTCGATGCCGCGCTGGATCAGGATGCGCTCGGCGCTGTCGTTCCAGACGTCCATCTTGGTGATCTTGCCGTTCCGCACCACGAAGCGGTCGACGTAGCGGTTGCCCTCGAACGGGGTCCCATCTTTCCATTCGCCGTAGAGCGTTCCGATGCTGTAGACCACGGTCTCGCCGTCGCCGGGGCAGACGTCGAACCGGTCCATCTTCTTCTTGACCCAGCGGTAACGCTTGGCGTTGAAGGAGGTCGGGCCGCGCGGATGATCGAACTCGCGCCCGCCGGTAAAGGTGATCACCGTGCCCAGCGCCATGTAGGCCGCCGCGGCATCCGGATCGGGGATCATGGATGCGGTAAGATAGGCTTCCACGATCGCGGCATCGGACAACGGACCGGCTTCAGCTCTTGCGGCAACGGACATGGCTCATTCTCCCGGGGTTTGCGCAACACTAACCCCGCTCCCGGGGAACACGTGCATATATTTTGAACATTTCCCTCGCTACACTGCCGATAATCTGGAGCCGCCGATCCCGGCCGATTGCTCTAAATTCCTTCCGCAAGAAGCCATGACCACGCAATCAGCATTTGACCTGATTTTTCGCAACGCCGTGTTGCGCGGTGCTGCCAGCCCCGTGGATATCGGCGTCACGCGCGGCCGCATCACCGCCATCGAACCGACACTCGCCTGCGAGGCCATCGAGGTCAATGTCGGCGGGCGCCTCGCCCTGCCCGGCTTCGTCGACAGCCACATCCATCTCGACAAGGCCTGCCTGCTCGGCCGCTGCGATCATAATCACGGCAGCGTCTCGCAAGCGATCCGCGCCGTTGCCGGGATGAAGAAGGACTTTACGGTCGAGGACGTTTATGCACGCGGCGCCAGGGTGCTGGAACGCGCCATCGTGCACGGCACGACGCGCATGCGAACCCATGTCGAGATCGATCCGCGCATCGGCTTGCGCAGCTTCGAGGCGGTCAAGTCGCTCAAGCGCGACTATGCCTGGGCAATCGACCTTTCGCTCTGTGTGTTTCCGCAGGAAGGCCTCACCAACGATCCCGGCAGCGAAGGGCTGCTGATCCAGGCGCTCCGCGACGCCGGCGAGGTGATCGGTGGCTGCCCCTACACGGACACCGACCCGAACGCGCATCTCGCACGCATCTTCGATCTTGCCGAAGCGTTCGACGTCGACGTCGATCTCCATCTCGATTTCGATCTCGATCCCTCCTGGTGGCATCTCGACGAGGTCTGCCGGCAGACCGAGCGGCGCAACTACGGGGGGCGCGTGGCGATCGGCCACGCGACGAAACTCTCCGCACTGCCACCGGAGCGGCTGAAGGCCGCCACCGCGCAACTGGCGCAAGCCGGCGTTGCCGTCACCGTGCTGCCGGCAACCGATCTCTATCTGATGGGGCGCGAAGCGACCCACAACGCGCCGCGCGGGCTGACACTCGCCCACAAGCTCGCCGGCGAAGGCGTGCTGTGCTCGGTCGCGACCAACAACGTGCTCAATCCCTTCACGCCGTTCGGCGATGCCTCACTGCTGCGAATGGCGAATTTCTACGCCAATGTCGCACATGCCTCGGTCAACGACTTCGACACCTGCCTCGATCTCGTGACCGAGCTGCCGGCGCGGCTGATGAACCTTAGGGATTACGGCATCAAGGTCGGAAACCCCGCCGATCTCGTCGTGCTCGATACGCAAGACAGCCGCTTCGCCATCGCGGAGTTGCCGGATATCGTGATGGGCTTCAAGGACGGCCGGCAAACGTTTGCGCGGCAGCGGCCCACTGTGTTCCGCCCCGGTTCCTGATCCGCTCCCAATGCATATCTGTATTGAAGCGCGGCTGATCGCCAGCAACTTCCGTTCGATATTACCGCCGATCGTTTCAAAATTCCAAATCCGGTAGATTCCCGGATAGTAGATTCTTGCTGATTCCCGATAGCTGCGCGCATTGCAAATCCCGCGGTGCCGGTCATTGCAGGACCTGCACTGATGTCTGCATTCAACGGGAAGCATCGACATGTTCAGCGCATTCAGCAGTATCGACACTCACACCATTCGAGCGAGAACGCCCAGCGAGGCTGCGGTGAAGCGGCTCGACGGCATCGGGCATGTCCTGTCGGACCTCGATCTGGCCGGCGTCCGGACCCAGGATGACCTGACGCGCACGCTCCTCACGCTCGATATCGCCGACAAGTGCATTCGGTCGATCCGCGCAGAATTCCGCACTGAAGCCGCGACCGATCGGCTGGCCCGCAAAGCCGAGAACCTGATGGCGCTGATCGAACGCGCCCGCGACGAGTTCACCGGCTGTCGCACGGCAAAATCCTGAGCAGCAACCGCTTTATTTCTCGCGATTGATCTTCGCCAGGATTTTGTCCGCTTCGGTGCGCCAGTCGGCGCTGCGGGCGAATTCCTTCGTTCCCTTAGGTCCGAACACCCCTTCGTCGGCGAGATCGGCGACCCAGCCCTGACGCTCGGCGGTGCCCTGCGCGGACCACGGCGTCAGCCCCGCCTCGCGCACGGTCTCTGCGACCTCGCGCACTTCCTCGGCGCGGCGGCGGCCATGCTCGATCACGCGCTGGAAGAAATAAGCACCCTGCTTCTCCCAATTGATCGTGGGAAAGGTTTCCGCCAGGGAAGCCAGCACCGCATCCTCGACGCCATAGGCGCGCGCGGTGGTGAAGCTCTCGATCACCATGGCCTCCAGGCCCTTGATCATGATGCTGCGGCACATCTTTACCGCCGAGGAAACACCGAGCTTGTCGCTCACAACCTTGGCCGCAAAACCGATCGCGTTCAAAAGCGGCTCCAGCTCCCTGGCGCCGGGACCGCCGAGCAGCAGCGGCACCTTGATCCTATAAGGCGGCACCGAGGTCATCACGGCACCCTCGACATAGTGCCCGGCGGCGCCGTCGATCAGCGCCGCAGCGCGTTGCTTGGCGCCGGGCGACGCCGAATTGAAATCCAGAAACCAGGTGCCCTGATTGATCGCGGCGGCGCAGGCTTGCGCCACGGGCACGGCCTGACTCGCCGTGACGGCAGAGATGAGGAAATCGGATTTCGTGGTCAGCTCGGCGTGAGAAGCGGCCAGCCCGACACCGAATTTCGCCGCATGCTCTTTCAGGGACGCGCCCTGCTCGCCCCCGAGCTTGACGTCATAGGCTGAGACCTTGATGCCCTGCTGGCGCAGATCCTCGGCCAAAATCCTGCCGACCTCGCCATAGCCGACCAGCCCGATCTGCCAGAGCCTGGGATCACCCGCCATCAGTTCAGTCCTCGCGTCGTCTCGTCGAAGAGATCCTCGACCGCATATCGGCGCGGGATCAGCGACTGCTGGAACGCGTAGTCGACGATCAGCTCCAGCGGCTTTCTGTTCGCCTCGAACCCGAATGGCACGAGATCAGGTGTTGCCGCCGCGCCGATCTGTTCCTTGTTCTGCTTGAGGAGATCATAGACGCCCGCGACCACATCAGGGTGCGATTTCGCGAGCTGCTCGGTCACGACCACGAGATGGTTGACTGGCACGACGCCGCGACGCGCGTACCATTTGGCGGCTTCCGCGGCCGGATCGGGGAACAGCGTCTTCAGCTTGGGATCATTCGAGGCCTCGCCGAGGACGGCGTCGAGCTCACCGTCGAGCAGCATCTGCAGGATCTTCTTGTCCTTCGGTGCGCGCTCGGTGGTGTCGACATATTCGGCGACGTGCGGATCCTCGAAGGTCACCCAGCGGATGTTGTCGAGATTGACGCCGCAATCGTTGGCGAGGATGCCCCTGATCCAGGCGCCGGTCGTGGTCGTGAACGAGCGGATGCCGACGCGCTTGCCTTCGAGATCGGACGGGCCGAGCGTTCCATGCGCAGGATTATAGAGCGCGTAGGAATGCTGGAAGCGACCGAGCATGGTGGCCGGCAGCAGCACCAGCGGCTTGCAATGCGCCTTCGCCATCAGATAGGTGACGATTGCCATCTCGCAGACGTCAAAAGCCTGCTCGCGCACCATCGGCTTGAATGCGGTGTTGGTCGGCGTGTAATCGATGAAATCGAGATCGAAACGGTCGGAGCGGAGCTCGCCGCTCTTCACCGACCGGACATGGAGATGACTGCCCAGCACGGCCTTCAGCTTGAGACGATCCATCAGCGCACTCCGCTTCTGTTCGCTTTAGACGTCCTCGGGATTGTCGACATAGACGAGCCCCGCCTTCGCCAAGGCCTCGCGCATGCTGTACATATCGAGCCCGAGTTCGCCCGAGCCGAGCCGCGTGCGCTTGCCGCCCTCGTCCGCATTGCGCTTCTTCGCCTTCTCGGCGACCTCGGCCGCATAGCGCTTCGGCACCGCGACGACGCCGTCGTCATCGGCCACGATGATGTCGCCAGGATCGACGTTGACGCCGGCGCAGACTACGGGGACGTTGACCGAGCCGAGCGTCGCTTTCACCGTCCCCTTGGCTGAAACCGCGCGCGACCACACCGGAAACTTCATCTCGTGCAGCGCTTTGACGTCGCGGCAACCGGCATCGATGATCAGCCCCTGCACGCCGCGTGCCTGAAGCGACGTCGCGAGCAGCTCGCCGAACATGCCGTCGGTGTTGTCCGTGGTGCAGCCGACGACGAGGATGTCGCCCTTTTTGCACTGCTCGACCGCGACATGGATCATCCAATTGTCGCCGGGCTGCGCCAGCACGGTGACCGCGGGACCGGCAATCGAAGCGCCCGGCCAGACCGGCCGCAAGTACGGCTTCATCAGGCCGATGCGGCCATAGGCCTCGTGCACGGTCGAAACGCCGTATTCGGCCATGCCGGCGGGATCGGCACGCTTGATGTTGCGAACGACGACCGGCCTCATGCCAGCACCTCTGCAACCGTCGGGAACAGGCGCTGATAGGCCTCGCCATAGGTCATCGGCACGCCGGTGTTGCGGCTGCCCTGGATGCCGCGGTTAAGCGCGACGCGCTCGTAATAGCCCCAGAGATGTTTTTGCGCAGCGAGGATCTGGAATGCCTCGTACTTCTCCTTCCAGACCTCGTCGATCTTGAGGAGCAGGTCCGGTTTGTAATTGCACTGCTCCGGCTGGTGCGGCTCGAACAGGAACACCGGCGGCGCGGAGTATTGGTACTGCGCGCCGGGCTTGTGGCCCATGGCCTGCGCGACCACGCGGGTTTCCTGCGCAAAATGCGCCGCGTTCGGATGGTCAAAATTATAGGGGTCTTCCAACGCGTGCGTCAGCACGAAACTGGGATTGAGTTCGCGGTAGATGTCGACCATGCGGTCGAAATGCGCTTCGTTGAGCTTCAGCGGATAGTCGCCGCAATCGAAGAACTCGATCTCGGCGCCGAGCAGCTTTGCGGCCCGCTCCGCCTCGTCCTTGCGGCCCGCCTTGACCGACTCCAGCGTCGCGCCTTTTTCCTTCCAGGCGAACTGGCTCTCACCGCGCTCGCCAAAGGACATGCAGACGATCTTCATGCGAAAGCCCTTCTTCGCATGCAGCGCGATGGCGCCACCGGCGCGCCAGACGAAATCGCCCGGATGGGCGGTGATCACGAGACCTGTTTTCATGGGACAAACTCCCCTCTTTTGTTCGTAAGCGTCATCAGTTCATCAAGCAGCGGCAGCGGGTTCCCCGCCGTCGAGCACGCGCTTCAGGCGTTCGCCATCGAGCGCGCCTTCCCATTTGGCAATCGCGATGGTCGCGACTGCGTTCCCGATCAGATTGGTCGGCGTCAGCCCCTGCGACATCAGGCGATGGATGCCGAGCACCAGCGCGACGCTCGTCACGGGAATGCTGCCGGTAGCCGACAGGGTCGCCGCCAGCACGACAAAGGCGGCGCCCGCGATTCCCGCCGCGCCCTTGGAGGTCACGAGCAGGATCAAGAGCAGCTCGATCTGCTCGGCGAGCCCGAGCGGCGTGTTGGTCGCCTGCGCCAGGAACACCGAGGCGGCGGCGAGATAGAGGCAGGTGCCGTCGAGATTGAAGGAATAGCCGGTCGGGATCACGAGCCCGACCACGCTCTTCTCGCAGCCGGCCTTCTCCAGCTTGGTCAGCATCCGCGGCAGCACCGTCTCGGACGATGTCGTGGCAATGCAGATCAGCAACTCTTCCCAGATGTAGCGGATCAGCTTGAGGAGCGAGAAGCCGCAGAGACGCGCAACGGGGCCGAGCGCCACGATGATGAAGATCACGCAGGTGAAATAAAAGCCGCCCAGCAGCTTGCCGAGGGATGCCAGCGAGCCGACGCCGAACTTGCCGACTGTAAAGGCAATGGCGCCGAACGCGCCGATCGGGGCCGCCCACATTACGAAACCGACGACGGCGAACACCATCCTGGCAACGATGTCGATCAGATTGACCAGCGGCGCGGCCCGCTCGCCGAGCTGCACCAGCGCAAAGCCTGATAGCACCGAGATGAACAGAACCTGGAGGATGTTGCCCTCGGCAAAGGCGCCGATGAAGGTCGCCGGCACGATGTTGATCAGGAACGGCACGAAGCCGATCACGGCGGTCTGCTTGACATAGGGCTCGATCGCGCTGGCATTGATGCTGGCGGGATCGATGTTCATGCCGACGCCGGGCTTGAGCAGGTTGACCGCCACGAGGCCGATGATCAGCGCGATCGTGGTCATGACCTCGAAATAGACGATCGCCTTGACGGCGACGCGCCCGACACGGGCCATGTCGGCCATATGCGCGATGCCATGGACGACGGTGCAGAAGATGATCGGCGCGATCAGCATGCGGATCGCCTTGATGAAGGCGTCCCCAAGCGGCTGCATCTTGGCGCCCGCCTCGGGATTGACGATCCCAAGCGCAATGCCGGCCGCCATGGCGATGAGCACCTGGATCCAGAGCTCCTTCCACCAGGCGCGGCCGCGCGGCTTGTCGATCGCTAGCGCCGTCATTGGTCGAACTCGAACAGGCGCGCCGGATTGTCGACGAGGATCTTCTGCTGATACTCCGGCTCCGGCGCGAACAGCGGGATCAAATCGACGAGATCCCCGTCATTCGGCATCGCCTTGACATTGGGATGCGGCCAATCGGTGCCCCAGATGACACGGTCGGGCGCCGTCTCGACGATTTTTCGCGCGAACGGCACGGCGTCGGTGAACGGCGGACCGCTGGAAGACACCCGCTCCGAGCCGCAGATCTTGACCCAGCACTTCTCGTCGCGCTGCATCAGCTCGATCAGGATCTTGAACGGCAGCTGATCGAGCCCTTCGGATGCCTTCACCCGTCCCATATGGTCGATGGTGTAGCTCAGCGGCAGCTTTGCCAGCATGTCGGCATATTCGGGCAGGTCGATCGCGTCGAAATGCAGGTCGATGTGCCAGCCGAGCGGCGCGACCATCGCGATGACCCGATTGAACACGCTCTTGTCGGGAACGCCGCCGAGATGGCGGACGAAATTGAAGCGGCAGCCGCGGAAGCCGCCCTCGTGCAGCACGTGAAGCCCGCGCTCGATGATGGTGTCGTCGATATTGGCGACCGCGCGATAGGCGCCGTTACTCTGCGCGATGGCATCGAGCGCCACCGTGTTGTCGGTGCCGTGCACACTGGCATTGACGATGACGGCACGCTCAACGCCGAGCTGAGCATGCAGCGCGCGGAAATCCTCGATCGGCGCATCCGGCGGCGTGTAGGAGCGGTCCGGCGCGTAAGGGTATTTCGCGCCGGGTCCGAAGATGTGGCAATGCGCGTCGCAGGACAGCTTCGGCAGCTTGAACTTCGGCGTGCGCGTGTTCGGGTCGGGCGGCGGAATGGTCGGCGTGTACATCATTGCCATCAGATAAACCGCCGAACGAGACCGCGTCTTCAAGTCTTGCTGCTGACGACCGGTCGTCGCCGTGCCGGCGCGGCCTGATCGAGCGCCGGCGCCTGGAACGCGGCCACCGTGGCCTGCACCAATTGCTCGATGGCGCTGGCGGCATCGTTGCCGTCGGCCTCGCCGCGCGACAGGCGCGAGACGCGATCCGGCGTCACCAGCGAGTAATAGAGCGCGCCGAGCAGGAAGTGACTGCGCCAGACGATGTCGGTGCGCGGAACGTGCGGCAGGCTGTCGTGGATCGCATCGATGAAGGCGTGGCTGGTGTCGTCGAAAGTCTGCGCGATGATTTTGCGCGTGACCTCGTTGCCCTCCGCAGACATCACCGCGCGAAGCCGCGTGAACCGCGCCCCGCCCCCGGCGAGATCGCTGCCCGAGGTGAAGGCCGGCGCGACATAGGCCCGCACCACCGCTTCCAGCCGATCCTGGAGATCGCGCACGCGCCTGGCCGCTGCGAGCAGCTCGGAACGACGCAAATTCATCGGCCCGCAATGGCGCCGGTAGATCTCCAGCAGCAGGCCGTCCTTGGTCTTGAAATGATAGGTGACGCTGCCGGGATTGGCGCCGGCGGCCTGTGCGATATCGCGCACCGATACGGCATTGAAGCCGTTGGTGGCGAACAGCTCCTCGGCCGCGGCGAGGATCGCCTCGCGCATGTTCGGCTTGCGGGCCGTTTCCTTGCTGGTGGGCTTGCGTACCATGTGATTTGTACTATCGTACAAAAGATCAGGTCTCGTCAACAAGAACCATGGGCGGCGTCCGGACGGCTCGAAAGAGCGACGGTCAGCGCGCGAACGCCGCAAGGAGTGCTGGAAAATGCTGGGTTTGAACAAGAAGATCGGCGGCTTGATGCTGGGTGCCGGTCTGCTGCTGGCGGGCGGCGCCGCGCAGGCGGCTGACAATTATCCGAGCAAGCCGGTTCACATCCTCGTCCCTTACGCGGCCGGCGGCGCGGTCGACGTGCTCGCGCGCACGCTGAGCCAGGCGCTGGCGAAGACCTGGGGCCAACAGCCTGTGGTCGACAATCGCCCCGGCGCCGGCGGCATCGTCGCCTCGCAGGCACTGACGCAGGCCGCGCCTGACGGCTACACGCTGATCCTGGTCGCGAGTGGCCATCCGCTCAACCAGTTCATCTATCCGAGCGTGCCTTACGACACGTTCAAGGACTTCACCGCGATCACCGAGGTCGCCTCCTCGCCGCTCGCGATCGTCGTCGCCAAGGACAGCCCCTACAAGACGCTCGGTGATCTCCTCGCTGCGGCGAAGAAGGAGCCGGACAAGCTCTCCTACGGCATGTCCGGCAACGGCACCTCGGCGCATCTCGCCGGTGAGCTGTTGAAACACATGTCCGGCACCAAGATCGTCGCGATCCCCTACAAGGGCGGCGCGCCCGCGCTGACCGCAGTGATCGCCGGCGACATCCCGCTCAGTATCAATCCGCTTGCGGAAGCCATCGCCCAGCTCGAAGGCGGCCCGGTGCGCGCGCTCGCGGTGACCTCGGCGGAACGCTCCAAGGCGCTCCCCAATGTTCCGACTGTCGCCGAGTCCGGCGTATCCGGTTACGATGTTTCGGTCTGGTGGGGCGTTCTTGGCCCGGCAAAAATGCCGCCGGAGATCGTGGCGAAGCTCGAGACCGATCTGAACGCGGCGCTGCAGGATGCGAACGTGCTGTCGACGCTCGGCAAGATCGGCGCTGCCCCGGTCGGCTCCTCGTCCAAGGATTTCGACGCCTACATGCACGCCGAGGCAACCAAATGGGAGCCGGTGCTGAAGGCCGCCGACATTCGCGCGCAGTGAGGCGGGCTCATCACATGAGGACCTCGTCCGGACACCTTGCCCGCTCGGCCTTGCTCGCGGTTACTATCATCAGCCTGCTCGGCGCGCCTGCGCACGCCGACGGTGAAGCAAAACTACTGGCGCCAACCGGAACGTTGCGCGTCGGCATCTATCCAGGCAGCCCGACCTCGATGGTAACAGACGCGGCCGGCACGTCGCACGGCCTCGCCTACGATCTCGGCGGCAAGCTGGCAAAACGGCTCGGCGTTCCTATCGACTATGTCAGGTTCCAGCGCGTTGCCGACATCGTCACCGCGATCCATGACGGCCAGGTCGACTTCACCGTGACCAATGCCACGCCGGCCCGCGCCAACGAGGTCAGCTTCAGCCAGCCCGTGCTGGCGATCGAGCTCGGTTTCTTGGTGCCGGCGAACTCGCCGATCGGCACGGTCGAGGATATCGACAAGACAGGCGTGAAGATCGGCGTCACCAAAGGCTCGACCTCCGAGCGCACGCTGCCGGCGAAATTCAAGAACGCGACCATCGTTGCCGCTGAAAGCGTCAAGGTTGCCATCGCCATGTTCGGCCGCGGCGAGATCGATCTCTACGCCACCAACAAGCCGACGCTGTTCGAGTTGTCCGACCAGATGCCGGGCGCGAAAATCCTCGACGGCAATTGGGGCGCCGAGCATATGGCCATCGCGATCCCCAAAGGACGCGAGGAGGCGCTGCCTCTGCTCAACCGCTTCGTGACGGACGAGCAGTCGTCCGGCGCGCTCGACACGATCCAGCAACAGGCAGGCTTGCGCGGCGCCACGAAAGCGACGCGCCAATAGCTCAATGCAATGCAGCATCCTTAGCGCGTGTTCGCGCGCGAAGTCGGGTTAAGGTGCAATCGCCACCGAACTGCGCTATTTCTAGGCAATCATGACTCGACGTACCGGCAGCGCTGATCTTCCTCTTCACAACGGACGGGTTCCGCCGTGGCTTGCGAGCCGCATGGCCTCACTGGGCGCGATCGTGACTCAGGCGGTCGTGCATCATTATGGCCGTGACGCATTCCTCCAGCGGCTCTCGCATCCGTTCTGGTTCCAGTCGTTTGGCGCCGTGATGGGAATGGACTGGCACTCCTCCGGCATCACGACCTCGGTGATCGGCGCGTTGAAGCGCGGGCTCGGACCGCTTCAGGACGAGCTCGGCATCTATGTCTGCGGCGGTCGCGGCCAGCATTCGCGCAAGACGCCGGACGAGCTGTTGCAGCTCGGCGACCGCGTCGGCTTCGACGGCGCGAAACTCACGCGTGCCAGTCGCCTCGTGGCGAAGGTTGACAGCGCCGCGGTCCAGGACGGATTCGACCTTTATCTGCACGGCTTCTTCGTCACCGCCGATGCCAAATGGACCGTGGTGCAGCAGGGCATGAACGGCGACAAGCGGCAGGCCCGCCGCTATCACTGGCATTCCGAGGCGTTGAAGAGCTTTGTCGACACGCCGCACAGCGCGATCGACGGGCCGCTGCAAGGCGAGATCGTTAATCTCACTGACCATCGCGCCGATGTCTCGCGCACTGCGCAGCTCGAACTCCTGAGCGATCTCGGCCCGGATCGTATCGTCTGCGAATTTGAGCGACTCACCGGGACTGGGTCCGAGCCCGCGCAGGCGATGCTGCCGCACCTGATCATGCCAGCCCACCACGACGTGCGGCCGAAGGACGTGTTCGCGCGCCGCCTGCACGGCACACTCGCAGCCGCCGCCGAGCGCGGCCCGGTCGATTTTCCGGAGCTGCTGCTGACGCCCGGCGTCGGTGCGCGTACCGTGCGCTCGCTGGCGATGGTGGCCGAGGTGGTGCACGGCGCGCCTTACCGCTTCAACGACCCTGCGCGCTTCTCGCTCGCCCATGGCGGCAAGGACCGGCATCCCTACCCTGTCCCGATCAAGGTCTACGACGAGACCATTCGCGTGCTGAAAGGTGCGATCCAGAACGCAAAGCTCGGACGCGAGGAAGAGATGCAGGCGATCAAGCGCCTCGACGACCAAGCGCGGCGGCTGGAGCGCACCGCACGCGGGCCATCGGTCGAAGCCTATATCGCCGGAGAGCGCGCGGCCTCGCCCGATCTCGACGGCCGTTCCGTGTTCGGCTGGGAACGCGACCTGGCATCGACAAAAAAACGGACCGGTTGAAAAACCGGTCCGCAAGTTGCTGGGGAGGAATGTCTCGCTTAGGGCTCCTCGCCCTCTTTATCCTCATCCTCGCCCGCGAGCCGGTTGGCCGAGTGATCCTGATATTGGTCGGTCTGGATGGACTTGCCGTCCATGCCGCGAATGTCCGAGTGCTGTGCCTTGTCGCGGTTGGATAGCACCATGTTGTCGCCGATCTTGTCCTTCGGGACTTCGGTGAAGGCACCCGTGCCGTCGCCCTTGCCATGCATGCCCGATCTGAAATGCGTCTTGCTGCCATGCCCACCTGGCATCGGTCTCTCCTCTTGCGTCTTGCGTTGATCGACCCTGAGGCTCAGTGCTTCTCTTGTGCCGGTGTCGGTTTCGGTGGCTTGTGGCCGCTCTGGCCGGCATCGTTGTGCTTGTTGTGGTCGCTCTCCTGGTTGAGACCACCCCGGCTCACCGGGAACTCGCTCTGTCGCGCTTGCCGATTGACGTGATGGACGGCGTTATTTTCGGGGTTCTGGCCGATCGCCTTGTCGAGCTCACGCTGATCTGGAACGTCCGCCTTCCGTTCGAGGATGCGCAGCTGCTGCTCATGCGTCTTGTTGCCTTGCATAGTACCTCCAGTCGTCAGCGACGAGGCCGATGGGAACCGTTGCGCGCGACGTTCTTGTCGATGCCGCCGACCGCGTTGACGTCGTTTTCGAGATCACCCTGGATCGTGTTCTCGCCTATGATCTCCTCGAAATCCTCAGGCGACGCGCCGGCCATGGTCACACCCTTGGATGCGCCGATCAGGGGATTTTCGTGCATGTCTTTCTCGCTCGGGGTGTAGAGCTTGGGTTGCTTGTTGCTCATCGTCGGCTTCCTGCATTCGTGATGTCGTAACAACAGAGGCCGCCGCTAGCCGTTCCTGTCGAATGCATGACATCGCGTTACGATCCGGCAAGGAAATCTGGCAAGGGAACGCCAGATCCTTAACCGCCGCGCGCGACGACACGTCGAGCCGGTCGGACCTGTTCCGGGCGAGACTTAGAGCGGGAGTTGGCCGATCGACTGGAGATGCGGCAATCTGCGGCAACGGGCCTGCGAGATCGCACCGCCCGGACAGAGGGCGGAACCGAGACCAGCTTGTCCTTATAGATGGAACGAGGACGAAAAGCCTATCGTCGTTCCGGCGAGCGCGGCCCAGCCTTGCGCTGCCGCTGATTGGAGTAGGCGTCCCAATTGCTCCAGCTGCCGTTGCTGAGGCTCTGCAGGTCGGTGGTGAGCGGACGGCGCGTGCGCTTGTCGTGATCGGCGACCGCGCGCTCGGATTGCGCGATCTTGCGCTTGAGTTCCCCGATCGCCTTTTGAGTCTGGCCGCTCCGCTTCGAGGCTGCGATCTCGCCCATCGTGAAGCGCGCGGTCTCGAGCGCCTTCAGCTCGGCGCGATTCTTCTTCAATTGAACCCGGTGCCAGGCGATGTTGCTGTCGCTGTCCGCAACCATGTGGGAACTCCGCTGATTCGTTCCCACAGTGTATCGCGTGCCGAATCGGCGCCGCAACGGGCTCCCGACGGCGGAACTACGGTCTTATTGCGAGACAATCCCGGGCCTAGCGCTCGGCGAAGGCCTTTTCGACCACAAATTGGGCCGGCTCGCCGTGATTGCCTTCGACAAGGCCCCGCTCGCCAAGGAGCACGCGGGTATCCGCCACCAGCGCCGGGCTGCCGCAGATCATGACGCGGTCGTGGGCGGCTTCCAGTGCCGGCAGGCCAATATCGGCGAACAGCTTGCCTGACGTGATGAGGTCGGTGATGCGGCCGCGGTTGCGGAAGGGGTCGCGGGTCACGGTCGGATAGTAAATCAGCTGAGCGCGGATGTACTCGCCGATCAGATCGTCATTCGGCAGCGTCTTGGTGATCATCTCGCCATAGGCGAGCTCCTTCACGTGCCGGCAGCCGTGCAGCAGCACGACTTTCTCGAATCGCTCGTAGGTCTCGGGGTCCTTGATCACGCTCAGGAACGGCGCAAGCCCCGTGCCGGTGCCGATCAAATAGAGGTTTCGCCCCTCCTCCAGATTGTCGATCACGAGCGTGCCGGTGGCCTTGCGGCTGACGATGATCTCGTCGCCTTCCTTCAGATGCTGAAGCCGCGAGGTGAGCGGGCCGTCCGCCACCTTGATCGAGAAGAACTCCAGCGTGTCCTCGTAATTGGCGCTGGCGACGCTGTAGGCCCGCAGCAGCGGCTTCTCGCCGATCTTGAGCCCGATCATGGTGAACTCGCCGTTGCGGAAGCGGAAGGTCGGGCTGCGCGTGGTCTTGAAAGAGAACAGCGTGTCGGTCCAGTGGTGGACGCTCAAAACGCTTTCCTGATTGAAATTGCTCATCTCACCCTTCCGTGGCGCTTCCGAGGCGGTCAGCTATGCGTCGTTTGTACACGATCATTTGTATACTAATGAATAATCCGGCTTGATCCCACGGTCAAGGCTGCCCAAGATCGAGAGCGTTGCAGTTAAGGACAAGGACCCATTCCATGGCGCATGACGCACCCCAGGCCACCGGACCCTCGAAGCTCGTGATCCGAAATATCGGCCTGATCCTGTCCGGCGCGCTGGAAAAGCCGATCCTGGACGGCGACACCATCGTCGCCGAGAACGGCAGGATCACCGCGATCGGCCGCTTCAAAGACCTCAACACCGAAGGCGCCACCACCATCGTCGAGGCCAACGGCACCACGGTGGCGCCGGGACTGATCGATAGCCATGTCCACCCAGTTGCAGGCGACTGGACGCCTCGCCAGAACCAGATCGGCTGGATCGACAGCAATTTGCATGGCGGCGTCACCACGATGATTTCCGCCGGCGAAGTGCATATGCCCGGCCGGCCGCGCGACGTCGTCGGCCTGAAGGCGATGGCAATCTTCGCCCAGCGCGCATTCTGGAATCTGCGGCCAGGCGGCGTGAAGGTTCATGCCGGCGCGCCCGTGATCGAATGCGAGATGGTCGAGGAGGACTTCAAGGAATTGGCCGCAGCCGGCGTCAAGCTGCTCGGCGAAGTGGGCCTGGGCGGCGTCAAGGACGGCCCTACAGCGCGAAAAATGGTCGGCTGGGCCCGCAAATACGGCATCCAGAGCACGATCCACACCGGCGGCCCCTCGATCCCCGGCTCCGGCCTGATTGACAAGGACGTGGTGCTGGAGGCCGACACCGACGTGGTCGGCCATATCAATGGCGGTCACACGGCCCTTCCCGACGACCAGATCCGTTGCATCTGCGAGGGCTGCAAGCGCGGCCTCGAACTGGTGCACAACGGCAATGAGCGCTCGGCGCTGTTCACGCTGCGCATTGCGCGCGAGATGAACGATTTGCACCGCGTCATCCTCGGCACCGACGCGCCGGCCGGCTCCGGCGTGCAGCCGCTTGGCATTCTGCGCATGGTCTCGATGCTGTCCTCGCTCGGCGATTTGCCGGCCGAGCTCGCCTTTTGTCTCGCCACCGGCAACACCGCGCGGATGCGCGAGCTCGATTGCGGCCTCATCGAAGTGGGCCGTTCCGCCGACTTCGTGATCATGGACAAGGCGCAGCACTCGGCCGGCAAGAACATTCTGGACAGCATCCAGCTCGGCGACCTCCCCGGCATCGGCATGACCATCATCGACGGCATCGTGCGCACCCAGCGCAGCCGCAACACCCCGCCGGCGGGGAAAGTGCCGGAGGTGGTCGGGAAGTAATGTCGATCGACCTCGGGAAATTGCGTCAAAGCGTATCTGACGAAATCAACAATTACATCTACCCCTACTCGGGCGTAGAGATCGGCAATCCAAAGAGCCCTGAGTGGATTGCCGACCAGCTTCGTCAGATGCGATCCGCATTGGTCAATCCCCATTGGACCACCGTCGGCAACGACCGCTGCGTCACCGTCGCCGACGACGGACGCAACTATTGCTTGGCATACAGCTCCAAGCTCGACGAATACTTTCTCCTCCTACGCAAGAATGGTTCGCTGATCAACATCAATGTCTACGGCGATGCCGTTGGTTGCTTTATGGCGCGTTAGCTAGTGCCGTAGGTCGGCAACGCGGAGCGTACCCACCATTAAACGCTTGAAATCTGCAGACGTGGTGGGCACGGCGCAAGCGCGCCTTTGCCCACGAGACCGAATTCACCGCAGCCTGTTCAACAGCGACATCAGCATCTCGCGCTCCTTGGCGTCGAGCGGCGCCAGCGTCTCCCGCGTGATCGCGAGCGCGCTCGGCGCTACTTTCTCCGCAAGTTGCTGCCCGGCGCGCGTCAGGCTGACCAGCAGCCGCCGCCCGTCTTCAGGATCCTGGCTCGTCTCGGTCAATCCGCGCGCCGTCAATCGATCGATCACGCCCTTGATGGTCGCGACGTCCATGGCCGTCAGCCGTCCGAGCTGGTTCTGCGAACATGGTCCGGTCTCTACGAGCTTCGACAGCGCAGCCCATTGCGTCGGCGTGATATTGGTGCCGATCTCGCGAGAGAAGATCGCGCTGTGGCGCTGCCAGACCTGGCGCAGAATGAAGCCGACCTGCTCATCGAGCACGTAAGAGGGCTTTGCCGGTTTGACGCCCTTCTTCACCGCGACACTTCTCGCCATCAGCTCCCCTTGCCCCTCACAACGACAGATGCGCATCGCGGATGTCCGGACGCGCGTCGAGCTCGGCCATGGTGCCGCCGAAACAGATGCGGCCGCGCTCAATGATATAGGCGCGATCGGAGATCAACCGCGCGAAATGCAGATTTTGCTCGGAGACGACGATACTGACGCCTTCCTTCTTCATGGTCAGAATGGCCTCGACCATCTGCTCCACGATCTTCGGCGACAGGCCCTCCGAGGGCTCGTCGAGCAGCACCAGCGACGGATTGCCCATCAGCGTGCGTGCGATGGTGAGCATCTGCTGCTCGCCGCCGCTCATGCGGCCGCCCGGGCGATTTTTCATCTCGCCCAGATTTGGGAACAGCGAAAACAACTTGTCGCGGGTCCAGTGCGGCGCGTTCGGACGCTTCGGCTGACGGCCGACTTCGAGATTCTCTTCCACCGTCAAATCAGTGAAGATGCGCCGCTCTTCGGGAACGTAGCCAAGCCCATCCCGCACGATCTCATGTGTAGGACGTGCAGAGACATCTCTGCCTTCGAACATGATGCGTCCCGTTCGTTGCGCGACGAGGCCGACGATCGAGCGGAACGTCGTCGACTTGCCGGCCCCGTTGCGCCCGAGCAGCGCCACCACCTCGCCCTCGCCGACCTCGAAGCCGATGTCGAACAGGATATGGGCCGGGCCGTAATGACTATTGAGGTCCTGCACCGTGAGCTTCATGCTGATGCTCCCTCGCGATGCCCGGCATCGTATAGCAGACCCTCGCCGAGATAGACCGCCTGCACCTGCGGATTGCCGCGCACCTCGGCCGGCGAGCCCTCGGCGATCAGCGTGCCGCGATTGAGCACGATGATGCGGTCGGCGTGTTCGAACACCACGTCCATGTCGTGTTCGGTGAAGAGCACGCCGATGGCTTTCTCCCGCGCGATCTGCGCGGTCAGCCGCATCAGATCGACGCGCTCGCGCGGCGCCATGCCGGCGGTCGGCTCGTCCATCAGCAGCAGCTTCGGCTGGTTGGCCAGGGCGACAGCCAGCTCGAGCCGCTTGAGATCGCCATAGGCCAGCTCGCCACAGGGACGATCCGCGTAACCGCCCATGCCGACCAGTTCGAGCAGGCGACCGGCTTCGCCGCGGCCGTAGCCCGGGGCCGATCCCCAGAGATTGAACAATTGTTTTCCGTGCGAGATCAGTGCGACCTGCACGTTCTCGCGCACCGTCATGGTCGCGAAGGTCGCGGTGATCTGGAAGGTCCGGCCGACGCCCATCCGCCAGATCTCGCGCGGCTTCCTGCCGGTGGTGTCCTCGCCAAGCAGGCGCACGTGACCAGTATCAGGCCTGTTCTGGCCGTTGAGCATGTCGAAGCAGGTGCTCTTGCCGGCGCCGTTCGGTCCGATCAGCGCCAAAATTTCGCCGGCGCGCAGCGAGAACGAGACGCCGCGCACGGCGTGGACGCCGCCATAGGATTTGGTGAGACCTTCGACCGCGAGAAGTGGGGGGGCGACACTCATTCGGCGGACTCGATCGGCTTGGCCAGCAAGGGTGATCCCGGTGGCGATGTCTTCCCGCGGCGCTGCGCCAGCATCTCCAGCATGCCGACGATGCCCTTGGGGAAGACGACGACGATCAGAACGATGAAGCCGCCGAGCACGAGTTTTGACAGGTCGGTCTGGCTGATCAGCCAGATGTTCAAAGCCTTGTAGACGATGGCGCCGATCACCCCCCCCGACACCGTCTCGACGCCGCCCAGCAGCACCATGACCAGCGCATCGACCGAGAGCGAGATGCCGAGATTGTCCGGGAAGACACTGCCCTTCAGGTAGGCGAACAACGCGCCGCCGATTCCGGCAGTCGTGCCCGCGATCACGAACGCCGTCCACTGCATCCGCTTGACGTTGACGCCGACGGCCTCGCTGCGCAGCGCCGAATCGCGTGTCGCCCTGAGGGCATAGCCGAACGGCGAGAACACCATGGCCCGTAGCGCGATCGTCACGAGCGCTGCAACGCCGAGCGACAACCAATAGAAGTTCGATGGGCTGGCCGCCCATTTTTCCGGCCAGACGCCCAGAATGCCGTTGTCGCCGCCTGTTACGCTCACCCACTGGAATGCGATCGACCACACGATCTGTGCGAAGGCGAGCGTGAGCATCGCGAAATAGACGCCGGACAGCTGCACCGCGAAGAAGCCGAACACGGCGGCGCCCATGCAGCCCAGCAGCGGCCCGAGCAACAAGCACACGATCATCGGCAGCCCCGCCATCTTGGCGAGAAAGGCCACGCCATAGGCTCCGAGGCCGAAATAGGCGGCGTGGCCAAAGGACGCGAGCCCGCCGACCGACATCAGGAAATGCAGGCTGACGGCGAAGATCACGAAGATCGCGATCTCGGAGCCGACGGTGAGCGCGTAGTTGCCGGCGAACAACGGCAGCGTTGCCGCCACGATGAGCGCTGCAAGCGCGGCCAGCCGCTCATTCGACGTCAGCGGCCGCCAGGGATTGACGGTGAGACCCGGCGTCTTGCGCGCGGGGGCCTCCGGTTTGCCGAACAGGCCCCACGGCCGCACGATCAGCACCGCCGCCATCACTAGGAAGACCAGAATGATGGAGATTTTTGGAAAGATCAGGATGCCGAAGGCGTTGAGTTCCGACACCAGCACCGCCGCGACGAAGGCGCCGATGATGCTGCCGAGACCGCCGATCACGACCACGACGAAGACCTCGACGATGATGCGCAAATCCATCGCGTGATGCACGGCATCGCGCGGGATCTGGAGCGCACCACCCACCGCAGCGAGGAAAACGCCGACTGCAAACACGCTCGTGAACAGCCATTTCTGATTGACGCCGAGCGCTGCGACCATATCGCGGTCCTGCGTCGCCGCGCGTACCAGCACGCCCCAGCGTGTGCGCTGGAACAAAAGCCAGAGAACGCCGAGCACCACCGGGCTGAGCACGATCAGGAACAAATCATAGCTCGGGATGTGCTGGCCGAAGAAATCAATCGCCCCCCTGAAGCCGGGCGCGCGGCGGCCGACGAGATCATCGGGACCCCAGATCAGCACGACGAGGTCCTCGACCATCAAGGTCAGGCCGAAGGTCGCGAGCAGCTGGAACAGTTCGGGTGCGTGATAGATGCGCCGGAGCAGCACCATCTCGACAATGACACCGATCACCGCCACGACAAGCGCTGCCATGACGATCCCGCCCCAGAAGCCGAACGTCCCCGACAGGCGCTCGGTGAGCGTGAATGCGATATAGGCGCCGATCATGTAGAAGGCGCCGTGCGCGAAATTCACGATCCGCGTCACGCCAAAGATGATCGACAGGCCCGACGCCACCAGGAACAGCGATGCTGCGCTGGCGAGACCGGTCAGAAACTGTACGACGTAAAAGGCCATTGGCGGTCCGGGTTGAGCGTAAGTCTCGGTATTGGGGCTACATCCTTCGAGACGGCGCTACGCGCCTCCTCAGGATGAGGTCCGGGATCCTCATGGTGAGGAGCGCGGCAGCGCCGCGCGTCTCGAACCACGAGGCCCGGTCTCTCTTTGCATCAATCCTTCGGACGCAGCTTCCCGACTTCGGCGTCGCTCGGCAGATAGTCTCCGCCCTTCTTGTAAGACGAGTCCACCATCACGCCCTTGCCGTCCTTCAGCGCGGTCTTGCCGACATAGGCACCCAGCGTGGACTGGTGATCGATCTTGCGGAAGGTGATCTCGCCAAACGGCGACGGCATCGACAGGCCCTCCGCGGCAGCAATCAGCTTCTCCGGATCGGTCGAGCCGGCCTTCGCCAGGATCGCCGCTGCCGACTTGATGGTCTGGTAACCGACAATCGAGCCGAGGCGCGGATAGTCGTTGTACTTGGCCTGATAGGCCTTAAGGAACGCGTCGTGCTCGGGGGTCTTGATCGAGTACCAGGGATAGCCTGTGACGATCCAGCCCTCGGGCGTCTCCTCCTTGAGCGGATCGAGATACTCGGGCTCCCCGGTGAGGAACGAGACGACCTCGCGTCCCTTGAACAGGCCGCGGGTGTTACCTTCGCGCACGAGCTTCACGAGATCGGCGCCGAAGGTGACGTTGAGGATCGCTTCCGGATTGGCCGCGGCAACCGCCTGCACCACCGGACCCGCGTCGATCTTGCCCTGCGGCGGCCACTGCTCGTCGACCCATTGAATGTCCGGCCGCTTCTCCGACATCAGCTTCTTGAACACCGCGACGGCGGACTGGCCGTATTCATAGTTTGGCGCGATCGTCGCCCAGCGCTTGGCCGGCAGCTTGCTGGCCGCTTCCACCAACATCGCCGCCTGCATGTAATTGGAGGGGCGCAATCGGAAAGTGTATTTGTTGCCCTTCGACCAGGTGACGGCGTCCGTCAGCGGCTCGGCCGCCAGGAAAAACACCTTCTTCTGGTTGGCGAAATCGCTGACTGCGAGACCGATGTTCGACAGGAACGTACCTGTCAGCATCGCCACGCCCTCGCTCGACACCAACTCGTTGGCCGCGGTCTGCGCATCCGCCGGCTTGCCGCCGTCATCCTTGGAGATGACGACCAGCTTCTTGCCGTTGATACCGCCGGCCGCGTTGATCTCTTCGACCGCGAGCTGCCAACCCTTGCGATAAGGCTCGGTGAACGCCGGCAGCAACGAATAACTGTTGATCTCGCCGATCTTGATATCCTGCGCCAGGGCCGAATGAGCCATGCCGCTCGCCAACAGCGCAAATGCCGCGCCGACGAAAGTGTTTCCTGCTCGCATCCCAACCTCCACTTTTCTGAAAAAATTAACGCAGTCCGTCTTCGCCCTTGATCTCCGCAACCGTCAGCCCGCCGACGCGCGGCAGCGGACGGCCGCTGTCGGTGACGGCGACCGCGACCATGATCTCGTTGGCGCGCGGCGCGTCGTTGATCTGAACTTCCATGCCGTCGAAATGACTGCGCACGAAGGCTGCATCCTTGTGGCCCAGCGGAATGTCCAGCGTCGTGCCTGGACCGCTGCGCTTCTTCGACGACGGGATCAGCGCAGCGCCCTTGCCCAGCACCTTGCGCACCGGCGCGCCCATCTTCGGGTGGAGGATCGCGGCCGCGTGCTCCAGCTCGCCGTTCTCGCCGACGGCCGCGGCCTTGCCGTAGCTCTGGGCCTTGGAACCGTCGATGCCGAGCGCAGCCACCGCGCGCTTCGACAGCAGTTCGCCAAGCTCCTCGCCGATCGCGATCAGCGGCGAAAGGTCCTCGACGTATTTTCCGGCAAAGGGATTTTCGATCACGGCGATCGCCGCCGCGCGCCGCGTCGGAGGCGAGACCTGACGGCCCATCTCCATCTGCGTTTCTTCGACGACGGTGACGATCTTGCGGATGATCGCGCTCATGATTGTTTCCTCAAGTCGCTTCCCTGCTCAGGCATGAACCGCGTTCTCCAGCTCAAGCAGGCGCGATCGTTGCCGTTCAATATCTTTCGTTCCGATGACAAGCATATCACCACAGAGCTGCAATACGGCACCCTCGATCAGTCCACGATCGAACAATTTCCGTGCACATTCTGCGCCAAATTCGAGCGCCGTTGCGATTTCAGCCCGCGACAGTTCACCGACATCGCGGGTGACGAGACGCGCGCCGAGATCGCTATCGGGCTGAAGCTCGCTAGCAGGCTTTCGGATGATGGCGGGATGCCCCGGCAGGTCAACCGCGTTGGCGATGAACGTCGCCGCCGCATCGGCCTGCGACGCCGTTCCCGCCAACACAGTCACCGCATCGGCGATGCCGAGCGAAAAACTGCGACCGTGGCGACCGCTGGTGGCGATGCCGCGCACGAGGTCATTCGCCTCGACCCTCATGGCCCGCATCACGCCGTCGCGATCGGGGCGATCCATCAGGCCGACCGAGAAATGCTCGCCTTTGTCGAGATGGAGAGCAATATCGCCGCCATTATTGACGTAAGCTTGATCAAGCGACGCCGCGCCGAGCGTCGCGCCGAGAACCTCCTCCGCCACGCTGCCGGCTACCGCCGCCATTGGCGTAATGAAGTCATCAACGGCATAAGGCGCGACCGCGGCGTGCATGCGGCGCGCCACAACGCCCTTCAGTGATGTCCGTTTCGGCTCAGCGGCCGCCCGCAGCTCAGGCAGTTCCGCGCAGAGCTCGTCGAGCAACCCGGTGAACCGGCGCGCCGCCGCCTCATAGGCTGCACGCACTTCGCTCGGCTCTCCCCTTGCCTCGACGATCAGATCAATCGGTCCATCCTGCAAATGCAGCCGCCGGCCATCAGACAGCAACGCGATTTGCGGGAGCCTTGTCATACGCGAGGCCCCGGAATCGGGTTCTGCCAGGGCAATTGGCGGACATCGTCGCCGCCCTGCACTTCGGAGAGCGGCTTGACATAATCCATGTGCCCGCCGAGCGCGGCATAATCGGACAGCTTCATCGTGAATTCGATCGGCGCGACCAGCGCGGGTGTGGGCACGTAGCCGAATGCCCCCGCCGGCATCTGCGCCACGTCGACCATGTAGGTGATGCCGCCTCCGGGCCAGACATAAACAGGCGCGCCGCCACTGGTGACGCGCGTCAGCGCGTCCTTCACCGAACGCGTCAGCCGCACCGGATTATCGGTGACGCCCGCCCGCAGCGAGCCGCCGGCGCCCGCCATAAACAGCACCGTGCATAACGCCGGCTCGCAATTCTCCTGGATGCGCTCGACCGAAAACTTGAGGTCATCAGGCATCTCGGTCTCGACCGGCTTCAGGGCCTCGTCGAGCACGTAATAAGACGAATGCTCGCCGGTCGTGGAGACCATCAGCATCGAGAGACCGGCCTTGGCTTCCTTGGCATCGAACGGCCCGAGGATCGCGAGCGGGTCGGAGATATTGGTGCCGCCCCAACCTGTGCCGGGATCGGCGACCTGGAAATAGCGGCCGGGCGTCGAGCGACGCCCCTTCATCTTGATGCCGGTGTCGGCGATATCGAGCAGCTTGCCGGCCTGGTGCTCGCTGAGCACGCCGGTGATGTGGTCATCGACCACGACCACCTCGTCGACCTTGCCGAGCCACTGCTTTGCGAACATGCCGATCGTCGCGGAGCCGCAGCCGACGCGCATGCGCTCTTCTTTCATGCCGTTGACGATCGGCGGCTGGCCGGCCTGCACTACCACGCTCGCGCCGCCGTCGATGGTGAGCTCGACCGCCTTGCAATTGGCGAGCTCCATCAGCGTGTCGCAGGTGACGCGGCCTTCCTTTTTGGAGCCGCCGGTCAGGTGATGCACGCCGCCGAGCGACAGCATCTGCGAGCCGTATTCGCTGGTGGTGACATGGCCGACTGCCTCGCCTTGTGCACGGACGGTCGCGGTCTCCGGCCCGAGATAGCGGTCGGTGTCGATCTTCACCTTGATGCCGCAATAGGAGAAGATTCCTTCGGTGACCACGGTCACCATGTCGACGCCATCGACCTCTGCCGAGACGATGAACGGCGCCGGCTTGTAGTCGGGATAGGTCGTGCCCGCGCCGATCGCGGTGACGAAGGTCGAGGGCTCGTGGACAATCCTGCCGTCCCAGTCCTCGGTGCGGCTGAACGGGACGAGCTTGCCGCCATGCGAGACGGTGCGCTCCAGGATCACATGCGGATCGACGCGGACGAGCTTGCCGTCGTGATTGGCGTAGCGGTCGCAGGCGCCCGCCGCACCCGGCTTGATGTAGCACATCACGGGACAGGCATCGCAGCGGATCTTGTCGATGGCAGCGCTCGTCGTTTCCATGTGCAAGCCAGCGGAGGTCGCGGTTATCATTTGTATACGAACGATGTTGCGCGCGCTCCGGAAGGCTGTCAAGCGGCGGTGCGGCGCAAAAGATGCGCATGCCGCATAAAACCTCATTTGCCTCTCCGCACTGTCCACAAAGAAGGCATTCGCGCTGCACTGCGGCATGCGCGGCTTGCACGTTTGTGTACAAACGGTATCGTCGCAACGTAGATTTTTCGCGAAGCTTTGGCCGCAGGCTTGGGAACGAGGATGACGCAGACACCGATCCGCCTCACCGTGAACGGCAGGATCCACGAGATCACTGCGGCGCGCCAGACGCCGCTGCTCTATGTGCTGCGCAACGACCTCGCGCTCAACGGTCCGAAATATGGATGCGGCCTTGGTGAATGCGGCACCTGCACTGTCCTGATCGACGGCGCCGCCGCGCGCTCCTGCGTCATTCCGATCAGTGGCTGCGCCGGCCGCGACATCGTGACGCTCGAAGGGCTCGTCAGCCGCGACAAACCCGATGTCGTGCAGCAGGCCTTCATCGACGAACAGGCGGCGCAATGCGGCTACTGCCTCAACGGCATGATCATGACCACCAAGGCGCTGCTTGCGATCAACCCCCGGCCCACCGAGCAGGAGGCGCTGGCGGCGCTGCGCTACAATCTCTGCCGCTGCGGCACGCACATCGAAATCCTGCGCGCCGTGATGCGTGCGTCTGGCCAGCTCGCCGAGGCCAGTGATTGATGGCCTCCCCTGCCTCGAACGGAGCAGAGCGGCCATTGGGTTCGCTCGTCGTCGTCCGCACGGTGGACGAATGCACATCCGAGACCTTTCTCCGCATCACCGCGGACGGGTCGGTCACGGCCTATAACGGCCATGTCGATCTCGGCACCGGCATCCGTACTGCGCTCGGCCAGATTGCCGCCGAGGAGCTCGATGTCTCCTTTGCGCGCGTCGTCGTCGTGCTTGGCGATACCGCGATCGTGCCGAACCAGGGCCCGACGATCGCGAGCGAGACCATCCAGATCAGCGCCGTTCCCCTGCGCAAGGCCGCGGCGCAAGCGCGACACTTCCTGATCGCACGTGCGGCCGAATGGCTGGAGCTGCCGGCTGCCGACCTCAAGATCGAAGACGGTCTCGTGCGCGGGCACAATCGCAGCGTCAGCTACGGCGAACTGATCGGCAGCGAGACGATCCGCCTCGAGCTTGCCGACGACGTCGCCGTGAAGCGTGTCGGCGATTACGCCATCGTCGGCCAGTCGATGCCGCGGGTCGACCTGCCGGCCAAGGCCACGGGCGAGCTGACCTTCGTGCATGACATCCGAGTATCAGGCATGCTGCACGGCCGCGTGGTGCGGCCGCCCTATGCCGGCGTCGACGCCGGCCCGTTCGTCGGCACCAGTCTGATTTCGGTCGATGAATCCTCGGTGCGCGACATTCCCGGTCTTGTTGGAGTCGTGCGCATCGGCGATTTCGTCGGCGTGGTCGCCGAGCGCGAGGAGAATGCGATCCGGGCGGCGGAGCAACTTGCGGTGAGCTGGAAGCCCACGCCTGATCTGACCGATCTCGCCGACATTGAGACGGCTCTGCGCGCCAACCCGTCGACGCCGCGCACGCTGATCGACAAGGGCGGCGTCGATGCGGCGATATCAGGTGCGGCCACGCCGATGCAGCGCACTTACGTCTGGCCTTATCAGATGCATGCCTCGATCGGCCCGTCCTGTGCGGTGGCGGATTTTCAAGACGGCAACATCCGGGTGTGGTCGGGCACGCAGAACCCGCATGTGCTGCGCGGCGACCTGGCGCTCTTGATCGAGCGGCCGGACAGCGAGATCGAGGTCATCAGGTTAGAGGCAGCCGGCTGCTACGGCCGTAACTGCGCCGACGATGTCACCGCGGACGCGCTGTTGCTCTCGCGCGCGGTCGGCCGGCCCGTGCGCGTGCAGCTCACGCGCGAGCAGGAACACGCGTGGGAGCCCAAGGGCACCGCGCAACTCATCGACGTCAATGGCGGATTGGACGCAGACGGCAACGTCGCTGCTTACGATCTCGCCACGCGTTATCCTTCGAATGCCGCACCAACGCTGGCGCTGTTGCTGACGGGGCGGATATCGCCGAAGCCGGACGTCCTCCAGATGGGCGACCGCACTGCGATCCCGCCTTACGATTACGACCACATGCGCGTCGTCGCCCACGACATGGCGCCGATCGTGCGCGCGTCCTGGTTCCGCGGCGTCTCGGCGCTGCCGAACACCTTTGCGCATGAATCCTACATCGACGAGGCTGCGACCGAGGCCGGCGTCGATCCGATCGAATACCGCCTGCGCTATCTCAAAGACCGGCGCGCCGTCGATCTCGTCAATGCGGTCGCCGAACGCGCGGGCTGGACGCCACGGCCGGTTCGCGAGGAGAAGAATGGCGAGATCGTCCACGGGCGCGGCTTTGCCTATGCACTCTATGTCCACAGCAAATTTCCCGGCTATGGCGCGGCGTGGTCGGCCTGGGTCGCCGACGTTGCCGTGAACAAGACCACCGGCGACGTCAGCGTGACGCGCGTCGTCGCCGGGCAGGACTCCGGCCTGATGATCAACCCCGACGGCGTACGCCACCAGATCCACGGCAACGTGATCCAGTCCACCAGCCGCGCGCTGATGGAGCAGGTCTCGTTCGAGCGCGGCACAGTGGCAGCGCGCGAATGGGGCGCCTATCCAATCATCCCCTTCGCCGACGTGCCGAAGATCGACGTATTGTTGCTGCCGCGGTCGGACCAGCCGCCGCTTGGCGTCGGCGAGTCCGCCTCGGTGCCGAGCGCCGCGGCGATCGCGAACGCGATCTTCGACGCAACGGGCGTGCGCTTTCGCGAGCCGCCGTTCAGCCCCGAGCGTATCCTTAAGGGGCTGCACGGCGATGCATCGACGATGCCGCAGGCCCTGCCCGCGCCTGCTACACCGCAGCGGTCTCGCATCTGGCAAAATCCGTTCGCCAAACGCGCCGGCCTCTTCGCGGCGGTTGCGGCCGCCTGTACCGCCGCAATCGGCATCGGTGCCGCTCTTTTGCCTGGCCGCGCCATCGCGCCGATCGCTCGACCCGATGCATCTGTCTATTCCGCGGCGACCATCGCGCGCGGCCAGCAGCTTGCGGCGCTCGGCAATTGCGCGGAGTGCCACACCACGATCGGCGGCGCGCTCAACGCCGGCGGCCGTGCTCTGGAGACGCCGTTCGGCACGATCCACGCGACCAACATCACGCCAGACGCCGAGACCGGCATCGGCGCCTGGTCCTATCCTGCTTTCGAGCGCGCGATGCGCGACGGGCTGCATCGCGACGGCCGGCAGCTCTATCCCGCCTTCCCCTACACGCACTTTTCGAAGACCAGCGATTCCGACATGCAGGCGCTCTACGCCTACCTGATGGCGCAGCCTGCGGTGCGCGCGACGCAGCGTGCGAATACGCTCGCCTTCCCGTTCAATCTCCGCCCCCTGCTTGCCGGATGGAATGCGCTATTCCACCAGACGCGCGAGTTCAAGCCCGATCCGGCCAAGTCCGAGGTTTGGAATCGCGGCGCTTATCTCGTCGAGGGTCTCGGCCATTGCAGCGCCTGCCATTCGCCGCGCAACGCGCTCGGCGCCGAGCAGCGTGAGGCCTATCTCGCCGGTGGTTTTGCCGAGGGCTGGGAGGCGCCGCCGCTGACGTCGCTCTCGCACGCGCCAATCCGATGGAGCGAGGACGAGCTTTTCGTCTATCTTCGCACCGGCCAGTCCCGCTATCACGGCGTCGCGGCCGGCCCGATGGCGCCGATCGTCAGGGATCTCGCGATCCTGCCCGACCAGGACATCCGCGCCATGGCCGTCTATCTCAATTCGTTCAATGACACTGCGATCGAGGGACAAACGCAGGACGCACTCGCCAGCAGGCTCGAAGCTTCGACGCGAGTCACGGTCGCTTCTTCCGCGGGCGCCCGGCTCTATCAGGGCGCCTGCGCCGTCTGCCACGAGGTCGGCGGCCTGCCGCTGTTCGGCGCCCGCCCCTCGCTCGCGCTCAACAGCAATTTGCACAGCGAGACATCGGACAATCTCGTGCAAATCATCCTGCACGGCATCGCCGAGCCGGTGTCGAGCGATCTCGGCTACATGCCGGCATTCAAGAACAGCATGAGCGATGCGCAGGTCGAGGAACTCGTCACCTTCCTGCGCAAGCAGTTCGCACCGGACAGGCCGGCATGGAACGACGTGCGCGAGACAGTCACGCGCCTCCGGCCCTCAGCACATTAAGCGTGCTTCTTCACGTCCACCGGCGGTGTGCCGTGGGTGTGGAAGGACTCGATCGTCTTGAGACCCCAGGCCTGCCCTTTCTTGCGCTCCTCTTCCGTCCACACGATCGGCTTCCAGTCGGGCGCGAGGATGAGGCGCGCGCCGGCATTGGCGACTTCGACACGGTTGCCGCCGGGCTCGTAGACATAGAGGAAGAAGGTCTGCTGGATCGCGTGCTTGTGCGGGCCGGTTTCGATGTGGATGCCATTCTCCAGGAAGATATCGGCGGCGCGCAAAACCTCTTCGCGGCTGTCGAGCGCGTAGGTGACGTGGTGGAAGCGGCCGGGGGTGCCGGAATGGTCGAGCGAATAGGCGAAATCGTAGCTCTTGTTCGACATCGTCAGCCACATCGCCGCTTCGCGGCCGTCGTTCAGCACGATCTGCTCGGTGAGGCGGCAGCCGAGATAATTCTCGAAGAATTCGCGGTTCGCCTTGATATCGGTGGCGAGGCAGTTGAGATGGTCGAGGCGGCGGACGTTGACGCCGCGCGCTGGAAAGCGCTGCGCCTGGTTCTTCAGTGCAGGCTTCAGCTCGGGCGGCGCCTGATACCATTCGGTCTCGTAATAGAGCTCGACGATGTGGCCGTCGGGATCGCGGCAGCGGAAGGTCGGCCCCTGCCCCATGTCGGCGTCGGTCCAGCCGATATCGAATCCGGAGCCTTTCAGCGCGGCGACGCGGCGCTCCAGCGCCTGCTGGCTGCGCGCACGCAGCGCCATGTGCTCCATGCCTGATGTGTTCGACGCCGTGAGCTTGAGCGAATAGCGCTCGTAATCGTCCCAGCCACGCAAATAGACCGACTCGCCCTTTTGCCCGCTGACGGTCATGCCCATCACGTCGACGAAGAACTTCAGGCTTTCGTCCGGCTTGGGCGTCAGCAGCTCCATGTGGCCGAGATGAGCAAGATCGAAGATCGGTTCGGGCTGCATGGTTTCCTCCAAGGCGTAGCTTGCGATCCGCTGGACCGGATCCCGCGATCTGGCGCAGGCGGCAATCCGCTCACGCGCCGGTGGGCGGCACTAAGGCCGCCGGTTTCATTTGTACCAATGTACAAATGATTAGGTCTCGTCAACAAACTCGTCTTATCAAAGCCTACCCCGATACTACTCGATCGGTCGCCGTCCCATCGTCGATTCTGCGCCAACCTCTACGCCTATTCGCGCAAGGCTTGGGGCATTCACGCGCGGCGATTTGCCGTCCGGTCCCGGTTTATCTTGACGACGCACGCTATCCCAAGCTGTATGGTTGGGAACCCGAGTAGCAGCCAAGCGCTCGGTGCGCCGGGAGTTGGGGGAAGCTCGATGGCCAAGCAATCCGGGAGCACGGGTTCGGCCGGCAGTTCGACGCCGGGGGGATCGATCGCCACCATTCGCGCATCCGGCATCGAAGACACCGACATCAAAAATCCCGAACTCCTCCCACGCCTCGCGCAGGAGTGGACCTATCTCCTGCGGGTTCGCTCGCGCTGGGCTTCCGATTCCGACTTGCGCAAATCCATCGGCAAACGTGCCGCCAAGGACCTCGCCCGCGTGGGGGTGTCGTCCAAACGGTTGCAGGACCTGGCGCATGTAGACCGTATCGAGGTCGAACTGTACGACTGGGATCGTCAAGATAAAGAGGCTTGCGCGATCCACGAAGCCGCCTGCGAAATTCCCTGGGAATACCTGCTCAGCGCCGGCACGCGCACAGAGGGCCGTTACCACGGCACCTTGATCTCGCGGCTCTTCAGCAGCGGTTTTGCGAAGGTCAGGCCTCACCCCCCGAACAGCGTCCTTTTCGTCGAGAGCGCGCCCGGACGCTTCGGTGACAAGTACGACTTCAAGGACGAGGAACAGCGTATCGATGCCGCGGTCGCTGCATCCAACAGACCGGACGACGACCCATACCGCACGATTCTGCGAACACCCCAGAAAACTGAACTCGCCGAGAAAGTCCGCAGTGCGAACTGGGAAGCGATCCACGTCACCGGGGTCGATACTCACCATGCCGGGTGGATCATCGATGATTTCTATCCGAACATGAAGAAGAACAACGAGGCGCTCTTCAACACGATCATCGACAAGGCCGGACGGCTGCCTGATGGGATGATCCTTCGCCAGGCCCACGAAAGCGAGCTTCCCGTTCTGTACGAAGAGCTTGCCGAGACCCTTGTGAACCCAACCACCCCACCCCGGATCGTGACGCTCAATCTTTACTATTCCGGCGCGCGTATCGCGCGCGAGTTGGTCAGGAAGGGAGCCCATGTCGCTCTCGGTTTTCTCGACGAGATCGATGACGATGTCGCGGAGCTGTTCTTTCAAACATTCTATTGGAACTGGTGCCACGGAACGGATCAACTGATCCTGTCGATTCCGGATGCATTCCTGATGTCGTGGAAGGCGATGCCGTTGGACGTGCATGGCACATCGATCGTGATCTGGATGGGACGCAGTATTTTCGCGCCGGGCACCGAATCCATCCCGAAGCCGACGTTGAAATCCAGTCCGGCAAAGAGATCTAGTCCGGCAAAGAAGAAGGCATCTTCCCGAAAGAAGAGGGCAGCCTCATGATTCCGATCAAGGTGGACCTGGGGGTCGCTCCGGAAATCAACTACTCCCTGCTGCACAACAACAGGACCTTGCTCGATAAGTTGACGCTGACCCGGCTTATTCAGCATCCTGTCGATGCGATCACGATTCAAGTCGAGCTCTGCGTCGGCGCCGAGAACTACCCTTACCGCCTTACGATCCCGGTCATGACAGAGTTGCAGCTGCCGCTGTCCTCCAAGGTGATCGTTCCCCTCACCGCCAGCCTGACGCGCTCGCTGCATGAGCGGGTGCAGTCCGCGGTGTACGTGAAAGTGACTTGCGCAGGAGAGACGGCGTTCGAGGCAACCAGACGTGTCACGCTGATCCCCGTTGACGAATGGATCGATGACACCAAGAACAACCCGTGGCTGCCCTCCTTCGTGCTGCCCAGAGATCCCGCAATTCTTGCGATCATCCGCGCCTCGCGACGCTACCTGATCGGCATTCTCGACGATCCCGGAGCCGGGTTCGACGGCTATCAGCAGGACGAGGATGGCGCCGTCGACCGCCAGGTTCAAGCCATCTGGACCGCGCTCGTGAACGAGTATCGTTTCCAGTACATCAACCCTCCTCCTGCCTATTCCGAGCAGAGTCAGCGGCTGCGCACGCCGAGCGAGATCGTCGCGTCCAACACCGGCACCTGCATCGACCTCGCGCTGCTGCTCGCCTCGTGCCTCGAATATGTCGGCATCTTCCCAGTCGTAGTGCTGCTCAGCGGACATGCCTTCGTCGGCTATTGGCGATCGGAAGAGGCGCATGACGACTTCGTGGGCGTGATCAAGATACCGGCAACGGTGCCGAGCGTCGGGGACGCGGCCACCAGGGACGCGGGACTGCCCTACGTCGATCCCTACGGCTGGAGGCTCACCAAGATGAGTTACGCCGAGATCATGGCCTATGTGACGTCGGGCGACCTCGTGATGCTGGAAGCCACCTACCTGACCGGGGCCTACAGCTTCAAGGACGCGCAAACCGAAGGACGGGCCAATCTGCGTAGCCAAAAGGAATTCGACAGCATGCTCGACATCCAGCACGCACGAAGCCTGAGCGTCACCCCGCTTCCGATCATCGATGAATGACGGCATCGCACATGTCACAGTTTGTTGCGGAAGACCCCGGACGTTTCCTGTCGCAGATCAAGGCGGTCGCGGACAACGACGACCTGTTCGTGCCTCTTTATGTCGATCACGACGACAGAATGGACTCTGTCGCCGGCCTGCGCCGACGCAGACGGCGCGCGTCCAACACACCCGACGACAACATCCTTGCGGCTTCGCTGGTCGAGGAAAACGGTGTCCTGCGCTGGTATGACGGCGTTCCGGCACGCGCGGAAGCGCCACAGCGCCGTCGCCGCGCACGGCGGGCCGGAGGGCCGCCGCCACTTCCCGATCAGACGGTGATCCTGACCAAGGAGTTTCCAAGGCTCCAGCCGAACAGGGCCGCCGCAGCCATCGGCGCCATCGACATGCGCCTCAACTCCGCAATCGACGTCTCGCTGCGCTCACACATACGCCAGCTGCGGGGCGGCCCGTCCAACTTCGTCATCGACGCCGCCGATGCCCACGGTCCCTTCAAGGGGCGCACCTTGCTGCTGGTCCACGGCACCTTCTCGAGCGCCGTCAACATGATCGGCGAGTTCCAGGCCACCGCCGACGGCCAGGCGTTCCTTGGCTCCGCCCTGAACGGATCCAACAAGTACGATCAGGTTCTCGTCTTCGAGCACGCGACCCTTGCCGTCAGCCCGGTTCTGAATGCGCTCGAGCTTGGGCGCGCATTCGTCGATGCAATTGGACAAATCGACGTCATCGCCCATAGCCGCGGCGGCTTGATCGTGCGGTGGTGGCTGGAGGCGTTCGGCCGCTCGCTCGCCGCCACGACGCGCGTCGTCTTTGCGGGCTCGCCGCTCCACGGCACCTCGCTCGCCGCGCCCGACAAGCTCCAGCATGCGCTGAGCCTGCTTTCCAATATCGGCACCTTCGCCGAGAAAACGTTACAGCTCGCCGGTGGGGCCAATCCGTTCCTGTGGGTTGCCGGCAAGCTGGTCGAGGTGGTGATGACCGTCACCGGCACGCTTGCCCACACGCCGCTCCTTGACGGGCTGGTTGCGCTGGTTCCAGGGCTGTTCGGACAATCCATGATCGAAAACAATTACGAACTTAATCTGCTGCGGCTCGGTCCCTGCACGACTCAGCCCGCCTACTTCGTCGTGCAGTCGAATTTCGAGACGACGGATCCCGGCTGGCAGTTCTGGAAAAATTTCAGGGCACTGCGGATCGGCGACCTGGCCGCCGACGAAATCTTTCCCGACAAGAACGATCTCGTGGTCGATACGGTCTCGATGTCGGACCTGGGAGCGACGGGCTTCCCGCTCGCCATCCACGGCGTCGAGGATTTCGGCAACTCGCCCGACGTTTGGCACTGCAATTATTTTCGCCAGGCCAAAACCATCGGCTTCATCCGGCGCAGCTTGGCCTAATCCCCCGGAATCGACGGCTTTGTCGCATGCTCGCGGAACAGCGCGCGCAATTGCCGTCGCAGCGGCACCAGCGGCTTCGACGCGGCACCTGTACGCGCAGAAAGGTCGATGTCAGATCATATGGTAAATCATTCCTTAACCCACCCGCACCCCCAACCGGCCTGGAAAAGCGGCATTTCCCGGCCGTTTCCGCCCATAAGTATGCATTGGGAACAAACCTCACGGCCGAATTGTCGCGGATTTAAGGAAGCGCGAGCGGTTGCCGTTTAACCGTTTGTCCAGCGACGGCCGCGCATAGTCCGGGCAAAGCGCTTGCTCTTGCCAGGTTCATTCATTGTGACATCCTTTGGACGCGTGATTTCGGTTCGCGGATCGCTCGCGCGGGTCGGGCTGCTGGCTGAAAGCCGGATGCCGGACTCGGAAGTTCGGGCCACCGTCGGCCGTTTCGTCAGCATCCGCTGCGCCAGCTCGGTCATCGTCGCGATGATCACCGAGGTGTCCTGCGAGAACCTCTCGAGCACCGACAATTTGATCGCAATCGCCTCGGTGGACCTGCTGGGCGAAATCCTCAATGCCGCCGGCAAGGCCAAATTCCAGCGCGGCGTCACCAACTATCCGACCATCGGCGATTCCGTCGACCTGATCACGAGCCAGGAGCTGCGCACGATCTACGCGCCGACCGGCTCCGACCAGATCAATGTCGGCTTCCTTCAGCAGGATAGCTCCGTCGTCGCCTATGTCGACATCGAGGAAATGCTCTCCAAGCACTTCGCGGTCCTGGGATCGACCGGCGTCGGCAAATCGACCGGCGTGTCGCTGCTGCTCAACGAGATCCTCAAGGCACGCCCGAACCTGCGTATCTTCCTGCTCGACGTGCACAACGAATATGGACGCTGCTTCGGCGACCGCGCGCTGGTGCTCAACCCGCGCAATCTGAAACTGCCGTTCTGGCTGTTCAATTTCGAGGAAATCGTCGATGTGCTGTTCGGTGGCCGCGCCGGCGTGCCCGAGGAGCTCGACGTCCTCGCCGAGGTCATTCCGCTCGCCAAGGGCGTCTACACCCAGTACCAGAATGCCGACCGCATCGGCCTGAAGCGCATCGATCCCAAGCAGATCGGCTACACCGTCGACACGCCGGTGCCCTATCGCCTGGTCGATCTGATGTCGCTGATCGACGAGCGGATGGGCAAGCTCGAAAACCGCTCCTCCCGTATCATCTATCACAAGCTGATCTCCCGCATCGAGGCGGTCCGCAACGACCCGCGCTACGCCTTCATGTTCGACAACGCCAATGTCGGCGGTGACACCATGGCCGAGGTGATCAGCCATCTGTTCCGCCTGCCGGCCAACGGCAAGCCGATGACGGTGATGCAGCTCGCCGGCTTTCCGGCCGAGGTCATCGACTCCGTCGTCTCGGTGCTGTGCCGGATGGCCTTCGACTTCGGCCTGTGGAGCGACGGCGTTTCGCCGATGCTGTTCGTCTGCGAAGAGGCCCACCGCTACGCCTCCGCCGATCGCAATGTCGGTTTCGGGCCGACCCGCAAGGCGGTGTCGCGCATCGCCAAGGAAGGCCGCAAATACGGCGTCTATCTCGGCCTCATCACCCAGCGTCCCGCCGAACTCGACGCCACCATCATCTCCCAGTGCAACACGCTGTTCACGATGCGTCTTGCCAACGAACGCGACCAGGCGCTGCTCCGCGCCGCGGTGTCGGATGCGGCCGCGAACCTGCTCTCGTTCGTGCCCTCGCTCGGCACCCGCGAAGTGCTGGCGTTCGGCGAAGGTGTCGCACTGCCGACACGGCTGCGCTTCAAGGAGGTGCCGCCGCACCAGTTGCCGCGCGGCGAAGCCACCATCAGCAGCGTGCCGTCCGTCACCTCCGGTCACGACATGCATTTCGTCGGCGCCGTGCTCGAGCGCTGGCGTGGTGCCACCTCGCAGCGCGACGTGCCGAATGACCCGGTGTTCTCGGCGCCGCCGGCCAAGACGCTCTCCAACGTCGAGGCGCCGATGCTGCAACCGTCGATGGGGCTGGACCCGGACCGCTTCTCGCTGCTGAAGAAGCCACTGCGGTAAGGCAACGCTGGGTCCCCAACCTCGCAAGGGCGATAGCCCTTGGCCAAGTTGAGCACGACGCCCGCATCGACTATGGTTGCGGGCCCCAAGCCGGAATCCATACCAATGACAAAGTCCGCCGCGCAACGCTTCCCTGCTCCCGCCCTCGACGCGCTCCCCGACGATATCCGCACGCGCCTCCTCGCCGTACAGGAGAAGAGCGGCTTCGTGCCGAATGTGTTTTTGACACTGGCCTACCGCCCGGACGAGTTCCGCGCCTTCTTCGCCTATCATGACGCGCTGATGGAGAAGGACGGCGGACTCACCAAGGCCGAGCGCGAGATGATCGTGGTCGCGACCTCGGCCGCCAATCAGTGCCAGTATTGTGTGATCGCGCATGGCGCGATCCTGCGCATCCGCGCCAAGAACCCGCTTATTGCCGACCAGATCGCTACGAACTACCGCAAGGCCGACATCACGCCGCGGCAGAAGGCGATGCTCGACTTCGCGATGAAGGTCTCGGCCGACGCGCAGCGTACCTCCGAGGAGGATTTCGCAGCACTTGCCCCGCATGGCTTCAGCGACGATGACATCTGGGACATCGCCGCGATCTCCGCTTTCTTCGCGCTGTCGAACCGGCTCGCCAATTTCACCGGCATGCGGCCGAATGAAGAGTTCTATCTGATGGGACGCTTACCGAAGAAATGACCGAGCTCGACTGGCCCGAAATCCTTGCCCGTCTCGGCGCAGCGACTGTCGCCACCGGAGCGATCGGGCTCGACCGCGATCTGCACGGCAAGCCGATCGGACTGAAAACGCTCGGCATCGTCGGGCTCTCCACCGCGACCGTCGTGCTGCTGGCGGTGCAGTTCGCCGAGCCGGGCAAAATGACCGATGCCACGAGCCGGGTCATCCAGGGCATCCTCACCGGCATCGGCTTTCTCGGCGCCGGCGTCATCGTGCACGAGGGCCACCGCTTCCGCGTGCGCGGCCTGACCAGCGCCGCCTGCACCTTCCTCGCCGCCTGCATCGGCATCGCCTGCGGCGTGGGAGAATGGAAGATCGTCCTGGTGGCGCTGGCGCTCGCCTTCGTGCTGTTGACAGTCGGCCGCCGCATCGAGCGCCTTCTGCACCGGATGGTCGGCGGCAAGGACGAGGCGCACGAGACGGAAATGCCGGAACATTAGAGCGAGTTCTATACTGGCGGATCACCAGTTCGGTACCGGTGATACTGTGGCAACGCACTGGGCGCTGCATTCGAATGAGCCAGGATCGGAAAAGCCATCCTGGCGGGAGTCCGCGAGAACGCAGCGCACGTGTATGCGTTAGAACTGGGCTTGGCCTACAACGCCGGCGGGGCGACCACCAACGATGATAATGCCGCGTTCGGCAAGTGACCCGCCGCGTCCGTCCGGCGCGGTTACCGTGATAAGGTGCCGTCCGTCCTGCAATTGCGCGACGAGTTCGTACCCAAGACCTAGGTCGCCGTCCAGATCCGAATGCCACCGAATTTCATCGGACCGGACCACACCGAGCCCGCGGCAGTCGATCATCGCGCCCAACGGCACGGCGCCTGGCGCGATCGGACACTGGGGATCAGGCAGTCGCAGATAGAGCCGGCGACGGCTGCGCTGCAGCTCGAATTGAGAGCTGTCGGCGCTCGCGCTCCGAAATTCCGCGGTTGCGATGGCGCGGAAGAAACAGCGTTCGCCGCCGGGCAAGCGTTCGCTTTCCACCAGCACCTCGCCGTCTGGAGGATCAAACGCGACCGGTTGCCATGTCTCGCGATCATCACCGCTGAACAGCACGACTATCGACGGCTGGGCCCGCGGATGACGCGCGTGCACGCGTAGCGCGAGGAATTGGTCCCGCCGCTCGGGGCCGCTGATATCGACCTGCGGCGGTTCGCCCACTTCGAAAGTCGCGAGCGGTTCGCGGCCATCATGCAACGAGATGGCAGCGACTTCCTCGCTCGGCCATTCGATCGCTTCATGCAGATCGTAGAACGGCTCGCGGTCGAGCGGAACGGCTACACCTCCTCCACAACAGCCGCAGGTCGCTTGCGCGCGTGTGTAGAGACAATGATGAGTCGCAATGATCCGGCGATGGGCATCGAGCAGATCAACCGAGAGCGGCGAAATGGCGCCATCGCTCGGCCGCGATACCATGCCGGCGGCTTCGATCCGGTAAGCCTTGCGAATCTCGATGCGGTTCTCGTCGCTGACGCGGCGATGCACCCGCACTGCCAGGATCAGGAGCGAACGAACGCGACGCGGATCGGCCGGTGCGGATTGGTGATTCTCGCGCGCATTAAGGATCTTCAGATAGGTGTAGGGCGAGATCCACTGCTTCGACTTGTAGGACATGACGTCGGATGTGTCCGACGGGCCGAACAGCGTCGGCGGCGTCGTTCCTGGATCGATGCCGACTTCGCCGATGGAGGTCTTGCTTCCGCCATAGTTTGGATAGTTCGGGTCATCGCTGCTGTCGCCTGGCACCGCGACGTGGTTGCAGGTGAAGACGTGTCCCATCTCGTGGGCGAAAATGAAATCGTAGGCAAAACGTGTGTCGCTCCCCGCGAAGGCGGCGCCGACGCCTTCAGCGCGACCGCACCCCGTGTTGTAGGTGCCGGCAGCGGCGGGAACAGCTGCGCTCGGCACAAACGCGAAGACAATATCGCCGAGCTGGAACAGAGCGGTGAAGATGCGCGTGACAGCCAAGTCAGCGAGCAGGCCGGTCCACGCGGTGTTACAACCTCCACCCGTCGCGGCGGACGCAAATGCTGCCGAGCTGTTCGTCGATGTGCCAAGAATCGTCGTCTCAAAATAGGGAAACGGCAGCATCCGTTCGGCCGTGCGCATCGTGCTGAGCATAATCGCGTCGGCGGGGCTCGTAACGTTGCCGGAGCTGTCGGTCCAGTTGACCCTGGCGACGGCGACACGCGGCGGCCGCACATCCATAAAATCGATATAGCGCCCGGTCGTGGCGCGGTCCTGGGGCGCGGATAAAGCGCCGTCGCTGCCAGCACGCCAGAGCCGGACGGAGAGATAAAAGTGGCCGGTCCGGCAATACCATGCTGGCACGAAAAAATTCAGCGACGAATTGACGTGCGCGAGGTGGAACGCAAGCGCGCCGGGTCCACCAACTGGGACCGTCAACTCGTTGTCCCACAGCTCGCGCGAGAGCTCGTTACGCGCGCCGAGCCGGGCCCCGTCGGCGCGCGTAGGGCCGGTGCGGTAAACGATTCGATCGCCAACCGAAAGCACCAGCTCACCTGTAACGCGTGCGCCAGTGAGTGTGTCCGGCTCGGCAACGCCGGGCTGCACGTATGGATAGGCACGCACCACCAGCGGCTTGAGCGCAACGAGCGGGATCGAATTGTCGTCGCCGTAGCTGACGCCGACGGCGCCGTTGTACTGGATTGATTGGGTCAACTCGAGGCCGGCCAGCGCGAGGTGTCGCCTGGGCCAAAGTACGTCCGGAAGCTGATGCTGTGGATCCCAGGGGAGCGGTAGTTGCTCGAGATCCGGCTGCACTGGCTTGCCGCGAAAAGGGCCAGCAAGCTGCCGAGCGACCGCCGCCACGAGGGCGTCGAGTTCAGGACGATCTTGGGCGTTCATCTGGCGCTCCATGAGTGTCGGGCGCAATTTTCAAAGCGTCGGCCGCAACGTTACCGGGATCATGGAAAACTCTGCTATCCGCAGCACGCGGCGCTTTCAGCCCCCGCGGGTGTGATGCAGAACCCGGCGTGGATAAGTCTGAATGGACTACGCAAAGGTTCATTGGTTGGGGACCTATGTGAGGTTCCCAAGGCCGCTTCATCGCCTTCCCTTGCGCTGAAGCGTTTTCGAACGAAGTGGGTACCGACGCCCGGCCCTACTAACGCTGCGTTGCCTACGGGGTGCGACTATGCCGTTAGCGCTTCGCCATCAACTCGAGCGCCGGCGCAAAGCGCTCGGAAAATGTCAATGTCCTGGTGTGATGAACTGCGGCAAACGAGGCCGAGATCCCTGCTGAGGCGACCGCGAGCAAGGCAACGGCGAAAACCAGACGGCGCATTCCTGCCTCCTGTGTGAGCTCAATTACCTGAAAGATGGACCGGCTCTGTTTCAGGACCGCTTCATGGGGCGCGGGAAATGATTTCGCTCAAGCGGCTGTGATGAGGTCCGTTTTGTGGTGCCGCACGCCGTGCTGAAGTGAGCGTCTCGCCCTAATCATCCTCCGCCGGTCCGCACCAGCCGGGCAGATAGATCGCATCCTTGCTCTTGGCTGAGGACATCGCCTTCTCGAGCGACTTGTCGAAATCGGCATCCACCGCCTTGCGCGACAGTTTTCGGCGTAGATAGTCGGCCCACAGGAATTCGGAGAACGGCGTGGTGTCCTTGGCGAAGCCGCCCATGCGGCGAAGCTCACCGGCAAGGCTCCGGAACGGATCGTCCTTGAGATCGACGATCGATTTCGGCAAGTCGCGGAACGGCCGCCGCTCGCCTTTGGCGTCGTAGGGATAGACCCAGCGCTTGTTGTCCATCACGCCCCAGAACGCCTCGCGCTCGACCATCCTGAGGTCGCCGACGATGGTGACCAGCACTTCCTTGACGCCCTCGTCATGCAGCGCGCGACCGAGATGATGATGGTCGATCACGTAATAGCGCCCGTCGGGGCCGTGCACGACGGGGATCATGTGCCTGCCGAGCAGATCGGCCTGCTTCTTCTTGTCGTGCTCGCGCCAGCGCTTGCGCTTCTCCTTGACCTCGCGCATGCCGACCGTCATCTGCGTCGGCCGAAGCGACAGGATCGGCACCGGATGCACTCTCGGCTCGCGCGTGTTGGTGGTCATGGTCGAAGGGCCCTTCCATGGTTGCAACTGGTGGTTCAGGTTCCCTGGACTATGCCACGGGCTTCGCGCCGGCAAAATGCATTCAGCTGACCGCAGAGTTATTGCAACGCGCCTCCTGCATGCCCGGACGTCGGTTCCGTGATCACCGCAGCCCGAGCAGGATAGTGCGAATGCGCAATGCACGTGCGCGTTGAGAAGATTTTCTGCAACGCGTTCACCACGTATGCTATCTAAAAATCGCTGCTTCGGAGTGATCCCTGCACCATGAAAACCCAGCGGCCCATAAGCTCGGATGACGAGCACCGGGTGCTCCAGTTCAGGCCGCGCACCTCGCCTTCCCCGACGGCCTCCCGGGGCAACGGTACCGTGCAGCAATTGCGCGTCGGGCCCGAGCCGCTCGACCTGTCGCGCTACGAGCAGGCCCGCCCTGAACCGGACGATTTCCGCCATCGCATGCTCGCCAACATCGCAGCGCTGGCCTTCACCATCGCGCTGACCGCGATCGGGATCTGGCTTGCGGTGAGCATCGCCGATCTGCGCCGGACCCAGGATTGCGTGCTGATGGGCCGCCGCGACTGCCTCAAGATCACGACTCCGCACGCCTAGGCGAGATATCTGGCAGGGCCCGCGGCCGGTCCTCGACCGAACGGGTTCCCGCCGGCATCCCCAGCCCTGTCCCCACCCCATCCGGCTCCATTGAACTCAGGGCGGCGCTCCGATATACGGGCTTTCGACCCGGCCAGAGGGGGGTTGAGGGCGTCATCAGGGGCGCGATGCAGACCCACCGTTCCCCTCTGGAAAATCCGACAAATATCAGCAAAATATCAAAGGCTTAGTGATGTCCTCCACATTCGATCAGGTCGCTACGATCATCGCTGAAACCTGCGACATCCCGCGCGACACGATCACGCCGGATAGCCATGCCATCGACGACCTCGGCATCGACAGCCTCGATTTCCTGGACATCGCGTTCGCGATCGACAAGCAGTTCGGTATCAAGCTGCCGCTGGAAAAGTGGACCCAGGAGGTCAACGACGGCAAGGCGACCACCGAGCAGTATTTCGTGCTAAAGAACCTGTGCGCCCGCATCGACGAACTGGTTGCGGCCAAGGGCGCGAGCGCGTAAGCGCGCGGTCATGCAACTCGAATATTTCCACATGATTGATCGCGTCGTCGACCTCAACATCGACGCGCAGACGATTGTCGTCGAGGCGCTGGTCCCGAAGGAGAGCACCATCTTCGAGGGGCACTTCCCGGGCTATCCCCTGATGCCCGGCGTGCTCCTGATCGAATCGATGGCGCAGGCCTCGGGCTGGCTTCAGCTCGGCGTGCTCAAGTTCGAGCGCATGCCGATCCTTGCCGCCGTCAAGGAAGCCAAGGTCCGCGGTTCGGTGTTCCCCGGCGATCTCATGAGCATCGAGGCGAGCCTTTCGCATCAAGGCTCGGGCTACGCGATGACCGAGGCCAAGATCAAGGTCGGCGGCAAGCTGCGAGCGAATTCGACGTTGACCTTCACGCAGATTCCCTTCCCCAATGCGGATATGCGCGCCCACATGGACGCGGTCGCGAAACGGGTCGGCTTTCCGCAACAGGCCGTATCGCCATGACTGAGACTGCTTCGAAGCCCGGCCCGACGGAAGTCTGGATCACCGGCATTGGCCTTGCCACCTCGCTCGGCGAGGGCCTCGACGCCAACTGGGCCGCGCTTCAGGAGAAGCGCATCAATGTCGATGAGAAGGGCTTTGCGCCCTACATCGTGCATCCCCTGATGCCTGTTACCTACGACAGCCAGATACCCAAGAAGGGCGACCAGCGCCAGATGGAAGCCTGGCAGCGCATCGGCGTCTACGCCGCAGGCCTTGCGCTCGATTCCGCTGGCATCAAGGGCAACAAGGACATTCTGTCGAAGATCGACATGGTCGCCGCCGCCGGCGGCGGCGAGCGCGATCTCAACGTCGACACCGGCGTGCTCACGGCCGAGGCCAAGGGCGCCAACGCGCCCGGCTTCCTCAACGAACGCCTGATGAGCGATCTCAGGCCGACGCTGTTTTTGGCGCAGCTCTCCAACCTGCTCGCCGGCAACATCGCGATCGTCCACGGCATTGGCGGCACCTCGCGCACCTTCATGGGCGAAGAGGTGGCGGGCGCCGACGCCGCCCGCATCGCGCTTGCGCGCATCGCCTCGGGCGAGAGCGACATCGCGCTGATCGGCGGCTCGCATAATGGCGAGCGCAAGGACCTGATGGTCCTCTACGAGTTCGGTGACTTCAACCTGAAGGACAAGTTCGCTCCGGTGTGGGCGCGCGAGGACCACGCCGGCTTCGCGCTCGGCTCGGCCGGCGCGTTTCTGGTACTGGAATCGAAGGCGCATGCGGAAGCGCGTGGCGCAAAGCCGTTCGCAAAGCTGTCGAGCGTCGTTGCCGACCTCGCCCGCCGCAAGCAGCCCGGCGACATGGCCGCGACGCTGGAGAAGCTTTGGGCGAAGCTGCCGAAGCGCGACGGCAAGGGCGCGATCATATCCGGCGCGACCGGCGCGGAGC
The DNA here is from genome assembly GCF_040547985.1 of Bradyrhizobium sp. LB14.3. NCBI lineage: Bacteria > Pseudomonadati > Pseudomonadota > Alphaproteobacteria > Hyphomicrobiales > Nitrobacteraceae > Bradyrhizobium > Bradyrhizobium sp. LB14.3. Next base: position 620,472 of record NZ_JBEPQT010000002.1, read on the forward strand.
CCGCCACGAGCGAAGAGCGCGGCTTCCTGAAGGGCCACGCCGACTTCCCGGTGCGCTCGACCGGCACGATGTTCGGCCACACCATGGAAACGCAATTCCCGCTCGGCCTTGCGCTCGCGGCGCTGTCGATTTCGCGCGGCGCGCTGTTTCCGCCGAACGATTCGACCGGGACCGAGATTGAAATGCAGGGGGCGCCCACCCAGATTGTGGTCGTGGGGGCCGGACACTGGCGCGGCGAAGGCATGGCGCTGGTCGAGGCAGTTTAGTTAGCTCTATCGGGGGATCGACATGACTGCACCACGCGACAAACTCGGGCGTCCCGTCGTCGTCGTCACCGGCATGGGCATCATGACCTCGCTCGGTAACGGCAAAGGCGACAATTGGGCGAAGCTCGTCGCCGGTGAATCCGGAATTCGCACCATCACGCGCTTTCCGGTCGACGGCCTGAAAACCACGATGGCCGGCACCGTGGATTTCGTCAGCGTCGACCCGTTCTCCTCCACCGGTCTGTCCGAGCGAATGGCCGAACTGGTGACGGAGGAAGCGCTCGCGCAGGCCGGCATCGGCGCCAAGGCCGATTTCCCGGGTCCCCTCTTCCTGGCGGTTGCGCCGGTCGAGGTCGAATGGCCGCAGCGCCGTGAGCTCGGCCGCGCCGTCGGCGCGCTCGACTTCACCTATGACGATCTGCTGCGCATCTCCGGCGGCGGCAAATACAGCGCCTATCATCACCGCTTCATGTTCGGCTCGGTCGCCGCCCACCTCGCCGAGACCTTCGGTACCAAGGGCTCGCCGATCTCGCTGTCGACAGCCTGCGCTTCGGGCGCGACCTCGATCCAGCTCGGCGTCGAGGCGATCCGCCGCGGCGAGACCGACGCCGCGCTGTGCGTGGCGACCGACGGCACCGTGAATCCGGAGGCGCTGGTGCGCTTCTCGCTGCTCTCGGCGCTGTCGACCCAGAACGATCCGCCGCAGGCAGCCTCCCGCCCCTTCTCCAAGAACCGCGACGGCTTTGTCATGGCCGAAGGCGCCGGCGCCCTCGTGCTGGAAAGCTATGAAGCCGCCACCGCGCGCGGCGCAAAAATCCTCGGCGTGATCGCCGGCTGCGGCGAGCTCACCGATTCCTTCCATCGCACCCGCTCGTCGCCCGACGGCAAGCCGATCATCGGCTGCATGAACAAGACGCTGGCCGATGCCGGCATGACGCCGGACCAGATCGACCACATCAACGCGCACGGCACCGCGACGCCCGAGAACGACAAGATGGAGTACAATACGACATCGGCGGTGTTCGGCGAGCTCGTGCAAAAGATTCCGGTCACCTCCAACAAGTCGATGGTCGGCCACACCATCTCGGCCGCAGGCGCGGTCGAGGCGATCTTCTCGCTGCTGACGCTGGAGCATCAGCGCATCCCGCCGACGATCAACTACGACAATCCGGATCCCACGATCCTGTTCGACGTCGTCGGCAACAAGGCGCGCGACGCCCGCGTCACCGCGGTGATGTCGAACTCGTTCGGCTTCGGCGGCCAGAACGCATCGCTGATCCTGACCCGCGAACCGGCCTGACCGGCCGCATGGCGCTGCTTCCTGCGAGGACGAAGGCCCGCGCGCGGGAGGTCGCCAAGTCGATCGGCGGCAGCCTGGTCGGCGCCGCGACCGTCGGCATGCTGCGCACCACGCGCTATTTCGATCCGGCCAAGACCTCGGACTTTTTCGCGCGCGTCACCAAGCTGATCGGGCCGCGCCTGCGCGAGCATCGGATCGGCCGCGCCAACCTCACAGCCGCCTTTCCGGAAAAGTCGGCGGAGGAGATCGAATCCATCCTGATGGGCGTCTGGGACAATCTCGGCCGCGTCGGCGCCGAATTCGCCCATATGGACCACGTCTGGGACTATGACCGCGATCATCCGGAAAACAGCCGGATCGAATTGCCCAAGCATAGCATCGAGCTGTTCGACCGCATCCGCGACGACGGCAAGCCGGCGCTGATCTTCGCAGCCCATCTGTCGAACTGGGAATTGCCTGCGCTCGCGGCGGTTGCGCATGGGCTCGACACGGCGATCCTCTACCGCCGGCCGAACATTGCTTCCGCCGACCGCATCATTCAGGAGATGCGCCAGGTCAACATGGGCACGCTGATCCCGGCGGGACGCGACGCGCCGCTACGGCTCGCGCAGGCGCTGAAGGACGGCAAGCACGTCGCCATGCTGATCGACCAGTATCTGACCGGCGGCGTCGAGGTTACCTTCTTCGGCCGCAAGACCCGCGCCAATCCGATGTTGGCGCGCCTCTTGCGCCAGGTCGACTGTCCCATCCATGGCGTCCGCATTATCCGCCTGCCCGGCAACCGTTTCCGCGCCGAACTGACGGAAGAGATCCCGCCGGTGCGCGACGCCGACGGCAAGATCGACATCCAGGGCACGACGCAGGCGATCACGAACGTGGTGGAAGGCTGGGTCCGCGAGCATCCCGAGCAGTGGCTATGGCTGCATCGGAGATGGCGGTAGCGGGCTCGCCGCTCCGCGGTGGCCGGCTTGTCCCCGCCATCCACGCATCGCCACGCGGCAGGAAAGACGTGGATGCCCGGACAAGCCCGTGCATGACGACTGAGCAGGATGCGTCCGCTCCTCCCAACCCCTCAGCGCCCCGTTTTCACCTTGGTCCACAGTCGATTGATCACCCGCTGCGTCGCCGGATCGCGCGCCGTGATAACGAACAACTTTGAGAGTGTCGCCTCGTCCGGATAGACGTTCTTGTCGCCGAGGATCTTCGGATCGACGAGCTTCTGGCTGGCGAGGTTGCCGTTGGCGTAGGACAGGAAGTCCGAGTTCTTGGCGGCGACGTCCGGGCGGTAGAGATAGTTGATCAGCTCGTAGGCTTCCTTGACGTTCTTGGCATCCGCGGGGATCGCGAGATTGTCGAAGAACATCTGGGCGCCTTCTTTCGGGATCGTGTAGCCGATCTCGATGCCGCCCTTCGCCTCGGCCGCACGGGCGCGGGCCTGCATGATGTCGCCGGACCAGCCCACCACGAAGCAGATCTCGCCGGTCGCGAGCGCGCTTAAATATTCAGACGAGTGAAACTTGCGCACAGAGGGGCGCACCTTGGCGACGACGTCCGCGGCCTTCTCGAGGTCAGCCTGCTTGGTCGAGTTCGGGTCGAGCCCGAGCCAGCTCAGCGCCGCCGGAAAGATGTCGTCGGCGGAATCGAGCATGTGCACGCCGCAATCCCTAAACTTGGCGAGGTTCTCCGGCTTGAATACCATGTCCCAGCTGTCGATCTTCGCATCAGGCCCGAGGATCGCCTTCAACTTGGCGACGTTGTAGCCGATGCCCGTCGTGCCCCACATGTAGTTGGCGGCGTAGACGTTGCCGGGATCGTAGATCGCGAGACGTTCGGTCACCACGGGCCAGGCATTGCCAAGGTTCGGCAGCTTCGACTTGTCGAGCTTCTGGAAGATGTTGGCCTTGATCTGGCGCTGGAGGAAATAAGCCGTCGGTACCACGACGTCATAGCCGGACTTACCGGCCATCAGGCGCGTCTCCAGCGTCTCGTTGGCATCAAACGTGTCGTAGACCACCTTGATGCCGGTCTCCTTGGTGAAGGCATCGAGGACGTCAGGCGCCACGTAGTTCGACCAGTTGTAGAAGTTGACGACCCGCTCCTCGGCCCCGGCGGAACCCGGGAGCCACGCCAGCGCCGCGGCGAACGCGAGACCAAGGCGAGCCCCTGAGCGGCCGACGTTCGTCATCTCCCTACCTCTTGCGCCTGCGCACCGCGTCCGACAGCCGCTCCAGCGCTGTGTCGAGCGTCTCGTCCTTCTTGGCAAAGCAGAAGCGCACCACCGAGGTCACGGGGTCCTGCTCGTAGAAGGCCGAGACCGGGATGGCCGCGACCTTGTAGTCCTTCACGATCCGCCAGCAGAACTCGGTGTCGCTCTCGTTGAGCCCGAGCGGCGACAGGTCGACGGTGAGGAAGTAGGTGCCCTGCGACTTCAGCACCGGGAAGCCGAGGCTCTCCAGCCCCTTGGCGAGGCGGTCCCTGCTCCGCGTCAGGTCCTTGCGCATCGACAGGAAATACTCGTCTGGCTTGCCGAGACCATAGGCAACGGCGGCCTGGAGGTTCGGCGCGGTGGTGAAGGTCAGGAACTGGTGCACCTTGGCCGCGACGCGCAGCAGCGGCGGCGCGGCGCAGACGAAGCCGATCTTCCAGCCCGTCAGCGAGAATATCTTCCCGGCCGAGCCGACCTTGATGGTGCGATCGCGCATGCCGGGGATCGTGATCAGCGGGATGTGCTTGTGCTCGTCGAAGGTGACGTGCTCCCAGACCTCGTCGCAGATCGCGATGACGTCGAACTCCTGGCAGTAGCGCGCAAGCAGCTCGAGGTCCTCGCGCGGAAACACCACCGCGGACGGATTCAGGGGATTGTTGAAGAGCACCGCCTTGGTCTTTGAAGTGAAGACGCTTTTCAGCATCTCCTCATTCAGCCGCCAATGCGGCGGCTCGAGCCGGACCAGGCGCGGAATGCCGCCGGCCTGGCGGATGATCGGCAGATAGGAATCGTACACCGGCTGGAAGCACACCACCTCGTCGCCGGGCTGGACCACCGCGAGGATGGCCGAAGTCAGCGCCTCGGTGCCGCCGGAGGTCACCATCACCTCGCTCATCGGATCGAGCTTGAGGCCATGCCAATGGTCGTAGTGCGTGGCGATCGCCTGGCGCAGCTCCGGCAGGCCCATCATCGACGGGTACTGGTTGTAGCCGTTCAGCGATGCATCGGCCGCGGCGCGGCGGATGTCCTCAGGACCGGGATCGTCGGGAAAGCCCTGCCCGAGATTGATGGCGGCATTGTCGCGCGCGGCCTGCGACATCGCCTCGAAGATGGTGACGGGAAGGTCGGCGAAAACGTTGTTCAGGGACGAGCTCTTGGTCATCGGCCGGTCAGCCACCGACCTTGCTGGGAAGACCCGCCGCCTTCCAGCCCAACATGCCGCCGGCCAGATGCTTGTCATACGGCAGGCCTGCCGCCTGCGCCGCGAGCGAGGCCGTGACCGAGCGTTTGCCGGAGCGGCAGGCGAACACGACCTCCTTGCCGGCGGGATCGGGGATCGCCTTGGGATCGAAGGTCGAGAGCGGCACGACGACACCGTAGGGATAGGCCTCGGCTTCCACCTCGTTCGGCTCGCGAACGTCGACGAGGAGATAGCGGCCCTCCGCGACACCCTTGGAGACCTCGTCCGGGGTCAGATCCTGTACCTGGTTTGCCATATCATCCTCCAACGTCGCAGCCGCATCCGGGGTGATCCCCGCGGGCGGCAACCTCGCCTCTCGGTGAGCGAAAATCAAGCGCTACAAAGGCTTGGGCTCATCCGTGCAAGTTAAAGTTAAATCGCAGCCACTTGAAGTGCGACCCTCAAATGGAGGATCAGATCGTGACCTGGGTTCCGACCTCGACCACGCGACCGCTGGGGATCTGGAAATAGTCGGTGGCGTCGTTGGCGGAACGGCTGAGCGAGATGAACAGCCGGTCCTGCCAGCGCGGCATGCCGGAATGGGCGGCCGGCTTGAGCGCCCTCCGCGACAGGAAGAACGAGGTCGACATGATGTCGAACTGCCAGCCGAGCTTGCGGGCGATCGCCAGCGCCTTCGGCACGTTGGGCGATTCCATGAAGCCGAACTTCAGCGTCACTTTGGAGAAGGTCGGCGAGATCTGCTCCAGCCTCACCCGTTCGGCCGGATTGATGCGCGGGGTCTGCGCGGTCTCGATGGTGAGAATGACGTTCTTCTCATGCAGCACCTTGTAGTGCTTCAGACTATGCATTAGCGCGGTCGGGGCGCTGAGGGGATCGCTGGTCAGGAACACCGCGGTACCAGGTACGCGCTGCGGCGGCCGCTTCTCCAGCATCGCCACGAGGTCGGCGAGGGGGAATTCGAGCTTGCGCGACTTCTCGAACAACAGCCGGCTGCCGCGTCGCCACGTGTACATCAGGATGATCATGAGCGCGCCGAGCGCCAGCGGCACCCAGCCGCCCTCGAACACCTTGAGCAAATTGGCGGCCAGGAACGTGAGATCTAAGAACAGGAACGGCGCGATCAGGGCGGCAGCCGTGAACGGCGACCACTTCCAGACCTTCCAGATCACGACGAAACCCATCATCGCCGTGACGACCATGGTGCCCGTGACGGAGATGCCATAGGCCGAGGCCAGCGCGCTGGAGGAGCGGAACAAGAGCACCAGCAGCACCACCGCGAGCAGCAGGAGCTGGTTGATGCGCGGGATGAAGATCTGGCCCGAATGGGCTTCAGACGTATGGCGAATTTCAAAGCGCGGCAGCAGGCCGAGTTGGATCGCCTGGCGTGTCAGCGAATAGGCGCCGGTGATGACCGCCTGGCTCGCGATGACAGTTGCGGCGGTCGCCAGCACGACCATGCAGCCGCGGAAAAAGCCTTGCGGAAAGAGCTGGAAGAACGGGCTCACGATCGCACCGGGATCGCCGAGCACGAGGGCGCCCTGCCCCAGATAGTTCAGCGCCAGCGACGGCAGCACGATGGACAGCCAGGCGATCTGGATCGGCCGCTTGCCGAAATGGCCGAGGTCGGCATAGAGCGCCTCGGCACCGGTGACCGCCAGGAACACCGCGCCCAGCGTCACGAAGCCGATGATGCCGTGGTGGAACATGAAGGACACGGCGTAGAGCGGGTTCAGCGCGTACAGCACCTGCGGCTGCTCGATGATCGGGTGGATCGCCGCTGCCGCGATGACCGCGAACCAGACGCACATAATCGGGCCGAAGAAGGCGGCGACGCGAGCTGTGCCGCGGGACTGCACGGCGAACAGTCCGACCAGGATGATGATGGTCAGCGGTACGATGTAGGGCTCGAAGCGCAGCGTGACGTCCTTCATGCCTTCGATCGCCGACAGCACCGAGAGCGCCGGCGTAATCACGGCGTCGCCGTAGAACAGGGCGCCGGAAATGATGCCGAGCAGGACGATGGTGGCTCCGCCAGTGCCGACCGCACGCTGGGCCAGCGCCATCAGCGCCAGCGTGCCGCCCTCGCCGTTGTTGTCGGCGCGGAGCAGGATCACGACGTATTTGAGCGTCACCACGACGATGAGCGCCCACAGGATCAGTGAGAGCACGCCGAGCACGGCCGCTTGCGTCGGCACGCCCTCCACGCCGGAAGCCGCCATCACCGCCTCGCGGAACGCGTAGAGCGGGCTGGTGCCGATATCGCCATAGACGACGCCGATGCTGCCGAGCGTCAGCGCACCGAAACGGGCGGTCGTGTGGGCATCGCCATGCCCATTGGCCGCCGCCGTTTCCGGGGCGGAAATCGCTAGGTCACTTGTCATGGGAGAGCCTGGTGGCCTCTAGAATGCTTCACTGCACAATGGCGGAAGGGCGCGCGGCTTATAGGCCTGCGCTATCGGCATAGCCTAGCCTGATTCTGGGCCTTAGCCATGCAATTCTGCATTGCTCAGCCGATCGCGTTCAAATGGTGACTTGGGTTCCGACTTCAACCACCCGCCCGGTGGGAATCTGGAAATAGTCGGTGGCGTCGTTGGCGGACCGGCTCAGCGCGATGAATAAATGGTCCTGCCAGAGCGGCATGCCGGACTGCGCCGACGCCTTCAGCGAGCGCCGCGACACGAAGAACGACGTCGACATGATGTCGAACTGCCAGCCCTGCTTGCGCGCGATCGCGAGCGCCTTGGGCACGTTCGGCTGCTCCATGTAACCGAAGCGCAGGCGGACCTTGAAGAACTTGTCGCTGATCTTCTCCATCCGGAAACGCTCGGACAGATCGACTCGCGGCATATGCGCGGTCTCGATCGTCAGGATCACGTTGTGCTCGTGCAGCACCTTGTTGTGCTTGAGATTGTGCAGCAGCGCGGTCGGCACGAAAGAGGGATCACTGGTCAGGAACACGGCGGTGCCCTTGACGATATGCGGCGGCCGCTTCTCCAGGCTGCGGATCAGATCGTCCAGCGGCACCTCGATCCGGCGCGTCTTCTGGATCAGTATCCCCGACCCTCGCCGCCAGGTCCAGATTGTCCCGGCCATGGCCACGCCGAACAACAGCGGCACCCAGGCGCCTTCGAGCAGCTTCAGAAGATTCGCGCTGAAAAAGCTCAGGTCGACCACGACAAAGGGCAGGATCACCACTGCGGCCGTCGCGGCGCGCCAGTTCCACAATTTCCAGATCACGATGAAACCCATGATGCCGTCGGCGACCATGGTGGTGGAGACCGCGATACCGTAGGCCGAAGCCAGATTGCTGGGGGTGTGGAACAACAGCACCAGCAGCATCACACCGATCAGGAGCAGCCGGTTTACACGCGGCAGATAGATCTGGCCGGCGTGGGTTTCCGAGGTGAAGCGCACCTCAAAGCGCGGCAGGAGGCCGAGCTGCACAGCCTGATAGACCAGCGAATAGGCCCCCGTGATCACCGCCTGGCTCGCAATCACGGTCGCCGCGGTCGCAAGTCCGACCAGCGGCAGCACGAAATGCTCTGGCACCATGCGGTAGAACGAGTGCTCGATCGCGCTGGGATCGGACAGCACCAGCGCGCCCTGCCCGAAATAGTTGATCAGGAGCGAGGGCAGCACGAAGAACATCCAGGCCGACTGGATCGGCTTGCGGCCGAAATGGCCGAGATCTGCATAGAGCGCCTCGCCGCCGGTCACAGCCAGGAACACGGCGCCCAGTGTCACCAGGCCGATCGTGCCATGCGACAGCAGGAATTGCAGCGCGTAATAGGGATTGATGGCAGCAAGCACCGACGGGTCGTCGGCGATGTGAATGATGCCGAGTACGGCAAGAACGGTGAACCAGATCACCATCACGGGGCCAAAGGCCGAGGCCACCAGTGCCGTCCCCTTGCTCTGGACAGCGAACAGCAGCGCCAGGATGAAGACAGTGAGCGGCACGACGTAGTGTTCAAACGCAGGCGTTGCGAGCTTCAGGCCCTCGACCGCCGACAGCACCGAGATTGCCGGCGTGATCATGGAATCGCCGATGAACATGGAAGCGCCGACCACGCCGAGCGCCATCAGGAACCAGCTCCGCCGCCCGAGCGCGCGCTGACCGAGCGCCATCAGCGAAAGCGTGCCGCCCTCCCCGTTGTTGTCAGCGCGCAGCAGCAGCAGCACGTATTTGGCGGTGACGACGATCAGCAGCGCCCAGAGGATCAGCGAGAGCACGCCGAGCACCATGACCCGCGAGACCGGCGCGCCATGGGCCGCGCCCCGTACCGCCTCGTGAAATGCATAAAGCGGCGAGGTACCGATATCGCCGAAGACGACGCCGATGCTCCCGAGCGTCAGGCCCCAGAATCCCGAGGTAACTGGCGCGTCCTGGGGTTCGGTCGATGTGATGCTCGCCGTCATGAGAGACTAGAAACGCTTCTTCCCGAGAAATGATCCGGCGCCTTTTGACGGTTCCGGCGCGCTTGTCAAACGACACGCCACCTTAGCAGGCGCGGAGCCGAATGCTGTGACGGCGCAGCAACGGTCGTCGACGCGCGACGACATGCCTCAGGTAAGATCGTAGCGCAAGGGCTTGGAGCCTTTCCGTTTCAATTGCACCGGAACCGGCTCCAAATTCTGATTTCGACGGGTTTTCTTCGCGCGACCGGCGTCCCTTCGCTTGAAAGCACCCTACGGCTTCAAATTCGGCGGCAGCGGCGGATCTTCGCGCATCAGGGTGATGGTCACCCGCCGGTTGGCCGCGAGCGAGGGATCGTCCGGAAACAGCGGTTGGGTGTCAGCCTTGCCGGCGACGGCGAAGACGTGCGCCGGCGGCAGGCCCTCGCGTTCGAGGATCTGACGCACGGCGTTGGCGCGATCGGCCGAAAGGTCGAAGGCGCCGTAGTCGCTGCGGGTCGGCACGAATCCGGCTGCGGTATGGCCGGCGATGGAGACGCGCAACGGCGTCGCCTTGAGCGGGACAGCGAGCTTCTCGATCAGCCGGCGGGTGCGGTCATAGGGCACCTTGGAGCCGTCGGCGAACATCGAGCGGCCGTCTTGGTCCACGATCTCGAGGTTGAGGCCCTGCTTGGTCTCTTCGAACATGATGTGCTTGGATATCTCGGTCAGTTCCGGCATGTCCTGCAAGGCCTGGCGCAGCGAAGCCGCCGCCAGCGCAAAATTGCGATCGACCTTGATCTTCGCTCCCGACGTGCGGTCATGATCCTCCTGGTCCGGCGTCGGCGTGTTGGAGGCGTCTTCAGGCTGAATGTGGTCGACGTTCTTCAGCCGCGCGCGGGTCGGCAGGCCGTCGGATTCGATGATGCCGGCGTAGCGCGCTTCGCTCTGGACGCCGAAGGCCTCGCGCATGGAGCCCGCGACGATCTTCAGCTTGTTGGAGTCCTGCGTGGAGAATGCGACCAGCATCACGAAAAACGCCAGCAGCAAGGCCATCAGATCGGCAAACGTCACGAACCAGCCATGGCCGCCATGTGCTTCTTCGCGTTTTTTCTTGGCCATGGGTCAGATCCCGACGTCCGGCGTTACGCCGGAACCGGCTCGCCTTCGGCGTGGCGGTGCTTCTCGGGAAGATAGGCCAGCAGCATTTCGCGCACCAAAGTCGGGCTCTTGGAGTCGCGGATCATCAGAATGCCGTCGATGATCAGCGTACGATTGGTTTCCTCGTCGATCAGCTTGCCATGCAGCTTGTCGGCGATCGGCAGGCAGAGCAGGTTCGCGACCAGCGCACCGTAGAGAGTTGCCAGCAGGGCGGTCGCCATGAACGGGCCGAGCTTCGAGGGATCTGACATGTTCGAAAACATTTGCACCATGCCGATCAGGGTTCCGATCATGCCGAACGCGGGCGCGCAGTCGCCGACGGCGCGGTAGATCTTGCTGCCTTCGTTCAGATGCATCAGGAAATTGTCGCGGTCGCGTTCCAAATTATCCCGAATGAAATCGAGGTCGTACCCGTCGGCGACGTAGCGAATGCCCTTGGCGAGGAAAGGCTCGTCGGTCTCGACCTTTTCCAACCCCACCGGGCCCTGCTTGCGGGCAATCTCGGCGATGCGGGCGAGCTCGTCGACCAGATCGTGCGCCGACAGCCGGCTCATCGTGAAGGCGAACTTCATGCCGAGCGGCAGGCCGTGCATCAGCACTGAGAGCGGAAAGCGGATCATGGTCGCTGCGGCCGATCCGCCGAAGATGATGATCATCGCATGCTCGCTGATGAACATGTGCAGATCGCCGCCCAGCAACACCATCGTCGCGACGACGATAATGCCCGCCACGAGGCCGGCGCCCGTCATGATATCCATGGAAGACTCCAACGCGCACACAACAACGGCCGTCCTGGCCGATGGCGCGGCCCAACACCGAACCGCATCGGAAACCCTAGTGAGCTGCGATTAAAGACGCGTAAAGGTTAAGTTGAGCCGGCTCGCCTGGCGGGTGCAGCGCGCTGAAAGGCGCCGGCTTTGCCGACTGCCGACACGACTTTCAACGTTTTGATAACCATAAGGGCTCTCGCGCCCCGTCACTCAAGGCTGTGGGTGCGCGAACCCTTCGGCTGCGGCCTTGCGCCACATCGGGGGTGACGGGTCAGTTGGTATTCTGGCGCGGGCCGGCACACTCATGGCGGAAGGCATCGTAATGGTGACGCTGTTCAGTCTTCTCACCGCGCTTCCCGCAGTGCTGGCGCTCCACATGCTCAAACCCGAGCTCGTCCTGCCGGTGTTCAGCGTGCTGCTCTTTATCGAGGCGGCCTTGGCCGTGATCGCAGCGCGCTTGATCCACATCCCGGACAATGCGGAAGATATTACTCTGTGGGATTTTGCCGGCGGCTTCACCTTGATTGGCTGCGCTGCCGCGGTGTTCGGCGAGCCGGATCAGGCCGCCCTGTTCTTGACGGAACAGGGCAGCCCGCGGGCGGCGCCGCAGCCGTAGATCGTTGCAGTCCCGCCGTTAGTGGATCTCAGCAGAGCGCTTCAGCGCGGCCTTGAGCTTCTCCAGCGAGAAGTCGGGGCTGCGGGCGATCTCGAGGATCGGCGTCTCGCGGCGGCCGCAGAGCTCGGCGGCGTCGGGCAGTTTTGCGGCGATGTCGCGCGGGATCACGATCGCGCCGTGCAGATCGGCGTGGATCAGATCGTCCGATTTCACGGTCATGCCGGCGACGCGCACCTCGCCGCCAAAGCTCTCCGCATGCACCCAGGCATGCGACGGTCCGATCGAGCCGGCCAGCGCCTGGAAGCCCGGGGCCCATTGCGGAATGTCGCGGATCGAGCCGTCGGTGATGACACCGAGGCAGCCGAGCGCCTTGTGCACGTTGCTCTGCACCTCGCCCCAGAACGCGCCGTAGCCGACGTCGGGACCGTCGATGTCCTGGATCACCGAGATGCGCGGACCAAAGCCGGTGCCGACATATTCGTAATAGTCGATGCGGCGCTTCGACTGCTCTTCCGGCGGCAGCGAATTTTTCAGCACCGAGCGGATTGCAACCGTGCGAGCGTAGCCGACGATCGGCGGCAGATCGGGGAACGGGCAGACCAGTTGCTTGGTGGTGTAGCCGATCAGCCGGCGCTCGGGCGCCACGATCTCCATGGCATTGCAGATCGTCGGCGTGTCGTAGCGGCCCAGCGCTTCGAGGACGGAAGCGGGCAGCGGCCCGGTCGCGGTATCAGTCACGGCGTTCTCTCCCAGATTGGCGGCCGCTGTTGGCGCGGTGCCGCCGGCACTGGCGATATAGCCGAGATTGGGCCTCAACCCAACTCAGGGCGCCTCATGGCAGATATCCGAGTCTTGCTGCTCAGGTGTCTTGCTGCTCAGTGTCTTGCCGTTCAGTGCAGGCTTCCTGGCCGGTTGTCCTCGTGCGGCGGCTCCGACAGGTTTGCCAGCGTCGGTGCCGACGGCGGCGACGAGACCTCGCCTCCCGACGGCGCCGTGGCTTCCATCGCGCGCGCCTGGTCGCGATAGGATTTGTAGCCGAGCGGCAAAACGAGGAGATACAACACGGTACCCACCGAGAGTACGTGCCAGGGATAAGCGATCAGGATCGCGATGAAGACGACCACCGCGACGAAGGCCGGCAGCACCAGCTCGGGCGGCACGCGCATGCGCTTGGTCTTGCCGGAGAACACCGGCAGGCGCGACACCATCAGGAAGGCGATCAGCAGTGTATACGCAGCCGTCACCGCCGCAGGCAGCCGGCCGAGATCGAGGAACGCGACATAGATCGGCAGCAACACCGTGATCGCGCCGGCCGGCGCCGGCACGCCGGTGAAGAAATTGGCGGCGAACGCCGGCTTGTTGGGATCGTCCATGGTGGCGTTGAAGCGCGCCAGCCGGAGGCCGCCGGAAATCGCGAACACCATCGCCGCGATCCAGCCCGCATTACCGAGCTCGTGCAGCTGCCAGAAGTACAGCATCAGGCCGGGAGCGACGCCGAAATTGACGAAGTCGGCGAGGCTGTCGAGTTCGGCGCCGAACTTGGACTGGCCCTTGATGAGGCGCGCAACGCGGCCGTCGATGCCGTCGAGCAAGGCCGCGAACACGATGGCGTAGACTGCGAGTGACATCCGCCCCTCGATCGACAGGCGGATCGAGGTCAGGCCGGCGCAGATCGCCAGCAGCGTGATGACGTTGGGCACCAGCATCCGCACCGGGATCGGGCGGAACCGCCGGCGGCGCACGTCAGGATCCTTGAAATCATAGGGCGTCATTGGCTCGTCCTCACCTTGAGGCGAGATATAGCAAGCTGCGCTCCCCTCCGCCATTGCGGCGGAAAGCCCCCTGGACCGCCTTATTGGTTAATTGGAGCGATAGGCGCGGCTCGGGTCGTCCCCGGTGAGATCGGCCAGAATCGTCTCACCGGCGATCGCCGTCTGCCCTTCCGAGACCAGTGCCTTGGTGCCCACCGGCAGGTAGACATCGAGCCGCGAGCCGAAGCGGATCAGGCCGAAGCGCTCACCGGCGCCGATCGCCTGCCCCTCTTTGACGAAGCAGACGATGCGCTTGGCGACAAGCCCTGCGATCTGGATCACGCCGATCCGCGCCGTCGGCGTCGTGATCACCAGCGAGTTGCGCTCATTGTCCTCGCTCGCCTTGTCCAGCTCGGCATTGATGAACAGGCCGGGCCGATAGGCGATACGGTCCACCCTGCCCGTGATCGGACTGCGGTTCACGTGGCAGTTGAACACGCTCATGAACACCGAGACGCGCGGCAGTGGCCGGTCGCCGAGCCCGAGCTCGGCCGGCGGCAGCGCCATGGTGATCATCGAGACGCGGCCGTCGGCCGGCGACACCACGAGCCCCTCGCGGACGGGGGTCACGCGCACGGGGTCGCGGAAGAACAGCGCGCACCACACGGTCAGGATAGTGCCGATCCACCCCAAAGGCGACCACAGCCAGAACAGGATGAGGCTTGCCAGTGCAAAGCCGCCGATGAAGGGATAGCCCTCCTTGTGGATCGGCGGGATCTGACGCTGGATCGAATCGAGAATGGACATCGCTATCTGCCGCTCAGGGTTGATGGCGCAGGTCGTCCCGCGCGGTGGTGTTGTTTAGGCCAGAGTAGGGACCGGAGACAAGGTCACTCCGCCGCCGCAGGCGTCGTCAGGACATCCTGGACCGACGGCGGCTCCCGGTTCGGCGCCTCGCCGGAGTCGGCCATCCGGGCCAGTTTCTCGCGCGCCGCCTCGGCCTCGCGCTGCCTGTTCCACATGCTGGCGTAAAGGCCCCCCTCCGCGAGCAGTTTTGCGTGGGTGCCGCGCTCGGCGATGCGGCCCTGGTCCAGCACAATGATCTCGTCGGCGCCGACGATGGTCGAGAGCCGATGGGCAATCACCAGCGATGTGCGGTTCTTCGCCACGCGCTCGAGCGCGCCCTGGATCTCGTGCTCGGTGTGGGTGTCCAGCGCCGAGGTGGCCTCGTCCAGCACCAGGATCGGCGGCGCCTTCAAGACAGTGCGCGCGATAGCGACGCGCTGTTTTTCGCCCCCGGATAGTTTCAGGCCGCGTTCGCCGACCTGGGTCTCGTAGCCCATCGGCGACATGCGGATGAAATGGTCGATCTGCGCCAGCCGCGCCGCTTCTTCCACCTCGGCATCGCTGGCGTCCCAGCGGCCGTAGCGAATGTTGTAGCGGATGGTGTCGTTGAACAGCACGGTGTCCTGCGGCACCATGCCGATGGAGGCGCGCAGCGAGGCCTGCGTGACCTCGCGGATGTCCTGGCCGTCGATCAGGATCTTGCCGCCGGAGATGTCATAGAGGCGAAACAGAAGCCGCGACATGGTCGACTTGCCCGCGCCGGACGGGCCGACGATCGCGACCGTCTTGCCGGCCGGCACCTCGAAGCTGATGCCCTTGAGGATCGGCCGGGCCGGCTCATAGGAAAAGCGCACGTCCTCGAAGCGCACCGTGCCGGCCGAGACCACCAGCGGCTTCGCGTCGGGCGCGTCCTTGATCTCGGCCTCGCGTCCCAGCACGTTGAACATCTTCTCGATGTCGATGATCGCCTGCTTGATCTCGCGATAGACCATGCCCATGAAGTTCAGCGGCTGGTAAAGCTGGATCATCATGGCGTTGACCAGCACGAAATCGCCGACCGTGTTGGTGCCGTTGCGCACGCCGATCGCGCACATCAGCATGGTCGCGGTCAGCCCCAGCGTGAAGATCACGGCCTGGCCGGTGTTGAGCACCGCAAGCGAGGTATAGGCCTGAACGCTCGACTCCTCGTAGCGTGCGACCGACTTGTCATAGCGCTGCGCTTCGCGGGTCTCGGCGCTGAAATACTTCACGGTCTCGTAGTTGAGCAGCGAGTCGATCGCCTTGGTGTTTGCCTCGGTGTCGGAATCGTTCATCTTGCGGCGGATGCCGATCCGCCACTCGGTGGCGATGTAGGTATAGTACATGTAGACGGTTACCGTGATCAGGGTTGCGACCACGTAGCGCCAGTCGAACTGCCAGAGCAGCACGGCCATCAGGAGCGAGACCTCGACGATGGTCGGGATCAGCTGCAGGATCACCATGCGCACGATGACTTCGATGCCCTCGCGGCCACGCTCGAGTACGCGCGTCAGACCGCCGGTCTTGCGCTCGAGATGAAAGCGCAGCGAGAGTTCATGCATGTGAATGAAGGTGATGGTGGCGAGCTTACGCACCGCGTGCATGGCAACGCGCGCGAAAATGCCGTCGCGCCATTGCGTCAGCACCGCCATCACGATGCGCATCGCGCCGTAGCTGGCGGTCAGCAGCAATGGCGAGGCGATCACCCAGAGGTGCCAATTGTCCGCCTGCACCGGCGCGGTGTTGGCCCCTGTCAGCGCGTCGGTCGCCCATTTGAAGCTGAAAGGAACCGTCAGCGTGATCAGCTTGGCCGCGAGCAGCAGCACCATCGACCAGACCACGCGCATCTTCAGGTCGAAGCGGTCGCCGGGCCAGATATAGGGCCACAGATGCGCCAGCGTGCCCATCAGCGTGGCCCGCTCCAATGGTCCCACGGCGGGAGGATCAGGAACGTCGGCGCCGTCGAACGATTGAGCTTGGTCCATCAAAAAGCCTGAAAGGCCCGCCGGATGCGGGCACGGTACGATTTGCGATTTTCGTTCGTCATATAGAGCCTTCCCGATGCCAGCGCACCCCGCCAGATGGCGAATCTCCGATCGTTTTCCGCCATTTACCGGTAGATTTCCGGACGCCCCGAATCACCGATGGGGCTTGACGCCTCTTCGCTGCAATGCATCATGGCACCAATGAGCACGATCAAAACCGTCTGTGTCTATTGCGGCTCCGGCCCCGGAACCAATCCCCGTTTCACCGATGGCGCCAAGGCGTTCGGCAAGGCCCTCGCCGAGAACAACATCCGCCTGGTCTATGGCGGCGGTTCGCTCGGCCTGATGGGCTCGGTCGCGACCTCCGTGCTCGATCACGGCGGCACCGTCACCGGCATCATCCCCGACTTCCTGCGGATGCGTGAGAACGCGCTGACGCGTGTGCAGGAGATGATCGTCACTCCCGACATGCACGAGCGCAAGCGGCTGATGTTCGAACGCTCCGACGCCTTCGTCGCGCTGCCGGGCGGCGTCGGCACGCTGGAGGAGCTGGTCGAGCAATTGACCTGGAAGCAGCTCGGCCGTCACGCCAAGCCGGTGCTGCTCGCCAACATCGACAATTTCTGGGAGCCGCTGTTCTCGCTGCTGTCGCACATGCGCCAGACCGAGTTCATCCGCGCCGGCCTTTCGGTCGATATCCTCAAGGCTGATCGGATCGAAGAGATTTTGCCGAAGCTGAAGGCGGCTGCGGCACAGATCGACGAAGCGGAAAAGAAGCTCGCTCCCGAAGTGGCGCGCAAGCTTTAGTCCGCAGGAAACGTCACCGCCTCGATCCGATTGCCGTCGGGATCGATGACGAAGGCCGCGTAATAGCGCACGCGGTCGTGCGGGCGGATACCCGGCGCACCGTCGGATGCACCGCCGGCGGACAGCGCTGCAGCGTGAAATGCATTGACCTCGGCGGTCGTCTTGGCCCGCAGGCAGATGTGCACGCCGCTCTCTGGCGTGACGTGCGTCATTCCCTCGCGCAGATTGATCCAGAATTCGGGATAGGCCTTGCCGAAGCCGATCGTCCGCGGTCGCGTGACGAGGCGCGTGAGCCCGAGGGTCGCGAGCGTAGCTTCGTAGAAGCGAGCGGAGCGATCGAGATTGCTGACGCCGACGGAGATGTGGTCGATCATGGGTCGCGCTCCCCTCTCTCCTCGTCATTGCGAGCGAAGCGAAGCAATCCAGACCGGCTCTGCGGAAGCAGTCTGGATTGCTTCGTCGCTTCGCTTCTCGCAATGACGGCGTTTTATGGCGCCGCCATAGCTCACCTCACTATCCCCTACGCCGGCGCCCCCGACTTCACCAGCTTGTAGATCACCGAATCCATCAGCGCCTGGAACGAGGCGTCGATGATGTTCGGGGACACGCCGACCGTGGTCCAGCTGTCGCCGTTCTCGTCCTCGCTCTCGATCAGCACGCGCGTGACCGCGCCTGTGCCGCCGTTGAGGATACGCACGCGGTAGTCGATCAGCGTCAAACCCTCGATGTATTTCTGGTACTTGCCGAGATCCTTGCGCAGCGCAACGTCGAGCGCATTGACGGGGCCGTTGCCTTCAGCCGCCGAGATCAAATGCTCGCCGGCGACGTCGACCTTCACGACAGCGAGCGCCACGGTGACGCGCTCGCCGTGCGAATTGTAGCGCTGCTCGACATTGACGTCGAACTGCTCGACCTCGAAATAATGGGGCACCTTGCCGAGCGTGCGGCGCGCCAAAAGCTCGAACGAGGCGTTGGCGGATTCATAGGCATAGCCTTGCGCCTCGCGCTCCTTCAGTTCCTCGACCAGCCGCGTCAGCTTCGGATCGCTCTTCTCGTAAGCGATGCCGGCGCGGTCGAGCTCGGCGATGACATTGGAGCGGCCGGCCTGGTCGGACACCAGCACCTTGCGGTGGTTGCCGACCAATTCAGGCAGGACGTGCTCATAGGTCTGCGGATCCTTCAGCACGGCGGAGGCATGGATGCCGGTCTTGGTGACGAAGGCGCTCTCGCCGACATAGGCCGCGTGCCGGTTCGGCACGCGGTTGAGCATGTCGTCGAGCGTGCGCGAGACTTTGACCAGGGTCGCGAGCTTCTCGGACGTGACGCCGATCTCGAAGGCGTCGGCAAATTCATGCTTCAGCTTCAAGGTCGGGATCAGTGAGCAGAGATTGGCGTTGCCGCAGCGTTCGCCGAGGCCGTTCAGCGTGCCCTGGATCTGCCGCGCGCCGGCGCGCACCGCGGCGAGCGAATTCGCCACCGCCTGCTCGGTGTCGTTATGGGCGTGGATGCCGAGATGATCGCCGGGGATGTGCTTTGCCACCTCGGTGACGATGGCCTCGACCTCGTTCGGCATGGTGCCGCCGTTGGTGTCGCATAGCACCACCCAGCGCGCGCCGGCCTCATAGGCAGCCTTGGCGCAGGCGAGCGCGAAGGCGGCGTCCTCCTTGTAGCCATCGAAAAAGTGTTCGCAGTCGAGCATGACCTCGCGGCCGGCGGCCTTGGCCGCCCCGACGCTGTCGCGGATCGAGGCAAGGTTCTCCTCCTTCGTCGTCTCCAGCGCGACACGCACCTGATAGCCTGAGGCCTTCGCCACGAAGCAGATCGCGTCCGCCTTCGCCTCCAGTAGCCCGGCGACGCCGGGATCGTTGGAGACCGAGCGCCCTGCCCGGCGCGTCATGCCGAAGGCGGTGAATCGCGCATGACGGAGCTTGGGCTTGGCGCCGAAAAACTCGGTGTCGGTCGGATTGGCACCGGGATAGCCGCCCTCGACATAGTCGATGCCGAGATCATCGAGCATCGCCGCGATGACTTGCTTGTCCTTCAGCGTGAAATCGACGCCATTGGTCTGCGCGCCGTCGCGCAGCGTGGTGTCGAAAAGATAGAGGCGCTCCTTGCTCATTGCAGTGCTCCCGACGCGGGTCCGGTGCCGAGCGTCTTCTGCATGGTGGTGTTGGCGAGCCACTCGTCGTTGACGGTGATGCTGTTGCGCTGCATGGCGACATAGCCGCGCTTGGCAAAAAAGCCCTGCGCGTTGTCGCTGGCGTCGACCGTCAGCTTGTCCGCGCCGCGGCCGCCGGCAAGCTTTTCCAACGCATCGACGAGCATCGTCGCCAGGCCCTGCCCGGCCACGGCCGGATGCACATAGAGCATGTGGATGTGATCCTTGCCGCGCAGCGACGCGAAGCCCACCGGCGATCCCTCCAGCGTTGCGATCAGCGTCAGGTCGGAGGCGAGCCGCTTGCCGAATTCTTCGTCCTCCGCCGCTGCCATCCAGGCCTGCTGCTGCGCTTCGCTGTAGTCGTCGCCCGTCAGCTCCTCGATGCTTGCTATGAAGATCGCGGCGAGAACCGGCACGTCGTCCGGCAGGAACGGCCGCAAGCCAGGCTTTGGAAGCGCATGTGCCATCACGCCAGCTCCCAGGTCGTCACCGGCTTGCCGTCGGCGTCCTTGCCGTCCTTGAGCACCACGCCCTTGGCGACGAGTTCGTCGCGAATGCGGTCGGACTCCCTAAAGTCTTTTTGCGCACGCGCAGCCGCGCGCGCCGCGATCAAGCGGTCGATTTCGCCGGCGTCGACGCCAGTTGCCTGCTGCTTGCGGCTTTCCCATTGCGCAGCGCTCTCGGACAGGAAGCCGAGCAGACGCAGCGACCCCGCCAGGGCGCTCACATCGGTGCCACGCAGGCTGTGCAATGCCGCGATCGCGAGCGACGTGTTGAGGTCGTCGAGCAGCGGCTCGACGACGGATGCGGCCGGCTGGCCGGGCGCGACGTCGGCCGCGACGCGATACCAGTCGTCGAGCGTCCTGGCGCTCTCCTCCAGCGACTTCATGGTCCAGTCGATCGGCGAGCGGTAATGCGTCTTGAGCATATTCAGGCGCAGCACCTCGCCCGGCCAGTCCGCAAGCAGTTCGTGGATCGTGACGAAATTGCCGAGCGACTTCGACATCTTCTCGCTCTCGACCTGCAGGAAGCCGTTGTGCATCCAGTAGTTCGCCATGCGCTCCCGGTGGAAGGCACAGCAGGTCTGCGCGATTTCGTTCTCGTGATGCGGAAACACGAGATCGATGCCGCCGCCATGGATGTCGAAATGTTCACCGAGATGTTTCCAGGCCATCGCCGAGCACTCGACGTGCCAGCCCGGCCGCCCCTGCGCGGCGATGCCGGCCGGCGACGGCCATGACGGCTCGCCCGGCTTGGACGGTTTCCACAGCACGAAATCGGTATTGCCCTTCTTGTAGGGCGCGACATCGACGCGCGCACCGGCGACCATCTCGTCCAGCGAGCGATTGGACAGCGCGCCATAGCGCGGCAGGACGGAGTTGGCCGCGTTCATCGCCTGCGGCGAGAACAGCACATGGTCCTCGGCGACATAGGCAAAGCCGCCGGCGACCAGCCTTTCGATGATCTCGCGCATTTCGGCGACATGCTCGGTCGCGCGCGGCTCGACGCTCGGCCGCAGCGCGCCGAGCGCATCGACGTCGGCGTGAAATTGCCTGCCGGTCTGCTCGGTGACTTTCCGGATCGCTTCGTTCAGCGGCAGGCCGGGGAAATCGCGCGCGGCGCGGTCGTTGATCTTGTCGTCGACGTCGGTGATGTTGCGGACATATTTGACGTGGGCCTCGCCATGGAGATGGCGCAGCAGCCGAAACAGCACGTCGAACACGATCACGGGCCGCGCATTGCCGATATGGGCGAAGTCATAGACGGTCGGTCCGCAGACATACATGCGGACGTCCTTCGCATCGAGCGGCACGAAGGTGCGCTTTTCCCGGCTCAGCGTATCGTAGAGGCGCAATTCCATATGGATACCCGTCGGCTGTTGGCCGGGCGTCCAGTGCTCTCAATGTTTTTGAGATAAAGACGGCTCCAGCCAGCGAATCGCTAGCTAATAATCTCGCGGCAAATTGCGCAAATGGCGAGGAGACCGTTCATGCGGCGACATATGGGCCACGAAGGGCCCACGCGTCAAGGGAGCCGCGAAAATGCCGTTTTATCCCCGCATTGCGCGGCCGCCCTACGTCGATTGTTCATCATCCTTAACCATTTGAGCCCACTCTGGAGCCGGCGGTTCCGCCTTTTTGCGCCCAGGTGTTTTCATGCGATTATTGCTCGCGCTCA
This sequence comes from Bradyrhizobium sp. LB14.3, assembly GCF_040547985.1. Taxonomy (NCBI): domain Bacteria; kingdom Pseudomonadati; phylum Pseudomonadota; class Alphaproteobacteria; order Hyphomicrobiales; family Nitrobacteraceae; genus Bradyrhizobium; species Bradyrhizobium sp. LB14.3. The sequence goes on from NZ_JBEPQT010000002.1 coordinate 642,130, forward strand.
TTTCCTGCGCCTCCATCCTTGCGGCATCCAGCGCTCTTGCCGAGACCCGCGTCTTCATCATTCCCAACCAGGCGGACGGCTACGGCGTCGACCAGTGCCTGGCCAAAAGCGAGAAATGCGGCGCACAGGTCGCGCGTACCTATTGCCAGTCACGCGATTTTGCCCAGGCTTCGGCCTATCGCCGGGTCGATCCCGACGAAATTACCGGCTCTGTCCCCAAATCCGGCGCAAACTGCTCCCATGGCCATTGCGACGAATATGTCGCAATCACCTGCCAGCGCTGAATTCGCTCGGAACTGGCGTACGTTAGGCGCAATCTTTAGCCGCTGAAACGACGTGACGATGCCGCAGGAAGCGGCTATGGGAGGGCGCGCTTCGGCCCCCCAAATCACGCGTGGCCGTGACCTCGCTAGAATGGCGGATATGCCTGAATTTTTGTCTCTCCCCCGAGCTCGCTTCCTCCTTGCCTGCACCGTGCTCCTGAGCACGGTCGTGCTTGTCACCGGCGCTTTCGCACAGGCCGGCCCGCCCGGGCCGCCGCCGCCTCAGCCCGGCCAGAACGGGCTTGGACCGAATCCGATGTGCGTGCGACTGGAGGGCCAGCTCGCCGCGCTCGATCGTAGTGGTGGCGGCGGTGACCCCGCGCGCGAAGACCAGATCCGCCGCTACCAGGAGTCCCAGACCCGGCAGCAGGCCGAGCTCGACCGCGTCACCATGCAGGCCAAGCGCATGGGCTGCGATTCCTCCGGCTTCTTCTCGCTGTTCAGCGGCCAGTCGGCGCAATGCGGTCCGGTCAACACCCAGATCCAGCAGATGCGCGCCAATCTGGACCAGATCACCGGCAATCTCGAACGCCTGCGCGGCGGCGGTCCCGGCGGCTTCAGTCCGGAGCGCGACAACCAGCGCCGCTCGGTGCTGGCCGCGCTGGCGCAGAACAATTGCGGCCCGCAATATGCCAACGCCGCGCAGTCGCAAGGCGGCAACTTCCTGAGCAATCTGTTCGGCGGCAACAACCCCAACAGTCCACAAGGCGTGCCGCCCTCCGATCTCGGCCCGCAGTCAGGCACCTATCGCACCGTGTGCGTGCGCACCTGCGACGGCGCCTACTTCCCGGTCTCGTTTGCGACTGTGCCCGCGCGCTTCCCCGACGACGAGAAGACCTGCAAGGCGCTGTGCCCGGCCGCCGAAGCCGTGCTCTACACTCATCGCAATCCCGGCGAAGACATGAACTCGGCGGTCTCCACCAGCGGCCAGCCCTACACGGCGCTGCCGACCGCGTTCAAATTCCGCAGCGAGTTCAACCCGTCCTGCTCCTGCAAGGCCGCGGGCCAGACCTGGGCCGACGCGCTGAAATCGGCTGACGACAAGGCGTCGGCCGAGCAGCAGGGTGACATCATCGTCACCGAGGAGAGCGCCAAGAAGATGCAGCAGCGGCAGCTCACCAAGGGCACGCCTGCCACGGCTGCGAAGAAGGGCGCAACGCCGCCCCCGGCCACGGCCGGCACACCGGCCGCCGCACCGCCCGCCGATACTGGCACCGCTGCGACCACCGAGAACAAGCCCATCCGTTCGGTCGGACCGACCTTCATCCCACCGAAGCAATAATTCTGCACCAATCTCGAGCCAAGTGGGCCGCCGGGAGCGGCCCTCTTGCTGTTACTGCTCGCCCTCGCGGCTCCACGGGAAGAGATTGGCCGGAAAGTCCGCCGCATAGCGCCGCCCCTTCGGGGGCGGCGGCGGTTCATCAGGTGGATTCGGATTCGGCTCGACCACCCTCCGGTAAAGATGCCAAGTGGCATGACCGAGCACCGGCAGAACGACAGCGAGACCGACGAAGAGCGGCAGTGAGCCGATCACGAGCAGTGCCGCGACGACCAGCCCCCACCCCGCCATCGCAACCGGATTGGCCGCCACCGCCCGCAGGGAGGCCCGGATCGCATCGATCGCCGTCGCATGCCGATCGAGCATCAATGGAAACGATACGACGCTGACGCATAGGGCCGCGACGGCAAACAGGAAGCCGACACCGCAACCGACGATGATGAGCGACCATCCTTCCGGCGTCGTCAGCACGCGGGTTGCGAAGTCAGGAATGCTTGCGGCCGCCGCGTGACCGAAGATGGCGACATAGATCGCGTTCGCGACGCCGATCCAGACCCCGAACAGGACGAGCAAGAGAACGCCGAGCTCGAGCATGGCGCCGAAGGACGGTGCACGCAAAATCTTGATCGCGTCCCACGCCTCGACCTCCTCGCCGCGCTCGCGGCGACGGCTGAGTTCGTAGAGACCGATCGCGGCAAAGGGACCTATCAAGGCAAATCCGGCCGCCAGCGGAAACAGCAGCGGCAGGACCGAATGGCCGAGGACCATCCTGAACAGGACGAGACCGAGAACGGGATAAATCAGGCATACAACGACCGCGTGACTCGGCATCGCCTGGAAATCCTCCCAGCCCAGGCGCAGCACCTCTCTCAGGTCGGACAAGCCGATCTTGCGAATGGGATAAGAGACCGCCTCGCCGAACAGGTGCCGTTTTACGATGTTGTTGGAATAAAGAGTGGCCATGGACACACCCTCCTCTGCTGAAGTCGCCGCGGCGAACCGCGCGCTTTCCGGCCGCGCGCATCCGCCTTTATGTGCGGGAGACGCGATCGAGCCGAATACGGCAGTTCCAGGCTCAACGAGGAAGGAGCTTAGCCGGACGAAACCCGTCGCGACCTGCGCTCCAAGCTTAGCGCGGGCGCATCGGAATGACCAGCGCTCCCACTTGGTGAATTGTGTTTCGCATATTTGTGCGATGCATCACATCGAGAATGCAACTGGCGCTCGCCAGCTTGCACCGCGATCGTCGCGCCAGCTAAGCGCGTTGACATGCTATTGACGTCGGGTTCGCGGGGGATCATCTTAAAAACCTAGACGCCCCCAGCAGTGAGCGGTCGCGATCTTTCTCTTGAATGTCGCGACCGGTTGAATGGGCGAGACAAGAGGCGCGGCGATGGCGCATATGTCAGTATAGATGCCAGCACAACAGAAGAGTCCGCCATCGCGACCAATGTGAGCTTCGCCCTGGATTCGTATCCGCAGCCTTCGATGGCGCAGCCTTCGATGGCAAGGATGGATCAGGATGGCTGTCGCACTGATACTGCTTCTGGTCGCGATCGGCTCGGTGCTGTTTCACCTTTACAGCCCGTGGTGGTGGACGCCCATTGCCACTAACTGGAGCTACATCGACCAGACGATCAACATCACATTCTGGATCACCGGATTCGTCTTTACCGCGGTCGTTGCATTCATGGCCTATTGCGTCTTTCGCTTCCACCATAGGGAGGGAAGACAGGCAGACTACAATCCCGAAAACAAAAAGCTTGAATGGTGGCTCAGTATCGGGACCGGCATCGGCGTCGCCGCCATGCTCGCACCCGGCCTGGTCGTCTGGCACCAGTTCGTGACGGTGCCCGCAGACGCCACCGAGATCGAAGTCATGGGCCAGCAATGGCAATGGAGCTTCCGTTTGCCGGGGAAGGATGGTCGGTTGGGCACGTCCGACGTCGGCAACATCAGTCCAGACAATCCGATGGGCCTCAATCGCAGCGATCCGCATGGCCAGGATGACGTCGTGATCGAGAACGGCGACCTGCATCTTCCAACCGGCAAGCCCGTCAAGGTTCTGCTCCGCTCCGTCGATGTCCTGCACGATTTCTATGTGCCGGAATTCCGGGCCAAGATGGACATGGTCCCTGGCATGGTCACCTATTTCTGGATAAGGCCGATCCGAACCGGGACCTTTGATGTTCTCTGCGCGGAACTATGTGGCGCCGCTCATTATCAAATGCGGGCCAAGGTGATCATCGAGGAAGAGAGCGACTATCACGCCTGGCTCGATCAGCAGAAGACGTTTGCCGAATTATCCGGCCCAAAGGCCGTCGTGAGGGCGACGTACCAATCGGGCGGCAAATAGGGAAATGCCGCTGCGAACATGGATCGGGCGCGTGAACCAACTCATCGCCCCCGAAGGAAACGACCGAGGAGGTGCTCTATGGTCGATGTTCCATATGATGGGATCACAGGCATTCCGCCTGCCGAAGTGCCTGAAGTCGAGCTCTACCATCCGAAAAGCTGGTGGACGCAGTACGTCTTTTCGCAGGACGCCAAGGTCATCGCCATCCAGTACTCGCTTACAGCCTCGGCCATCGGTCTCGTGGCCCTGGTGCTGTCGTGGCTGATGCGACTGCAACTGGGATTTCCCGGCACCTTCTCCTTCATCGATGCCAACCAGTACCTCCAGTTCATCACCATGCACGGCATGATCATGGTGATCTATCTGCTTACCGCATTGTTCCTCGGAGGCTTCGGCAACTACCTGATCCCGCTGATGGTCGGAGCACGGGACATGGTCTTCCCCTATGTGAACATGCTGAGTTACTGGGTCTACCTGCTCGCGGTCCTGGTGCTGGCTTCGACCTTCTTCGTGCCCGGCGGCCCCACCGGCGCCGGCTGGACGCTGTACCCGCCGCAGGCGATTCTCTCCGGCACGCCCGGACAGGAATGGGGCATCGTGCTCATGCTGTCCTCCCTGATCCTGTTCATCATCGGCTTCACCATGGGCGGGCTGAATTACGTGGTGACCGTGCTGCAGGCGCGCACCCGCGGCATGACCTTGATGCGTCTGCCCTTGACGGTGTGGGGCATCTTCACCGCCACCGTTATGGCGCTGCTGGCATTCCCTGCGCTGTTCGTTGGCTCGGTGATGTTGCTGCTCGACCGTCTGCTGGGAACCAGCTTCTTCATGCCGTCGCTGGTCGAGATGGGCCAACTCAGCAAATATGGCGGTGGCAGCCCGCTGCTTTTCCAGCACCTGTTCTGGTTCTTCGGTCATCCCGAAGTCTACATCGTCGCTTTGCCCGCCTTTGGCATCGTCTCCGACCTGATCAGCACGCATGCGCGAAAAAACATCTTCGGCTATCGCATGATGGTCTGGGCAATCGTGGCGATTGGCGCGCTCAGCTTCGTCGTGTGGGCGCACCACATGTATGTGAGCGGCATGTACCCATATTTCGGGTTCTTCTTCGCCACGACGACGCTGATCATCGCCATTCCCACCGCCATCAAGGTCTACAACTGGGTCCTGACCCTTTGGCGTGGCAACATACATCTCACGATACCGATGCTGTTCGCGCTTGGATTCATCGTCACCTTCGTGAACGGTGGGCTTACCGGCCTATTCCTCGGCAACGTCGTGGTCGATGTGCCGCTTTCGGATACCATGTTCGTCGTCGCGCATTTCCATATGGTGATGGGCGTCGCGCCGATCATGGTTGTGCTAGGGGCGATCTATCACTGGTACCCGAAGGTCACGGGGCGAATGTTGAACAACGTTCTGGGCCAGTTTCATTTCTGGGTCACGTTCCTCGGCGCCTACCTGATCTTCTTCCCCATGCACTATCTCGGGCTGCTCGGCGTTCCGCGCCGATACTTCGAGCTCGGCGAGGCGGCGTTCATTCCGCCGTCCGCCCACTCGCTCAACCAGTTTATCACCATGGTCGCGTTGACGGTTGGCTTCGCCCAGATGGTGTTCCTGTTCAATCTGGCCTGGAGCTTGTTCGAGGGCGAGCCGTCGGGGGGTAATCCTTGGCGAGCGACGACGCTGGAATGGCAGACGCCGGAGACGCCGCCAGGGCACGGCAACTGGGGCAAGGAACTCCCGGTCGTTTATCGTTGGGCCTATGACTACAGCGTGCCGGGTGCTGCTGAGGACTTCATTCCACAGAACCAGCCGCCCACGACGGGGGCCATTCAGGGAGCTGCTCCGTGAGCGCCGTTATCCTGTTCCTGGGCGTGATCGCGGTCATCGCCGGATGGTGGCTCTCGCAGCAACGGCTGACTGCCAAACCGTGGCTGGAGGCGGGTCCGATCGATGACTTCCCAGGCACGGGCGCAATGACCTGGCCGGCAGCGAAGGTCGGACTTGGCGTATTCCTCGCCGTCGCCGGCTCGCTGTTCACACTTTTCATCAGCGCCTACTCCATGCGCATGAACATGGCGGACTGGCGGACAATGCCCGTGCCGACGGTACTGTGGTTCAACACGGGCGTGCTGGTCATAAGCAGTGTCGCATTGCAATGGGCGTACGTTGCGACGCGCCGGAACGACATCGACGGCGCCATCGTCGGTCTGCTCGCCGCTGGAGGGGCAGCGATCACGTTTCTCGCAGGACAGCTTCTCGCGTGGCAACAGCTGAACGCCGCCGGCTATTTCGTGGCGTCCAATCCGGCCAATGCCTTCTTCTACATGATCACCGCGGTGCACGGGCTGCACCTGACCGGCGGTTTGGTGGCGCTCGGCAGGACCACAGCCAAGGTATGGCACCGTAACGCCGCGACGGCCGAGATGCGCCTGAGCGTGGAGCTCTGCACCATCTACTGGCATTTCCTCCTGCTGGTCTGGGTTGTCCTGCTCGGTCTCCTGACGGGTTGGACGAACGATTTCGTCGACATCTGTCGCCAGTTGCTGAGCTAGGGAGGGTGAAAACAGATGGCTGAGACTGTGCTGACGAATACGGGGCAAGGTGCTGGGCGACTTCCGGGCTGGCAAGGCATCGCCGCGGACTGGGCTTCTGATCAGCGCGCCTTCAAAAACGTGTCCTGGGGCAAAGCCATGATGTGGATCTTCCTCCTCAGCGACACCTTCATTTTCAGCTGTTTCCTCCTGTCCTACATGACGGCACGGATGTCGACGACCGTGCCATGGCCCAACCCAAGCGAGGTCTTCGCGCTTAATCTCGGCGGCAAGGACGTCCCCCTCATCCTGATCGCCATCATGACCTTCGTCTTGATCAGCAGCAGTGGGACGATGGCGATGGCCGTCAATTTCGGCTACCGCAGGGATCGCGTCAGGACCGCAATCCTGATGCTGGTCACGGCAGCATTCGGCGCGACGTTTGTTGGCATGCAGGCCTTCGAATGGACAAAGTTGATCATGGAGGGCGTTCGCCCCTGGGGCAACCCGTGGGGCGCGGCGCAGTTCGGCTCTTGCTTTTTCATGATCACCGGATTCCACGGCACCCACGTCACGATCGGCGTGATCTTCCTGATTGCAATTGCGCGCAAGGTCTTGCGGGGCGACTTCGATGTCGAAAGGCGCGGCTTCTTCACGAGCCGGAGAGGCTATTACGAGATCGTCGAAATCACCGGCCTGTACTGGCACTTCGTCGATCTCGTGTGGGTGTTCATCTTTGCGTTTTTCTATCTTTGGTGAGGTCGGCGCATGACAAATGCCACGGTACACATGGAAGGACAGCTCCAGGCCCATGTGCATGACGCAGTCGCAGCGGCGGCGGCACACGCCAAGGGCCAGCAGCACCCGATCAAACTCTACCTCGTGGTCTGGGCATGGTTGTTCGTGCTCAGCACCTGCTCCTATCTCGTCGACTATTTTGGCCTGCACGGCAGTCTGAGATGGTCGCTGATCCTGCTGTTCATGGTGTTGAAGGCCGGCCTCATCGTTGCCGTCTTCATGCATATGGCCTGGGAGCGGCTGGCCCTGGCCTATGCCATCCTGCTACCGCCGGTCGCGGTGTTGGTTTTTGTGTCGATCATGGTGCTTGAGTCCGAGTACACGCACTTGCTTCGAGTGGTGTTTTTCGCGACGCCGTTGTAGAACCCGCGGGCTCGCCCAAGGCCGGGAATTCACCCCTCGAACGCGTCGATCGACGCTTTGCTCCCACGCGACACCAGCGTCTCGTCCGGGGCGGCTAGCTGCTCGCCTTTGTCGCGAAAGCGGTTGGTGATGGGATAGCGGCGGTCGCGGCCGAAATTCCTGGCCGTCACCTTGACGCCGGGTGCCGCCTGGCGGCGCTTGTATTCGGCGACGTTGAGGAGATGGTCGATGCGCACCACCGTCTCGCGGTCGAAGCCGGCGGCGATGATTTTGTCGAGCGGCTCTTCGCGCTCGATGAGACGCTCGAGAATGGCATCGAGCACCTCGTAAGGCGGCAACGAATCCTGGTCAGTCTGGTTCTCGCGCAGCTCCGCCGTCGGCGGACGTGTAATGATATCGGGCGGGATCACCTCGCCGGCCGGCCCGAGCGCGCCATCGGGCTTCCAGACATTGCGCAAGCTTGCCAGCCGAAACACCTGCGTCTTGTAGATGTCCTTGATCGGATTGAAGCCGCCGTTCATATCGCCGTAGAGCGTGGCGTAGCCGACCGACATTTCCGACTTGTTGCCGGTGGTCATCACCATCAGCCCGGTCTTGTTCGAGATCGCCATCAGCAGCGTGCCGCGGGTGCGGGCCTGGAGATTTTCTTCGGTGATATCCGGCGGCAAATTCTTGAAGATGCCGGACAATATGGTCTCGAACCCGGTCACGGCTTCGGCGATCGGCAGCACCTCATAACGAATCCCGAGATGGCCGGCGAGCTCGCCGGCGTCCGCGATCGAGCTTGCCGCAGTGTAGCGGTAAGGCAGCATCACACCGTGCACCTGATCGGCGCCGAGCGCATCGACCGCGATTGCCGCGCAGAGGGCAGAGTCGATGCCGCCGGAGATACCGAGCAGCACACCGGGAAAGCCGTTCTTGGCGACGTAATCACGCAAGCCGAGCACGCAGGCTGCATAGTCGGCATAGTCGCCCTCGGGCTGCTCCGCGACAGGACCGGTGCAGCGCCAATCGTCGCCGTTTCTGGTGAAGCGCAGTGTGGTGATGCTTTCCGCGAACGCCGGCAATTGCGCCGCGAGCGAAAGATCGCCGTTGAGCGCGAAGGAAGCACCGTCAAACACCAGCTCGTCCTGGCCGCAAACCTGGTTGAGATAGACCAGCGGCAGACCGCTCTCGGTGACGCGCGCGACCGCAACCGACAAACGCACGTCGGCCTTGTCGCGGGCGTAGGGCGAGCCGTTCGGCACCAGAATGATCTCGACGCCGGTCTCGGCCAGCGTCTCGACCACGTTCTCGTAATCCTCGGACTCTTCCAGCCAGATGTCCTCGCAGATCGGCACACCGATCCGAACGCCGCGCACGGTCACCGGCCCCGCGGCGGGGCCGCGCGAAAACAGCCGCTTCTCGTCGAACACGCCGTAATTCGGCAGGTTGCATTTGAAGCGAAGCGCGGCGATACGGCCGCCATCGAGCAGCGCGCAGGCATTGTAGAGTCTGCCCTCCTCCACCCAGGGCGTGCCGACCAGCATGGCCGGGCCGCCATCAGCGGTCTCGCGCGCAAGCGCCTCGATCGCGGCGCGGCAAGCGGCCTGGAAGGAAGGCTTCTGCACGAGATCTTCCGGCGGGTAGCCGGCAATGAACAATTCCGGAAACAGCACGAGATCGGCACCGTCGGACTTGGCCTGCGCGCGCGCGGCACGCGCCTTGGCGGCATTGCCGTCGATGTCGCCCACGGTCGGATTGAGCTGGGCGAGCGTGACCGCGAATTCGTTGAGACGTTCGGTCATGGCCGCCGCGCTCCGATCAGAGCATGATCCGGAAAAGTGTGAAGCGGTTTTCCGAAAAGATCATGCTCAAAACAACAACCTAAAGCGCGATTAGCGCTTTAGAGGAACCCCAACCGCTCGATGATGGCGATGATCCAGAACGCGCCGGCCATCAGGAGCGCAACACCGACCGCGGCCGAGCCCATGTCCTTGACCCGGCCGATCTGTTTGTCGTGATCCATGGTCAGCCGGTCGGCAAGCTTCTCGATCGCGGTGTTGAGCAGCTCGACCACCAGCACGAACGCGACTGAACACACCAGCTCGACCGCGCGCATCGCGGTCGCGCCGACGAACCACGCCAGCGGCAGCGACAAAAGGAGCGCGACAATCTCCTCGCGGACAGCCTGCTCCGACCGGAACGCAAAGGCCAGACCGTTGCGGGAATTGACCGTGGCCTTCAATATCCGCAGCAAGGTCTCAGAGCCCCGCTGCGGCCGGCATCGGCATGACCTTGCCGGCGCGCTCCTGCTTGAGCAGCTCCGCGATCAGGAAAGCCATGTCGATGGATTGCTCGGCATTGAGCCGGGGATCGCAGACCGTGTGATAGCGATCGTTGAGATCCTCGTCGGTGATCGCGCGGGCGCCGCCGATACACTCAGTGACATCCTGGCCGGTCATCTCCAGATGCACGCCGCCGGCGTGCGTGCCTTCTGCCGCGTGGATGGTGAAGAACGACTTCACCTCGGACAGGATGCGGTCGAAGGGGCGCGTCTTGTAACCCGACGTCGAGGTGATGGTGTTGCCGTGCATGGGATCGCACGACCAGACCACCACTTTGCCCTCGCGCTTCACGGCGCGGATCATGTTCGGCAGGTGCTCGCCGACCTTGTCGGAGCCGAAGCGACCGATCAGCGTCAACCGGCCCGGCTCGTTGTCGGGATTGAGCACGTCGATCAGCTTCAGCAGTTCGTCGGGCTTGAGCGACGGACCGCATTTGAGCCCGATCGGGTTCTTGATGCCGCGGAAATATTCGATATGGCCGTGATCGAGCTGGCGGGTGCGGTCGCCAATCCAGATCATGTGGCCCGAGGTCGCGTACCAGTCGCCCGTGGTGGAATCGACGCGGGTCATGGCCTGCTCATAGCCGAGCAGCAGCGCCTCGTGGCTGGTGTAGAAATCGGTGGCGCGCAGCTCGGGGTGAGCCTCGAGATCGAGGCCGCAGGCGCGCATGAAGTTGAGCGCGTCCGAGATGCGGTCGGCCAATTCCTTGTAGCGGCGGGACTGCGGCGAGTCCTTGAGGAAGCCGAGCATCCACTGATGCACGCTGCCGAGATTGGCGTAGCCGCCGGTCGCGAACGCGCGCAACAGGTTCAGCGTCGCCGCCGATTGCCGGTAGGCCATCAGCTGGCGCTGCGGATCAGGGACGCGCGCTGCCTTGGTGAAGGCGATGTCGTTGACGATGTCGCCGCGATAGCTCGGCAGCTCGACGCCGTCGATCTTCTCGGTCGGCGACGAGCGCGGTTTTGCAAACTGACCAGCGACGCGGCCGACCTTCACCACCGGCACGGCACCGGCATAAGTCAGCACCACCGCCATCTGGAGCAGCACGCGGAAGAAGTCGCGAATGTTGTTGGCGCCGTGTTCGGCAAAGCTCTCGGCGCAGTCGCCGCCCTGCAGCAGGAAGGCCTCACCGGCAGCGACTCGCGCCAGCGACTTCTTCAGGTTGCGCGCCTCGCCCGCGAACACCAGCGGCGGAAAGGTCGCAAGCTGCGCCTCGACGTCGGCCAGGGCCTTGGCGTCGGGATAGTCGGGCACCTGTAGCACCGGCTTGCTGCGCCAGGACTCGGGCGTCCACCGCTCGGACATCGCAATCTCTCCGTGAAGCAAAAAGTGCAACCTGATCTGTGAGTTGCGAGGGCCGCCTTATACACAGGCTAATCCTTGGCCGCCAGTTGTAAATCCATCTGGCACTGCAAACCCTTGCGGGAAAAGCCAAATTCGCATTTGCTGGGAACGGCGAGGAAACTGGCAGGATACCTTCTGCCCATGGACGCGGCATTGGACGACGTTTTCGTTGACGAGATCAGCTTCCCGGCGACCGACGGGTATGCGCTGAGCGGCACCCTGTTCCTGCCGCGCGGCACCAAACGCCATGCCGTACTGATCAACTCCGCCACCGCCGCCCTGCGGAAAATCTATCGCGGCTTTGCCTCCTATCTCGCCCATCGCGGCTGCGCGGTCCTGACTTACGACTATCGCGGCATCGGCGACTCCCGGCTGCCGGCGATGGTCGGCTACAACCAGCCGAAATCGCTGGTCGGTTTCAAGGCCTCGATGTCGGACTGGGCCGCGCTCGACGTCACCGCCGCAGTGCACTGGATGCGCGCGCGCTACAGCCCCTTCCCCTGGCCTATGTCGGCCACTCCTTCGGCGGCCAGGCGCTCGGCTGATCGCGAACAACACTGACATCTCGCGCGCCGCGTTCGTGGCCTCGCAGGCGGCCACCTGGCGGCTGATGACGTCGCCGGAAAAATACCGGGTCTTCGCCTTCATGAATTTTGTCGGCGTGCCGCTCGTCCACGCACTCGGTTACGCACCGGGCTGGGCCGGCATCGGCGAGGATTTGCCCAAGGGCGTTTTCCTGCAATGGGCCGAGTGGGTCTCGAGCCCCCGCTATCTGTTCGATTCAAAGCTGCCGGCGCTGGAGAATTTTGCCAAATTCAAAGGCGAGCTGCGCACACTCTGCTTCTCCGACGACCCGTGGGCGACGCGGCCCGCCGTCGAACTGCTTGCGAGCGGGTTCACCGCGATCAAGCCAGAGGTGGTGACGGTCAAACCGTCAGAGGTCAGCGCCAAGGGAATAGGCCATTTCGGCTTCTTCCGCCCCGAGCATCGCGACACGCTGTGGCGCGGCGTGGCGGAATGGATCCAGGGGGAGTGAGGCGGACACTTAGCGGACGATCGTGTTCAGCGACGAGTAGCGCTTGTTCGGCTTGGCTTCGCCCGGCGCGAATTGCGCAAACGCCTCGCTGACGCGGACCGCCGGCGGCGTATCGCCGGCGAAACGAAACTCCTTCGGCCGCGGCGCGTAGAAGCTGCCGCTGTAATAGGCGTCGTCGAAGCGCGCCTCGCCGACCCCGAACAATGCGTCGCACGCGATCAGGAGCGCGTAGACTCCCGCGACCGCGACGACGACCTCCCTGAGAACTGACATGCTGGTGCCCCACCCTGTTGCAGGCAGGATGCACGCCGGTTCCAAAGCCGGGGTTTAAGGTCGCGTGGTTCTTGTCCGCAGGGTTTGCCGCCCCTGAGCGGAATGCAGGCAATTTTACCGATCTCGAAAAAGAGCCCGCCGGATCGGGCGATCAGGCGGGCTCCAGGCTTGGCCGCTCGGGAGGTATCAGACGGCCAGGTTCATCCACACAGCCTTCGGCTCGGTGAAGTTGTCGAGCGCGGCGCTGCCGTGCTCGCGGCCGAGGCCGGAGTCGCGCTCGCCGCCCCAGGGCAGGCGCACGTCGGTGTAGCCATAGGTGTTCATCCAGACCGTGCCCGCGCGCGCCCGCTTGGCGAAGCGGTGGAGCTTGCCGATGTCGCGGCTCCACACGCCGGCAGCCAGGCTGTAGGCCGTGCCGTTGGCGATCCGCAGCGCGTCGGCTTCATCCCTGAACTTGATGACACTGACGACGGGGCCGAAGATCTCCTCCTGCGATATCCGCATCTCGTGCGCGACATTCGCGAACACCGCGGGGCTGATGAAGTAACCACGCTCGCCGACACGTTCGCCCCCGGTGACAAGGGTCGCGCCCTCCTTCCGGCCGATGTCGACATAGTCGAGGATCGACTTCATCTGCTTCTCGGAGATCACGGGCCCGAGCACCGTCTTGCGGTCGAGCGGATCACCGATCCTGAGCAACTTCGCGCGTGCCGCCAGCCGCTCGACGACCTCGTCATAGGCCTTCTCCTGCACCAGCACGCGGGAGCCGGCCGAGCAGACCTGGCCGGCATTGAAGAAGATGCCGGAGGCCGCTGCTTTGGATGCGGCTTCGAGATCGGCATCGTCAAAGATGACGTTGGCCGACTTGCCGCCGAGCTCGAGCGAGACACGCTTGAAGTTGCTTGCGGCACCCTTCATGATTCCACGACCCACGCCGGGGGAGCCGGTGAAGGTGACCTTGTCGACGTCAGGGTGATTAACCAGCGCATCGCCGACGACCCGCCCGGGCCCCGTGACGACGTTGAAGACGCCCGCCGGCAGGCCGGCCTCAAGCGCGAGTTCGGCGATGCGCAGCGCCGACAGCGAGGTCAGCTCGGCCGGCTTCATCACGATGGTGCAGCCGCAGGCCAGCGCCGGCGCAAGCTTCCACATCCCGATCATCAGCGGGAAGTTCCAGGGCACGATCGCCGCAACCACGCCGACAGGCTCGCGCACGGTGTAGGTCAGGGCGTCGTCGCGCACAGGCACGACGTCGCCGCTGATCTTGTCAGCCCAGCCGGCGTAGTAGATCAGCGTGTCGACCGCGGCCGGGAAATCCTGCCGCGAGGTCGCGGCGATCGGCTTGCCGGCATCGATCGACTCGAGTTCGATGATCTCGTCGGCGTGCTGCTTGAGCAGGTCTGCCCAGCGCAGCAGGATCTGGCCCCGCTCGGACGCCCGCATCGTGCGCCAGGCGCCTTCGAAAGCCCGGCGCGCGGCGGCAACCGCATGCTCGACATCGGCCTCGTTGCCTTCGGCGACGACGGCGATGACCTGCCCGGTGGCCGGATTGAGCGATTTGAAGGTGCGACCGGAGCTTGCGGGGACGCGGCGGCCGTCGATCAGCAGATGCTGGGGCCGGGACATGAACTCGGTGGCCGGAGAATGCGCAACATCATATGCAATGGACATCATATTTTTTCCAGTTCTGGAAGATCAGACTAGGCGCATATGTATTGGAGTAAATATGATATGGTTTGCAAATGGACGCCCCACATATGAAGCGTGGTTCATAAGGATAAGAGATGCTTCAGATCGAGATCGAGGCCGTCTGGCGGTTTCGCCGCGAGGGCAATCCGCGCACCGCCATCATCATGCTCGGCGTCCTCAACGAAATCAGGAGGACCGGGAAGATCACCAGCGCGGCCCGCGACGCGCACCTCTCCTATCGCCACGTCTGGAATCTGATCGAGCAATGGTCGGAGTTTTTCGGCACGCCGCTGGTCGAGACCCAGCGCGGCAAAGGCTCGAAACTCACGCCGTTCGGCGAGCGGCTGGTGTGGGCGGGTGAGCGCATGCAGGCCCGGCTCGGACCTCAGCTTGAGAATTTGGCGCAGGAGCTGGCGAGCGAGATCAAGCCGTTCCTCGAGCAGCGCCCGTCGGTGATCCGCGTGCATGCCAGCCACGGTTTTGCGGTCGCAAAACTGCGCGAATTCCTCGACCGCGAGCCGGGCATCGGCGTCGATCTGCGCTATGTCAGCAACCAGCATTCGCTGGTCTCGCTGGCGCAGGGCGCCTGCGATCTCTCCGGCCTGCATCTGCCGCACGGCGCGCTACGGGCCCAGGGCATCAAGGCTGCCCGCGAATGGCTCGATCCGCGCGAGGACCGCATCATCAGTTTCGTCACGCGCGAGATGGGGCTGATGGTCGCGCGCGGCAACCCGCTGCGCATCGCTTCGCTTGATGATCTGACCGGACCAAAAGTCCGCTTCGTCAACCGCGACCACGATTCCGGCACGCGGCTTCTGTTCGACCAACTGCTCGCGGCAAACGGCATCGAGGAGAGCCGCATCAACGGTGCGCAGCAGATCGAATTCACCCACGCCGCGGTCGCAGCCTATGTCGCGAGCGGCATGGCGGATGCGTGCTTCGGCGTCGAAGCCGCCGCCCGGCATTTCGGCCTCGATTTCATCCGGCTCCTGACCGAGGATTATTTCTTCGTCTGCAAGCGCGCGTTCCTGGACACCGGGCCGATGCAGCGCATCCTCGATATCATCCGCAGCGCTGATTTTCGCGCAGCGGTGGCGACCCTGCCCGGCTACGTGCCATCGGACACGGGCACCGTCACCGGCGTGAAGGCCTTTCTGGAGATGCACGCCGTGCGATGATGCATGGCGTGTTCGCCTTGTCCGTGACGGGCAGGAATGCCAATCTCCGCAGCAATGATCCAAGAGAGTCCGTCATGCCGCGCGCGAGCGCCAAATCGGCGCCTGAGAAGGCCGATCGCGCTCAGCCGTGACCGGCCGCCTTGTTGCGGTGGCCGCTCTCGCTGAGGCGGTCGACCCAAGCGATGCCGATCGCGGAGATGATGAAGGTCAGGTGGATCAGCACCTGCCACATCACGCCGGACTCGGTGAAATTGCTGCGCGTCGTGCCGAGATTACCCGCCTCGATGAAGGTCCTGAGCAGCGAGATCGAGGAGATGCCGATGATCGCCATCGCAAGCTTGATCTTGAGCACGCTGGCATTGACGTGGCTGAGCCATTCCGGCTCGTCCGGATGACCGTTCAGGTTCAGGCGCGAGACGAAGGTCTCGTAACCACCGACGATCACCATCACCAGCAGGTTCGAGATCATGACGACGTCGATCAGCCCGAGCACGACCAGCATGATCTGTTGCTCGCTGGCGTCGAACGAGTGCACGACCAGGTGCCAGAGCTCCTTCAGGAACAGCAGCACATAGACGGCCTGCGCGACGATGAGACCGACATAGAGCGGGACCTGCAGCCAGCGCGAGCCGAAGATGAGCTGGGCAAACGGGCCGATTTGCGGCGCCGGCACCGGCTCGGCCGAAAGTGCTTTGGGTTCAGACGTCATTGATCACTCCGGATGATAGGCAGAATCGTTGCCCTACAGGCTCGCGATGACAGGCGCGAGCTCGAGCGAGCCGCGATAGATCATCTCGAAGGCGACGTAGACGATGATAGCGAGACCGACATAGCCGATCCAGCGCTGCTTCTGAAGCACGCGGCCGAGCAAATCGGCAGCGACGCCCATCAGCGCGACCGACAATAGCAGGCCGAAGGCGAGGATGTAGGGATGCTCGCGCGCCGCGCCCGCGACCGCGAGCACGTTGTCGAGCGACATCGAGATGTCGGCGGCGACGATCTGCACCGCCGCCTGCCTGAAGGTCTTGCGCGGAGCGGCAGCAGCGCTCCCGTCGCCGCCATGGCTGAACGCGAGCTCGTTCGCATGCGCGGCCTGCTCGCGCAGCTCCCGCCACATCTTCCAGCAGACCCAGAGCAGCAGCACACCGCCGGCGAGCAACAGCCCGATCACTTGCAGAAGCTGGGTCGCGACGCCGGCAAAGACGATGCGCAAGGCGGTGGCGGCGATGATGCCGACGACAATGGCGCGCCGGCGCTGCTCGGCCGGCAGGCCGGCTGCGGCAAGGCCGATGACGACGGCGTTGTCGCCGGCGAGCACGAGGTCGATCAGGACGACCTGAAGCAGCGCGGTCAGCGCTTCGGTGGTGATGAATTCAGTCATGATTGATCGTTTTTAGGTGCCGACGGATCGAGCCATTGCGGCTTCTTCCGCTCGACCCAATCCAAAACCTTGCCGCGCGCGGATCGCAACGCGGGCACGTCTTCCGCGAGCAAAGCGAGGCCGAGCGGCAGCATCCAGACGCCGAGCACCGGCAGGAAGGAGAGCACGCCGCCGACAATGAGCAGCGCGCCCGAGGGGATTCTCACCCAGCGGCTGGACGGCTTGAGCAGATAGGTGACGGTGTCGCCCATGCGCGGCGGCAGGCGCCGGACAAGCTTGTCGAGACGCGGGTCGCCGCCGGCCATCTGGCCGGTAGCGCCCGAAGCCCCTATCTTATCCTCGTCCGAAACTGCGCTCATGCTTACTCCTCGGCGGCAATGCGCTGTTCGGCACGCACTGCACCCGGCGCCACCTGCTTTGCGCGCGGTAGCACCAGCGTCAGCAGGCGCAACAGCTTGATCGCCTGCAGTTCATGGGGATGGACGTCCTCGTCCGCGGCCGCGACGCGCTCCGACAGTTCCATCAAATGAGCCGACAGCCGCAGGTCCGAGACCGGACGCAGATTGTCGATCACCACATTGGCGAAATCCGGTTCCTCGAGTCGTTCGGCAAGCTCGTCGAACATCGCATAGAGCCGGTCGTCCGGGATGTGCGGTGCCAGCTTGCGATCCCGGATGAAACGGACGACCTCGTCGCGTTCGACCGGTGAAACTTGCCGGTCGGCGACCGCAACCAGCGCGCCGACGATCACCAGCGCCACCGCAGCCTGCTCGTTCAGGCTGGACGGCTCGGTGATCTCGATTTCGATCGGATTTGAATGCTTGGCGTCAGACATCGTTGCTCCCTTATCTTGCGAAATGACCGCACGGAGCTGCGATGGGGACGATTGGGTCGGAGAGACTCTCAAGAAGGCCCGACGATCGGCCGATCCATCGCATTCGCGCGGGACAGGTCATCCGACATCACGAGGTTTTGCCGACAGCGTCGACTTCCTCGCCAGAGGGGCCCGGATTCTTGTTCCTTTCACACATAAAGATGGGCCTGTCGGAATCAAGGCGACGACACTGCGACCAGCCGCCGCATCGGGTTCCGTGTTGGTCTGTTTGGCAGACGCACCGTCATTGCGACGAAGCCCGTGTTACTCCACCCGCTCGACAAGATGCGCCCGCGAGGGCGACCGCTCGAACTTGTCGCCAAAATACTGCGTCTCCTGCGCCACCAGACCGTCGCGGAATTCCATGATGCTCACCACGTAAGACGGCACCCCATCATACGTCAGCACGAATTCGCTCACCCACAGATCGCCGCCCCCGACGATGCGCCGAACTGTGAAGCGCTTCTTGTTCGGCTGCACGAAGCGGCTCTCCTGAATGTTCCTGCGGCCGCGGATGCGCTCGCCGGACTGCGGATAGTCGAGCACCGCGTCCTCGCGATAGATGTCGTGCTCGGCCTCGAAATCGTTGGCGTCCGACGCGTCCCAATGACGCTGGAGCGCGGCCAGCTTGCCCTGATCATCCATCGCGATCTCCCTCTTTGCGGACTTTGTCTCGTGACGCCCATCTGAAATTGGCCTGAGGGCCGCCGGTGGCAAGGCTTGCTCGCAACGTCTAACAACGCCTAACGAGCCAAAAACCCGGTCCGGGTGCAAGGATGACGGCAGAGCCGCGCAGTCACGGTTGGGAACACGCAATGGCACGTTTGCTTTCGGTCAATGTCGGCCTGCCGCGCGACGTCGCCTGGCAGGGAAGGACCGTCCACACCGGTATCTGGAAGGCACCAGTCAAAGGCCCGCGCAAGGTGCGCCGGCTCAACATCGATGGCGACGGCCAGGGCGATACGGCCGGTCATGGCGGCGAG
The DNA here is from genome assembly GCF_040547985.1 of Bradyrhizobium sp. LB14.3. Lineage (NCBI taxonomy): Bacteria > Pseudomonadati > Pseudomonadota > Alphaproteobacteria > Hyphomicrobiales > Nitrobacteraceae > Bradyrhizobium > Bradyrhizobium sp. LB14.3. The sequence continues at coordinate 660,871 of NZ_JBEPQT010000002.1, forward strand.
CATCGTGCCGTATTCGTCTATCAGGACGATTCTTATCGATACTGGCAGGAACATCTGGGTCGATCGAACCTCGTTCATGGCGAGTTCGGTGAGAACTTTACGGTCGAGGGCCTTGCCGACAGCAACGTGTGCATCGGAGACCGCTACAGGATCGGCTCGGCCCTGTTCGAAGTGACGCAGCCGCGCGTCACCTGCTACCGGCTCGGCATTCGCATGGACGAGCCGGACATGGCGGCGCTGGTGGTCAGGCACGGCCGGCCCGGGTTCTATTTTCGTGTGATCGAGGAAGGCGACGTCGAGGCCGGTGACGAAATCATTCAGATCGCCGTGGGGCCCGAGCGCATGAGCGTGTTCGAGATCAATGCGCTGCTTTACCTGCCGCCTCATCCGCGCGAACGCCTGGAGCGGGCGCTGCGGATTCCGGCGCTGAGCCGCGGCTGGCACCGCTCTTTCGAGGCGCTGCTCGAGCAGCGCAAGGAGAACAAAGCGGCGGGAAACGCCGGGCTCGGATCGGCGGCGAGCCCACCTCCGGCCTGGCGCGGATTCCGGCCGTTTCACGTAGCCCGCAAGATCGCAGAAAGCGGCAACGTGACGTCGCTGATCCTCGAACCCGTCGACGGACATCCTGTGGCCGCCGCCCTGCCCGGTCAGTTCGTCGTTGTCCGACTCGGGCCGCTGGCTGCGCAAGCGATGACGCGCAGCTATTCGCTCTCGAGCGGCTCCGATGCCGCGCCCTATCGGATCAGCATCAAGCGCGAATCGCACGGTGCCGCCAGCCGTTACATCGCCGATGATCTCGGAATTGACGACGTCGTGCAGGTCGGTGCACCCCGCGGCAGTTTCACGCTCCGGCAAGATGCGCGCCCCGTCGTCCTGTTGAGCGCCGGAATCGGCGTGACGCCGGTGCTCGCAATGCTCCACGCGCTCGCCGCTGAAGAGACGACGCGGGACGTCTGGTGGCTTCACGGCACTCGCGACGGCCGCAAACATGCGTTCGCCGCCGAGGCGCGCGAATTGCTAAGTGGGCTCGCTCATCACCATAGCCACGTCTGTTACAGCGCGCCTGACCCGGGCGATCGTCTCAATGTGGAGTTCGATACAGCCGGACATCTGGACGCACGCCTGCTCCAGAGTCTCAGCGTGCCACGTGACGGCGATTTCTATCTGTGCGGACCGGCCGCTTTCATGAGCGATCTGAAAGCTGGCCTAACCACGTTGGGCGTCGCGCCGGATCGCATCCACACCGAATTGTTCGGCGCCGGACCATCCTTGACGCCCGGCATAGCGTCCTCCCCGCAGAAGCGAGCGCACTCGCCGGCCGGCGCCCCCGGCCCCGGCCCGATGGTTTCGTTCGTCCGAAGTGGACTCAATGTGTGCTGGGGACCGGCCTACGCCAGCCTGCTGGAGCTGGCCGAAGCCTGCGACGTCCCCGTGCGCTGGTCGTGCCGGACCGGCGTCTGCCACAACTGCGAGAGCGGACTGATCGCGGGAGCGGTCAGCTACGCGCCGGATCCACTCGACCCGCCAGCGGAGGGCAACGTCCTGATCTGCTGCTCGCGGCCCCGAAGTGATGTCGTGATTGATCTGTGAAAGTGGAGACTCATTATGCGAGTCGGCGCCCGGTCTCAGGGCGCTGTGGGACCAGGGCCGCAAGGAGCATTTTTATCCCTACGGCAAGGCTTACGTCGAAACTCTCGGCGAACCGGACTGGAACCACATTCCGACATCGTCCGCTCGGGCGAATGCCGGCTTGGAATGTGGATGATCCAGATGAAGACCAATCCCGCTCCCCGGGCCGGCCGCATGGGCGCGCGCCAGATCTACGATGCCCTGAGGGATCAGATTTTGGCGCGGGTATACGGGATCGACGGGTTGCTGCCGTCCTCGCGCGCGCTTGCCGGCGAGATGGGTGTGGCCCGCTCGACCGTCAGCGTCGCCTACGAACAGCTCGCCGCCGAAGGCTTTATCGAGACACGCCATGGCGCGCGGCCGCGTGTGGCTCGCGCCATCGTCGAGCGAGGACGCACGCGCGTGGCGTCGGGGCCGTCGGCGCGGAAGGTACGGCCGTCGGTCTTCGGCGAGCGGTTGCTTCGGGACCCGCTGCGCAGCTGCGCGGAATCGTCGGCGTGCGCATTCCCGTCGTGCGGTTCGAAGGCAAGCGCAAGATGAGCCAGAACCGTCCCGAGGCCGACCGTGTCGGCGTCGCGCAAGGACTTGCGGCGAGCGAGAACGCGCTTGATCGGGAGGTTGCGCCCCTCATTCCGGTGCCGATGTGAGCGAAGTTCGGCGCGCCGAGGCGCGCTTGAATAGTTGCAGGGCGGCGTCGTTTCGATCCGCATGTAGCAGACCGGAGCCATCCTGGCGTCAGGCTGCCGTGGACATGGCGAAGTGGGCCGACAGTCCGTACGGCAAGCCCGAGCGGACTGTCCGTCGGTCGTTCGAATGAATGGCATCAGACACCCGGCCGCTGGCACTTGCTGATCGGCGCAGCTGCACGTCCGCGCAGGACGTGCCGACAAATTAGACAAGACGCGTCTCGTCACTGGATCTGCAGGCTTGGCGAAGAGGGCCATGCAGGCCCGTGAAGCGGGTCATCTAACATCAGGTGCAACCTCGATTTTTCTTGGCGTGGCGGCGAGCCGAAGAGCCCGCGTGCTGCGCGTCACCTCGACTGGCCCAAATTTCGCAAGGCAGCATCAAGCCTGATTCCCTGCTCTCCCACGATTGGAGCGGCAAGATGCGTGCGCCGAGAGACCGGGTGAGCGGCCCAGAATCGGAGAATGCCATGAACGTGCATGCCGCCGGCGATCTCAAATTCACCGGGCTGACCCGCCCGGACGGCGCGCCCGTTCGCCTCAACGCTCGGGATTTCGTGGCGATCGATCGCGACCGGAATGCGAAGTTCGAAGCGACGTACCGGCCGCAAGCGCTCTACAATCGCGCCAACGAAGGCTTTCACGCCAACAACGAAACCTTCCTGCTGCACGAAGTCGCGACCAATCTGCCGATCTACCGTCCGGACACCGGCCCTACCGATTTCCACCTGCATCTTCCGCCGGGCGGCTTTCAGCTCGTGCTGGTCACCTCCGGCGCGTTCACCTTCGACTATGACGGGCGCTTCCACAGTGTCGGCCCTGGCGCGGTGATGTTGCAGAGCGCGATCGTGCACCGCCAGCTGTTCTACACCTGGTCGGGACTGTCGACCGAAGAGAACCTGAAGACGCCGCAGACGGTGGTGCCGGATCCGATTTCCATGGGCTATTCGGGCAAATTCCTCGAAGCCTTCGTGACCGATCCCACCACCTTTCCAAACCCGAGCATCGTCGGCCCGGACCAGATCAACGAGGCCGAGACGCCGCGTGTGGCCTGGAGCCACTCACTGCATGATCGCCCGGCCGATGCAGGCTTCTGGCTTCAGGATCCCCTGGCGCTGGATGCGCTGTTCAAGCCGTTCACCGACAGCCCTGTCAAATCGGCGATGCCGGTCTATGTGCGCGATATCGGGATCGAGGCCCCGAGCGGCCATCTCGTCACCGGCCACATCATCGCGACCGACCCGCGTGGCCAGTCACTTTTGCCGAAGAGCACATCGGCTGCAGCCGATGGTAGCTGTTTGGCCAAGGGCGAGGTTGCGATCTATCGCGTCATTCGCGGCACGGCTGAATTCAAGAGCAAGGCCGGCGAGACCTTTGAGCTCGCGGCTGGCGATGTGGTGACCGCCGGCAACAACGCGATCAGCCTCACAGGCATCGGTGACAACACGCAAGTTCTCCGGCTCGGCCTTCTCAAGGGCATGAACGACCTTCGCAGCTGGACGCCGACGCAGCGCGACGAGATCGACGGCCTCGCCGGCCAGATCATCACGCAGAAGGACATCCGTCCCCTGCGCACCGAAGGCAAGCAGGTCGGGTATCTGTACGGCTGAGCGCGGGGGTTACTCCGCCGCCTGGCGCACATGCCGCGCGGTCGGGGTGCGCATCGTGACGAGCTCTTCGGCCGCGGTCGGATGCAGCGCAATGGTCGCGTCGAAATCGGCCTTGGTCGCCTTCATCTTCACCGCAATCGCGACTGCCTGCGTGATCTCGGCCGCGGCATCACCGACGATGTGACAGCCGAGCACGCGATCGGAGGCACCGTCGACGACGAGCTTCATCAGCACGCGGGTATCGCGGCCCGACATCGTCGCCTTGATGGGGCGGAACGTCGTCTTGTAAATGTCGACATGGCCAAATTGCGCCCGCGCCTCGGTCTCGGTGAGGCCAACGGTGCCGACCTCCGGCTGCGAGAACACGGCGGTCGGGATGGTGGCGTGATCGACCTGCACCTCGCGCTTGCCGAACACGGTATCGGCGAACGCATGGCCCTCGCGGATCGCGACCGGCGTCAGGTTGAAGCGGTGGGTGACGTCGCCGATCGCATAGATGCTGTCGACCGAGCTCCTCGAGAAATGATCGACCGCGATGCCGCCATTCCTGGGATTGATGGCGACGCCGGCCTTCTCCAGGCCGAGATTGGCCACCGCCGGATGGCGGCCGATCGCGAACATCACCTGGTCGGAGGCAAGGCTCGATCCGTTCGACAGATGCGTGGTGAACTCCTCGCCGTGCCGATCGACCTTCGCTACCGTGCAGCCGGTGAGGATGGTGATGCCCTGCTTCTCCATCTCGGCCCGGACGTGCGTGCGAACATCCTCGTCAAAGCCGCGAAGGATGTTGTCGCCGCGATAGATCACGGTGACGTCGGAGCCGAAGCCGGCGAAGATGCCGGCGAATTCCAGCGCGATGTAGCCGCCGCCCTGGATCACGATCCGCTTCGGCAGCTTGGTCAAGTGGAAAGCTTCATTGGAGGAGATCACGTGCTCGATGCCGGGGATCGAGGCGCCGTGATTGGGCGCGCCGCCAGTGGCGATCAAAATGTATTTTGCCGTGATCTTCTTGTCGTTTTCGAGCAGGCGGACGGTGTGCTTGTCCTCGATCACCGCACGGCTCTTCACGACCTGCGCACCCGCCTTCTCGACGTTGGCAGTGTAGATCGCCTCGAGCCGGGCGATCTCCCTGTCCTTGTTGGCGATCAGTGTCGGCCAGTCGAAGCTGGCAGGCGGAACGGTCCAGCCGAAACCCGCGGCATCCTCGATTTCATGACGGAAATGCGAGCCGATCACGAACAGCTTCTTCGGCACGCAGCCGCGGATCACGCAGGTCCCGCCCATGCGGTACTCTTCCGCGATCGTCACACGGGCGCCGTAGCCGGCCGCGATGCGGGCGGCACGCACGCCGCCCGAACCACCACCGATGACAAAGAGGTCGACGTCGAATTCAGCCATTGTCCACTCCGACCTCTTTCAGCAACTCCTGATCAGATAGTATCTGTCAGATCTCCTTGCCACGCTTGCGCATCTCGGCGCGGAAGTTGCCCATCACGGTCTCGGAGAAATTTTGGGCCCAGGAGTTCATGAAGGCCATGCTCAGCCCGATTGCGCGCGGCTCGGCCTCGATCAGCTTCTTGCCCAGCGGCGACTTGTAGAAGGTGACGAGATCCTTCAGCTCCTGCTCGGTGAACTCGCTGGCATAGACCTGCGCCATGCCGTCGCCGATTTCGCTCTCGCGGCCCTTGAGCTGCTGGGCGACGACCTGTGCGACCTCGTTGAGGTCCTTCTGGTAGTTGAGGTTCTGCTGGATCAGCGTGATCTTGGTCTTCTCGACCATGCCGGGCACCGCGTTGGCGTACATCGCGCCGGCGTTCTTGATCGCCAGGATCTCCTTGGCGGCCGCGATGGCGCTCGGTGAGGATTTCGGCGGGGCCGCCTGCTGGGCGAGCGCCGGGGCGGCCGAGAGGGCCAGTCCCACAGCGAGAGTCACGACCGGCAAGAACTTCAAAACGCTCTTCATTCCTAGTCTCCTTTCGGCTTTCGCCGTTCAACCACGCGGATTCCCTCGCCACCCGCCAAAACAGCCGAGCTGGCCAAGCCGATAAACAACCCATGCTCGACCACGCCGGGGATCGCGCTCAACGCCTTGGCGAGGCGGGGCGGATCCACGATCTGTCCGAGCTGGGCATCGACGATCCAGTGGCCGCCATCGGTGACGAAAACGTGGCCGTCCTTGCCTTTGCGGACCGCCATTTGCCCGGAAACGCCGCATTCCGCAAATGCCTTCTCGATCGCACGCCGCGTTGCGCCGAGCCCGAACGGGATGACCTCGACCGGCAGCGGAAAGCGGCCGAGCGTCGGCACCCACTTGGTGTCGTCGGCAATCACGATCATGCGATCGGAGGCGGCCGCCACGATCTTCTCGCGCAAAAGCGCGCCGCCACCGCCCTTGATCAGGTTGAGCGCGGGATCGATCTCGTCGGCGCCGTCGACGGTGATGTCGAGATGGTCGATCGCGTCCAGCGTGGTCAGCGGCACGCCGCAGCGCTCGGCATCGAGCCGCGTCGCCTCGGAGGTCGGCACGCCGATCACCTTCAGCCCGGCGCGGACCCGCTCGCCGAGCAGCTCGACGAAATGTTTGGCGGTCGAGCCGGTGCCGAGCCCGAGCTGCATGCCGTCACGGACATCCTCGAGGGCGCGCGCCGCAGCCTGCCGCTTCAACTGGTCCATGTTCACGATGCGCCCGCCTCTGGATTAGGGAGTGTGCCGACGATAAAGCTCGCTTGCGGCGGCCTATGTAGCCCCGTTTCCCCTCGGAGAACAGGGTCTGGGAACAGCTCTATAATCTGATCTTATGGCGCCGCCCCTTGCGCCTATACGGCCAGGCCGGTAGCGCTGGGATCATGACCTCTCCTCACACCATCGTCTTCGATCTCGACGGCACGCTTGTGGATACGGCGCCCGACCTGATCACCGCGCTCAATTACGTGCTCGACCGCGAAGGGCTGCCGCCCGTGCCGATGGCCTCGGCCCGCAACATGATCGGCGCCGGCGCCCGCAAGCTGATCGAGCGGGGGCTGGAGGCCGAGGGCCGCAGCGTCACGCCCGCCGACATGGACCGGCTGACGGCAGATTTCATCGTCTATTACGCCGACCATATCGCCGTCGAATCCCGGCCCTTCGAGGGGCTGGAAGCCGCGCTCGACCATTTTGCGGCCCAGGGCCATCGCCTCGCGGTCTGTACCAACAAGCTGGAATGGCTGTCGAAGCGGCTGCTGGACCAGCTGGACCTGAGCCGGCGCTTCGCGGCGATCTGCGGCGCCGACACTTTTGGCGTCCAGAAACCCGATCCGGCCATTTTTCGCGAAACGGTGGCGCGGGCCGGCGGCGAGGTCAAAGCCAGCATTATGGTCGGCGATGCCGGACCCGATGTCGGCGTGGCCCGGCGCGCTGGAGTTCCCGTGATCGGGGTCAGCTTCGGCTATACGGACGTGCCGATCGCCGAGCTCAAGCCGGACCGGCTGATCCATCACATGCGCGACCTGCCGGCGGCAGCCCACAGCCTGATGACGGCGTAAGAACACATCAAGCCACTGAAATCACGTGGTTATTTTTCTGTACCTGCGTTAACCATCTATTAATTATGCGCGGCCCGCCGGTTGCTTGCCTGGAACGACGCTCCTAGGTTTAGCCGGGGATGTGGCGGTTCGTCGCAGCAGAAGTGGATGGTCATGCGTCGTGTCATCGCGATTGCGTTAACTGGGGCAAGCCTCCTGGGGGCAACAAGCCTCGCCGGCTGCTCCTCGATGTCCTGGGACGTGTTCAAATCGGCCCCGCCGACGGTCCAGGTCCGGCTCGAATCCAATCCTCCGGGTGCTGACGCCACAACCTCGCTCGGTCCGGGCTGCAAAACCCCCTGCTCCGTCTCGGTTCCGGCCGCCGACGCCTCCTTCATGGTGGCTTTCGCCCTGCCAAAATATCAGCCGGCGAGCGTGCCGGTGAACGTCATCAAGAATCCCGGCGATTTCACCACACCCGCCTCGGTCACGACCGACCCGAGCCCGGTTTTCGCTGAACTCCAGCCGGCCACCCCGCCAAAACCGGTCCGCAAGCCGCACCGGCCCAAGAAGCCGAAACCGGCGGCTTCCGCCGCACCGGCCGCAGGTTCGCCGTTCCCCGATCCGAATGCCGGCAAGCGCTGACCTCCGTTATCCCCCCAATTGTCTCTGACGCCTCTGATGCTTAGATTGCTTCCAGAGCACCGCTGACGCAAAGCTGCGCCCGTTGCCGTAAGGGACAAGGCATTTGGTATGAACGGACTTTCCGCGAGCCCCCGCGCCGCGCTGTCGAGCGCGATGACCGATCCGTTCGGACGGACCATCTCGTATTTGCGCGTCTCCGTCACCGACCGCTGCGACCTGCGCTGCTTCTACTGCATGTCGGAAGACATGACGTTCCTGCCCAAGGCGGATCTGCTGACGTTGGAAGAACTCGACCGGCTCTGCTCGGCCTTCATTGCCAAAGGCGTGAAGAAGCTGCGGCTCACCGGCGGCGAGCCGCTGGTCCGCCGCAACGTGATGACGCTGGTGCGTTCGCTGTCGCGGCATCTCGAGAGCGGCGCGTTGGGCGAGCTGACGCTGACCACCAACGGCACCCAGCTTGCGAAACATGCCAGCGAGCTCGCCGATTGCGGCGTCCGCCGCATCAACGTCTCGCTCGACACGCTCGACCCGCAAAAGTTTCGCGAGATCACCCGCTGGGGCGAGATCGACAAGGTGCTGGAAGGCATCGAGGCCGCACGAGCCGCGCGGCTTGCCGTGAAGATCAACGCAGTGGCGCTGAAGAACCTCAACGAAGACGAACTTCCCGACCTGATGCGCTGGGCCCACGGCAAGGGCATGGGGCTGACGCTGATCGAGGTCATGCCGATGGGCGAGATCGGATCGGGACGGCTCGACCAGTATCTGCCGCTGTCGCTGGTGCGCGCGCGCCTCGCCCAGCAATTCACGCTGACGGATCTGGCCGAGAGCACCGGCGGGCCGGCGCGCTATGTCAGCGTCGCCGACACCGGCGGCAAGCTCGGCTTCATCACCCCGATGACCCACAATTTCTGCGAATCCTGTAACCGGGTGCGCGTCACCTGCACGGGAACGTTGCACACCTGTCTCGGCCACGAGGATGCCTCCGACTTACGCAAACCTCTGCGTGCATCTGATGACGATGTGCTGCTTGCGGATGCGATCGACCGCGCCATCGGGCTCAAGCCCAAGGGCCACGACTTCATCATCGACCGCCGCCACGACCGCCCCAGTGTCTCGCGGCACATGAGTGTCACCGGCGGCTAGCATCGGCTGGCCGGCCGCGACTTATTCCCCTTAGCTATCAACAAACTTCCGATTGACTGGCGGCACGCTCACTGGTTTGGTGCGGCTGCCTCATGCCTGCGCGGCGAGACAAGCCAACGCGCCACTCGGCGCAGTCAAGACGGCCGGGGCAAATCGGGGAGGACCAATCTTGCAAGCGCTCCTGAAGCTGAGCAATGGAATTGACGCGTTCACACGTTGGACGGGCAAGCGCCTGGCGTGGCTGATCCTGGTTGCCGTCGTCATCTCGGCGCTGAATGCGATTATTCGAAAGACGTTGGACACGTCCTCCAACTCGTGGCTCGAGCTGCAATGGGTGCTTTTCAGCATCGTGTTCCTGCTGTGCTCGTCCTGGACGCTGCTCGATAACGAGCACATCCGGATCGACATCTTCAACAGCATGATGCCGAAGCGGGTTCGCAACGTCATCGACGTGATCGGGCACCTCTTCTTCCTGATACCGCTGACCGTCGTCATGATCGTAACCGGCGTACCGTTCTTCCTGCGTTCGCTCCAGATCAACGAGCAATCCGGCAATGCGGGCGGCCTCCCGCAATGGCCGGCCAAGTCACTCGTCATGATCGGCTTCACGCTCCTGCTTGTTCAAGGCATCTCCGAACTGATCAAGCGGATCGCCATCATGCGCGGCATGATTCCGGATCCCCATGAGTCGCAGATTTCGGCGCTGGAGGCCGAAGTCGAGCACCTCGTTGAAGCGATCGAACAGAAGTGATCGCCAAGCGGCATCGTAGGGGGATTCAATGACCGCGTTTCTCATCGCCAATATGGCGCCAATCATGTTCGCCACGCTGGTGATCGTGCTGCTGCTCGGCTACCCGGCGGCATTTTCGCTCGGCGCCGTCGGCCTCTTCTTCGCTGTGATCGGCATTCAGCTCGGCGAATTCCATCCGGATTTCCTGCAGGCGCTGCCCGAGCGCGTCTACGGCGTGATGAACAACGACACGCTGCTCGCCATTCCCTTCTTCACCTTCATGGGACTGGTGCTCGAGCGCTCCGGCATGGCCGAGGATCTGCTCGACACTATCGGCCAGTTGTTCGGCACGATCCGGGGCGGCCTCGCCTACGCGGTGGTGTTCGTCGGCGCCCTGCTTGCGGCGACGACCGGCGTCGTGGCGGCTTCGGTGATCTCGATGGGCCTGATCTCACTGCCAATCATGCTGCGCTACGGCTATGACCGCCGCGTGGCGACCGGCATCATTGCGGCCTCCGGTACGCTGGCGCAGATCATTCCACCCTCGCTCGTCCTGATCGTGATGGCGGACCAGCTCGGCAAGTCGGTCGGCGACATGTACGAGGGCGCGTTCATTCCGGGCCTGGTGCTCGCAGGCCTCTACGCGGGGTACGCTTTTCTCGTCACCCTGATCTTTCCGAAAGCGGCGCCGGGCCTTCCCAAGGAGGCGATCGGCTTCCGCGAGGAAAGCGGCGACCGCGGCCTGAAGTCGCTTGGCGTGCTGTTCCTCGCGAGCTGCGTGTTCGGCTGGTTCATGATGCGGAATTCGGAGACCCACGGCGCCGACTTCGTCGTGCTCAGCATGTTCTTCGGCATCCTCTTCGCGTTCGCCGTCGCCGTCGCGAACTGGGCCATCGACAAGCTCACGGGCTTCCGTTTCCTCTCGAAGATGGCGCAACAAACCACCTTCGTCATGGTGCCGCCGCTGTTCCTGATCTTCCTGGTGCTGGGCACTATCTTCATCGGTGTCGCGACGCCCACCGAAGGCGGTGCGATGGGCGCAGCCGGCGCCCTCATTCTCGGTGCCATGAAACGTCGGCTGACCTGGGACCTCGTTCGTCAGGCGGTCGAATCGACGGCAAAGCTCTCCGCCTTCGTCGTCTTCATCCTGGTCGGGGCACGCGTATTCTCGCTCACCTTCTACGGCGTCAGTGGCCACGTCTGGGTCGAGCACCTGCTGACCTCCCTGCCCGGCGGCCAGGTCGGCTTCCTGATCTTCGTCAACGCGTTCGTGTTCGTGCTGGCGTTCTTCCTCGATTTCTTCGAACTCGCCTTCATCGTGATCCCGCTGCTCGGGCCCGCGGCGGAGCATCTCGGCATCGACCTGATCTGGTTTGGCGTGATCCTCGGCGTCAACATGCAGACTTCGTTCATGCACCCGCCGTTCGGATTTGCGCTGTTCTATTTGCGCTCGGTCGCGCCAAAGGAACGTTATACCGATCGCGTCACCGGCAAACGCATGGAGCCGGTCACGACGGGACAGATCTATTGGGGCGCGGTGCCGTTCGTCGTCATCCAGCTCATCATGGTGCTGCTGGTGATCATGTTCCCGTCGATGGTGATGCACTACAAGGGCGTGCAGTCCACCGTCGATCCCAACAGCATCAAGATCGAAATTCCGCAGATCGATCTGCCGCCGCTCGACTTCGGCCAGCCGAAGCAATAGCGCCCGGCCCGCCCGCAAAAAAAGAACCCGGAGCTTTCGCTCCGGGTTTTTTCGTTTGGCCGATCGCGGCTCGCAAATCAGCTCTGCGAGTTGCGCGCCATGAAGTTGTCATAGCCGACTTCGGCGACCTGGAACCACTGATATCCGTTGTTCGAGAACGCGGTCAGCGATTCGTAGACCTTCTTGAAGTCCGCGTTGCTGGCCGAGACTTCGGTGTGCAGCTCCTTTGCCGCCTTGAAGCAGGCTTGCATGACCTCCGGCGAGAACGGATGCAGCTTGGCGCCCGCTGCTAGCAGGCGCCGCAACGCCTGTGGATTGGCCTGGTCATACTTCGCCATCATCCAGTTGTTGGCGTAGTGCCCCGCTTGCTCGAGGATGCTCTGATAGTGCTTCGGCAGCGCGTTCCACTTGTCCTGGTTGACGAAGGCCAGAAGCATGGGCCCGCCTTCCCACCAGCCCGGGAAGTAATAATGCGGCGCGACCTTGACGAAGCCGAGCTTCTCGTCGTCATACGGTCCGACCCATTCGGCGGCGTCGATGGTGCCCTTCTCCAGCGCCGGATAGATGTCCCCTCCGGCGATCTGCTGCGGCACCGCGCCGAGTTTGGCCATCACCTTTCCGGCGAAGCCGCCGATGCGGAATTTCAACCCGCTGAAGTCCTGAGGCGTCTTGACCTCCTTGCGGAACCAGCCACCCATCTGACAGCCGGTGTTGCCGGCAAGCAGCGAAACGACGTTGTACTTCTTGTAGAACTCGTTCAGGACGTCCCTGCCGCCGCCCAGCATGTACCAGGCCTGGTTGATGCGCATGTTCGGTCCGAACGGCACGGCCGAGCCGAAGGTGAAGGTCGGGTCCTTGCCGAAATAATAGTAGGACGCGGTGTGGCCGATTTCGCAGGTGCCGTTCTGCACGGCATCGAGCACCTGAAGGCCCGGCACGATCTCGCCGCCGGCAAATGTCTGAATCTGGAATTTGTTGTCGGTCGCTTCCGCGACCATCTTGGCCATCATCTCGGCGCCGCCATAGAGCGTATCGAGTGATTTCGGCCAGCTCGTCGGCATGCGCCATTTGATCTCGGGCATCGATTGCGCGATGGCTGGAGCGGCGAGCGTCGCGGCACCCGCCGCACCAAGCCCGGTTACCTTGATGAAGTCTCTTCTTTTCATGATTTCCTACCCTGATGGATTGTGATGATGGGCCTTCTTGCCGAGGCTTGGAGGCCAGCATGGAACATGTCTCATCCGATTTCCATCCCGACGATGGCGAGGGATACAAATGCCCAGCTCCCACGCCAACCGGTCCTGCGACTTTAGGCTTAGACGATCAGCCGGAGATCGAAGGACGGAGCACGAAGTGATGCAGACCCGTTAGGCGCCTGGTGGCCACACGCCGCGATCGAGACGGCGCAGGTTCAGCCCGCCGCCGGTCCGGCCGCCTGCATCCCCTCCGCCAGCCTGAACCGCAGCGTGAACTCCGCGCCGCCGCCCGGAAGGTTCTCCACCGCGACCGTCGCCGCGTGATCGTCCGCCACGGCGCGCACGATCGAGAGGCCTAAGCCCGCGCCGTCGCTGCGCTGGCGGTCGGCGCGCCAGAAGCGCTGGAAGATCAGTTCGCGTTCGGCGTCCGCGATGCCCGGGCCGCAATCGCGCACCCGCACCGCACCGTCCTCGCTCACCTCGACGTCGACGGACGTGTCTTTTGCCGTGAACTTGATGGCGTTTTCGGCGAGATTGAAGATCGCGCGCTGGAGCATCTCGGAATTGCCATGGACGAGCACCGGCGCCTCGGCGCCCTTGAGGGCGATGTCCTTGTGCTGCGCTAGCGCGAACGGCGCGATCGCACCGACCACCTCGGCGCAGACGGCGCGCAAATCCGCGGTCTCGCCGGGATCGAGCACCAGCGTGTCGAGCTCGGCGATCTCCAGCAGCTGGGCGACGATGCGGCTCATGGCTTCGATGTCGGCATGCAGCGCCTGCCGTGCGGCGCCGTCGCCAAGCGTCTCGATGCGCGTCCGCAGGATCGCGAGCGGCGTGCGCAATTGATGCGCGGCATCGGCCGTGAACTGCCGCTGCACGCGAAAGCCATCCTCGAGGCGATCGAGCGCCTGGTTGACGGCGGTGACGAGCGGGATGATCTCGCGCGGGATCTGCTCCGTCGGCAGGCGGATGTCGGTGCGCGCCGGCCCGATATTGCTGGCCTCCTCCGAGGCCTTCCACAGCGGCGCGATGGCGCGGCGAAAGATGATGATGTCGGCGGCGAGCAGGATCAGCAGGATCGGAATGGTGATCCACCCTACCCGCCGGAAGAAGTTCGAGATGATGTCGTCGATGATGACGTCGCGATGCGCAAGGTCCTCGGCGACGCGAATACGCACGATCTTGCCGTCGATGATGCGCGTGACGCCGGCGCCGGAAATCGTCTCGGACAGCGGCGGCGCCTGTGCCGCGGCGCCCGTCTTGCGGCGGGACGAAAACAGCAAACGGCCGTCGGCGTCGCGGATATCATACAGATACCGGCCATAGGCTTCGGAGTAGAGACCGCGCAGGCTGTCCGGCAGATTGAACGTCAGCAAGCCGTCCGGCTGCGCGACGATCCGTTCCCCCAGCACTTCGGCCTGCGCCCGCATGGCTTCGCGGTGCAACTGGTCGACTTCGGAATTGAGCAGCCAGAACATCACCAGCGGCAGGAAGATGGCAACCACCGCGACCGCCACGATGTGCATGAACACGATGCGCCAGATCAGCGATTTGAACGTCGGCGATCTCGCATAGATCCCGGCGACCCCCACGCTATTTCTCCTCGGCCATGAGATAGCCGACGCCGCGGATGGTGTGGATCACGACCTTCGCGCCGTGCTCGGTCAGCTGCTTGCGCAGCCGCGAGACGTAGACCTCGACCGCATTGGAGGCGACCTCGCCGTCGAGCCCGAAGATGTGGTCCTCGACGTTCTTCTTCGGCACCACGCGCCCCTGCCGGCGCAGCAAAATCTCCAGCACCGAGGTCTCGCGCGACGAGATGATCCGCGGCTGGTCGTCGACGAAGATCTGGCGGCTTTCGGTGTCGTAGACGAGATTGGCGAGACGCAGCGAGCGGCCGAGCAACTGGCCCGGGCGGCGCAGGATCGCCTCCAGCCGCGCCACCAGCTCCTCCATCGCGAACGGTTTTGCGAGATAGTCGTCGGCGCCGCTGCGCAGGCCGCTGACGCGGTCCTGCAAGCCGCCGCGCGCGGTCAGCACCAGCACCGGCAGTGGCTCCATCTGCCGGCGCAGCTCGCGCAGCACCGAGAGGCCATCGCCGTCGGGCAGGCCGAGGTCGAGGATCATCGCGGCATAGTTGACGCTGCTCACCGCCTCGCGCGCCTCGGCCGCGCTGCCGACGATATCGCTCTCATAGCCGGCCGCCGACAGCCCGCCGGCCACCAGCCGCGACAGTTCGGCATTGTCCTCGACGATCAGAAGGCGCATCGCATTTCCGCCGGATATCCAAGTCACCCCACGGCCCTTGCCGCATCTTCGCTCTCTTCCACCATTCCGGCCACCTCGGCCAGCGAAAAAGCACCCGACAGACCGGTCACCTCTTCTGTCAGCTTCGCGTCAGCCAACCAGGCGCGCGCCCCTGCGGCGCCCGTATCGGTTGTTGGGCGCGAGCAGACATCCGCAGCCCGATTAAGCGTTACCGCTCCTGACCCAAATCTGGCATCGGACGGCACAGGGCTATTCGCTGAAACGTGAACGCGTTCACACTTGCAATCCGCCGGTCGTCCTAGGCTCTTTAACCGACGAGGGGGCTGTTCTCGAAGCGGAGAAGCTGCAATGCGTGAACCAAACCTTGAAAAGTTGAACGCGCTCGTAGGAAAGCTTGTCGGCGACCTCGGCATCTCGCTTGGCGGCGCAAGCATCCTGCTCGGTGATCGCCTCGGGCTCTACAAGGCGATGGCGGATGGTGCGGTGGTCACTCCGTCCGAGCTTGCCAAGAAGACCGGTCTGCATGAGCGTTATGTGCGCGAATGGCTTTCCGGGCAGGCTGCCTCCGGATACATCGACTACCACCCCGAAAAAAACGCGTTCTCACTCTCGGCAGAGCAAGCCATGGCATTCGCCGAAGAGGGCTCGCCGGCTTTCTTTGCCGGCGCATTCGATGTCGTGCAGTCCACCTACCTCGATGAACCCAAAATCGCCGACGCATTTCGAACCGGGAGGGGCGTTGGTTGGCATGAGCATTCGAAGTGTCTCTTCTCCGGCACCGAACGCTTCTTCAGGCCGGGCTACAACGCCAATCTGGTTTCGAACTGGATTCCGACGCTCGAAGGCGTCGAAGCGAAACTGAAAGCGGGCGCCAGGGTCGCCGACGTCGGATGCGGCCACGGCGCCTCTACGATCGTGATGGCGCAGGCCTACCCCAACTCAGAGTTCTTCGGGTTCGATTACCACAAGCCTTCGATTGAACGCGCGAAGGTCTTGGCGCAAGAAGCGGGAGTTGGAGACCGCATCACGTTCGCGCAGGCCAGTGCCAAGGATTTTCCGGCCAAAGACTATGATCTGGTGGCGTTCTTCGATTGCCTGCATGACATGGGCGATCCCGTGGGTGCAGGCAAGCATGTCAAGGAAACGCTAGCCAAGGATGGGGCGTGGATGATCGTCGAGCCGTTTGCTCATGACAATCTCAAGGACAATCTCAACCCGGTCGGATGCGTCTTCTATCACGCCTCGACATTCATTTGTACGCCGGCGTCACTGTCTCAGGAAGTGGGCCTGGGGCTCGGCGCACAGGCGGGTGAAAGCCGATTGCGTCAGGTCGCGACTGAAGCGGGCTTCAGGCGCTTCCGCCGCGCGACCGAGACGCCGTTCAACATGATCTTCGAAGTGCGTTCTTGACCGATCCGGCCGTTGTCCGGGTCCTGCAAGCCGCCGCGCGATAATGGACAGGTGCCCCTGGCATCGCGGCCACACCCTTGATCCAGGTCAAGCATCACCTATCCTTTGGCCTCACGTTATGTTCAGCCTGAGGCAGCTCCGTCACTCCTTCAGCTCGCAGCAGGAAGAGGAGGATCACGATGCATCCGAACAAGCGTCTTTCGATCAAGTCCGCAACGATTGCAGGGATTGCTGCCAGCGCCCTGTTGGGGATTGCGGGTCTCACTCTCAATTCCGCACCAGCCGGGGCGGTCGTGTACTGCCAGTACGTTGATTATCCGCCTAGTTGCGTTGCGAGGGCCGGCGTCGTGCTCAGGCCACGCCCCGTGGCGCGAGCGGCGGTCCGGGCAGGCACCGCTGGCCCACGCAACATAAATGGCGGGGTCAATCGCGTCGGCATACGGTAGCGGTTCTGGTTTGTGAGTTGCGAGCCCTTGCTGCAATCGCACCCGTACGCACATTTCTGCGGCGGGTCGCGGCGCGCTAGCAACTTCCAGGTTGGCATCGCATTTGTTCATGCCTGACGAACGTGAGGAGCTTGCCGGTGATAACGATTCCAGAACTGACGTCCCAGGCGCTCGGTGCGTTCCTGATCTCGGAGACAAGAGGCCGCTTCGGCTCGTCGCATGCCACCTTGCCGGAATTGCTCCCCTACGCGGCAAAGCTGGCCCTGGAATGTATCGGCAACAGCGATGCATTATACCACAACGTCGAGCACACCTTGTTGGTCACGCTGGTCGGCCACGACATTCTGATCGGCCGCTCTCTCCTGAGGCGACAGCCAGCGATTATGCTCACTTCATCCTGGCGTGTCTGATTCACGACATCGGCTACGTTCGGGGAATAATTCATGGAGACCAAGAGGGAGCCTATGTCGTTGATGGTAGCGGCCGAACAGTCGAATTGCCGATTGGCTCTTCCGATGCAGCGCTTGCACCCTATCACGTGGACCGCTCAAAATTATTCGCCGTGGAGCGTCTCGACGCAGTCGACCAGATTGACGCCGCTCGCGTTGCCCGGGCGATCGAATATACGCGTTTTCCCTATGCGGACGCTCCTACGAGCGAACTCAAGGATGACTTGGACGAGGAGGAAGGTTTGTTGCTGCGCGCCGCTGATCTGATTGGTCAGCTCGGCGATCCGAACTACATGAAGAAATCAAATGCGCTCTTCTATGAATTCGAGGAGATAGGGCTCAACAAATCGCTCGGATACGCCACGCCCGCGGATGTGGTCTACAAATACCCTCAATTCTACTGGACCAAGGTTGCCCCCCAAATCCAGGCCGCCATCCGCTGTTTGAATGTAACCTCGAGCGGAAGGCAATGGATCAGCAGCCTGTATGGAAACGTCCTGCGCGCTGAGCGAGAAGTCAGACTATCTGGTCCACAGCTATAGATCGGCGTTCGCAAACCGTGGTTTTCGGCAAAGAGGCCGACACAGCCTGAGAGGGCACCCTGATCGGCTACTCGTGTCCCCTATTGCACGCGCGAGTTTGCACCACCGTCCGAGGCCGTTCGCCGGGGGCCTCGCGCCGATTTCCGTCTGCTTTTGATCAAGGAACCAACACCCCCGCATCCCCGTTTGCCTCGGCTGCAACATTACTCATTTGCATGAGGCATCGTGCAGACCACCCAAGGTAATGCACATGCGGATTGCACGACGAACACGTTCCGGCTCGTTTAGACCGGACTGTCTGACCGCCTTCACGCGACATCCGGGCGCCACCGCGTTTGCTGCCGCAGGTACCCTCATCGTGGCTACCGCAATCGTAAACCGACTGCTCGCGAGCAAAGCGCAACGCGATAACCCTCCGCAGGGACGGTTCATCGACGTCGAGGGAGTTCGCCTGCACTATTTGGAGCGCGGCAGGGGCAAGCCGCTAGTTTTGTTTCACGGCAACGGCAGCATGATCCAGGATTTCCACTCGAGTGGGTTGATTGATCTCGCAACCGAGAACTACAGGGTCATCGTGTTCGATCGCCCGGGTTTTGGGCATAGCTCGCGGCCGAGGGACGTCGTCTGGACTCCGGATGCCCAGGCAGACCTGTTCAAGAAGGCGCTCGATCAGCTGGGCGTCTCTCAAGCAATGGTCCTGGGTCATTCGTGGGGGGCGTCGGTTGCGGTTGCACTGGCGATCAAACATCCTTCGTTCGTGCAGGCTCTCGTGCTGGCCTCGGGATATTATTTCCCAGCTCCCCGCTCGGACAGCGCGGCGTCGATGCTGTCCGCCGTACCGGTGCTCGGGGACGTCATCAGCTACACGATTTCGCCGCTAGCCGGCCGGATGATGTGGCCCACGATGTTGCGCAAGCTGTTTGGCCCCCGGCCGGTCCCAAAGAAGTTCGCGGATTTTCCCAGGGAAATGGCGCTCCGCCCATCACAGATGCGGGCGATGGCGGCTGAAGCGACGATGTTGATCTCCGCCGCATTCTCGGGTTCGAAGGCGTATGGAGAACTCAAGATGCCTACGATCATTATCGCAGGCCAGCGCGACCGTTTGATCGATATCAAGCAGTCGGTCAGGCTGCATGGCGAGGTCAAGCAAAGCAAATTGCGCCGGATCGACGGAGTGGGACACATGATTCATCATTCCGCAACTGCTGACGTCATGGCGGCCATCGACGAAGCCGCTGCAGAGGCGGTGTTGATCCATGGAAGGGAAGGTCCGGGCGTACAATAGCCCGAAGAGACTTCCAGCGCCTGACGGGCGCGAGATGGTGGGCGTACTCTTTTCGACGGCCATGCCATTACCTGATTTCTTCACCATGAGATACTTGTCGTTGCAACGCCTCCCACGCGAATTACGCGAGGATCGAGACCGTAGATTTCAAATCCATTGCGCTTGTAAGTTCTGATCGCTTCCCTGGTGGCCCCAAGCTTTACTTCGCACGATGCTCCTGAAAAGCGGCTCTGAGTTCAGCCAATACATCGCTTGTCGCGCCCAATTCCGCATCTGCACGGCTTGCAGGTAAATCCTTGTATGCAATCGGTTGATCGAACTGGCTCGCCGTGAAGTCATACCGCCGGCTTCCCATGCGATTGTAAAAATGTTCGCCGGCCGGCAGAGGCGTCTTCAGCAAGTCGCCGCCGAAGAGCTCGTGAAGGAGCAGCGCGGTGACGTTGCATTGCCCTGCCGCCGGATTGCTCGCCGTCCATTGGCTGGCGGTTGCCAACGACCAGGCCTTGCGCAGCGCGCTTTGAACCTCATCGGGATCGAAGCTCATCGTCACTCCCCAGGGATCGGCACCGAGGCGAAAATTTCGGATTATACGATTATGCCTTTCTGACACTGTTTTGCCCGACGAGTCAAACGGCCTCGCTGAAGCACTCGCTTGGTGCTCCTGGGCACACCCCGCCTTGGCTCACAAAATGCGGACTTGCCCTCGGCCGCACGATGATCGGGCCTGCCTGCCAATTAGCTCCGTCGCATCAAGCTGTTGGCTGCGCTCACAGCGCCTTGTCCTCTCACCCCTCGTCTACTGTGCATGGGGTTGTTTTTCAGATTTTTTGTTGGACACCCTTCGTACCGCGGCCTCCGCGGCGCCCATCCCGATCGCGTCGCGCCAAAGAAAAAGCCCGGCCTCGCGAACGAGACCGGGCGTATCGCCTTTCGACTTCTTGCGAAGATCAGCCGCGGGTGCGCGAGCGGATCATGAAGCTGTCGTAGGTGTATTCGGCGACCTGCCACCACAGATATTCGTCGGAGCGGTAGGCCTGCATGGCGTCGATCGACTTCTTGAAGTCGGGATTCTTGGCCGAGATCTCGCCCCACAATTCGTTGGTCGCCTTGAGACAGGCTTCCAGAACCTCGTTGGTGAACGGGCGAAGCTGCGTTCCCCCGGCCACCAGACGCTTCAGGGCGCCGGGGTTCACCATGTCGTAGCGCGCGGCCATCCAGGTGTTGGTGTTGACGGTCGCGTTGGTGAGGATCGCCTGATAGTTCTTCGGCAATTCGTTCCACTTGTCGATGTTGGCGAAGGCGTGAACAGTCGGACCACCTTCCCAGAAACCCGGGTAGTAGTAGTACTTGGCGACCTTGGCGAAGCCGAGCTTCTCGTCATCGTAGGGGCCGACCCATTCGGCCGCGTCGATGGTGCCCTTCTCGAGCGACGGATAGATGTCGCCGCCGGCGAGCTGCTGCGGCACCACGCCGACCTTCTGGAGCACCTGGCCGGCAATGCCGCCGATGCGCATCTTGAGGCCCGAGAGGTCGGCAACGGTCTTGATCTCCTTGCGGAACCAGCCGCCCATCTGGGTGCCGGTGTTGCCGCAGGGGAAGCCCACCACGTTCGACTTCTTGAAGAACTCGTTGGCGAGCTCGTTGCCGCCCCCCTGGTACAACCAGGAATTCTGCTGACGTGCGTTGAGGCCGAAAGGCACCGACGCGAAGATTGCGAAGGTCGGGTCTTTGCCGACGTAATAATACGACACTGTGTGGCACATCTCGACTGTGCCCTTCTGCGTCGCATCCAGCGCCTGCAGACCCGGAACGATTTCACCCGCCTGGAAGACCTGGATCTGAAACTTGTTGTCGGTCATCTCGGCGACGTACTTCGCCATCTGCTCGGCACCACCATAAATGGTGTCGAGCGACTTCGGGAAGCTCGACGTCAGGCGCCACTTGATCTCGGGCGAGGACTGCGCGATCGCCGGCGAGGCCACCGCGGCGGTCGCCGCCGCGCCGGCTGCCGACACTTTCAGGAAATCACGACGCTTCATCTTCAGTCTCTCCTTGTTGGGGCGTTTCCCCTAACTTCCTCTTTGCTGCCGCACATTCCGGCGACGCGTTTTTGGGCCGCGTCGAACCGAAGGGGCTTGACTGCCGTGGGCCTTTAACACGGAAGCCCCGCTTTCGAAACGCGACATTGGCATGACAGGGCTCTACGAAAGTCGCATGTCCCCAGGGTATTGGTTTGAAGGGATTGGCTTGGATCCGCTCATGCCGCGGCGATGACGCCCTTGAGCTGGTCCCGGACCTGTCCTGCAACGGCGCGGTAGATCGCCGCATGGGGACCGTCCGGCTCGCTGTCGACCACGGGCGTGCCGGCATCCGAGGTGGCGCGAATCGCCATGTGCAGGGGGATCTCGCCCAGGAACGGTACCCCGAGCTTCTCGGCCTCGTGGCGCGCGCCGCCATGGCCGAAAATATCGGATTTCGTGCCGCAATGCGGGCACTGGAAGTAGCTCATGTTCTCGACGATGCCGAGCACGGGCACGTTGACCTTCTTGAACATCGCAAGTCCCCGCCTTGCGTCGATCAGGGACAGGTCCTGCGGGGTCGAGACAATCACGGCGCCCTTCAAGGGGACGTTCTGCGCCAAGGTGAGCTGGGCATCGCCCGTGCCCGGCGGCATGTCGACGACGAGCACGTCGAGCGTGCCCCATGCGACGTCGCGCAGCATCTGCGTCACCGCCGACATCACCATCGGCCCGCGCCAGATCATCGCGGTCTCTTCCTCCACCAGGAAGCCGATCGACATGATGGCGAGGCCGAAACGCCGGAGCGGAATCATCTTGCGCTCGTCGTTCAGCGCTGGCTTTTCGTGCAGGCCGGTCAGCCGCGGCACCGAGGGGCCGTAGATGTCGGCATCAAGCAGCCCGACCTTGAGGCCGAGGTCGCGTAGGCCCAGCGCCAGATTGAGCGCAGTGGTGGACTTGCCGACGCCGCCCTTCCCCGAGGCGACCGCGATCACGGCTGCGACGCCCGGAATCTCGGACTGCCGCGCCATCGGCGATTGACCGCCCTGCGGCGGCTTGTGGGCGTGGACCGGCTGCACGCCTGGCGCGCCGCGGCTCGGCGTTGGCGGCGGAGGCGGCGGAGGCGGAGGCGCGGCGCCGGCCTTGCGCTCGGCGGTCAGCGCCACCATGACGGTGGTGACGCCGGGGATGGCGCGGACCGCGGCCTCGGCTTCGGCCCGGACGGATTCCCAGGCCCGCGCCTCGGCGGCATCGACATTGATCGAGAAGAACACCTTGCCGTCGGCGGCGCTGATCGCGCTCAGCACATTGGCATTGGTGAGCGCGACCCCGCGGGGCGACTTGATCTTGGCGAGGCTGTCGAGAACCTGTTGCTGCGTCACGGTCAAAGCGCATCTCCTCGAATTCAAGATGCCCCATTAGAGCGGAAACGCCCAAAAGGCTACCGCCTGCCGATATCGCCAGCCATCTCGGCGGACGCCGCCCCCTGCTCCGTGGCTGCCTCGTAATTCAGCTCGATCATGACCCCATTGGGGTCGTAGACGAAGATCTGCCAGAGGTCGCCGCCGGGCACCTGGCGGGAGTCGAACTTCATCCCCTTTGAGGCCAGCCGCTGCTTCATCCCGTCAAATCCGCGGCTGGCGAAGGCGACGTGGTGAACAACGCCGGAATCCGGCTTTTGTGGCTCGGCAGTCGGCGAAATATCGACGAGGTGCACCACCGGCCTGCCCTCGCTGTACATCCAGGCGCCGGGGAAGGCGAAATTCGGCCGGGCGCCATTTTCCAGGCCCAGCACCTCCTCGTAGAAGCGGACTGTCGCGGCCAGATTCCGGGTCCGGATGTTGAAATGATCGAGCACGCCCACGCTTACGCCGCCCATGCTTTCGCTCCCTTTTTGAAGTCCTTAGGTCCGCCATCCTAGCACAGGAGGGCATCGAACGAAGCCGTTGCCCTCCGGCCTCAACGGTTTATGGTGCGCGCGATCTGCCGCAATGGCGGAACTTTTGAGGGCGTCGATTGGCGCCCCCTCGCCCGGCAAAAAACCGTAACACCCGAACTACGGACAAGGTACCCCACATGGCTAAAGTCGCTTTCCTCGGTCTCGGCGTCATGGGCTTCCCCATGGCCGGACACCTCGTGAAAAAAGGGGGCCATGAGGTCACCGTCTACAACCGCACCGCGGCCAAGGCGAAGGAATGGGCGGACAAGTTTGGCGGCAAGACCGCGGCGACGCCGAAGGCTGCAGCCGAGGGCCAGGATTTCGTGATGTGCTGCGTTGGCAACGACAATGATCTGCGCGCGGTCACGATCGGCGCCGACGGCGCGTTCGCCGGCGTGAAAAAGGGCGCGACCTTCGTCGACCACACCACCGCCTCCGCCGAGGTCGCGCGTGAGCTTGATGCTGCCGCGACCAAGGCCGGCTTCAAGTTCATCGACGCACCCGTGTCCGGCGGCCAGGCCGGCGCCGAGAACGGCGTGCTGACCGTGATGTGCGGCGGCGCCCAGGATGCCTATTCCGGCGCCGAGCCAATCATCACAGGCGCCTATGCGCGAATGTGCAAACTGCTCGGGCCGGCCGGCTCGGGCCAGCTGACCAAAATGGTCAACCAGATTTGCATCGCAGGCCTGGTTCAGGGACTCTCCGAGGGTATCCACTTCGCCAAGAAGAGCGGCCTCGACGTCGCCGCCGTGATCGAGACCATCTCAAAAGGCGCGGCTCAGTCCTGGCAGATGGAGAACCGCTACAAGACCATGAACGACGACAAGTACGATTTCGGCTTCGCGGTCGAATGGATGCGCAAGGACCTCTCGATCTCGCTGGCCGAAGCCCGCCGCAACGGCGCCAATCTGCCGGTCACCGCGCTGGTCGACCAGTTCTACGCCGAAGTCGAGAAGATGGGCGGCAAGCGCTGGGACACGTCGAGCCTGCTCGCGCGCCTTAATCGCTGACACCTGATGAAGTGATCCTGCCTTGCTGATCGCACTCGCCGCAATCTTCGTCCTCGCCTATGCGGCGATCGCGCTCGAGCATCCGATCGGGGTGAACAAGAGCGCGTCTGCGCTGCTCGGCGCGGGCGTGCTCTGGACAATCTACGCGCTCGCGACGGGCGACCACACGCTGGTCAGCCGTCAGCTTGATGAGTCCGTCGCCTCCACCGCGCAGATCGTGTTCTTCCTGATTGGCGCGATGACCATCGTCGAGGTCATCGACGCCCATGACGGTTTCGAGGTCATCACCTCCCGCATCAGCACGACCAGCCAGATCCGTCTGATATGGCTGATTGGCTTCGTGACCTTCTTCCTCAGTGCGATCCTCGACAATCTGACCACCACCATCGTCATGGTCTCGCTGATCCAGCGGCTGATCGCCAAGCGCGACGACCGCCTGCTGTTCGCCTCCCTCATCGTCATCGCCGCAAACGCCGGCGGTGCATGGACCGTGATCGGCGACGTCACCACGACCATGCTGTGGATAGGCGGACAGATCTCGCCCCTGAAAATCATGGGCGCGGTGTTCCTGCCCTCGCTGCTCAACCTGCTGGTGCCGCTCGCATTCATCAGCTTTTCACTCAAGGGCAAGACCATCGCGCCGCCGCCGAAAGAGGACGGATTGCAGAGCGTCGATCCGCTCGAGCGGAACGTGATGTTCTATCTCGGACTCGGCGTACTGATCGCGGTGCCCGTCTTCAAGACGGTCACGCACCTGCCGCCCTTCATGGGCGTCCTGCTCGGGCTTGGCATCGTGTGGTTGGTCGGCGAGATTCTTCATCGCAACAAGGATGAGCATGTCCGTGGCCCGCTCACGCTTGCGCATGCGCTGACGCGGATCGACATGGGCTCGATCGTGTTTTTCCTCGGGATCTTACTCGCGGTCGCCAGCCTCGAACATGCCGGCCTGCTCTCCATGCTGGCCAAATGGCTGGACGCCGCGATCGGTCGCCAGGATCTCATCGTCATCGCGCTTGGCCTGCTGAGCGCCGTCATCGACAACGTGCCGCTGGTGGCCGCGACCATGGGCATGTACGACCTCGGCCACTATCCGCCCGACAGCTTCCTCTGGGAGTTCATCGCCTATTGCGCCGGCACCGGCGGTTCGATCCTGATCATCGGCTCGGCCGCAGGCGTCGCCGCCATGGGGCTCGAGCGCATCGAGTTCCTCTGGTATGCCCGCCGCATCGCCGTCCCCGCGCTCGCCGGGTATCTGGCGGGAGCCGTGGTGTACATCGCGCAGCATGCGGTGCTGCAATGAGCTACTCAGGCCGGATCCAAAATTAACGCCGGCTTAACGTAATTCTTTAGCTCCTTAAGTCACCTCTTAAGGATTTCTTGCCAGAGATAGACAATGCAGAAGGCCCGCCTCGCGCGGGCAGGAATTGTTGTTGTGCGATGAGTAAACCCGCTGAAAAGCCCGAGGTTGTCCAGCTTCCGGCCGAGCCGGTGAGCGCGCCGTCGGCGAGCAGCCGAAGGGCTGCGGCGCAGCGGGTGCGCGAGGCGCGCGACAAGTTAACGTCGACCAGCGGAACCCGGCCGGCTTTCGACGCCGAGATGCTGCGCCAATATGCCCAGACGCGGCTGTCGGCCTCCTATGTCGCGATGCTGCTGGTCGTTGCCACCGGCGTGCTGTTCGGGCTGTGGATGCAGCCGATCCCGGCCGCAGCCTGGACCGCCGGAATGCTCTGCATCCACGCAGCGATGATCCGCAGTTGCCACCGCTTCCTGGCCGCGCCCTCCTCGCCAACCGCGACGCGCGCCTGGCGGACGCGCTTCGTCGTGCTCGACCTGCTCTATGGCCTATGCTGGATGGCGATCCTGATCCATCCCGTGCTCGACTTGGTCACGGAAACGCTGATGATGTTCCTGATGCTGCTGGTCATCGCAGTATCGAGCATGCTGGCGGCCAATCTGCCGATCGCGGCCCTTGCCGCCACGGCTCCGGTCGCGGTCGCGATGGCGCTGAGTTTTGTGATGACCGGCTCGCTGGACAATTACATCCTGGCCGGGCTCGCGCTCGCCGCCGAAGGCTATTTCGTGCTGCTGGCGCACCGCCTGCACTCCTCGACCTTCGCCACGCTCGAGGCGCGCGCCGAGAAGGACGCGCTGATCGGCGAGCTCGAACAGGCCAAGGCGATCTCGGACGAAGCCCGTCACCGCGCCGAATCCGCCAATGTCGCCAAGTCGCGCTTTCTCGCGCAGATGAGCCACGAACTGCGCACGCCGCTGAACGCGATCCTCGGCTTCTCCGAGGTGATGAAGAGCGAGATTTTTGGCGCGCATGCCGTGCCCGTCTACAAGGAGTATTCCGGGGACATCCATAATTCCGGCGTCCACCTGCTCAATCTCATCAACGAGATCCTCGACCTGTCGCGGATCGAGGCCGGCCGTTACGAACTCAACGAGGAAGCGGTCTCGCTGGTCGGCATTGTCGCCGACTGCCATCATTTGATGAAGCTGCGCGCCTCGAGCCGCGGCATCACCATCCACGAGGTGTTCGAGCAGGCGATGCCGCGGCTCTGGGCCGACGAGCGCGCGATCCGCCAGGTCGTGCTCAACCTGCTCTCCAACTCGATCAAGTTCACGCCGCAGGGCGGCGAGATCTGGCTCAAGGCGGGCTGGACGGCCTCGGGCGGACAATATCTCTCGGTGAAGGATTCCGGCTCCGGAATCCCCGAGGACGAGATCCCGGTCGTGCTCGCCTCGTTCGGCCAAGGCTCCAACTCGATCAAGTCGGCCGAACAGGGCGCGGGTCTCGGCCTGCCGATCGCAAAAAATCTAATCGACCTGCATGGCGGTACGTTCACGCTGAAATCGAAGCTGCGCATCGGCACCGAGGTGATCGTTACCTTCCCGCCCGAGCGCGTGATGAGCGCGCTGGCGCCGATGTCGGATGATTCTCCGCCGCTTCAGCCGGACAGTTCCGCGGTGGCGGACGAGAAGCGCAGGCCGCGTAACAAGCCGATCATGAGCGCAGGTACAGGCTCGTAACGAGATGCTTGCAGACATGCCCGACGATCCCTCACTATGCCCGAATGAGCAAAGAAACGCCGTGCGTCGCCGTCTGCATGATCGATCCCAAGACAAAACTGTGCTTCGGCTGCGGACGCACCTTGCCGGAGATCGCGCGCTGGCATGCTATGGAAAGCGCGGAACGGCTGGCGGTCATGGCGCTGTTGCCGGTGCGCATGAATCAGGCTGGACTTGCGCCCCTCGCGGGATCGCCGAAACGCACTTGACCGGCCGGCGCGCATCCGGGGGTGCGCGATGATCCGCTTCCTGCTCGTTCTCATCATGCTCGCCGGCACGGCGGGTGCCGTCGTTGCCTATGGCGATTCCGACCAGCTCGCGCGCGCGAGCAGCAGGGTCTCGCACATCTTTCGCACACAGACCGCATCGCCTGCCCCCGCCGTGCAGATCCAGCGCGGCCAGGGCGGCGAATTCGCGTTGCGCGCGAAGATCAACGGCGTCGCCGCACCGATGGTCATCGACACCGGCGCGACCTCGGTGGTGCTGACCTGGGAAACCGCGAAAGCGATCGGGCTGCCGCTCGAGATGCTCGAATACGACATCGATCTCGAAACCGCGGGCGGCCACACCAAGGCGGCCCGCCTCACGCTTGAGCGCCTCTCCGTCGGCCACCTCGTCGAGAAGTCGGTGCCGGCCCTCGTCGTTCAGCGCGGGCAGATGAAGACGAACCTGCTCGGCATGAGCTTCCTCGACCGCCTGGAGAGCTGGGGCGTGCGCGCCGACAAGCTGAAGCTCACCGGCTATCCGGAGCTCCAGACCGGTCACCGCCGCTCGCGTCTGGCAGTCGACTAGACTCCCCACGGGAGCAGCCGCGCCGCCACTGCCGACAGACGCGATCACGCGGGCTGCCATCGATCACGGACGCAACATCAAGCGGCGCGCCGCGGACTGCAATCCGGCTCTTCATGACTACGGCTAGGCTGCCGCCTCTGCCGGCGCGCGTGCACCGACACGCGCGATCGCATCGCGCAGCACCTCGAGGCCGGCGCCCGGCTTCACCCCCTGCTCGGAAAGATGGCGGCGGAAGGCGCGCGCGCCGGGAACGGCGTGGAATGCGCCGACGAAATGCCGCGTGATGGCGTGCAGCCGCGTGCCGCGCGCGAGCTGCTGCTCGATGTAGGCCATCATCGCCTCGATCGCATCCTGCATCGAGGCATGCGGCGCCGCCTCGCCGAAAATGTCCTGATCGACCGAGAGCAGCCGCCATGGCTCCTGATAGGCGGCGCGGCCGAGCATCACGCCGTCGACGTGTTCGAGATGTGCTCTCGCCTCGTCGATGCCAGGGATGCCGCCGTTGATGATGATGGGCACGTCAGGCATCGCGCGCTTGAGGCGATAGACGCGATCATAGTCGAGCGGCGGGATGTCGCGATTCTCCTTCGGCGACAAACCGTTGAGCCATGCTTTCCGGGCATGCACGATCAGCGCATCGCAGCCGGACGCGACGACCGCGCGCGCAAGCTTGTCGAGCGCGATTTCCGGATCCTGGTCGTCGATGCCGATGCGGCACTTCACGGTGACCGGCACGGCAACCGCACGCTTCATCGCCTCGACGCACCCCGCCACGAGATCAGGCTCCGCCATGAGGCAAGCGCCGAAACGGCCGTCCTTCACGCGATCGGAGGGGCAACCGACATTGAGGTTGATCTCGTCATAGCCGAACTCCTCGCCGATCCGCGCGGCCAGCGCGAGCTCGCGCGGATCCGACCCGCCGAGCTGAAGCGCCACTGGGTGCTCGACCCTGTCGAACCCAAGCAGCCGCTCCCGGTCACCATGGATGATGGCGCCAGTGGTCAGCATCTCCGTATAAAGCAGCGCCCGCCTCGTCAGGTGACGGTGGAACACCCTGCAATGCCGGTCGGTCCAATCCATCATGGGTGCAATACAAAATCGATGCGATAACATATTGATGTTATTTCGCTTTTCGTTCTCGGTAGGTAGTTGCTGTTTTTGGGCCGACAGAGATTTCAATCTAACATTCGAGGCATTTTCCTTTCATTTCAAGTGCTTATTTAGAAGGCTTCCCAGCGCTTTAGAACACGTCGGTACTGCGTTGCAGTACCGGATGAGCTTCCGCAGTACCGTGCTGCTTTGGACCCTTCTACCGATCCCGTTCGCTTCGGCCGCAAAATAATGAGCCGCTCTCACCATGCCGAGGGCAGAACAGGTGCAGTCGTAGTTTTGGAGGCAATAGAGCAAGAAAACTTGCGAGCTGCGGTCCCCAGGCGGGGCGACCCGATCGGCATTTTGCCCCTTAGTTGATACGGCCTTCAACAAGTGATCGTCCGGCTGAGCCAAGGCAATTGTCGTCGAAGTAAAATGCCCGCCCAGAACCGCTGCCTCGCAAACAAGATCATAGAGTTCTTCCCTGACCCAGCCCGCATCATGGCCTTCGTTTGTCTTGCAAAACGCGATGTACATGCGGTGCAACGCAGCTTCTTTGTTCTCGGCCTCGCGCTGCGCGCACTCGGCTTCCTTTTGCCGTTCGGCCCTCTCGAACCTTTCGAGAGCGAATGCGACATTCTCGACAACGCGTTCGAGGAGCGCGCTTATTTCGTTCGTGATAGAGTTGGCTGCTGCGAAGCAGAAAAGAAAAACGCCAATGCTTCGCGAGCGCTGGACAATCGGGACCGCCAAGGTTGAACTGACGCCGCAGGCAATCGAATGCTCTCGCCACGGGTTCAACGTTTCATCACGAACCACGTCATTGCTGAGAGCGGGGCGCCCGGAGCGATATGCCCGTCCCGCAAGTCCGTGGCCGTGGACTGAAGCCTCATCGACTCAAATGCTGATTTGCGGAATGAACCCTGTCTCGCTCGTTGCAGCGACGACATCGAGCGACCCCGTATTGTTTGGGAAGAGGATAGCTGT
Organism: Bradyrhizobium sp. LB14.3; assembly: GCF_040547985.1. NCBI lineage: Bacteria > Pseudomonadati > Pseudomonadota > Alphaproteobacteria > Hyphomicrobiales > Nitrobacteraceae > Bradyrhizobium > Bradyrhizobium sp. LB14.3. The sequence goes on from NZ_JBEPQT010000002.1 coordinate 691,025, forward strand.
AACTCGAATGTGGCCGCCATGGACCGCAGCATCACGAACTCTTTGGTAGCTGTTCGCCGAACGTAGAATGGCTTCGTTCGTGGCGTTCAGTGCCGCGAACATGAGTTCGTGGTTGGTCTCCCCCACAATCATCCTAGTGAGTCCAGGGAAACAACAAGTTAGAATTGATGCTTTAGGACATCTTAATGAGGTGCTAGGTCATTCGATCGTCTGGGCCGCGCGGCGGTATTCGCATCCGACATAGGCGAGTGCTCGAGCGACAGTTCTGCAGGAGCTTGCCGGCGGACCAGCTTTTTGCCGCGCAGGTTGAGCGGCACGCCGTAGCGACCCCAGGCTGTCGAAGGCAACCAGTCAGCACAAGTTTTCGCTGTCTGTCAGCAATACGATGCCCTTGCGAGGCAGCTTCTCTCCCGGGATTTGATCCCGCATCGATTGCTCCGTTAGTTGCCCGCCAATAAGACCGATCGCCACTGCTGCGATCAGGACAACAAGGGATGGACAGCCGGGTGGCAAGTTCCGGGGAAACGCGCACGAGTACCGGCGAGGTGCTGCGCGTCGAAGGCCTGACCGTCCAGTACGGCGCGCTGGTCGCGCTGCGCGACGTGAGCTGGTCGGTTCATAGCAACGAGATCCTCGGCATCATTGGCCCGAACGGCGCCGGCAAAAGTACCTGCTTTGCAGCCGTTACGAATGCCGTGACGTATCGGGGCCGTGCCTTTCTCGACAGCAGCGACGTCTCCGCGCTCCAAACATTCGATCTCGCCAGCCGCGGCCTGCGCCGAACGTTCCAGCAGAACTCGTTCTTCGGCGAGTTGACGGTCCTACAGAATGCCATTTCGGCGATCTTCCGGAACTTCTCGACGAACTTAGTCACGTCCCTCTTCGTACCCTGGCGCGAGGCCACGACCCGCCGTACCGCCGAGATCGCCGCGGCACAATTACTCGACTCCTTCGGCATCCCAAGGCCGTACCATGAGCAGCTTCCGGGCGACATTCCCTACGGCGTGCAGCGGTTGCTTTCAGTGGCGCTTGCCTATGGCACCGGCGCGAAAGTGCTGCTGCTGGATGAGCCGGCCGCCGGCCTCAGCGGGGGCGACATGAAAAAGCTCGCCGATGTCCTGATGGAGTTGCGCAAGCGCGGGCTCGCCCTTGTCGTGATCGAGCACCACATGGACCTGATCATGTCCATCGCCGACCGCATCGTCATGATCGATCAGGGCGCGATGCTGGCGACGGGAACGCCGGCCGACATCCAATGCGATGCCCGGGTCCGCGAAGCCTATCTGGGGCGCGACGAATGACCGGCGTGCTGAGCAGCGACAATCTCTCGATCCGCTACGCTGGCAATGTTGCGGTATCAGGCGTCAATATCGACGTTCCACTCGGCCGGATGGTCGGCCTAGTCGGCGCCAACGGTGCCGGCAAGACCACGCTGGTCAACGCGCTTGCCGGCTGGTCACGCGGCCTCGCCATTGTAACGGGTCACGTCCAGCTCGAGGGTCGCAACATCGAGAAGCTCGCCGCCCACGAGCGCGTCGGACGTGGCCTCACGTTGGTGCCGGAAGGCAAGAACATTTTTGCCCAGCTGACAGTTGACGAGAATCTCGCGCTTGTGCGCCCGCCCGGTGACACGACCGGCAGACACCTCTTTACCACCCATGAGGTCTTTGACTTCTTTCCCCGCCTCGCAGAACGCCGCTCGCACAAAGGCGCGGCATTATCCGGCGGCGAGCGGCAGATGCTTGCGGTCGGGCGTGCCCTGCTCGCAGGACCGCGCGTGCTGATGCTGGATGAACCTTCCGCAGGGCTCGCGCCTCGACTTATCACCGACCTGCTCTCCCGCATCCGCCTGCTGGTCGATCGCGGGCTGCCGGTGCTGCTGGTCGAGCAGAATGTGAAAGCGGCGCTCAAGGTGGTCGATCATCTCTATCTGCTGGAACGCGGCCGGGTGGTCGGCGAAGGTGCGGCCGCCGTAATGGCTAGCGATCACCGCATCATCGAGGCCTATCTCGGCACCATCGCGGATCCGCCGACATGAACATCGCGCAGCAGATCATCAATGGCATCGTGCTCGGTTCCGGCTACGCCTGCATTGCGCTCGGCTGGACCATTTTGCTCGGCGTCGCGCGCCTCGTGAATTTCGCCCATGGTCAGCTCTATATGCTCGGCGCGTTCGTCACCTGGTACGCGATCACCAAGCTAGGTCTGTCCTATCCGCTCGCCATTCTCGTGGCTATCATCGTGCTCGGAGCAACCGGCCTCTTGATGCAAAGTGCGATGATGCGCCTAGTGATGACACAGAACCTGACCAGCCTGATGATCGTAACGCTCGGGCTCGGCTATGTCCTCCAGGGCGTAAGTGCCCTGATCTTCGGCGGCAATCCCCAGATCCTTCCCGGAACATTGGCGCGCGCCAAGGTGGATCTTGGTCCGCTGTGGTTCACCTGGCAGGACGTGCTGGTGCTTGTCGTGACGATTTTGCTCTATGGCGCCGTTTGGGTATTCACGCAGCGCACCCGCTTCGGCGCGGTCATTCGCGCCGTCGCCGAGGACCCCAAGCTCGCGGAGCTGTTCGGGATCAACGCCAAGACAGTCTATCTCCTCGTCTTCATGTTCGAATGTTCTGCGGTCGCGCTCGGCGCGGCGCTGGTTGCGCCCCGTTCACCGATCTTGACCAGCATGGGCTTTAACGAGGTCATCATGACCTTCGTCGTTGTCGTGCTAGGCGGCATCGGTTCGATCGGCGGCGCGCTCGCGGCCGGCCTCGGGCTCGGCCTGTTCACGGCTTTCTTCGGCGCATTCATTGCGCCAGCCTACACGACGGCGGCCGCCTTTGCGCTACTGCTGGCTTTGCTAGTGATCCGTCCCGCGGGGCTTGCGACCAGATGACCGCGATCGAATCCCCTCGGCCGGCCTCGATGCCGTTCCTGCGCCTGCTCGCGACCGCGGCTTCCGTCGTGATCGGCTTCTTCCTGCCGCGCCTGCTCGGCGGCACCTCGGTTGCCTATTCGACACTGACCACGATCGCGATCTTCGCGGTAATGTGCTACGGTGCCGATATCATTCTGTCCTATCTCGGCGAGGTCAGCCTCGGACACACCGTGTTTTGGGCCATCGGCGGCTATGCAGCCGCGAACCTCTCGGTCAGCTACGGCGTCAACGGGTGGATCACGGCTGCGACCACAATCGTGCTGTGCCTCGCGGCCGCTGCCTTCCTCGGCGCAGTCACCTTGCGCACGCGCGAATTCGTTTTCTCGCTCGTGACCTACGCGGCAGCGGTCGTCGCCTACGAGATTACCTTCAACTGGGACGCGGTGGGCGGTTCGGATGGCATCGTCGGCATTCCGCCACTGAAGCTACCTTTGATCTTCACGAATTTCTCCGGCGCGATGCAAGAGGATCTCTGGCCGATCGCCTTCGCCCTGCTTGTGTTGACTTTGGCCTTCATCGCACGCTTTCGTCGCTCCCGCCTCGGCACCACTGCGCTGATGGTGCAGATGAACCCGGCACTCGCCGCGAGCCTTGGCGTCGATCCACGCCGGATCAGGCTCGCAGTATTCGTGATATCCGCGCCGATCACGGGGCTCGCCGGCTGGCTGTACGCGTATCAGCGCGCCTATGTCGGCCCGGACATGTTCGAGTCCTACTTTCTGGTCCTGATGCTCACCGCCATCGTGCTGGTCGGACGCCGCATCCTGCTGGGGCCCCTGATCGGCACCGCACTCCTGATCGCCCAGCAGAACCTGTTCTCGCTCGGCGGTGACTGGAACAAGATCGTGCTGGGATCCGTGCTCGCACTGGTCCTGATCTTCTGGCCCACCGGTCTCGTGGGCCTTTATCGCCATATTACCAAGAAGTCCTGAAGACACATATTGGGAGGAATTGCATGCACAAGACGAAACTGGCTCTCGCGCTGCTGGCGGGTCTCGCATCGATGCCAGCGATGGCGCAGGACATCAAGGTCGGCACTATCTTTCCGCTGAGCGGCGGCGCTGGCCCGGACGGACAGACCGTGACCAATGCGGTCAAGTTGATGGTGCAGCAGATCAACGATAAGGGCGGCCTGCTCGGCCGCAAGCTCACGATGATCTCCAAGGACGACGAGAGTACGCCCGCGGTCGGCGTCAGCCGAGCCAACGAAATGATTGCCGAGAAGGCCGACGTCGTCATCGAAGGGTGGAACTCACCAGTAACGCTCGCGATGCAACCGATCCTCGCTCGTGGCAACGTGTTGGATATCACAGCGGTGTCGAAATCGGAGCTGATCCTCAGCGGCGAGACCAATCCGTACGCGATCCGGATCAACAGCTCGAACGGCTTTGACGCTGCCGTGATCGCCAAATATGTCGTCGAGACCATGAAAGCCAAAAAGGTGGCTTTCCTGACTCAGAACGACGTCTACGGCAACGGTTTCCAATCCGCCGTCGAAGCCGAGTTCAAGAAGCTGAATTTTTCCGGCCAAGTCGTCATGACCGAGAAGTTCGCATTCAAGGATACTGATTTCCGCGTCCAGCTTACCAATCTAAAGGGCGCCATCCCGGACGCGGTCATCGTCACTAACTCCTCGAATTCTTCGGGCCTGCCAGCGATGGTCGAGCAGTACCGCCAGGCCGACATCAACTCGACCTTCGTCGGCGCCGTCGGCATCATGCTGACTACGGTGTTCAAGGTGGCCGGCGATGCCAATAACGGCGTGATCTCAGCGGACATCTTCTTCCCCGACCTGCCGCCGTTCACGACCATTCCGGAGAGTAAAGCCTTCGTGGCCGCCTATACGAAGGCCTATGGGGCCGCTCCCGACAAGAGCGCCGCGCTGGGCGCCGCCGCCGTGCAGGTGTGGGCGCAGGCGGTGGAGTCTACAAAGTCGCTTGATCGCAAGACCGTTGCGGACGCGATCCGCGGGAAGCCAGTCAAGGGGACGGTGTTCGGCGACGTCCAGTTCCTGCCGAACGGGCAAATGCAGCCGCACTATGTTGTGTTCAAGGTAGTCGACGGCAAGAACGCCAAGCTCGAGGCGCTGCAGCAATAGCTTCGCACGCGCACTGGACACTTCTAAGCCCGCCACATCCCGTGGCGGCCGCCTCGACCAACCGGAGCGTGAGGTGCACTCACCGTCTTGTTGGCAGTACTAGTTCCGTCTCTTCAGCATGGTCGATTGCCTCCGCAAGTCGAGAATTCTGCGTCGGATCGATTTGCGCGTCTGGCTTCGGCCGGTGCTTCCGTGGAGGTCGCCGTCCAATCGCGCAATCCCTCGCATTGAGTGGAGAAACAAATGCCCGCGGAAGACATCAAAGCGCCAGGCCGAAAAGGCCTCCTGACCGCTGCGGCTGCCGCCGTCCTTATGGTTGGGCTCGTGCTCAGCTACGGATTGATCGGCCGCGCGCAGAGCAAGCAGGAGGTGGTGGACTGGACCAACACCCATGCCATCCCAACGTTGCGGTGGCCGCGCTGATCCCCGGCGGCTCGCATCAGACGACATTGCCCGGCAATATCCAGCCGTTCAACCGGGCGGCGATTTTCGCGCGCGTCAACGGTTACGTGAAGAGCTGGGACCACGACATCGGATCACCGCAGCAACAAGCAAGACTATCAACCGCGCGCCGCCCGATTTCAATACCGGAGGCGTCAACTGCGACTACGACCTGCCCGTACCACGGTCGTACTCGGGATCGCTGGAGATATCCCGAGCGACACGCTCGCCGTATTGGACCGCTAGTTCAGCGGAGCCAAACATCCCCCTGCATCGTCCGCCTGTATTTGACCATTGTGGATGATCGGAAAATAGTAGCGCCGCACAGCAATGCCTCCGTCCTTTAGCCGCGATCATGCCGTGTCAGGACGGCGCGCACCTGTCGGGAACGACAGGGACAGCTGCGCTAGCGTCGCTTCCACCTTAGGTCACACAACACCCTTGTGCCCAACGCTCGGTCACTGTTCCGCAAGGGTGCCCATGTGCACGCTGCCGCACATTCAGTTCCTGTAACTAGTTCATGTGTATCGAGAATCCGGCCTCGCTTTGAACTGCGAGTGTTGCAACTCAGCTACAGCCACGTGCACCTGACCAAATTACGATCCTCTTGCAGGTGGGCGAATACACCGATTCATTGAACTCGTTTCTGGGGAGACACTCGCATGAAAAAGCTTTTAGTTGCCGCAGCCGGAACACTAGTTTTGGGCCTGTCGGCTCCCGCCAGTGCGGCGGACCTCGCTGCACGTCCCTACACCAAAGCTCC